>CBDALO010000036.1:0-2469 GCA_965196985.1 Gammaproteobacteria bacterium | reverse complement strand
AGGGTAAAAAGAAAAATAAAATAATATTTGATAAAATGAATTAGAATAGAACAAGGTAAATTAAAATGAAAAGAAATCAAATAGAATAGAATAGAATATATTAAGAAGAAATTGGATTATATAAAATAAAATGAATTAAAATAAAATAAAATAGAAGAGACTAAAATAAAATAAAATAAAATTTAGAGTTAGGGCTAGGGTTAGGGTTAGGGTTAGGGTTACAGTTAGGGTTAGGGTTTGGGGTAGGGTTAGGGTTAGGGATAGGAGTAGGGTCATAGTTAGGGTTATAATAAGGAATAGGGTTGAGGTTAGGACTAGGGTGTGGGTTAGGGTTAGGGATAGGGTTAGGGGAAGGGTTAGGGTTAAGGTTAGGGTTAGGGTTAGGGTTAGGGTTAGGGTTAGAGTTAGGGTTAGAGTTAGGGTTAGGGTTTGGGGTAGGGTTAGGGTTAGGGATAGGGTTAGGGCTATGGTTAGGGTTTGGTTAGGGTTAGGGATAGGGTTAGGGTTAGGGTTAGGCCTCGGGTTAGGGTTAGGGTTAGGGTTAGGGTTAGGGTTAGGGTTAGGATTAGGGTTAGGGTTAGGGTTAGGGTTAGGGTTAGGGTTAGGGTTCGCGTTAGGGTAAGGGCTAGGGTTAGGGCTAGGGTTGAGATTAGGGTTAAGGTTAGGGTTAGGGCTAGGATTAGGGTTAGGGTTACTTTTAGAGTTGGGATTAGGGTTAGGGTTAGGGTTAAGGTTAGGGCTAGGGTTAGGGTTAGGGTAAATGCTAGGGTAAGGGATAAGGTTGAGGTTAGGATTAGGGTTTTGGTTAGGGTTAGGGTTAGGGTATGGGTTAGGGTTAGGGTTAGGGTTAGGGTTAATGTTAGTGTTAGGGTAAAGGTTAGAGTTAGGGCTTGGTTGAGGACAAGGGAAAGGGTTGAGGCTAGGGTTTGAGGTAACATAGCATAAAATTAGAGAAAACTGAAACAAAATAAAATAAAAATAAATAAAATAATATTTGATAAAATGAATTAGAATAGAACAAGGTAAATTAAAATGAAAAGAAATCAAATAGAATAGAATAGAATATATTAAGAAGAAATTAGATTATATAAAATAAAATGAATTAAAATAAAATAAAATAGAAGAGAATAAAATAAAATAAAATAAAATTTATGGTTAGGGCTACGGTTTGGGTTAGAGTTAGGGTTAGAGTTAAGGTTAGGGTTTGGGGTAGGGTTAGGGTTAGGGATAGGGTTAGGGTCATGGTTAGGGTTAGAATAAGGAATAGGGTTGAGGTTGGGATAAGGGTTTGGGTTAGGGTTGGGGTTAGGTTTAGGGGTAGGGTTAGGGTTAGGATTAGTGTTAGGGTTAGGGTTAGTGTTAGGGTTAGGGTTAGGGTCAGGGTCAAGGTTATGGCTAGGTTTAGGGTTAGGGTTAGGGTTAGGGTTAGGGTTAGGGTTAGGGTTAGGGTTAGGGTTAGGGTTAGAGTTAGGGTTAGGGTTAGGGTTAGGGTTAGGGTTAGGGTTAGGGTTAGGTTTAGGATTAGTGTTAGGGTTAGGGTTAGGGTTAGGGTTAGCGTTAGGGTTAGGGTTAGGGTTAGGGTTAGGGTTAGGGTTAGGGTTAGGGTTAGGGTTAGGGCTACTGTTAGGGTTAGGATTAGGGTTAGGGTTAGGGTTAGGGTTAGGGTTAGGGTTAGGGTTAGGGTTAGGGTTAGGGCTAGGGTTAGGGTTAGGGTTAGGGTTAGGTTTAGAGTTAGGGTTAGGGTTAGGGTTAGGGTGAGGATAAAGGATAGGGTTGAGTTTAGGATTAGGGTGTGGGTTAGTGTTAGGGATAAGCTTTTATTCTATTGATTTGCTGCTAATTATTCAGATATACCTTGTCACTTGCAGTGTCTCTAACTAAGTTTACAACAGTGTTTTTTTAAAAACCACATTGACTTTCTCAAAATTGGTCGATTGAAATCGCATAGAAATGCTTAAAAGCAACGTTAAGTAAAGAGTTGCAATGAAAAGAAGCTGTTATTCTTTTGATTTACTGCTAATTTTTTTCAGAAATACCTTCTCATTTGCACTGACTCTAAGTAAGCTTTAAACAGTGATTAATTTAAACACATTGACTCTCGCAAAAATGATCGATTAAATTCACATAAAAATACTTGAAATCAACCTGAATTACAAATTTGCAATAAATTCAAGCTTTAAATCGATTGATTTACTGCTAATTTTGTCAGAAATACCTTGGCATTTGCAATAACTCTAACTAAGCTTTTAATGGTTGTTACTTAAGAACCATTGATTCTCTCAAAAATACTCTATGAAATTCACTCAAAAATTCATTAAATCAAAGAATAGTAGCGAGTTACATAAAAACAAGCATTTATTCTTTTGATTTACTGTTAATTTTTCAAAAATACGTAGTCATTTGCAACGACTCAATCTAAGCTTTTAACGTTGGTTACTTAAAAACATCGATCCTCTCAAGAAAACTTTT
>CBDALO010000035.1:2500-4063 GCA_965196985.1 Gammaproteobacteria bacterium | reverse complement strand
ATCTTTCTGGCATGTTGAAGATGGTAGTTTTAGGTTCTGGTAAGACCTTTAATTTATCTTCTCAAGTTTCTATATTGACTTAGATGCTTCTTGATTGTTATGGCCTGTTACAGATGGCTCTAACCAGTTCAAGATAGTTGTGCCTGCCTTTCAATGGTTTATGCGGGTTAAATGTAGCTAATGATGATTTTGTTCGGTGTTGGATTGTTTTGGCCTGTTAAAGCTGGTTGGGGTAGGTTCTTGTAGGACCTATCTTTTCTCTTATCCAGTTCTATCTTGATTTAGATGCTGCTTGATGGTGATGGCCAGTTATAGATGGCTCCAGCCAGTTCTAGATAGTTTTGCCTCCTTTTCGATGGTACTTGCAAATTTAGTATGGCTCTTCCGAGTTCTCTACGGTATTTGGTTCTTTTGACTTGTTCTCGCCGGTAGTTGTACATTGTGGCCTAACATGCGGATTTTTATTCCAATTCTTTCTTGATTTATATGCTGCTTGATGGTTATGGCCAAATCTAGATGGTTCTGTCCGTTGAAAATAGTTCTCCCGCTTTTTGATGGTTTTTGCAAATTTATCATGGCTCTTGATAGTTCTCTACGCTTTTCTAGACGGTTCTGGCCTGTTCAAAATAGTTGTTGTTTCTTTTAGATGGTTCTGTCAGGTTTTATATTTCTCTTGATGGTTCTGTTCGGTGTTGGATTGTTCCGGCCTTTTACATATGGTAGTTGTAGGTTCTTGTCCGACCCAACTTTTCTCTTCACCAGTTTCTATCTTGATTTAGATGCTGCTTGATGGTCCTGGACAGTTCTAGATGGTTTTTTCCAGTTCAAGATTGTTGTGGCTGCTTCTCAATGGCTTAGGTGGGTGCAATGTATCTATTGATGGTTCTGTTCGGTGCTGGATCTTTCTGGCCTGTTCAAGATGGTAGTTTTAGGTTCTGGTAAGACCTTTAATTTATCTTCTCAAGTTTCTATCTTGATTTAGATGCTGCTTCATGGTTATGGCCAGTTACATATGGCTCTAGCCAGGTTTTTTATTGCTCTTGATGGTTCTGTTCGGTGTTGGATTGTTCCGGCTTGTTACAGATGGTAGTTGTAGGTTCTGGTACGACCCATCTCTTCTCTTAACGAGGTTCTATCTTGATTTAGATGCTGCTTGATGTTACTGGACAGTTGTAGATGGTTTTTTCCAGTTCAAGATTATTGTGGCTGCTTTTTGATGGCTTAGGTGGGTGCAATGTATCTATTGATGGTTCTGTTCGGTGTTGGATCTTTCTGGCCTCTTCAAGATGGTAGTTTCAGGTTCTGGTAAGACCTTTAATTTATCTTCTCCAGTTTCTATCTTGATTTAGATGCTGCTTGATGGTTATGGCCAGTTACAGATGGCTCTAGCCAGGTTTTTTATTGCTCTTGATGGTTCTGTTCGGTGTTGGATCTTTCTGGTCTGTTCAAGATGGTAGTTTTAGGTTCTGGTAAGGCCTATCTTTTCTCTTCTCGAGTTTCTATCTTGATTTAGATACTGTTTGATGGTTATGGCCAATTCTAGATGATTCTTGCAAGCTTAGT
>CBDALO010000034.1:0-89829 GCA_965196985.1 Gammaproteobacteria bacterium | reverse complement strand
CACGTATTTTTTTAGATGACTATAAGATTAGGGTTAATGCTCCTATTTTTATGCGACTTTCACACTATGATAAGTTGCAACCGATTTACTATTCTATCCAGATGAAGCCGTTTTTTTATAACTGGCCAAAAACCAACGAGAGTCGTTTTACTTTAAAAGAGCTTGAAAAAAATTAAAAACCTATTTGCTCGATTTAAAGATTACATATTAAATGAAAAGTTTATTTATTCTTTAAGGGATACTGTTCTTTATCAGTGTCTAAAGGGCTAGTGCGCCATCCTTTCTGTAAATTCCATTGACTTGCTGAAAATAAGCAGGCGACTCAGTCAGATTAGAAATTCCTTTTAAGGTAAACTTAACCAAAAAAGAGGAATGACAATGAGCTGCTATAAAAATGAGAACTTAATCGAAGAAGCCATACATGTTTTAGCGATGGAGGGGTTTGAAGCTTTACCTAAGCTTGTCTCCAGGTTGATGAATGAGGCTATGTTAATAGAAAGGGAGCGCCATTTAAATGCCAGTCCTTATGAGCGAACTGGCGATAGAAACGGATATGCGAACGGCTTTAAACCAAGGTTAATTAACACAGGTCAAGGTCAGCTTGAGCTACAGATACCGCAGGTTAGAGACTCCAATGAAGCCTTCTATCCATCAGTCTTAGAGCGAGGTGTACGCTCTGATAGAGCACTTAAGCTGGCTGTCGCTGAAATGTATGTGCATGGGGTTTCCACGCGCAAAGTTGAAAAGGTGCTAAAGCAACTCTGTGGAACAGATATTTCAAGCACAGAGGTAAGCCGTTGCGCTAAATTGTTGGATGAAGATTTAAAGAAATGGCGAAATAAGCCGTTAGGAAAGATAAAATATCTTTGGCTAGATGCACGTTATGAGAAGGTGCGCACTAGCGGCACAGTACAAGACTGTGCGGTATTGATAGCCTATGGCTTTGATGAATCAACCGGCAAGAGAACAGTGCTAGGTGTTTCTGTTGCGTTATCAGAGGCTGAGGTACATTGGCGTGATTTTCTTCAGCAGTTGGTTGAGCGAGGTATACATGGTATTGAGTTGATTACTAGCGACGCTCATACTGGCCTAAAAGCCGCTAGAAGAGCTGTGTTCCCCAGTGTTCCTTGGCAACGCTGCCAATTTCATTTGCAGCAAAATGCTCAGGCTCACATACCAAAGCGCTCAATGAAGGAACCAGTAGCTGAGGAGATTACAGCTATATTTAATGCCTCAAACATTCATGAGTCGGAAAGACTATTGGCTATGGCGGTAGATAAATATCAGCAAACAGCACCAGAGCTTTCTTCTTGGTTGGAAGTGAATATACCGGAGGGCTTAGTAGTGATGAACTTTGACAGGCCGCATCAAAAAAGATTAAGAACCAGTAACATAGCTGAGCGCGTAAACAGAGAGGTAAAAAGAAGGACGCATACAGTTGGAATTTTCCCTAATACTGAATCGTGCCTAAGGCTCGTATCAGCTGTTTTAGTGGAAATTGATGACCAGTGGAGCGGATCACCTAGATACTTAAGTTGAAGTGAATAATAAGGCTTCATAGGGTTTTAGGATAGATCATTCTTGTTCTTATTAACGAGATATAATTGCTATTACCTAAAAGTTAATAATTTATTTTGAGAGGAGAAAAATTTGAGGTATAAATAATTTTTTAGATTGATTAGCATAATTAATTTAAGATATTATGCGGTGAGACAGGTACAATAGAGTGCCATTTAGAATTTTAAAGGTTTTTCTAAGTACTGAAGTTGGTTTTTACAGACAAAATAACGCTCTATCTCTAAAGGATAATGAGTTTGATTTCTTTCATGTAAATGGTAAGCAAGGTATTCGTAATGATATTGATACTTTGTTTGCTGAAGATGAGCGATTTTCTAAAATTAATGGAAGTTCGCCTCTAGTAAGAGGCCTGAAGTTTCCTGGCAAATCTATGTTCTTTCATGGCTGTGTGCGAATTACCCCTAGAGAAGAAGTTAAGAGTGAGTGATGGGTTTGTTTAGTTGTTAGTCAGGCCTTAGGGGTGATATCCAAGGATTGATATGTATATGCATAACCACGGGAACCCTTAAAACAACTTTGTGTGTTGTTAGTGAAAAAATATTACTTGTAATGCACGAATTATGTAGGTACTTTAACTTTACTTTATGAATTTCATTGAAAATTTGCATAAACAAAAAAGCCACCACAAGCTGCAACTTATGATGGCTTCAAGAGGTAATAGGCTACAGACCGGCTACCTCAGATCGATATCATAACAACAAAAACCGTGTTTGAGAATCCTTCCTATTGCTTCATAAATATTTGATTTAAGAGTAAAGGAAGGGAAGTTTAATGGAACTAATTCTTACACGATCAATCATTAGCACTGTTAGTACATTTACTTTTCTTTTTGTTGAATTAACCAATTTCAACTTTATCATTGCCACCTTTAAAGCTGGGTTTGAGGCGCTGTTGTTTATGCAGTGCTTCATGCTGGCTTTGTTTTGGCTTCGTAAAGTTAATCAGGGTTTTTGCTAATTTTGCTAGTTAGCAAAATAACGAGGAGTCGGCTTTGTGTGGGCTGGGCTGAGTAGAGTGAACTACAAAGAACAAGGAGCAGGCAGATGATTGACGACGACATGACAGAAGATGAATTGATCGGGACAATTTTGCAGGAACTATTGTTAAACCATGCGATGACTAAACGTGAGTTAGCAAGAATGCTAAAGATGTCGATTCGTAAGCTTGATAAAGTACTCGAAGACCACGGGCTAGAATATTTGTTCAAGGAGGATCAGAAGTCTTCTTTGTTACGGCTTTATAAGCGCTTAAAGCTTTATGAAGATCGTATTGATGAATACTTAGTACCTATTAGGTTTTAAATTAAATAGCAGTGTTAGTTGATAATGAAGTTGGAATTTACCTTACTATAA
Source organism: Gammaproteobacteria bacterium (assembly GCA_965196985.1). Lineage (GTDB taxonomy): Bacteria > Pseudomonadota > Gammaproteobacteria > UBA12402 > UBA12402 > 2-12-FULL-35-23. Next base: position 86,899 of record CBDALO010000034.1, on the reverse strand, counting down.
AGAGCATTAGCTATGATTACTGTAGATTTGCGGAGAGAAGCTCAGCTCCATATTAAAGAGGGGGTCGATTTAACTTTTGAAACTATCAGTAATGAATAAAGCCTCTTTAACTTTATAGGTAGTAAAAGACCACCAGGATAATAAAAACAAGTCGGTTTCAGCCCACCACTTAGCAGACAAGAGGGGTTGGTTAAGTGGTTGGTGCTGACCGATTAAGTTAAACCAAGCAAGCTTTAGTAAATAAACAAGCTGGTGTTTTGTTTGCTTATTGATAGAATAATGCTTCATTATTTAGCGCAAGTAAGCAACCATGACAGAACCAACTAACCATAGGGCGCGTAAGCGTTTTGGGCAGAACTTTTTAGTTGATACTACTGTGATAGAAGCAATTATCGCGGCAGTAGCAACTGATACTTCAGACGGGCCAACGATTGAGATTGGCCCAGGACTAGGTGCTTTAACTAAGCGTTTATTAACAAAGTTAAACCATCTAGAAGCTATCGAATTAGATCGCGATATTATTCCTAAGTTAAAAGCGCATTGTGAGGGTTTAGGAGAGTTAGTTGTTCACAATCAAGATGTGTTGCAAGTTGATTTTGCTGAGCTATGTCCAACTGGTCAAAAGCTTAAGTTGATTGGTAACCTACCTTATAACATCTCTACACCATTACTTTTTCATTTAGCTCAGTATGGTGAACTTATTTCCAGTATGTTTTTTATGCTGCAAAAAGAAGTGGTCGATCGCATCGTTGCTAAGGTTGGTACTAAGGCTTATGGACGTTTATCAGTAATGATGCAGTATTATTTTGAAGTAGCCGAACTCTTTACTGTCCCACCTGAAGCTTTCAAGCCAGCCCCTAAGGTCACGTCTGCTGTGATGCGCCTAGTTCCTCGTGTTAAGGAGCAGCAATTAGCGAAAGATGAGCAAGGGTTAGCAAAGCTTGTTGCACAAGCGTTTAGTCTACGGCGTAAAACATTACACAATGCGTTAAAGGATATGGTGACAGATGAGCAGCTGTTTGCTGCTGGTATTTCACCAACTAGCCGTGCGGAGCAGCTAAGCGTTGCTGACTATGTGAGCTTGGTTAATGTAACTGGTCAATAATTCCCTTGCTTTAACGAGTAAGTTTCAGGTATTCTGCTCCATTAATCCTGTCAATAAGTTGTTTTATGAGTAGCGAAGAAATTAAATATAACGTCGAAATTCGCGTTGAAACTGTTTATCTAGAAGATGAGTCTAATCCTCAAGACGATCATTATGTCTTTGCTTATACCATTACAATTATTAACACAGGCTCTTTAGCTGCAAAATTATTAACCAGGCACTGGATTATTGCTAATCAAGAAGGCAAAACCTACGAAGTGCAGGGTGATGGAGTGGTAGGTGAGCAACCTCATTTAGAACCAGGTGAGGCTTATCAATACAGTAGTGGGACGGTGCTAGATACGCCAATTGGTACAATGCAGGGCAGTTATCAGCTTATCGCTGATGATGGTCAATATTTTGAAGCAACCATTGCTCCATTTACTCTTGCCGTACCAAATAAGTTCCACTAAGGCCTACCTATGAGTACCTATGTCATTGGTGATGTGCAAGGTTGTTGTGATGAATTAAAAGCCTTGCTTAAACTTATCCAGTTTGACGTTAATAAAGATCGGTTGTGGTTTGTTGGTGACTTGGTTAATCGTGGGCCAGATTCGCTTGGTGTGTTACGTTTAGTAAAAAAATATACGAAAGTAAGCCAAGTTGTTTTGGGTAATCACGATTTACACTTATTGGCGGTAGCTTATGGTAACTGTTCGATGCAGTCCAATGATACATTTAACGATGTGTTACAAGCTGAAGATGGCCAAGGCTTATTGGATTGGCTGAGGCAACAGCCTTTGCTACATTATGACCCATCATTTAATACAGTAATGACTCATGCTGGTATTTATCCACATTGGGACTTATCGTACGCACAGGTTTTGGCTCAAGAAGTAATGGTAATATTAAGAGAGTCTCCACAGCTTTTATTTGCAGCAATGTACGGTGATCAGCCAGCAAAGTGGGATGGCTCTTTGCAAGGCGAAGCACGTTGGCGCTTTATAGTTAACGCATTGACTCGCATGCGTTATTTAACCAGGGATGGCCAGTTAGACTTAACAGAAACAGGGCCTGTTGGCACACAGTCTAAGGAGCTATTACCTTGGTTTGAATTACCAAGGAAAATAGATGCTTCAATTCAGATTGTATTTGGCCATTGGGCAGCTTTAGCTGGGCAAGTTGCTGTGCCTAATATACAGGCTCTTGATACGGGCTGTGTTTGGGGTAGTGCTTTAACAGCACTGCGATTAGAAGATAATAAACGATTTAGTGTGGGTGCAAACTAATGACAGAGCAAAATTTTACTTATTTAGATGTGGAGCGTAGTTTGATGACAATGAAAGCTTCAATGTCACCAGAAGAAGTGCACGGTTTGATGGCTGGCTGGTTATGTGTGAATTCAGAGGAAGGGAATGCTTGGCAATCTGCGTTATTTCCTGACCTTAATATTGAAGAGGGTCTATCTGGGTTGTTTGCTGAGACTTCGCTGCAGTTACGTGGTGAAGACTTTGGATTTGAGTTGTTGTTGCCTGGTGATGATGAGTCTTTAGTTAAGCGGGGTAAAGCGTTGACAGATTGGTGCCAAGGTTTTTTATCAGGTTTGGGATTAACGGGGTTTAATTTTAATAGCGTTGAAGAGTTAAAAGAACCTTTACAAGATTTAGCTGAGATCGCCAAGCTTGATTACAAAAACCTAGATGAACAGAGCGAAGAAGACCTTGCTGCTTTTGAGGAGGTAGTAGAGTACGTGCGAGTGAGCGTTATGCTTGTTTTTACAGAAGTATTCGTAAAAAAACATCGAGGGAGTGATGGGGCAACAGATAAAAATAAAACAGTGCATTAAATTGTTTTTGTTAAAAATGAATTAACCTATTAGGAGCGATAATGAACAAACCACCTAAAAAGGTCGTCCCTTTAATTGGTCCAGAACAAAACCTTCCAGAAATTACGCTTAAGGTACTGATACTGGGCGTTATTTTAGTCATTATCCTTTGTGCGGGGAATGCTTACTTAGGCCTTAAGGTGGGAACAACGGTTTCTGCATCGATTCCTGCAGCAGTAATATCAATGGGCGTCTTACGTTTTTTTAAACGCTCGAATGTGCTAGAAAATAATATTGTGCAAACTGCCGCCTCTGTTGGTGAGGCAACGGCTTCTGGGGTTGCGTTCGTATTACCAGCATTATTATTAGTTCACTATTGGCATTACTTTCATTTTTGGGGAACTTTCTTTATTGCATTGCTTGGTGGTTTTATGGGGATGTTATTTAGTATTCCTATTCGCCGGGTATTGATTAATACGCCTGGTTTACGCTTTCCAGAAGGTACTGCTATTGGTGCTGTTTTAAAGGCAAGCAGTAAAGCGGAGTCAGATGTTAAGCCACTAATGTTTGGTGGTTTGGTTGGTGGTTTGGTGAATCTTTTTCAGAGTGGATTTAAGTTACTAGGTTCCTATTTTTCAGCTTGGACAACGAAAGGAGGGGTGTTGTTTGGTCTGGGCTTGGGTTTTTCACCAGCCTTATTAGCAGCAGGCTACATTATTGGGATTAATGTGGCGCTAAGTGTGCTTATTGGTGTTGTTATTGCTTGGGTAATTGGTGCTCCAATTTTAAGTGCTGCCCATGGCTTACATGGTCTATCAGGTTTGGATGCGGCAGGTTTTATTTGGAGTCACTATATTCGTTATATTGGTGTTGGTACAATGTTGGTTGGTGGTTTATGGACAATTGTTACGTTAATTAAACCACTTTACGATGGCATAAAAGACTCCTTTGTCACTTTAAAACATGAGAAAGGTACGGAAGGTGGTAATTTGCCTCGTACTGAGCGTGATATTCCTATTAATTTAGTACTAATCCTTATTTCTATATTAGTTGTTGGTAGCTTTATTTTTCTTTATAGAGGAATTGATGCGCAAGCCTTGCAAATTAGTGCGGTGACTCATGTTGTTTTTGCTGTGGTGGGTTCTTTATTTATTTTATTTGGCGGTTTCCTTTTTGCGGCTATTTCTGCTTACTTTGCTGGGCTAATTGGTTCAACAAATAATCCAGCCTCAGGAATTTTAGTTTCTGCAATCATGGTTTTTTCAATCATTACACTTATTATTTTTTCTATTGTTAGTAAGTTAAATCATGCCAGAGAACTAGAGTTGGCCGGATTTGTGGTGATGACTTGTGCTTTGATTGGGCCGATGATTTGTATTGCTAATGACACAATACAGGACTTTAAAGCTGGGCAAATAGTTGGCGCAACCCCGTGGAAGCAGCAGGTGATTTTAGTGCTAGGTGTGATAGTTGCCGCACTAGTAATTACTCCTGTATTGCAGATGTTATTTCACGCTTATGGGATAGGGGGTATTTTTCCGCGCCCTAATATGCCGCGTGCTGATATGCTAGCAGCGCCGCAAGCTGGGTTAATGGCTGCTGTATTAGATGGTGTATTTAAACATAACCTCCCTTGGCCAGAAATTATTACGGGAGGCTTGGTTGCTGTAGTGGCTATTTTTATTGATGAATACTTAAAAAAACGTGGTAAACGCTTACCAGTTTTATCAATTGGTCTAGGTGTTTACTTACCATTAGCTAGCTCAACTCCTGTCGTTATTGGTGGTTTAGTTAACTATATTGCGCACAAAGTTTTGGTGCGTCGTCAAGGTGAGGATAGTATGCATACAAAGCCGGTGCGCAGGCAGATGCAGCGAACTTTGATGCTAGCTTGTGGTATGGTTGCAGGTGCTTCGGTGATGGGGGTTGTGTTAGCGATTCCTTTTGCTATTGAGCGCAATGCAAATGCTTTGAGTATAGTTGGCCCACATTTTATGCCAATTGGTAATGTATTGAGTATCTTTGTAACGTTGCTAATTTGTTATTGGTTATATCGAACTTTAGTAAAATCTAAATCGAATAAATAGTTTGGTTAGAGCTATTTCAAGCAGTTTTTCCTGGCTAAAAACTTGCTAACCGCTTATTATGTTTAGGTTTATTTCAGAATGTATGAGTAAGTAGCCGACGATGCTGTAGCCTTGACGCAGTTCGGCAACGCCGAACGTAGTCAAGGTAAGGCTTTGCAAGCATACTTAGCCCTTGACTGCGCTACGCTTCGTCAAGGCTACAAGTCACACTTTGCTTAACTCATAGATTCTGAAAGAGCCCCTTATGTTTGGGTTGATATTTTTTAGGGCTGATTTATTCAATGCTATTGAAAAAACTACTTTGTTCCGGCGATTATACTACTAGCCGTGTCGAGGCTTTTAGTGATGGTGTTTTCGCTATCATCGTGACGTTGTTAGCGCTTGACTTGCATACCCCTTTACTTAGTAGTCGCTCAAATTTAGCCTTATGGCAAGCGTTGCTAGCATTGGCACCAAAAATAATAATCTATGTAATTGGTTTTTTAAATATCGCTGTTTATTGGATTAATCATCATCAACTGTTTAGCAGTTTAAAGCGAACAGATAGAGGTTTTCTCTGGCTTAATTGTTTATTACTTTTACTTTTAATTTTAGCTTTTATGCCTTTTCCGACTTCTGTTGTAGGTGAGTATCCTGACAGTTTAGTTGCGATTGCTTTTTTCGGGGTGGTCATGATGTTTGCTGCACTTTGCTTTGGTACTATGCGGGCTTATGCTACTTATTACGGTTGTTTAATTGATTGTAGCCGTGCTGAACATACAGCAGTTAGACAATCAGTTATCAAGAGCTATTTAGGAGCTGGACTTTATTTAATAGCGATTCTATTAGGTTTTGTTTCAACTTATCTATCTATTGTTTTATATTTTTTAATTCCGCTTATTTGTGCTTTGCCGGGACGTTTAGAAGTCGATTGATTAGTGTGTAGAGTAAGCTTCGAAACCAAGATGATTAAGCTTTTCATCTGTTTTTCTAAGCTTTATAGCTGGGATCAAATTTTTATAGCACGTTCCTTCCTTATCCTAAGGAAGGAACGTGCTATAAAAATAAATAGCTTCTTTTAAATCCCCCGCCCCGCTTTAGCTCGGCCGCCCCTTTGAATCAAAGGGGGGTTGTTTTTAAGCTTTGTATCAAGCATTCATAGCACGTTCCCTCCTTAGAATAAGGAGGGCTAGGGTGGATTTAAAATTATTAGCCAATACCATTGTGTCGGAGCAAAGCATCAATGGTTGCTTCACGCCCACGGAACTTTTTATAAAGCTTGGCAATGTCTGCTTCACCACCACGCTGCAGAATATGTTTTAAAAAAGTTTTTCCTGAGTGTTCGTCGAAAATACCTTTTTCTTCAAAAAGTGAAAAGGCATCACTGGATAATACTTCTGCCCATTTGTAACTGTAATAACCCGCTGCATAGCCACCAGCAAAAATATGGGAAAAACTATGTTGGAATCGATTAAACTCGGGTGTTTGAATAACAGCAACTTCAGCTCTAACCGTGTCGAGTAATTGCTGGATAAATACTGGTGTTTCTTGAGCTGTTTGACAGTGCAAGCGAAAATCAAATAAAGAAAACTCTAATTGCCTTAGCATCATCAAAGCAGAGTGAAAGTTTTTTGCTTTAATCATTTTATTTAGTAATGCTTTAGGAAGCTTTTTCTTGGTTAAGTGATGAGAGGAAATAAGCTTAATTGCTTCTTCTTGCCAGCACCAATTTTCCATAAATTGGCTGGGTAGCTCAACAGCATCCCATGGTACACCATTGATACCTGATACAGCAGGATACGTTGCTTTGGTTAGTAAGTGATGTAAGCAGTGGCCAAACTCATGAAATAAAGTAACCACCTCATCATGTGTCATTAGGCATGGTTGATCACCAGAAGGTTGGCTAAAGTTGCAGGTGAGAAAAGCGACGGGAAGTTGTAGTTCACCATTTGCTTTTATATGACGAACTCGACATTCTCCCATCCAGGCGCCACCACGTTTGTTGGGGCGAGCATAAAGATCCGTGTAAAAATAAGCAATAGGTTGGCTTTTTTTGTCCTTAATAACATAAGCCTTTACGTCGGGGTGCCAAGTGCTTGCTTTGGGTAACGGTTCAATGTGGATATGGTATAAACGCTTGGCGATTTCAAATAAGCCTTGTTTAATGAATGGTTCAGGGAAGTAGGGTCGAAGTTCTTCAGCGGAAAGCCGATAGCGATATTGTTTTAACTTTTCGCTGTAATAAGCAATATCCCAAGCATTGAGCTTAGCAACCTGATAATGTTGTTTAGCAAAACGCTTAAGAGCTTGCAGCTCTTTTTGTGCTTGCGGTTTAGCACGTTTAGCGAGGTCTTCTAAAAAGCTTAACACTTGTTTGATATTTTTAGCCATTTTTGTGGCGAGAGAAAGCTCTGCAAAATTTTTAAAGCTGAGTAAGTGAGCAAGTTCTTCACGTAGCTTTAGAATTTCTACCATAACAGTAGAGTTATCGAGTTTATGGTTATGAGAACCTTGATCAGAGGCTCGAGTTGCATAAGCTTCATAAAAAGTCTTTCGTAATTTTTCATCATCAGCATATTGCATAACACTATAGTAGGTTGGGAAGTCAAGTCCTAACATCCAGCCCCGCTGGCCTTGTTGTTGCGCGCGTTGTTTAGCTGTTTCTATTACAAACTCAGGCAGGCCAGCTAGTTTAGCTTTGCGAGAGACAGCATGGTTCCAAGTATTGGTGCAGTCCAATAGATTTTCTTCAAACTTAGTAGTGAGAGAGGTGAGTGCTTGTTGAATTTCTGCAAAGCGTTGTTTCTTTTTGCCAGAAAGTTCAATGCCGGATAGTTTAAGATCCCGCAAAGCGTGTTCAATCAATCGTTTTTGTACCGCGGTTAGCTTTTTAAATTTTGTACTTTCAGCAAGTTGTTTAATGGCTTGGTAGAGTTTTTTATTGTGTGATAGTTCGATTTGGTATTGTACAAGCAGAGGTAGTGCTTTGTTATAGACTTTACGTAGAGAAGCGCTATTAACTACCGCATTTAAATGTTCAACAGGGGCCCAGATATCTTGTAGCTCAACGTCTAATCGTTCAAGCGGATCAATGAGGTTATCCCAGGTATATTCTTTTTGACGCAAGATTTTTTTTAAAGCTTTACGGTTGTGATCAAGTACTGTTTCTAAAGCGGGTAGCACATGCTTGGGTTTAATTTTTTTAAAAAGAGGTAAGGTGGTGCTATCAAGTAAAGGGTTGTCCATGTCAGGCTCCGCGTGTTTGTTAAGCAGCGATTATACGTTAAGTTGATTAATGATCAAAAGCTTGTTTTAAGCAAGTTCTGTTTAAGATTTGAATTATTTAAGCATGTTTTATGCTAAGTAACTTTCCCTAGGCGTTATTAGAGGTTGTTAATAGTTTGAAAAGCAAGCTGCTATAAGGTGTAGGTGTTTAATTACATTAATAGAGGAAATGATAATGTTCTCAAAATTTTTTGGTAGAGGGAATATATTTCAAGAAATAGTAAACGAGGTTCAATGTCCTGAGGATTTAAATATAAATCACGTTTTTAAATTTGGAGAGTTATACTTACTAGCTAACCCTGAGTCAAGTAGAAGACACAGTAATCAAAATGTTGCTAGATGGTTAATGGATGTTGGTGCACCAAAAGAAAATCAGAAGGTACCTGATTCAAGAGCTTGTTGGCATTTGCTTAGAGGTAGTTTAAGCGGTTTACGGCAACCAGATGGTACATTTACATCTCCTGGAGTTTTACAGAGAAATATTGTACGGCTTCACGACCAGGCTTTTCATAAAAACACCTTGTTACATTCTTATGGTATGGATGGATCAACGCCAGCTAGGCCTTTATCTGATATACAAAAAGAAATGGGAAAAGCTATAGACGGTTACTATGATCGGGAGGCTACAGCGGCTGCTAGGCAGAATATGTATGCTATGCAACCAATGGGCCCTTCTTCGAGTTAGGGCCTTTTGCCTTTGGTAGATAAGGTACAAGGCTTACTCACAACTTCATGCTATAGTGGCGCCTTAGTCTTAATAGAGGAGCCACTATGCATATTCGTTCTTACTTTGATCATGTGCCAGTTGTGCCAGACTCTGTTTACTTAGATGAGTTTGCAGTAGTGATTGGTGATGTTGTTATGGGTGAGGATTGTTCAGTTTGGCCGATGGTGTCGATTCGGGGTGACGTGCACCGTATTCGGATTGGCGCACGTACCAATATCCAAGATGGTTCAGTTTTACATGTGACTCATTACGGTGAATACAATCCAGAGGGCTCTCCTTTAACAGTTGGTGATGAAGTAACCATTGGGCACGGGGTGGTGGTACATGCTTGTACTGTGGGGCATCGTTGCTTACTTGGTATGCACTCGACCATTCTAGATGATGCAGTCATTGAGGATAATGTCTTATTAGGGGCGCATAGTTTAGTGACTCCAGGCAAGCGCTTAGAAAGTGGCTTTCTCTATGCGGGAAGTCCCGCAAAAAAAAATAGAGCATTAACGACAGAAGAAGTTGATTTTCTTGCCTATAGCGCGGATCATTACGTGCATTTAAAAAATAAACACTTAAGCCAAATAGTTGGCCCTTGAAAAAGCCTTTAGGTTAAATAGGGTGTTTTTTAGGTTTAGTTAAGCAAAAGGAGGTAGCCATGCGTAAGGTCATCGTCGGGTTAATTGTAGCCATCATTATTATTATATTATTAGTGCCTTATATTTTTGGGCAGGTACTTTGCACAACGTTTAAGAAGCAGGTTTTGCTATTAAACAAACACCCCAATGTATTTTCAGTTTCTGTTGTGAAGTATGATAATGGTTGGTTTAGTACCAATGCTGAATTACTTATTACGCAGCCGACTCCTCCTTTGATGTTACAGCAGTATCCAAATTTGCCGAAAAAAATGACCTATATGGCTAATTTGCAACTACATCATGGCCCGTTAACTTTTGTTTCAAGTAGTTTGAGCCCACATGCGATGCGTTGGGGGCAAGGTGTAGTAACTGGACAAGTTAAAGTCGTTACCCCACTTGATAAAGCAATGCCACAAGTTAAAGGTCTTAACCAACCAATCACAGTGTTGGGTGCTATTTCAATGACTGGAAACGTTCATTTAATGTTGCAGACAGGTTCTTACCAGATCTTTAATGCAAAACCAATGCCAGAAAAATTAAGCATTGGCTCGATTACTTTTGATGGTTTTATTAAAAGTTTAGGTAGGGCTACTTCAATGGCTAGCTCAACACAGAAAACAGGTAAGTCAGTAGCTGTGACGGATGCGGGTTCAGTGGTTCAACAAGTGCTTAGCACTCAACTAGCTAGCTTTAAAGGTAGCTTCCATATAAAAGGTATCGATGTTCAAGGTGATACTAGTGTCTCTATTCCTGAGGTCATGGGCCATTTTAATTATGTTCAACATGCTGATGACTATTTGACAGGTAAAGCGACAATGACTGTACCTAGTGTAGTTATGCGTGACTCTACACAAGGTCAACTTGCTCAAATAAATAATCTAAAGTTATCGACAGATAAGGAGTTAAATCAAAGTAAAGTGAAGTTGTCGCAGCAGGTAACGGTCGATTCAGTTGATTTACCTCATGGTATGAGCATTAAAAACATTAAGCTAAACTGGAGCTTGGACAATGCTAATCTACCAGGTGATTTGATCTTTGAACAAGAGGCTCCTCAGCTGGATTCCGTGCCAAAAGCGCGACAACAAACTGTAATGTTAAAATTACTAGATGGCTTTTTGCGTGGCTCTACCTTTACGTTAAAAACTTTACAAGCAGATGTTCCGCAGCTAGGTAATATTGCAATTAATGGTTCAGTGCAATTACCTAGTGAGCTACCTCCAGGCTCAGATTTGTTTACGCGTAATATTATGGCGTTACAAGCTAGCCATGCTCAGTTTAACGTGTCTGTTCCAGCAGTTTTATTAAAGTTATTGCCGCCAATGCCTGTTATGGGACCTGGCCCAGTCTTGCCGCCAGGTAGTAAGCCGATGATGAAGCCGCAAGTTCCAGCACCAATAGGCCTTGTCGACTTAGCCTTATCACGAGGTTACATTGAGCACAAAGGTGATAGTTTAGTTTCAGCTATTGAGTATAAAAATGGTGAGCTCTTTGCAAATGGAAAGGTGGTAGATTTAACTCCACCAAAGGTGGAAAGTAATAAGCCTGCTAGTTCTAGTAATCAGAAAGAAACTCCTCAGATAATGAAACACATTAAAGTAACGAGCTTTAAGTTGGTGCCTGCGCAACCAACCCCAGTGGGTCAAGTAACTGCCACAGGATCACAACCTGCAGCAACACTACCTGCTGCAAATGATGCTATGTCAGCGGTACCTGCCCAACAACCTGTGCAGACACAGGCAGTTCAAACTGGTACGACAGGTTCTTCTGCAACAATTCAAAAGCCTTTGCACGAGAGCACGCAGGTTAGTACGATTTCGGTGCCCAACAAAACCTATAACACTACCGAGACTGTACAGCAGCAAACACAACAAATGAACGCAGCATTAAGTTCAAACCCTAATTTAAATAGCTCAGTTAATACTAAGCAAACACCTGCTCGAGAGGATTAGAGCTGTGCTAGGGTAGCTTAAACAAAGGAGAATAATTGTATGAGTACTTTTACATTAAGCAAAGAGATGACTAGCATTTTTTGGCCGGCTAAACAGCGTTTGTTTAGAGGGGCTGTGCTAGCACTGATTGCTAGTTTCTTGATTGCGCTATCAGCGCAGATAACGATTCCTTTGTTACCGATACCAGTAACTTTACAAACTTTTACTGTGATGGCGGTTGCTTCTGTATTGGGCTGGCGATTAGGTTTATCTGCGGTATTGCTTTATTTATTAGAAGGCGCATCAGGGTTTCCCGTATTTGCTGGTTGGAGCTTTGGTTTGCCTCCTTTGATGGGACCAAGTGCTGGTTATTTGGTGGGATTTGTTCCTGCTGTAATCGTTACTGGATTTTTATTAGAAAAAGGCATGGCTAGAACTAAGCTAACTGCCTTTATTGCTGCGTTATTAGGCGACGCATGTATTTTAAGTTTAGGCGTGATGTTCTTGGCAACCTTTATTGGTATTAAACAAGCAGTGTTAGTTGGCTTTATGCCGTTTATCTTTGTTGAGCTTGTTAAATTGCTCGCTTTAGCTTTTGTTATTCCTAAGTGCTGGCGTTTTGACTTAAAAAGAAATTGATTGTTTTTATAATCCACACTGACCCTCCTTATTCTAAGGAGGGGACGTACTACGAAAGCTTGGTAGCAGTTATGAAGCTTTATAAAAATAGCCTTTTTTTAAAAGCGTTGTTGCATAAATAGTAGAACAGGATAGATAGCTCAACTTAAACTGATCTGTGTGTTGCTTTTGCGTAAGTAAAGCGCAGTGTAGCGAGCCATGGAGCAAAAGTAACACACAAATCAGCAAAACAAAGTGTGAAGAAGGTTTTATACTACAACGCCATGCAGCTAACGGGCAAATGTGGTGTTTTTCAAGTTTAATTAATAAAGCTCTTGCGGATCAACATCTATAGACCAGCGTACTTGGCGAGCTAATTTTGATTGACTGATTTGCTGCATGACTTGTTGTAGCAATTGATTTATTTGCTTACGGTTACTTGCCTTAAAAAGTAATTGTTGTCGAAATAAACCAGCTCGTTTTGCCATCGGTGCTTCGCAAGGTCCGAAAATTTCTACGGAAAGGTCTGTTTTGTTTTGGCAGAATTTTTTTGTGACTTCTAAAAAGTTAAATGCTGCTCCTGCCCTAGGTGCTTCAGAACGAAGTAAAGCAAAAAAACTATAGGGAGGTAAGCTACAGGCCTTCCTCTCATCAAGTAGCTGAGTAGCAAAAGAGTGATAGCCTTTTTGTAATAAACTAATAAGAAATGGATTATCAGGTTGTGCAGTTTGAATAACCACTTCACCTTGTACATTGCTGCGACCAGCACGCCCTGATACTTGAGTAATTAGTTGCCCCGTCCTTTCAATAGCTCGAAAGTCGCTACTAAAAAAACCTTGGTCACTATTTAGAATGCCAACTAAGGTAACGTTGGGGAAATGATGGCCTTTGGCTAGCATCTGTGTGCCAATTAAAATTTTAGGGCCGCCTTGGTGAATTCGATCAAGGAGTTTATTAAGCTCCCCTTTTTTTCTAGTGCTATCGCGATCAACTCGAATAATCTCTACATTGGGAAATAATTCAGGAAGTGAGTCTTCAATGCGCTCGGTACCAACACCAACAGGGATAAGTTGCTCGCTGGAGCAGTCGGGGCAGAATCTGGGTAATTGGTGTTGGCTATCGCAGTGATGGCAGATAAGGCGTTGCTTTTTTTGATGGTAAGTGAAATTAATTTGGCAGCGTTGGCACTGGTCAATCCAGCCACAATCATGGCACATGAGAACAGGAGAAAAGCCACGGCGATTTAAAAAAAGTAATACTTGTTTGTTATTATTTAAATGTTGTTGAATTTTGGCAATCAACAAAGGTGTTAATCCAGCTTTTAGGTGGAGTTGTCTGGTGTCGGCAATAATGAAGTTTGGTAAAGTTGCCTGTTGTGTCCGCTTGGTTAGCTTAAGGTATTGATACTTTTTTATTAATGCATTATGAAGTGTCTCTAGTGAAGGTGTTGCAGAACCTAAAATAATGGGAAGTTTTTCTCGTTGAGCACGAAAGATAGCAAAGTCGCGTGCTGAGTAACGTAAACCATCTTGTTGTTTAAACGACAAGTCGTGTTCCTCATCAATGATGACCATGCCTAGGTCTTTAAAAGGAGTAAAAGCAGCTGAGCGTGTACCGATAATAATGTCAATAAGTCCAGCTTTGGCATTTAGCCACGCATTAAGCCTTTCGCGGTCTGAAAGTCCAGAATGTATAGCAACACAACGTTCACCAAAACGTTTAGTAAAGCGGGCGATGGTTTGTGGTGTTAAGCTGATTTCTGGTACTAACACAAGTGCCTGCTGTTTGGCTGCTATAACTTTAGCAATAGCCTGCAAGTAAACTTCAGTTTTACCACTGCCCGTTATGCCCTCTAGTAGAAAAACATCAAATTGTTGCAGTTTTTCACTAATTGCTGTTATTGCTTGATGCTGCTCATCATTTAAAGTTAGAGCAGGTTGTAATTGGTTTGATGAAGGTAGGTGGGCTGGGCTAAGCGACTGCTGTATTTCTTGGAGTAAATTTTTTCTTATTAAAGGTTTTAGTAGTGTGCGATCAAGTTGTAATGCCTGTAGTTGTGCAGGTGTAATAAGATCGGTTTCTAGACTTTGTAATTGCTGTAAGGTTTGCCGTTGTTTAGGAGCACGGTTTAAATCATTTTTTTTAGCCACAATGCCTTGCTCGCTAAGTTGATAACACGTTTCAGTTTGATAGCTGGCGGGAGTAGTTTTGCGTAATAGATTAGGCAAAACGGTAAAACACACTTCACCTAGGGGGTGGTGATAGTACTGGCTGAGCCATTGGCAATAATAGCACCATTGTGCAGCAATGATTGGTTTGGGGTCGATGATAGTATCAATGTGTTTTAAGCGTTGTTTGGGTAAATGGCTATGGTTTTTTTTCTCCCAAATTAGTCCAACTAGTTTGCGATGGCCAAAAGGCACTAATACACGTTGGCCGGGCCTAAGCTCAGTGTTTTCACTCAAGTAGTCAAAGGTCTTAAAAAGCGGTACTGGTAGCGCGATACTATAAATTGTGCTCATGTTTTGCTATTTACCACAGGGTTTCTTGACACGTATTGTAACGTAAAGTTTCATAAGGCTATATCATTATCTAAGCAAGAAGCAGCAAGGAAGGAGAAGATCATGAGGAAACTGATCACATCGGGTTTACTGGCAGGCTTAACAGTTTTGGGGTTTGCGGCAACAGTAACAGTCCCTTTATATAAGGTAGCTCAAACTAATCATGGTGCTTCTATTGGTACAGTGACGTTAAAGGATACACGTTATGGTTTGCTAATTAAGCCGCGTTTGCATGATTTATCTCCAGGTTTGCACGGTTTCCATGTACACCAAAAGCCTAATTGTAGTGATAACGGTTTAGCTGCTGGTGGACATTTAGACCCAACTCATACAAATAAACATTTAGGCCCTTATAACCCCAGTGGTCATTTGGGGGATCTGCCAGCGTTGTATGTTAATCAGCAAGGTATTGCTTCTACACCTATGTTGGCACCACGAGTTACTGTTACACAATTGTTTGGTCATTCTTTAATGGTTCATGCTGGTGGTGATAATTATTCAGATTTACCTAAGCCTTTAGGTGGGGGTGGTAAGCGAATTGCTTGTGGGGTGGTGAAATAAAAAGCCGTGCAAAGCGCGGCTTTCGGTCTAGGCGAAGTCCAAGTCCAAGTCGAAGAAATCATCATGTAAAGCCTTGTAGCGCCTTACCTCAAGCAAGTCCTCTACGGTGCGACGCGTATCTGAACGGCTTAAATGCGCATCATGCCTAGAAGATAGGTGAGATGAGATTTCTAGTTCCTTGACCAAGGTTTTCTCTAGTGATTGTTTTTTCACAGCTAGTCCTCCCTGTTAGCTGTTTTGTTACAAATAGTTTGTAACAACAATCGACCAATCCCGATTGCGCTTTTATTTTATACGTAATTTCAATAAGTTGTGAATATTTTTTTGGTTAATTTTGTTAAAATTGCCCGTATTTAGTTGGTTTTTATAGAGGTTTGTTTATATAGTTAGCCCTGAAGAACTATCAAAGCGATTGAAGGTAAACTAAATCAAGTGATTATCCGAGAGAAAATTTTCTAGAAAAGGTTTAACTAACTATACAAAGAGGTGAGTTTAATGACCGATAGTAATAATTTTGCAATTATGATGGCGAAGCTAGAAGAAGCATTTACCAGACAAATGGAATTTACTAAACCATTTAACTTTAAAACACTTGAGTTTGATGCTGAGCATGTTTGCCTACAATTTGTAATGCAGAATCAATTTCAGGGAAATATTAGACCTTCTGCGAAACTAAATACTGGGCGAGCTTATGCTCGTTTGTAGTTTTAGAATCCGGCTTGAAGATTGAGAATCCCAGCAATAATATTAAATCTCATATTGTGTTTTCTGCGAAAATTCCTATACACCTCCCCAAGAATGCGGAATTTTTTAAATTTTGAGAATTGATGTTCAACCCTAATACGGATCTTGCTGTGATTACGGTTATCCTCTTTTTGTTGAGTAGTTAATTTGCCGCCTTTGGGCTTTTTATGAGGTAAGTTAACCAAGGGGTCAGTATGTTGAATTCCTTGGTATCCTAGATCAGCATATTTTTCTGCTGGTGGCAGTGGGCTGCCACGTTGTCGGATCTTAATATCATGAACCCTCCCAGGCATTGTTTGAGAGACGTTGATTATTTTTCCGGATGTACTCATTGCTATCTCCACCTTTTGAGTATGTCTTTTCTTTTTACCAGAATAATAATCTTTACGTGGCTTCTTCTTTTTGGGGCGCTGAATAGGCTGCTCCGTTACATCCATTAATATAGCGCAAACCGCATCTTCTGTTAGGGTTCTGTCTTTTTTAATATGAATATGCTTGGCCACTAAGGGTTCTAAGCGTTTAAATAAGCGGCAGACATTACTGTCATCCAAACCAACAAAGTAACCTAAGAATTCATGTGTTACATAAGTGCGATAGTACATCATGAGAAGCAAAAGGCGATCATGGTGCGTGGTGAGTTTCGGGCGCCTTCCCAGCTTACTAAACTCATCATCAAGTGATGACTTCACTTGTTGGTGTATCGTTTCAAAATCATCAAGGGTCAAACCAGTTAACTTTTTAAAAATACGCGGGCGGTTACTGAGTTGCTGATAGCTTAATAGCATATGCCTTTCCATGAATGATTATTAATCAGGCAATTATAAGCAAATTTTAGCTAGTTTCTAGAACTGCCCTTAGTTACGCAGAAGGTCTATTTTACAAAATATTCTACATGGTGGAGTTGCTGCTACGGTATTAGATACGGCAAGTGGGATGGTTGCAATTGCGGCGACATTTTGGCGCCATCGTGAGTCACCTGTTAATGAACAGCTAGCCCGTATTGCAAAAGCAGCGACAGTGGATTTACGAATTGATTATTTACGTCCTGGTCGTGGTGAAGAGTTTTTTGTGAGGGCTCATTTGGTTCGGCAAGGTAACAAGATTACAGTGGTAGATTCTCTTTTATATAATGAAAGCGATACACTGTTGGCTCGTGGGATAGGAACTTATTTAGTTGGCTCTTAGGTTTATCAACTATCTTTGCGTAACCAGATGACTTTTTTCGTCGGCTTATCGGTTTGTTTGCTTTCATTGTTAGTTTGAGCTTGCTGTTTATAGCCACAACGCACACATTCCGCAAAGTCTTTACCAGCAACACTAAAAACAACGATTTTATCTTGTAGGCCACAGTTGGGACAAATAGCCCCAGCGATGAAGCGTTTTTGAGTATTTGACATAATAGCCTGCTAATTTTACAGTTGGCTTCTCACTGTTGGTCCGATGGTATTCTTCATGACACAGACATTACTTAGCCAGTTACCTTATCCTGCTGTTCTGCTAGGTTCATTGCTTGATCGCGATGAGCTTATTGAGCAGTTGGCAGCTAGTTTATCACAGCCGGTGAGTGAGATTCCAATTCTCATTGGAGCTAGGGGTAGTGGTCGTACCATTTTCCTATCACAGTTTGCTCAATTTTGGCAGCAGCAAAACCATGATTGGCAAATTGTGCGTTTAGATTTTAGCGTCCTAGCTAAACAGAGTAAGGAGTCAGCCTCAACTAGCTTAATGAGTATTGTGATGGCATTAAAAATTGCGTCGATAAATACCTTGGTGTGTTTTGATGAGTTGGAGTCGTTGGTTGCAGTGCCTGAGTTAAACTGGTTATTGCAATGGGCTATTGAAGAGTTAAAGCAGGTTGATCATTTGTCCTTAGTTGTGGTGGTGGAGCGATGTTTTTATGAGAAACAGCTTGCTGGTGAGCAAACTTTTCATGAAATAGAAGTTAGTGAAGCAAGTAAGGCTCAGACTAAACAGTTACTAAGGGCATACTTATCTGAAAATGAAGCAATTCAATGGCTAGATTTAGCCAAAAACTTTTCTGAGCTGCTAATAGTAGCAGCCAAACAGGTAGCCAATGAAGCACTTCCAGGTTCAGTCTTCCATCTATTGAAAATTATTTTACGTGACTGTGCTGCATCGACTGAGGTGATTGGTGAACGAGCAATTCAATTAGCAGTAGCTGAGCTAAATGCTGGTGTTAAAATTAAAAGCCCTACTTTAACTGCTAATGAAAAATTAGTGCATAAGCTGATAGAAGCTTTTCCTCAGTATAAAAAACAAATGGAGGAGCTTGCTGACTTTTTGAAGATTAGCCAAGGTTCATCATATCTACCACTAGTTTTATTTCATGGTGAAGAGGTTGGGGCGTTACCAAGTTAGGTAGTATTCTTCAGGAGGTTGGCTTAGCTACGCTTGATGTAACCAAAGACTTTTATCAGCAAGTGGGTAATCTATCAACTGATGTAGGCGTCGTGTGGCTGGAGAAGTTAAGTTTAGCTAATTCAGATCAGATGCAGGTTTTACTTGGCTGGCTTAAAAAGAAAAGGTCAGAGTTTCAAACTCAGTTAGAAGGCGCTGTTGTGATGGGGCTATTTGAAGAGTCTTCACTTTCTTCTCAACCAGTGCCTTTATTACAGTTAGTCGTAACAGATATGCCTCAACCAACAGCTCTTTCATCTGTTGACATTTACCAAGCTTTGCCTGAAAAGCTACTTGCTTTGGCGAAGGTAATAGAGATCTCATCGTAACCCCTTCTTTTATAACACTATTTCTTGACTAACAGTTATTTTCTTTTTGGGCCTACTTTGTGTGCCTAGCGTTAAGTCTTTGTGAGAGAAGTGGAGAGGCTAAGCACTCTGGCAGTTAGTAGATTTTTTGGTAAGTTTACACACGCAAAGAAGTGTCTATTTAATGCTTTGTTAATTTAGAACAGTTTAAATACCAGATACTAAATATTGAGGAAGTAGAGGCTTTAGAGTTTCTCGGAATCGCAGTTTAGCTAAGGGGGAGGTTATGTGCTTGGTAACCAATAAGGTAGGGCGAGCTACCTTTATTTCTGATTATAAGTTTTCATTACGGAGTTAATATGATGCCTACTACGCAATCAAATAGTATAAAAGCAGAGGGCGAACGTACAACGGTTGCAATATTTGGTGGCGGAGCTGGTGGTATAGCGGTGGCACTAGGCTTAGCTGATCAGGGATATGACGTTAAAATCTATGAAAAGTATGGAGACCTTCTACTTGGATCAAGCAACAAAACACCCGGGCGTGCTGGATTAGGTTTTCATTATCTAGATAAGAATACAGCTATATTATATTTGCAAGCGACGATAAAAGTCGTTAGACACTATAAGGATTGCATGATAGGTACTGGTCACGATGATGATCATTACTTGCGGCATGGCCTGTACGCTATCATGAAGACTAAGGAGGAACTAGCGGCAGAAAAAGGTGTTACAGTAGAGGAACTAACTGCAGAAGATAAAGCATTCGCATCATTATGGTCTTCTAAAGAAATTTTAGAGACATACAAGGCAATACAAGAAGAGTATGATCGTTTAGTCAAAGAAGATCCTGAGAATGAAGTATTTGGTAAGCCAGAAGATTTTTTTAAGGTTATAGATGATCTAAGCCAATATGAAGGGATTCTTAATGTAGAAATGATATCAAAGTTGGTTGATACGCGAGAAGAGTTAGTTAATTGGCCTAAGTTGCGAGAAAGGTTAATAAAAGGGGTATATAGTCGGCACAATATTAGCGTCAAGTGTAACACTACTATAAGTTCACCACGTCGTGATCCTGAAAGTTTTCGATTTGCTTTTAATGCTAATGATGAGTTAGAACATGCTGACTTTGTTATTAATTCAGCGTGGGAGAATGTGGAGTCTTTAGCTGCTGAAGCAGGCTTTGCAATGGAGCCTGATTCAAGAACTAATCGAGTTAAAATGATCCTTAAGGTGAAGTTACCAGAAAGCCTTAGAAATCATCCTTCCGTGTTTTTCTGTATGGGGCCTCATTGTATGTTTTCTAATATGGGGGACGGTTACGGAATGTTGACCTATGCTCCTGAAACAAATATTTGCCAGTCAACAGGCCTGGATTTAGATGAGATTGCTAGAGGTTGGCTTAATAAGACATTATCTGAAGATGAAATAAATGCTAGAGCTCAGCGTCTGCTAGCAGGCGCAGCAAAATATGTACCTGACCTTGCTAAGGCTGAGATTGTTAATATTGGTACAGGTGTTATTAAAACGCATGGAGATGTTGATCTGTTTGATCCTAAAAGTGATTTTCATAAGCGAAATTATTTGGGTGTTGAGGAACGGGGCTTTGGTTGGATAAATAATTCTTGTACGAAGCTACTACACTTTCGTTTGAATGGAGAAAGAGTATGCGAACTTGTTGCATTGCAAGAGAAAGCTTTAAGTGAAATAAAAAGTATTTTATCTGGTCTTATAGTTTTACCTGAAGTTGAAAGAATAGAATTAGTCGACAGGTTATATAAATATTTTTCTGAGAAGTACTTAGAGTTAGGCGAAGACTTTTCTGCAGAGATTGATTCTAACTTTATTGATAGTATAGATGATGAAGAGGTTAGAAATTTTTTGAATGGTCAAGAGTTTAACGAGGAAATAACTGCAATTGTAAGTATTAACCCTTCTAATTTATTTGCTCCAAGAAAAAGGTCTTCTTGCAGTAGCAGTAGTGATAGGGGGTTCTCTTCTGATTCTATGGAGCTGGATCCAGATGAAATTAATAGGGAAATTCCAGTAACTAATAAATTTCGATGTAGTTAGTGGAGTTTTATTATGGATGACAAAAATCACGAAAGACCTCTTATATTCTTACTTTCAAGTGATGGTAAAGTTTTAGACTGCAATGCTTATGCTGTTGAATTTTTATCGTTAGATAAGGCTTTAATCGTTGGAAAAGCATTTAAAACAACTTTTTCTGTTGCTTCATTAAGTTCTCCTACTTTTTCTAAAATTGCTGAACTGCCACTTTCTACAGAGACCTTTCAAGTTCTTAGGCGGGGAAAGCTTTTAGAGATGTCGTGGGACGTTTTAAAACTTCAAGATAACTCTCATAATATTATTGTGGTTGGTAATGTTTCTCTTGCAAATGAGGTTGATCGATCGAATGGCGGTTTTTATTTAAAGCAACTAATCAACAATATTCCTAGCTTTCTATTCTGGAAGGATAAGGACTCTGTATTTTTAGGGTGTAATGAAACTTTTGCTCGTTCAGCAGGTTTGTCCGATCCAAATGAAATTGTAGGAAAAACAGACTATGACCTCCCTTGGGCTTCTGAGGCTCCTCTCTATATTAGCGATGACCAAGTGGTTATGGAATCTGGTAAGGCAAAGCTCAATATTGAAGAGCCACAGACTACTTTAGATGGAAAAGAAATCTACTTATTAACAAGCAAGGTGCCTTTAAAAGATAAAAAAGGTGGGGTGTGTGGTGTAATTGGTATTTATAGTGATGTTACTGACTTGAGACAAGCTCAAAAAAAAGCGGAGGTGGCAAGCCAGGCTAAGTCTGAGTTTATAGCTAATATGAGTCATGATATCCGCACACCGATTTCTGGAGTGGTTGGAATTTTACAAACTTTATCAAACCTAGCGAATGATACTAGAAACTTTTTACAGAGTGGAAAACAAGTTTCTACTGAGCTTTTGAAAGAAAAGTTAGTAGAAGTTGTTGAGGTTACTGAGCAGTATAGTTCAGTTGCTATTCAATCTATTGATAAGTTGTTAGAGTTGTTTAATGAGATTCTAGAAGTAACCTGTTTAGAGTCTGGCAAAGCTTCTACTCAAGTCGAGGTATTCGATTTATCAGTGTTAGTAAACAATAATGTTGGGTTGTTAAAGCCTACTGCACAACATAAAAATTTAAAGCTATCGTCAAGCATTGAAGTTTCCACCCCAAAGTATCTGAAAGGAATGAGAATTTATTTGGATCGTATTTTATTAAACTTACTTTCAAATGCATTGAAATTTACTAAAACAGGTTTTGTTAAAATAGTTGTTAGCCCAGATAAAAAGCAGGTTGAACCTTATAAAGTAGGGGATGTTGTTAATGTAAAAATCAGTATTGAAGATAGCGGTATTGGTGTTCCTGCAAATAAGTTAGATGTTATTTTTGAGCATTTCTCTCGATTAACTCCAGCTTATGAGGGCTTGTATCAAGGGTCAGGTTTAGGCCTTTATACAGTGAAGCAATATGTGAGAGAAATGAATGGGAAAATTAGAGTAAAAAGTAGAGTAGATGAGGGTACATGTTTTACAGTTACTTTACCCTTTGAGGTTGCTGATTATGCTGATGTTTCCCCTTTGCCAGAGGACGAGGCTAAAGTCAGTTTATCTTCGAAGTTATCGCCTTTACCAGTTAAGTCAAATATAGAGCTAGCTAAGGTTCTTCTTGTCGAGGACCAACCTATAGTGGCGGGAGTAACAACTCTAATACTTAGCGATCTACAATGTAATGTCGATGTTGCTCAAAATGGTGAGCAAGCTATTAAAATGGTAGAGCAGGGAAATTATTCGCTCATTTTGATGGATGTTGGTTTGCCAGATCTTAGTGGTCTGGAGGTGGCTAAACGAATTCGTGCTTTTACAGATAGAAATAAGGCAGGTATACCCATTATTGCTTTAACAGGTCATGCAAATGATTTGAACTGGCGTACAGAGTGTTTTTCAGCAGGTATGCAGGAAGTGTTAGATAAACCAGTTAAACAATCACGTTTAGAGTCAATATTGAAGAAGTTCATTTTAAATAAGAAGGGTGCTGGAGATTTTGTACCCAAAAAAGATTCTTTACTAATTTCTATTGACTGGGAGGCCTGTGTAGAAAAGTGCCTGGGCGATGAGCCTTATGCGCATAAGTTGCTTAACCTAATGGTGGATGAGCTCAAACAAACAAAAACAGAATTGGCCCGTGCCTATTTGGAAAAAGATATTAATGCATTAAAAGCAGAGCTTCATCGAGCTTTTGGTGGAGTGAAATACTTAAAGCTACCTCGCTTAGAGCAAAACCTAAAAATTTTCTATGATGCAGTTAAGGCTAGTTCGATAGATTGGGATAAATTGCCAGTACTTTATGCTGAAACAGACGCAGCTATTGATGAATTTTTGTTAGAAATGGAAGCTGTTAATGGTGATGTGGATAAGTGAGTGATGATTTGTGTGATCTATCCTAAAGGAGGGTGAGGATGTTAGTTGGTAATAGATCTGTATTTTACCTATGAGCCGTTAAATAGAAAATAGGTGAGCTCCATTTTTTGTAACTTTACAAGCTTACTCTAGTTTTTCCCGTTTTTTTCCACTCTACAAGTTCATTTTATCTAATTTTTTTTAAAGCTATGCGTGTAAAACATAGTCGTGTTTTTTACATAAATTTTATTTGGAGAAAATTAATGGCGTTTGAAAACAAAGCAGTGAGGCAAGAAATTGAAGATTTAAATAACCTGAAAAGAGTAAGTGAATATAAATATAATAAATTTTTTTTAGAGCAGTCAAGGCAACTAGAACGAGAGCTTGAGGAGGTAGGTGATCAAAAGGTCGTAACCAAGGCTTTGCAAAGATAATTGTCAGCTTAATTGAAATTAACCTAATGGCGTAATATGCAATAGTGGTGTTATTGCGAAAAACTAGATGAGTATTATCGCTAAGTTTGAATAAAAAGCAAAAAGAACCCGAGGGAGATTCAAAGCAATTAGGAGGCTGGTATAGAGAAGTTCTCCCTCGGTAAAATTTAACCTTGTAGTAAAAATAAAGTAGCACTTTATGTCCTTCGCCTAAAGCAAGGGCTTTACGATACAGTTTGATTAATTTCAGATTAGTAGATAAGTGTAAAAAAGCCGCTCTTTTAGAAGAGAAAAGAGGGCAATATTTAAGTAAGCTAACATCCATCTAATCCAGAGGTAAAGTACCTTCTCAGAATTAAGTAATAAGGTGTTTTTTTCAGGTGAGGCCTGTATTTAATATAACATTGCAACGACATATTTAAGAAGCTAAATGAAATGAAGCCAGGAAAGTTTAAGTGGCTCTATGAATTATACGTATCCGTCTTATTTCAGCATGATGCTCATGCTGCGCTCTCTTTAGTTTACTGCGCCTGTGATGAGCGGATGGTAATTAATTCCGCTAGCGAAGGCATAGAATAGTTTTTTGTAATTCTGTCATATATATAATCGAAGACATTAACTGCTAGCTTTTTACATGTCTCAGTAATTGTAACCATTGTATCCTTAGCTTTCGTTCCTTCTTCACTCATAGTATGAAGGTGTACATCGCGCATTCTAGCCTGCTTCCGAGCCATCAACTCTGCTGGATTGTTATGTAGAGGAAGCTCTGGCTTTTCCAGCACTAACAATAGCTGCCTTTTCTTTTTTAAGGTGAGCTCAATTTGTTTATCTAGTTTCTCGTAGCCAGTGATTGTTGAGAATAACTCAGTAAACTCATTGGATAGCTTATCTATCTCATCTTGCCCTGGGTTCTTTTTATATTTAATGAGCTTATGATAATAATCCCAAAACCTATCCAAGAAGCTGTCAACAGAGTCTTGGTGCTTCTTAAAAATTGGCGTCAGCTTTTTATAATGCCTACCCTCATGAACCCAGCACAAGGCGAGTGATTCAGTAATGAGCTTAAACTGTGGCGCATCATCGGTAATGAGTGTTTCTATCGCATAAGGACTCTTTCTATATGTTGAGATAGCTGCCGCATCAGTAATCAGCTTTCTATATTTTGGAAATTTTTTATCACCTAATACCTTATCAAGAATAACTTCCAGCTCCTTACTGTTTAAGATCTGAGAACTACCCAAAATTGTTATCTCCCTACCTGAACTGAATTCGATAATTCTTTTTGTTCTTCTTGAGAAACACTATTTTCTTTAAAAAATTGCTCTACTAAGTGATACGTTAGAAGTTTTCTAATACCCTTCGCAATAAAGTGTCGTGTCACCTTGCCCTTACCATCTCCTAATTTAGCTAGCATAATTGCGTAATCGTCATAAGCTTTTTCCTTACCTATCTCATACAAATATGAGGCCACATAAAAACATACAGCCAGTAGATTTTGTATCCCTTTAAAATTTTTTATCTGCATATTTTCCCAGCCTAGTCCTTCCTTGAGAAATTTAAAAACATATTCAATTTTCGCACGAGATAGATAGGCTATGTATACCTCATACGCCTCATCAAAAGTCGTTACTTTTTTATTAGTTAATAGCAGCATGTCATTCTTAAAAATTCTCCTACCATCTCTGCCTGTAATTTGGATTTTAATTGCATTGATGTTCTCAAACTCTCCAAAATAAATAGTTATTTTTCCGTCTTGTACGCAATTCTTTCCAACTGTTAACTTTTGGAATTGCTTTTCGCCTTGAGCATCAAAATCAGCGTTAATCAGCTTAAGCTTTTTACCATCATCACCTCTACCTTCTATTGTTCTTGTTATTTTTGAGCGAATAATAAAGTCTTGATCTAGGTTTGTATCAATTAGTGAGAGATAGTCATTATCATCAAACTCTCTATCTAGAATATGGGTAATGGTTGCATCTTCATTCTTTGATTTTAGGCAGATTCCTATTTTTTCTATTTCACGAATAGACAGCAGCTTTTTATTAAAGTAATCACCAGATTCATAAAGACTCTTGGCCTCTTTATCTCCCTCAAATGGCTTTCCAGCCTCTATTTTCTTAATATGCTCAGCTTTTAAAAACTTAGGGTCTTTATTGCTGTAGCTTACATGCGATAGTAGATGCACAGCCTTATCACCAGGTACTAATGCAACTGCGTTATGCGTGCTGTAACCATTGATAATATCCCCGTCCAGACTCCTTACTTTACCTAGATTTTCAGTTTGCTTGCTATGTGGCTTTCTAATATCAGAAGGATCATGAAGAACATCAATTTTACTGGCGTGTGAAAGTTTTTCACAGCTCTGTTCTAGCAATACATCATTTGTTTTTATTGGATCTAAATCGGTGCTTTTATTTTCACCGGTAAGTGTACGAATCATCTTTTTATACTCATTGTTATCTTTTGATGAACTGAACAACTTACAACTACCTTCAGTTAATAGCTTTCCTACAATCGTCGATAGATTTTTTTAAAACAACTCTCCCAGTTAATTTTGAAAAAAGAGGGGCAGCGTAATCGGCGAAGTTTAACATTTATACTCATCTCGTTAGTCTTGTTAAAAAGACAAAGCATAGTCATTTTTACACAATATTTCAGCATTATTTTGCTGATTTAAATTTTGGGTAGTTTTCAGTTAAGATAGTCGATGAGTGAAATACCTTTAAGCTTTCGATTACCTTGTGGGGTAAGTTCATAGTAGCCAGTAAATTAAAAGCGGCCTCATTTAATGTGAACCCAAAGTGGTCTTTGCTTAACATTTCAATGACGCTTAATCGACTTTTACTGGTCAGCGTAAAGTAAGCTGAATAATACTCATTACCCAATACATTAACATAACGGTTTTTCCCATCCTCTCTAGCGTTGGTGTCATCTAGGTGCTGGTAGTTCGTGGATTGTAAACCTGCCTTCACAACTTCTACCTTCTCGGGCTCAAGTATCGTAGGTGTTTTAATTGTGAAGCTATGGATGGTTGATTTACTAATATCTATGTTGGCGGTTTTATAAAATGTCTCAAGGCTTTCTAGCGTCATACCACCTTGAGTATTTAGGAAGCTTGTCCAGCTTTTAATAGTAGGGCCGAACTGGCCCTCATAACCAGTTGGCAGAGGTGCTGTATAGTGTTTGTTTTCAGAAGGGGAGTAATATTGTTGGCGCAAAAAAAGAGTGTTATTAGCAGCAATTTTTATATCCTGGATAAGTGTTTTCTTAGAGCCATTTGGCACAGCATCGCTGGGCAACGAATCTGGATTAATTGTTAGTGTCACTGTGTTAGAGACTTCGAGATTTTTTTTACTAGATTTTGGCTTTCTAGTTTTATTGGTTTTATTTCCTTTTCTATCCTTCTCGGAGGAATGATCCTTGTCCTTGTTAGCGCGCGTTTGCTTTCTAACATTAGGCTTTCCTTGCTCACCTTTATATTTATTTAATGCGTTATTTAACGATTGCACCTTGTCTTCTAGCTTTATGATTTTCTCAGCCTGACTTTCACATACATTGCTAAAATCTGTTTCTAGTGCTGTTGGTGTAACAGTATTATTAAATCTCTCAATGAGATCGGCTAAAACTGATTTGTCAGGTTGTTTTTTCATAGGAAGAGTATACCACGGGTTTGAAAAGGTAAATTTTCCCCACACAGATGGCCGTACTGCTGAAATTATTTTTAAGCCATGAACCTGATCGATGAAAAAATAATCCGAGCATACAGCGTTGTTATAGAGCGCACATCATGCTTTTATGACACACGATGATTCCAATATAAAATTTCCAAATTTGCACGAAAAAGCTGTCAAGAACTTTTTGAATTATTTTCAAATCATGCTGATATTGAACGGATACAATTATACAAAGGTTTTGTGCAGTTTATCGGGTTCTTCTCTTACTAGACGAGGAACTAAAAAGCCAGGAAGAGTTTGCTGTAGTGCTTGGTAGATTTTCTTGGCCTTTGTTAGTGGTACTTCAAAATGAGCAGCTCCATTAACTTTATCAAGTAGGTGTAAGTAATAAGGCATTATGTGGCTTTCAAAAAGCTTTTCACTTAAGGCGGCTAACGTTTTTGAAGAATCATTAACCCCTTTTAATAGTACTGACTGATTGAGTAAAATAATGCCTGCTTGCTGTAATGGTTGTAAAGCGCTTTGTAGTTTTTTGTCGAGCTCATTAGGATGGTTGCAGTGTAAAACTAACAAAGACTGCCGGGTAGGGTGAACGAACCAATTTAGTAATTCTTTGTTAAGTCGACTAGGAATCATAACTGGCAAGCGTGAGTGAATTCGTAAGCGCTTAATATGAGGTAAATCATCTAAGGCATTGCTTAACCTGGCTAGGTAGTGGTCTTTAGCTATTAGTGGGTCGCCGCCACTTAAGATAACTTCATTGATTTCTGGGTGTGCTTTTAAATAGGCAATGACTTTATCAAGGTCAAGCCGATTAGTTTGGTAAGGAAAATGGCGGCGAAAGCAGTAGCGGCAGTTGATAGCACAAGCATTGGTTAGAGTTAGCAAAACTCGACTTGGGTATTTGTGTAATAAGCCAGGAATAGGGTTGGCTTGAGATTCTTGTAGGGGGTCGTTACTAAAACCTGGTGTTGTAATAAGTTCGGCGGCATCAGGCAAAACCTGTTTGAGTAAAGGGTCATTAGGGTTGTTAGGATTGACTTTTGCTAGATAGGGCCTAGGGATCAATAGCTTAAATTCACGGCTTGCAGTCTGTAATGAGGACAACTGGTTTTTTAGATATGGAAATAGTGCTATAAGCTCGGCTGGATCAGTCACTGCCTGGCTAAGTACTTGCTGCCAGCGTATTTTATCAGCAATTAAGGGTATTATTTTTTCGGTAAGCATATATAATCCAACAATCAGTAATGAATTCGCTAAAAATTGAGCGATATTGTACCGAAAAATGAGAGAAAGAGAACAGCATGGCAAGTTACAGTACTAACGAATTTCGAGGTGGTCTTAAAATCATTTTAGATGGTGACCCTTATAGCATCGTTTCTAATGAGTTTGTTAAGCCAGGTAAAGGTCAAGCTTTTAACCGAGTGAAGGTGCGCAACCTAAAAAATGGTCGTGTTATTGAGCGTACTTTTAAGTCTGGTGAATCAGTTGAGGCAGCTGACGCCATAGAACTAGAGGTGCAATACCTTTATAACGATGGCGAGCAATGGTATTTCATGTGTCCTTCGAGTTTTGAGCAATATAGTGCGAGTGGTTCTGCTATCGAAGATTCAAAAAAGTGGCTGAAAGAGCAAGATACTTGTACCTTAATGCTTTGGAATGGTGCAGCGCTGAGTTTTGATCCACCTAATTTTGTTGCATTAAAGGTAACAGATACTGATCCGGGTTTGAAAGGTGATACTTCAGGAGGTGGTGGTAAGCCAGCAACTCTAGAAACGGGAGCCGTGGTTCGGGTACCGCTATTTATCCAGATCGGTGAGCTTATTAAGGTCGATACCCGCTCTGGTGAGTACGTTTCTCGAGTGAAAGAGTAATCGTGTGGCAGCCAACAGCCTCGATCAATAATTTACAGCGACGCGCAGAAATACTGCGAGCTATCCGGGAGTTTTTTTATCAACGCCAAGTGCTCGAAGTAGAAACTCCTGTGCTTGGCAAAGCAACGATTCCTGATCCAACTATTTTAAGTATTCCAGCTGAATTTACTCCATTAGGTTCAAAAAACAGCGAGTCTTGCTATTTGCAAACTTCACCTGAGTTTTTTATGAAGCGCTTACTTGCAGCGGGTAGTGGTTCAATTTATCAAATCAGTAAAGCCTTTCGTGACGGTGAAGCAGGTAGGCTGCATAATCCTGAATTTACTTTGTTGGAGTGGTATCGTGTTGGTTGGGAATTTCATGAGTTAATGGTTGAGGTCGATGAGTTGTTACAAGCATTATTAAATTCACAACCGGCTGATTCGATTAGTTACCAAAATATTTTTTTAAACTACTTAGCTATTGATCCATTAGTTGCAGATATGGATCAACTACAACAGTGTGCTCAGCAGCAAGGTATTACTATTGAGTCAGACTTAACTCGAGATGATTGGTTGAACTTATTATTTAGCCACTATATAGAACCAAAAATTGGTTTGGAAAAGCCATTATTTGTTTATCATTATCCTGCATCACAAGCTGCATTAGCCAAGCTTAGTCAGCAAGACTCCCGTGTTGCTGAGCGTTTTGAATTTTTTTATCGAGGCTATGAACTGGCAAATGGCTTTGGGGAACTGGGTGATTTCAGTGAGCAGCGCCAGCGTTTTGAAGCTGAATTAGAACTACGAACAAAAAAAGGCTTACAGCAAGTGCCGCTAGATGAAAAATTTCTTGCTAGCTTAGAGGCGGATTTTCCATTTTGTTCTGGTGTGGCAATGGGTGTTGATCGCTTGGTTATGTTAGCACTAAATGTCAACACGATTGCTGAAGGATTGGCGTTTGATTTTGATTGTTGTTGAGAAAGAAAGGTTAGGTGTCAGAAGCGCGTAGCCCGGCTTGAGCATTAGCGATAAGCCGGGGAATAACTGACTCTTAACCCTAGATTATCAAATGCTCTGCATTTTCAATCCGGGCTACAGTTTTGCTGAACTGCGCCAAGGCTGCAATGCCGTACTGTTCAGAGCTAATCAATTAGCGCGTAGCCCGGCTTGAGCATTAGCGATAAGCCGGGGCAGAACTTACTCTTAACCCCGGATTATCAAATGCTCTGCATTTTCAATCCGGGCTACAGTTTTGTGAGCTTGCGGCAAGCATGTGTGCATTAGGTCAGCTAGTTACTTTATCCTAAAGGACCGATAGTAAAACTATTTAGAAAGGTCCTATTATGTTTGGCAAAACATTTGATAAAAAAGTCGTTACACCCAAGTCAGCAACACCTTCAACACTAGGTAATATTGCTCAATCGCTCAAGTCATGGCGTTCATCATCAAAAGAGCCACGGGAGATTCCAGAAGACCTTTGGGTGAAAATTATTGCGCTCTATCCTGCTTATACAAAAAAGGACATTACTGAACGATTATCAATCAGCTCTAAACGGCTCAACAAAAAAATTAATGAAAAAGAATTATTAGCCAGCAGTACATCAGTTGCCAATTCTGATGATGACCAAGCCGATGAATGTTTTGTTGAAGCCACTATTCAGGATTCAGTTGTGCTTTCACAGCAACTGATTAGCATTACAAGAACTGATGGCGTCGTGTTACAACTGCCTAAGCCGGAGTATGCTGAAACCATTAATCTGATTCTTACTTTTTGCAAGGGGTAGTGTATGCTGCAATTCACGCCTCAAATGAGGCTATTGTTATCAGTCAGACCTGCTGATTTTAGAAAGGGTATTGATGCTTTAGTTGCGCTTTGCCAGCAACGGCTGGGTGAGGATCCATTCTCTGGTACGGTCTTTGCTTTTACGAATAGCCGCCGTACCTCAGTGAAACTTCTAGTTTATGATGGCAATGGATTCTGGCTTTGTCTAAAGCGTTTTTCGCAAGGAAAGTTACAATGGTGGCCAAACTCCCACTCAGCCACGTACCATATCGATAGCACGCAGCTAATGATTCTGCTTAACCAAGGTAACCCTATCACTAGTCATCTCGGTGAGCCATGGAGAAGGCTCGCTAGTCAACCTCCTGTAATAAGTCAAGCGGCCTCTTCATCGACCAAACCTCCTTTATCTTCAATCTGGTAATTCCATGGCAACCATAAGGAGGGATCCTTAAAAACACTTGATTTATTTTCCTGCAAGGCAACTAAGTAATCGAGTGGGTTTTCCCCGCACAATTGAGCTGTAACAATAAGAGATAATAAGATGCTACCGATGTTAGCGCCATGCTGAGTTTTATAAAACATTGCAGCTTTTCTAATGCGAATAGGAATCTTTAGTATCGCCTCGACAATGTTGTTATCTAGTGGCGCTCCTGGTGTCGTTAAGAATCGCCGAAGCTGATAGAGCGTTATTTTGTCTGTAAAAACCAACTTCAGTACTTAGAAAAACCTTTAAAATTCTAAATGGCACTCTATTGTACCTGTCTCATCGCATAATATCTTAAATTAATTATGCTAATCAATCTAAAAAATTATTTATACCTCAAATTTTTCTCCTCTCAAAATAAATTATTAACTTTTAGGTAATAGCAATTATATCTCGTTAATAAGAACAAGAATGATCTATCCTAAAACGGGTGCTGCCTTTATATAATGTAGAAAATATAGCATAATATACACTTTAACTAGATTACGGATGGTGTTTGGATGTTAGCTAGAATTCTCTCTGATGAAAATAATGAATTAACTATTGAGCTCAAGCTTCCACTAAAAGGATCCATGCTTGAATGTGAGGATGCAATTCTTGACGGCCTTAATGAGGTTGGAACATTAGCCACTGAAAAAGCTTTAAGTAAGTTTGATGCAGATGGCTCTCCTATCCATGTTGGAAAAATAAAGCTAACAGCACGAAGTAGAGATGAAGCAAATTACCAAACGCCTTATGGAGTTGCTCGAGTTAAGCGTTATGTTTATCAAACCTCTAAAGGCGGGAAGATCTTTTGTCCTTTAGAAGATAAGGCTAGAATTATCCAAGGATCAACACCGCGATTTGCAAAAATAATCTCACATAAATACTCAAACTTACCTGCTCCTAGTGTTATTGATGATCTCAAGGTCAATCATAACCGTAAAATCTCACATTCATACTTGCAACGGGCAACTGATTTTGTTGGCGGTATTGCACAAGCCAAAGAGGCTGAGTGGGAATATGAAGAGCCAAAGCTTGATGCAGGCATTGAGATGCTAAGTATTAGCTTAGATGGTGCATATGTTCTCACCGTTGATGATGGTTATAGAGAGAGCATGGTTGGAACTATTTCCATGTATGATAAGCATGGTGCACGCCTGCACACAACCTACGTTGCAGCATCACCAGAATATGGAAAAGATGAATTCTTTAATAGGCTTGAAAAGGAAATAAAGCTGAAAAAGAAATATTACCCTGATGCTAAAACAATTGGCGTTGCTGATGGAGCAAAAAATAATTGGCCATTTCTAAAAAAACATACTGATACGCAAATTTTAGATTTTTGGCATGCAACTGAATATCTCGGCGAAGCATCAAAGGCAGTATTTACCAAAAAATCTGAAAGAGATGAGCGTGATGTTTGGCTCGAAGAGAGATGTCATGACTTAAAGCACAAGAAAGGTGCGGCAGGTAGAATACTTGCTGAGCTTAAAGAGCATCTAAATAAAAACCTGAATAAATCGCTTAGAGAAAAGCTAGAAGGAACAATTACGTATTTTGAAAATAATATTAAAGAAAAGCGAATGTCGTATCATAATTTGATTAAGCAGAATGCACCAATTGGCTCTGGCGTCACTGAAGCAGCATGTAAAACAATTGTTAAACAAAGATTAGGGGGATCAGGAATGCGCTGGAAAGACAAGGGAATGAAAATCGTTTTATGCTTGAGAACACTAGTAAAGACTAAAGGCAGATGGGATCAGTTTTGGGAGAAGGTCAATGATTTTGGCGTGCCAGCAGCAATATAGCCTACATTATATAGAGGCAGCACCCCCTAAAACCCTATGAAGCCTTATTATTCACTTCAACTTAAGTATCTAGGTGATCCGCTCCACTGGTCATCAATTTCCACTAAAACAGCTGATACGAGCCTTAGGCACGATTCAGTATTAGGGAAAATTCCAACTGTATGCGTCCTTCTTTTTACCTCTCTGTTTGCGCGCTCAGCTATGTTACTGGTTCTTAATCTTTTTTGATGCGGCCTGTCAAAGTTCATCACTACTAAGCCCTCCGGTATATTCACTTCCAACCAAGAAGAAAGCTCTGGTGCTGTTTGCTGATATTTATCTACCGCCATAGCCAATAGTCTTTCCGACTCATGAATGTTTGAGGCATTAAATATAGCTGTAATCTCCCCAGCTACTGGTTCCTTCATTGAGCGCTTTGGTATGTGAGCCTGAGCATTTTGCTGCAAATGAAATTGGCAGCGTTGCCAAGGAACACTGGGGAACACAGCTCTTCTAGCGGCTTTTAGGCCAGTATGAGCGTCGCTAGTAATCAACTCAATACCATGTATACCTCGCTCAACCAACTGCTGAAGAAAATCACGCCAATGTACCTCAGCCTCTGATAACGCAACAGAAACACCTAGCACTGTTCTCTTGCCGGTTGATTCAT
The DNA here is from genome assembly GCA_965196985.1 of Gammaproteobacteria bacterium. Lineage (GTDB taxonomy): Bacteria > Pseudomonadota > Gammaproteobacteria > UBA12402 > UBA12402 > 2-12-FULL-35-23. The sequence goes on along the minus strand of CBDALO010000034.1, from coordinate 53,049 downwards.
CAAAGCCATAGGCTATCAATACCGCACAGTCTTGTACTGTGCCGCTAGTGCGCACCTTCTCATAACGTGCATCTAGCCAAAGATATTTTATCTTTCCTAACGGCTTATTTCGCCATTTCTTTAAATCTTCATCCAACAATTTAGCGCAACGGCTTACCTCTGTGCTTGAAATATCTGTTCCACAGAGTTGCTTTAGCACCTTTTCAACTTTGCGCGTGGAAACCCCATGCACATACATTTCAGCGACAGCCAGCTTAAGTGCTCTATCAGAGCGTACACCTCGCTCTAAGACTGATGGATAGAAGGCTTCATTGGAGTCTCTAACCTGCGGTATCTGTAGCTCAAGCTGACCTTGACCTGTGTTAATTAACCTTGGTTTAAAGCCGTTCGCATATCCGTTTCTATCGCCAGTTCGCTCATAAGGACTGGCATTTAAATGGCGCTCCCTTTCTATTAACATAGCCTCATTCATCAACCTGGAGACAAGCTTAGGTAAAGCTTCAAACCCCTCCATCGCTAAAACATGTATGGCTTCTTCGATTAAGTTCTCATTTTTATAGCAGCTCATTGTCATTCCTCTTTTTTGGTTAAGTTTACCTTAAAAGGAATTTCTAATCTGACTGAGTCGCCTGCTTATTTTCAGCAAGTCAATGGAATTTACAGAAAGGATGGCGCACTAGCCCGAAGCTTTTTCCAGTGCTTTAACATATACTTCATCGCCTTACCAAGGTGACTATTTGGTTCTACCACTTTGTTAGATAATTGCTTATTGAGCCAACCATGCAGTTTAAGCATCAATGGTTTGCTATGCTTTCGATGATAAAGTAAGCGTTGATGTGGGTCCATTTGCTTTGTTTGCTCATCATTTCGATAAACCTCACCCAGGATTTGCATAACGTGCAAACAAGGCTCAGGATAATATTCAAGTAAATCACGAAACTTTCTAAAACCATGAGCTAAGCAATTGCAGATGATAGTTTGTAATTCTTTCGGCATGTTGGCTGCTAACGCATCACACATTTGAATCACCTTCTTTTTTTCAGCCACCCTGTTTGCTAATAGTTGTGATAAGTTTTCGCCGCCATGATGCTCGCCTGCATAAAATAGAGCAACCTGGTGAGCACCAATAGTCTTGCTTAAAATGGCTGTTGTATACATCCCTTTTCTTGGTTTATTAAGGTCCGCCTTGTTATCAGATAGTATCGAAAGTATCTTTGCGAATGTGTCATCATGCTGAATAATATCACCGTTCGCGCCATACTGTTCTAAAACATCAAACACACGATAGCCGATATCAGCCACCTGCTCACAAAGCTCGAACTGTGTACTTGAGGGTAACGGAAAGCCTAGTAACTCTTGGAACTTTTCTTGACGGTAAAAAGGCACGCCAATGTAATACTTTTGCAAGCACAGCATTGCTTTAAACTTAGCGTCATACTTTGGTTGCTTCCTAACATCCGTGGGTAACTGGGCAGTGATAATAAGCCCACACAAGGCGCAGCGAAGCTTTTCCAAATTATACCGTGTTGCCGTGCCTAATGAGTTGCCAGTTATACGAATAACTACACCGGCTTTTTTAACCTTATACAGTTTCCCACCACATCCTCCAGGACAGGCATCGCCACATGCATGGTCAGCAACATGGCAATAAACATCAGTGGCATTCCGGTAATCCTGATTACCTCGCCTGCCATGACCGGATTTCCCTTTCTTATCTGATTGACTATCACCTTTTTTATTGCCTGATGTATTATCGTCAGAGTTATTGCCAACACCCTCAATATTACTTTCAGATTCTTGGCCCTTATTCTCCTGATTCTTCTTGGGTGACTGATTACTGTCAGCTCCAAAAATAAGTTCACGTAATTGTTTAATTGTAATTTTCTGCTGTTGAAGCACCTCGGGCAACCAAAGAGCAAGGTCCAAACAACCACCTGCAAGCTCCTTATCCTCATCACCAAGATTGGACTGATTCAAGCGAGCACGAAATTCTGCAATTTCATGCTCTGATTTAGTCGCTATATCCGGTATTTCAGTTGCGGTTGGCATAATTATTTCACGTGATGCGTAAGAAACTGTCGTCACAATAAAATAATTTTCTTTTCTAAGTCAATAGGTTAATGAAGATAATGGATAATTATCAAGCCCAATAAAGTACTCGGCAACGAAAGTTTACCTTATCCAACTTATTGGTTCACACATACTTACCGCAAGCTCACGCTCTGCATTTTCAATCCGGGCTACAGTTTTGCCGAACTGCGCCAAGGCTGCAATGCCGTACTGTTCAGAGCTAATCAATTAGCTAGTTTAGGCGTTGACGTTTTGGTGGGGATGGTTGATCAGGTGTTTCTTCGGCTGTTTTGGTTTCCTGCCAAAAGCTGGGTCCAAAAGACTCATCAAATAGCCTTCTATGACTACGAGAATTGCTGCTTGATGGAAAACTAGTACTACCATCACTAGTATCCGTTCAATATCAGCATGATTTGAAAATAATTCAAAAAGTTCTTGACAGCTTTTTCGTGCAAATTTGGAAATTTTATATTGGAATCATCGTGTGTCATAAAAGCATGATGTGCGCTCTATAACAACGCTGTATGCTCGGATTATTTTTTCATCGATCAGGTTCATGGCTTAAAAATAATTTCAGTAGTACGGCCATCTGTGTGGGGAAAATTTACCTTTTCAAACCCGTGGTATACTCTTCCTATGAAAAAACAACCTGACAAATCAGTTTTAGCCGATCTCATTGAGAGATTTAATAATACTGTTACACCAACAGCACTAGAAACAGATTTTAGCAATGTATGTGAAAGTCAGGCTGAGAAAATCATAAAGCTAGAAGACAAGGTGCAATCGTTAAATAACGCATTAAATAAATATAAAGGTGAGCAAGGAAAGCCTAATGTTAGAAAGCAAACGCGCGCTAACAAGGACAAGGATCATTCCTCCGAGAAGGATAGAAAAGGAAATAAAACCAATAAAACTAGAAAGCCAAAATCTAGTAAAAAAAATCTCGAAGTCTCTAATACAGTGACACTAACAATTAATCCAGATTCGTTGCCCAGCGATGCTGTGCCAAATGGCTCTAAGAAAACACTTATCCAGGATATAAAAATTGCTGCTAATAACACTCTTTTTTTGCGCCAACAATATTACTCCCCTTCTGAAAACAAACACTATACAGCACCTCTGCCAACTGGTTATGAGGGCCAGTTCGGCCCTACTATTAAAAGCTGGACAAGCTTCCTAAATACTCAAGGTGGTATGACGCTAGAAAGCCTTGAGACATTTTATAAAACCGCCAACATAGATATTAGTAAATCAACCATCCATAGCTTCACAATTAAAACACCTACGATACTTGATATTAAGGAATTTCAATGTGTCAATTGGTAAAAATACCACCAATTAAAATGAGTAATTTTAGCACAGGTATTTTTTATAAAATCGATTTAGTGGTGGGGCAGGGTTAGTTATGACAAACAATAGCCAAAACTAGCTGTTATTTGTTGTTTTGGACGGACTACCCCCCCCCTAGGAAGTTATTAGATTTTTTTCAGTAAGGCGAGTTCACGATGCTTTGATAGCAATTTGTAACGGTTAGGTTGTCTATACCAGCAGTTAGCTAAAAACATTTGGCTACCGCATAGAACACATTCATAGGGGTCAATGTTAAAATTATTTTGCATTAAGGTGCGGTAATTGACCTGGGGTGTGTTTGGATCAGTTTCACCCAATAGGAGTCTGACTTTGGGTAGCATCTCACCTCGCACCCGGTTAGCAAGAAACCCATAATAACGCACCATACGAAAGCCAACATCAGGAATGTGTTGAATAAATCGAGCAATAAACTCTTCCGCGGTTAATTTAAATTGCTTGTAGGTTTTAGAGACGTGATCAAGATAATTAAAACTGAGGCTGCTCCCATCAAAGTTTTTAATTTTTGACTCAGCAATAGGAGGACGTTTGGTGTATCGACCTAAGTATTTAACGTTTTGTTTGTGATTCTTTGAGGGCTTTGCGCAATGTACTACCCATCGTTTTTGGTAAAGCTGATCAAGCAGTTGATTAAAGTTGAAAGTGTGGTTCAGTGTAGAGGCTAACTGATTTGGCAGAATAAGCCCTTTGTCCTGGTGGTGGTTTCTAAAAAGGTTAATGACCTCATAACGCCACATGGACATTAGTGTAGGTTGATGGAAGTAGAGGCTTTTCCATTGTGTTAACTCTTTGTTGATACCACCCAGAGTGATTGACGCATGAAGATGCACATTGCGCTTTAGATCTCTGCCAAAGGTGTGAAGCGCGATAAATACACCGGGTTTAACCCTCTTGTTTTTAGCAAGCTTGAGTAACACCTTTGCTGCTAATGGTGGGAGTAAATTAAGAAGCTCTCTGTTTGTCCAAAAGCAGTCCCAAAGAGTAGAGGGCATGGTGAATGTGATGTGTTGCCATGTAGTGTTGGGTAAGATTGCCATCTGTTGTTGTATCCATACTTCTGTGGCTTTTTTACCACACGATGAACAGCTTTTAGCTTTGCAGGTATGGCGGATGTATTTGACGTGTGAACAGTTTGGATTACTGCAATGATACTCTTTATGGCCACGCATAGGATGTTTGCAGCTAAGCAGCTTAACAATGCCAATGACAATAGCTTCTCTGATTTTATCTTTGTACTTGGTGTGAAAGTTCCACCAGTTCTGATTGGTTACCAAGATTTGTTTGATACTAAAGCGTTTCATTATTCATAGAGTAAAATGAGAAGCGCGTATAGTAGGTGAGTTATTGCTCAGCTACCTGAAGCAATTTCTATAGCAGGTGTGTTATTTTTATTCGTTATTATTCCATGGGCAGGTTTGACTAGTTTGAGACTTAATAATACTCGTGGCTTTGTAAAGACTAAACTCTTAGAGGCTTAGAAAGTTGCCGGCGAAGCCGGCCTGACTTGAGCCCGAGAAGGTAGAAGTTGTGAAGGCAGGTTTACAATCCACGAACTACCAGCACCTAGATGACACCAACGCTAGAGAGGATGGGAAAAACCGTTATGTTAATGTATTGGGTAATGAGTATTATTCAGCTTACTTTACGCTGACCAGTAAAAGTCGATTAAGCGTCATTGAAATGTTAAGCAAAGACCACTTTGGGTTCACATTAAATGAGGCCGCTTTTAATTTACTGGCTACTATGAACTTACCCCACAAGGTAATCGAAAGCTTAAAGGTATTTCACTCATCGACTATCTTAAACAGTAAGGAGCTGGAAGTTATTCTTGATAAGGTATTAGGTGATAAAAAATTTCCAAAATATAGAAAGCTGATTACTGATGCGGCAGCTATCTCAACATATAGAAAGAGTCCTTATGCGATAGAAACACTCATTACCGATGATGCGCCACAGTTTAAGCTCATTACTGAATCACTCGCCTTGTGCTGGGTTCATGAGGGTAGGCATTATAAAAAGCTGACGCCAATTTTTAAGAAGCACCAAGACTCTGTTGACAGCTTCTTGGATAGGTTTTGGGATTATTATCATAAGCTCATTGAATATAAAAAGAACCCAGGGCAAGATGAGATAGATAAGCTATCCAATGAGTTTACTGAGTTATTCTCAACAATCACTGGCTACGAGAAACTAGATAAACAAATTGAGCTCACCTTAAAAAAGAAAAGGCAGCTATTGTTAGTGCTGGAAAAGCCAGAGCTTCCTCTACATAACAATCCAGCAGAGTTGATGGCTCGGAAGCAGGCTAGAATGCGCGATGTACACCTTCATACTATGAGTGAAGAAGGAACGAAAGCTAAGGATACAATGGTTACAATTACTGAGACATGTAAAAAGCTAGCAGTTAATGTCTTCGATTATATATATGACAGAATTACAAAAAACTATTCTATGCCTTCGCTAGCGGAATTAATTACCATCCGCTCATCACAGGCGCAGTAAACTAAAGAGAGCGCAGCATGAGCATCATGCTGAAATAAGACGGATACCATCACTAGATGGTTCTTGAGGAGAGTCTGGACTAGAAGGGGTATCGAGTAGTTCTTTGAGTGATAACGGTAGTCTTTTACTACTTGGTGATTGTGCTTTTGGCCTTCTAGGTTTCCCTTTTTGTAATTCGGCTTGCTCAGCAAGCGTGAGAGAAAAGCTTTGGTAGTCGATTAATTTTTTGCAAAAGACAGTTGCTTGTTCAGGGCTCATTAAGCCTTGTTCTTGTAATTTAGTTGCTTTAATAGTTAGTTCTTCAACTTGTTCTGGAAAAGGAACTAAAACGTAACGGACCTCTGCAAAGTTTAAGTCTTTAGTTAAATCTTCTTGGTTGCTCATCGTTGAGGCTATGAGATAGTAAGGTCCATGGCAAAGGGGGGAAATATCGGGTGGGCCGTCAACGAATAGTCCCCAGCTTTCAGCTGGTACTGTAACTTTTCCAGCTATGGCTATTAGTAATAAGTTAGCTATACCTCCTTTGGCTTCTTCAACACCGCGGGAAATAATCCTTTCACCGTGTTGTTTAATCTTTGCAATACTTTCACTTTTTAGAAGCGCGCTACTTCCGCCACTAACTAGTTTGAAGTCTGCAACATAGAGGCTCTTGACTGTGTCTATAGCTTTTTTACGTAGACTTCTAGCTTTAGGTGAGTTATCACTTGAACTAAGTGCATCTTTAAGTGCCGCAGCATTAAGTGTGCCGTCTTTAAAAAACATAGGGTATTGTGATTGTATGGCTTGCATTCCATGCTAGTGCGCCATCCTTTCTGTAAATTCCATTGACTTGCTGAAAATAAGCAGGCGACTCAGTCAGATTAGAAATTCCTTTTAAGGTAAACTTAACCAAAAAAGAGGAATGACAATGAGCTGCTATAAAAATGAGAACTTAATCGAAGAAGCCATACATGTTTTAGCGATGGAGGGGTTTGAAGCTTTACCTAAGCTTGTCTCCAGGTTGATGAATGAGGCTATGTTAATAGAAAGGGAGCGCCATTTAAATGCCAGTCCTTATGAGCGAACTGGCGATAGAAACGGATATGCGAACGGCTTTAAACCAAGGTTAATTAACACAGGTCAAGGTCAGCTTGAGCTACAGATACCGCAGGTTAGAGACTCCAATGAAGCCTTCTATCCATCAGTCTTAGAGCGAGGTGTACGCTCTGATAGAGCACTTAAGCTGGCTGTCGCTGAAATGTATGTGCATGGGGTTTCCATGCGCAAAGTTGAAAAGGTGCTAAAGCAACTCTGTGGAACAGATATTTCAAGCACAGAGGTAAGCCGTTGCGCTAAATTGTTGGATGAAGATTTAAAGAAATGGCGAAATAAGCCGTTAGGAAAGATAAAATATCTTTGGCTAGATGCACGTTATGAGAAGGTGCGCACTAGCGGCACAGTACAAGACTGTGCGGTATTAATAGCCTATGGCTTTGATGAATCAACCGGCAAGAGAACAGTGCTAGGTGTTTCTGTTGCGTTATCAGAGGCTGAGGTACATTGGCGTGATTTTCTTCAGCAGTTGGTTGAGCGAGGTATACATGGTATTGAGTTGATTACTAGCGACGCTCATACTGACCTAAAAGCCGCTAGAAGAGCTGTGTTCCCCAGTGTTCCTTGGCAACGCTGCCAATTTCATTTGCAGCAAAATGCTCAGGCTCACATACCAAAGCGCTCAATGAAGGAACCAGTAGCTGAGGAGATTACAGCTATATTTAATGCCTCAAACATTCATGAGTCGGAAAGACTATTGGCTATGGCGGTAGATAAATATCAGCAAACAGCACCAGAGCTTTCTTCTTGGTTGGAAGTGAATATACCGGAGGGCTTAGTAGTGATGAACTTTGACAAGCCGCATCAAAAAAGATTAAGAACCAGTAACATAGCTGAGCGCGTAAACAGAGAGGTAAAAAGAAGGACGCATACAGTTGGAATTTTCCCTAATACTGAATCGTGCCTAAGGCTCGTATCAGCTGTTTTAGTGGAAATTGATGACCAGTGGAGCGGATCACCTAGATACTTAAGTTGAAGTGAATAATAAGGCTTCATAGGGTTTTAGGATAGATCATTCTTGTTCTTATTAACGAGATATAATTGCTATTACCTAAAAGTTAATAATTTATTTTGAGAGGAGAAAAATTTGAGGTATAAATAATTTTTTAGATTGATTAGCATAATTAATTTAAGATATTATGCGATGAGACAGGTACAATAGAGTGCCATTTAGAATTTTAAAGGTTTTTCTAAGTACTGAAGTTGGTTTTTACAGACAAAATAACGCTCTATCCATTCCATAGGATTGCCTTATCAGTGTATCTTTGTTTTCTTTAAAGAGATCTTGCATAAGCATATTATTATTTTCCGCTAGTCATTTTTAATTAGGGAAAAATCTTAGTCAGCTTTTTACTTTTCGAGCAAGGTTTTTTTGGTTGTAAAACAAAATTGAGTAGAAAATACTAGCTATAAGTTCTTATAGCGACTTTTTATAAGCTCTGTGGATGGCAAAGAGACCCGGTGTTGTAGCTTGGATTAAAAAGTAAGGTATTTGATAACATAACGATAACCCGGGAGAAATAATTCAAACTCAGTCCCGGATTATCAAATACAAAAACTATTAGCTTGATAAGTTGGTTATTTCGAAGGCCCTTTTAAGGGTAGGCATTGCATTGCTTCAACATGAGTAGCGTTGGAGTCAGTCGCAGGTTTTTTACTGCCTACTTGGTTATGAGAAAAAAGCCCAAGTTTTGCAAGTTGTTTAGCTTGTCTTACTTTCCGTTTAAGCATTTGTTTCCTAAGGTCAGGTGAGCGCCTACCAAAACGCTTGGAGGCTAGAAGAGTTTCGGTTCCTGCTGTAGGTTGCAGAAGAATTAGTAGTGCTTGGTTGGTAGTTTGTTGCTTTGCAGAACTTGGGCTGGAGAAGGCAGAGTTCGCCCCTCCTAGTTGCATTGCTAAGTTTTGCATTTGTGTCGTTTGGTAAGGCGCATGCTTACCCTGGCTTTGCTGTAGGGGATGACCTGCTAGTGACCATGGGGCTGGCTGGCTAAGTTTGCTAAATTCTCTAGATGGGGTAGATGGAGCACTTTTTATCATGGTTATTATTTCCTTTTATTTTATGAGCCACAACAGAAAGTTCGGGCAGAGCGCTTGTACTTCACTAAGATTACAAGCTCAACCTTGCCTAACTTTTAGATTCTGAAGTAGACCCTTATTTATTGAGGGCGCGATTCTAGCTAAGTAAGCAGCGTATTGATATGGCTGTTTTTATGATTGAGTAGAAATTCTTTAATAGCGTTTGATTAGTGTGATTGTTGAATCATCATGTTTTTCTGAACTAGTGCTCGTGAGTTCATTAAATAGCGATTTAGCCAACTGCTTGCCAAGTTCAACTCCCCATTGGTCAAACGAGTTAAGTTGCCAAATGATACCTTGTACAAAAACCTTATGCTCATAGAGTGCAATTAAACTCCCCAGTGAGTTAGGGGTTAGTTTGTCAGTTGCAATAATCGTACTTGGTTTGTTGCCTGGCATAGTGCGATAGGATTGCTCTGTTTGGCGGCCAATAAGTAAGGCTTCGGCTTGAGCTAAGCAATTAGCGTAGAGTTTAGTTTGTTGCTGGTTGATGGGTGTAAGGGTTTTTTTAAATAAAATAAAGTCAATTGGGATTAAGTCAGTGCCTTGGTGTAGAAGCTGATGAAACGCATGTTGACCATTAGTGCCGCAGCCACCCCAAATAACAGGGCCTGTCTGATAGTCTACTGGTTCACCATCACGCGTAACTTGTTTGCCATTACTTTCCATGTCGAGTTGTTGCAAATAGTTAGGCAATAGTGAAAGTGACTGTGCATAAGGAATAATCGCGTGTGAGCTAGTATTAAAAAAGTTTCGATACCATAGGCCAACTAGAGCAAGCAATACTGGTAAGTTTTTTTCAAGGGGAGCTTGACGAAAATGCTGGTCAAGATCATGAGCGCCGTTGAGTAATTCAATAAAATTATCAAAGCCTAAGCTAAGTGCAACGGGTAAGCCAATAGCAGACCAGAGCGAGTAGCGTCCTCCCACCCAGTCCCAAAAAGCAAAGACATTATTTTCATCAATGCCAAATTCAATCGCTTTTGTAGGGTTTGCTGATACAGCGACAAAATGTTTAGCAATTGCTGTTTGGTCAGTAGTAACATTAAGCAACCATTGTTTTGCAGCTTTAGCGCTAGAGAGTGTTTCTTCAGTAGTAAAGGTTTTTGAGGCAACAATAAACAGCGTCGTTTCAGGATTTAGCTCCTCTAAGGCTTCACTTAAATTGGTTGGATCAATATTGGCCACAAAGTGGCACTTTAAAGTTTTAATTCGGTAATGACGTAAGGCTTGTACGACTAACTGTGGACCAAGGTCTGAGCCACCAATGCCAATATTGACAATATCAGTGATAGGCTTGCCTGAAAAACCTAGCCACTGCTGTTCTTGTACTTGTTGGCAAAAGCCTTTCATCTTTTCTAGAGAGGCATTAATGGCAGGCATGATATCTTTGTCATCTACATAAACAGGTGTGTTGCTACGATTGCGCAGGGCTGTATGTAGTACAGCGCGGTTTTCGGTGTTATTAATTTTTTCGCCGTTAAACATGGCTTTAATAAATTGTGGTAGTTGCGCTTGCTTGGCCAGCTCAATGAGCAAGCTAAGAGCTTCTTGATCTAGATGACTTTTAGAGAAGTCTAAATAAATCCCAGCACCTTGTGCGGAAAAATGCTGTACGCGATCAGCTTGCGTTGCAAATAAGTCGCTAATAGTTTGTTGACTTAGGCTTTGCTGCTTTTTTTCCAGTGCTTGCCAGGTTTGTGTTTTGTTGATCATGTTAGCCTCGTTTAAATTCCCCACTCGCTGCGCGAGCCGTCCCCTTTAAAAAAGGGGGCTACTTAGTGACTGACAGAAAACCTACTAATTCTTAGTCTTTGTTGTTTTATTACACTTTCATTTTTTTATATCCGCGCGAGATCATAATAAAAATAGCATGTTAAGCCCTGGCCGCGTACAAAAAAATGAAATCTCGCTGTTTTGATACGAAAAAAAGCATCCTGCTTTCTGGAATACAATGGGATATTCTGAGGCTGACTAGGCAGCTAACGGTGGGCTGCGACCTCGAATGCGTTTTTTTAGTCGCGCTGCTTTCCTTTGCTCAGCTCTTTGTATAAGACTTCCGATACGATCTATGTTTTTTCCAACAATCGCTAAGCCAACATAACTCTTAAAGCCATCAATGCCGTGATCTAGGCATTGATCCAACCCATGAACTTCAAGAGCATTAATACTGGATTCTACCGCAGAATGCTTTTGTTTCGCTTTCACAAACGAGTCTGACTTTTCAATTTCCTGTGCTTCCTTTGAGAGTCGACCTTTTCTCGGCAATGCAACAACTTCCAAAATATCTGCTAACGCAGATTGATTTTCTTTTGAATGAAAGCCCTTATCAAAACTACATGTGTTTAACTCTGGGAACTTTTGTTGGGTCTCTTGAACCATAGATACGGCGACCTTGTCATCAGTCTCATTCTCCATCACACGATGATGCAATATAAATTGGTGTTGATCCTCCAAGACACAGACTTTCATTCCTAATTCGACTGGTACACCAGCCTTTCCTTTTACAATCCATTCAGTATGTGGCTGAAAGACAGAAAAGACTTTTTCTTCATGCGGGATCTTTTCATCCAATAATATTCGGCGTTTAATTTGATCAACTTGGCGATCTGCATGAACCGTGAACATTTCTATACTTTCAACCAGTGGCGCATCTTGCGGCTTCAGTAGATCGGCTTTCTGGATAGCGTTTATTGAGGCATGTGCTTTATCTAAATATTTTTGCGCAATATTGAGATACTCCTGATGAGCATCCTTGATTGCCTTGTCCTTTTTGTTTTGTTGATCTGCTTGCTTGCTCTTACTGCGCTTTTTTAGTTGAGCTATTCGCATGAGCCGTTTCAGATGCTTGATGTTATATCGATATTGACGCCAGTCACTCAATCCGCTGTGTTCACACAGCTTGGCCACCTGCTGAATTATTTTGCGCATTGCGTCAAACAGTAAGCTTATGTCTGTTGGAAAATGTACGTCTGTTTCAACCACAAAGGAATCGCAACGGCCTCGCAGAGGCTCACTTTTTTTTAACAATGAATGACCAGCTTTCACAACAACTTGATTAATCTCATCTAACAACTCGGGAGTGAGTAGCGAGACATTGTCTTTAATTGTTTGCAGCTGATACTCTATTTTATCGAAAAAATCAGCATGCCCTAGCATTTCACGAATGGTTTTATGTTGATTCACAAGTTCATGCAGTCGATCATAATCACAATTTAGACTCAGGCGGAGTACTCCCATGACCAATATTTTCCATAATTCCATACCAGGGCGTCCATTATTCTTGTCAACCTCAGGTGCAATCCGAGCCTCTAGTAGTTCGAAAATCTCCTTCCGTACAGAGGGTGTACTATAAATAAACTGTAGCCCTTTTAATAATTTTGGAATGTCATCCCGTGATTTAGAGCTGATTTGAATTTTAGAAATATCTACTTGGCCAATTTGCATTTGTGGATTTTGGGCTAGTCTTGTCATTCTTGCTTTCCAGTGAAGAGTTACCATGCTGTGGCGAAAAATCATCGAAGATTAAGGCATTATATCGAAAATAAGCTGTAAATAGCTGGAAAACGAGTATTTAGTGCTGTTTTTTGAAAATCTTCATGTGACCAGTTCGCCCCGAAACATTGAAAATAAAAGGCTTTGCGGGTTTTCTGTCAGTCACTACTTACTAACCAGCTTAGTACGGTAGGTCAGTCCCAAGCGTAGCGCGGGCCGACACAGAGCCTTCTTCATGCTCCATGTCGGCCTTCGGCGGCGTAAAACAATCAATATTTTATTAAGTTAGAACCAACGCTCCCTCGGGGCCGACCTACATTTTTACCAAATCCTGCATTCTGGACACTACGTCATCTGCCACTCAAGCTCTAAACCAATAACGCTGGCATTGTAATGTAAGTTACCTGTTGCTGTAGCAGTCATATTGCCAGTAGTTTGTGAGTGATTGATGGTTGTATTGGTATCAAAGTAATGGGTAAAGCCAATATCAGCGGCAAACTTTGGAGCGAACTGATAACGTAAACCTATCGCTGCCATGATTTGATCTTTGTTAGGGAATAGTAATGAGTAGTAGGCTTTTTTAACGGGTGACTGATCGTAACCAAGCGCCCCTTTTAGCATTACTTTTGAACTAACTTGATAATGGGCTCCAAGTAAAAAAGTCCAACTATTTTGTAGTTTATCTACTAGAGTTAAGTTTTGTTCGCCAGCAGTAGTAGCAATATGTTTTAAAGTAAAGTCACCCGTTTGACCCCATTCGTTATAAACCGCTGAAGCAAGGACAGTCCATTGTTTACCAAGCATTTGTTGCACACTAAAGATAGTCATTGGTGGTAATTCAATATTTGATTTTGCTCGGCTAGATAGATCACCAAGAGGGCCTGTTAATTTACTAGAGCCTGAACCATTAATAGTAACGCCTGAATGGAAGCTTACGCCGACGTTGGTAGTTTGAGTTGCCTTCCAAAACGCACCAAAGTGCCAGCCAAAGCCCCAGCCGCTAGTTTTGCTGGTACTGTTACTATCGTTAGCAATGGAAGTGTTTGTGACAGTTTGTTCATAACGTTCATGAGCGTAGATTGCATCAAAGCCTAAGCCGAAGGAAAGTTTTGGCATCACCTTATAAGAAAGTGAGGGGCTGATGTCATAAGTATTAAAGCTTTGTTTAATTGCACTATAGCGAGTGAACTCATCTGTGCCATAGTTAATGCTCATGCGCTCAGGTGAAATGACAGCCAAGCCAAATGCCCATTTACCCGAAATAGGCGCAACGTACATAATGCTTGGCAAAATAAGGGTGTTACCACCTTGGGCGGTGCCTGAGTTATCAGTGAAGTTAGTAACTGTTGGGTTGGTAGTAACGCTGCCATCGAACTTGTAGCTTTGAAATAAACCTAGTGCAGAAAAACCAGCTACCTGGTGTTTAAAATAAGACAACGTGGCTGGGTTGTAATAAGCACTGTCCACATTCGTTTGGCTGGCTGCTGCCCCCGCTGCTAAATCTCCAGCCGCTGAACCACTCTGAGGCCAAACCTGAAAGCCATTAGCGAAAGCAAGGCTTGGCAGAAGTGCGGCCATTGCAATAGCGAGTCGTTTTAATTTTAAACACATTGCTTAATTACTCCTTAATATATGATCCCAGCGCGAAGCCGCTAGCTTAAAGAGTAATAAGGTTAGGGTCAAATAAAAGCCTTATTTGATCGTTATAGTTTTAACGTTAACAAACTCACGAATCCCTTCTTCAGAAAGTTCACGGCCAAAGCCTGAGTGCCTGATGCCTCCAAAGGGTAGTCGGGGATCTGATGCAACAAAGTTGTTAACGCTAACACAGCCTGCCTCAATGAGTTCGGTTGCAATTTGCTCACCGTGGGTGACGTCTTTGGTAAAGATAGCAGCTGATAAACCATAGTCAGTAGCATTGGCAAGCTCAATGGCTTCGTGTTCGTTGCCAGCAGCAGTAATACAGATAACTGGGCCAAGTAGTTCTTCCTTAAACGGTATCATTTGGCGAGTAACATTACATAAGATCGTTGGTGGATAGAAGAATCCTGGGCCTTCAGGTAACTCACCTCCTAAAACCAATTCAGCACCTTCGGCGACAGTTCTTTGGACTTGCTGGTGTAGTAAGTCACGTAAGTCAGCCCTGGCCATTGGGCCTAATAGAGTTGTCTCATCAAGTGGATGGCCTAAAGAATAGGCTTTGGTTTTCTTTATAATGTGGTGCTTAAAGTCATCGAGTACTGACCTTACAACGATTAGTCGTTTAGGGGCAATGCAGACTTGTCCCGTATTGGCCATACGTGCAGTAACACATGCGGTGGCTGCTTGCTCTATATCGGCATCTTCAAGGATTAGGTAAGGATCACTGCCACCCAGTTCGAGTACGACTTTTTTTAGATGTTTGCCAGCTTCAGCTGCTACCGCACGTCCAGCGCGGTCACTACCGGTTAGTGTGACAGCAGTAACGTTCGGATGGGCAATGACTTTAGCTGCTTGTTCATTATCGATAATAAGGCTGCGAAAAAGTTCGCGTGGAAAGCCTGCTTTAGTAAAGAGCTCTTCAATGGCTAAAGCGGTGCCAGTAGAGATGGGCGCATGGGAGAGTAAACCAGCATTTCCTGCCATTAAATTAGGGCAAGCAAAACGAAATACCTGCCAGAAAGGAAAGTTCCAGGGCATGATGGCAAAGACAATGCCTCGGGGGCGATAGCAAACCTTGCTTTTTGTTAGATTGGTTTTTATTAGCCGTTCAGCTAAAAAGCTTTTGGCATTTTCGGCATAGTATTCACAAATCCAGGCACACTTTTCAATTTCACCACGTCCCATGGTAAGCGGCTTTCCCATTTCCATAGCCATGAGTTTGGCGTATTCATCTTGCTTTTCTCTTAATAGCTTGGCTGTTTGTAGTAGTTTGCTAGCACGTTCTTTAAAAGAAGTTTTGCGCCAGTTAAGATATGCCTGATTTGTGTTAGTGATGATTGTGTCGACTTCACCATCTGACATCTCAGTGTAGGTATTAGGTATTAATGACTTTTCCCGTGGTGGGATTAATGGTTTTGAATAGCCACTGATTTACTCCTTTAGCATTATGCAGCAGAGCAAAGGTTATTTTTTTAGCTTACGAGCAATGCTGGAATGAATAAAAATAACGACTAAAAACAACATCATTACAAAGAGATAAGTATTATTAGGTCCGGTTGAAAAGTAGTCACCTAATGCACTAATAATAGAAAAAATTACACTATAGATAAGTATCCATATTGCTACTCTCGAATAACTACCACGTAGAATAAAATAAGGAATGGTAATAAGAATAAGATAGAAAACGATATTGACTAAAATCGACATTGCCCACCAGTAATTAACAGTAGGTTGGTGCACGGCATTAGAGACAACGATAAATAAAATAGGTGCTAGCCAAACCAAAAGCGCAATGCCTAAAAGTAAAACAGGTGATGGTTTGTTGGTTGGCATGGTAAGTCCTTTAACCCAACTTTGTCCGTTCTACAATTAAACCTATCCAAATCAATGACTTACGTTTTAAAAAAACGTTTAGGGTCACTACAACTTAACAAATTGTTTTTTCAGTGTCCCCAGGTTCTGAATTCATGCCTAACGATTTATAGATCACAACTTGCTCTGGAGTTGCCTTAGAGGTTCTTCTAATAGAAAGCAATTTATTATTTTCAAGCTGCATTGTAGTAGTGATACGAACCTGAGTGCTAAAAATCTGCCGTATAGTTTGCCAGCTACTATCAATGTTCTGCAATTTAAGTTGATGGCGAATAGTGTGTAGTAAGTGATAAGCAAGAATACTAATAAACAGATGGGCATCAACTCGCTCTTGCTTTTGATGGTAGATAGGACGCAGGCCTAACTCTGATTTTAATGATCTGAATGCCGATTCAACGTCAGTTAGAGTTGTATAAATTCTCCAAATTGTTTTTTCATCTAAATCCATTCTGTTACTACGCAAACAATATGCACCCAGATTCTCAGAGTTAACTTTACTCCAACTGATTTGCGTAACCTTATCACCCTCTGAATCAAGCGTGATAGTGTAGCGAGCTGAAACACGTTTATGCCGCTCTTTTATTCGACCTAAACGCAATGTTACTTTCTCAATTGCTTTCATGCCGGTTTTTTTAGTGAGTCCATTAGCTAACTTAATTAATTCCTCTTCGAAACGAGCCTCGGCCTTACTAATCATATTTAAGCTTTTTTCTTCCTTAGCCTGAGAATGGCAGTACAGTAAGACTTCATTTGCTTCAGTATCTTTAACTAATTGCGCTGTAACCGTATTATTTACTGATTCTTTTACTAGCACTTTATCAATGGTTTCATCGACATCAGGCAATGCTCTACGGCTGACTACGATATAATGGAAACCTTTTTCAGTAAGCCATGAAATATTTTCTTCAGTTGCAAAACCAGCATCTAGGACAATTGTTGCCTCTGGCTGTGCACGAAGCTCAGTTAGTATTTCGGGTAATGTTTTAGGCTCGCTAACATTTCCTTTGAAGAATTCACTCCGTTGCGGGAACCCTGATCCATCCAGCACAAGACCTAAAGAAACAAGCGGACAATCAGACCGCTTCTCCTTTGATCGCCCATGCTGTGCATGATCATTTTGTAATGCGCGACCTTCAAAGTAGGTATTGGTTATATCGTAGAGAGTGATCACCTGATTTAAACTAAACAGATTTTTCTCACGTTCAAATAATTGATCTTCAATCACTTGTTTATGTTTAAGTAACTCATCAGCAGTCTTATAGAATTTCTTGAGTGATAGTTCTGAGAAATCAGTACCCAGTAATTCATCTAGCGCACTTTGATTGCTTAAATAATAGTGCGTACTCAAATCACTTCCTGGAGCAACTAGCCGCCCAATGATGGTAGCAAGCATCAGGTGACATTGTTTTTGATTAAAGCCCAAAGCCCTGAACAATTCCTCAAGTTGTAATTGCCTGGCAGCATGTAAGCCCAACGCCTCAGCTCCAACGTGTCGTATGTCCGCGCTCTCAATGGAGTTAACATCCACTGTTTTAAAGTCAGGTTCTACCGCGCTTACTGAATTGAGAGTAATGCTTGTCTCATTCTCTTCTGCACGCTTTGCACGAATGCGTTTTACATACATTTGAGCCTGTTTTTCTAGATGCGCTGGTATTGAAATTAACGAGCCTTGGCCCGTTAAAATTTCCTCAATACGGTCAGCTAGCAATTTCCAACTGTCCTTCTTTACTGAAAAATTTGCACCAAGATTTAAAATCAGTCTTTGACGTACTTTGCCGTCAGCAGTGCGATGAGTATCAACAAGTCGGTAGGTTGCGTAAGGCTTACCTGTCCGAGGACTCTTTTGTGTAGAGGTTCGAATATACATAACTCAATACTCTCATCACTTTACCAGCCCATGCAACCCCTTATTAACATTATGTGTCACTACATCCGAGAATTCATGTTACTAGGCGAGTAAAATCAATGGGTTGAGTTAAAAATAATGCTGAAATTTTTGATTTTCAGGGTGAAATGGCCAAACTTGGGTTAAGGTTAGCTAAGGTTGGCGCTATTGTTGAATATTTTCTGGACTATTGCAATAGAAAGTAAAGGCCTTCGTTCTATTTGCAAGAAGCGCTTGCCAATAGCCTTTGCCTTAGTTAAGCTGCGATAACCTCTTGTCATTTTGTTCTTCAATAAATTCCCAGGCGAAATAGCTCTATTCTTGATAGGTTTAAAATCAAGATGCTCTGTTATTGCCAATGAATAGAAAGAGTGAGATATATGTCATTTATTCAAGCTGATCGAGCGCGAAGTTTTTGGCTGCTTATGTTAGCTGAACTGGTTTTTATGGCTGGTTATATTAGCTTAAAAATTTCCTTAGCCCTGTATTTAAAACTAGCAGGCTACTCTAACTATAGTGCTTATGCCATTACCGCTAGTTCATTGTCTCTATTTGCTTTGGCTATGTTAAGTTGGGGGTATCTTAGCCAGAATTTACCAGCTAAAAAAACGCTTAATGGTTATTGGTGTCGCATTGGTTGGGTTGAGCTACTGGTTTGTACTGCAAAAGACAGCGGGCTGGGTAGAGTTCGGTGTTGCTTGTTTTGTAGTAGGGGGTGCTTTAACAGCGCTTAACTTAAAACTACTGGTTAATGAACACTTCGATAAGTTGGCTAATCGTCAACGAGGCAATAGTGTTTTGCAGTGGACCATGAACTTGGGTAGCTTTTTTGGTGTATTGGGGCTGTCCTTGACACCAATTACTATCAGCCTAACAGCAGTTTATTGGCTGAGTTTTATTGAACTATTTCTTTGCTTTTTAGTGTACTTACTGGGCCAACCTTTTCTTTTTTCCAAACCCGTTGATCCTGATAGTTTTTGGTGTTGGCTTAAGTTCTTTATTTATTTAGTCGCGCTTTTATTGCTGGCTTTTGCTTTGGCTCGTTACTCAGAGTTTACGCGATTTTTTGTGGTGGTAGTTTTTTTAGTAGTGACTATTTATTTATTGCGCTTAGCAAAGCAGCAAAAAAATCATGGTTATTATGCTTATCTAGTTATGGTGCTGCTTGGCGGTGGAGGTTACTGGCTAGCCGTAGCTATTTTTCAGACTAGCTTTCCAGTCTTTCTGCATGAGGACGTTGCTAATCATTTGCTAGGAGTTAATTTATCTTCATTAAGTGTTTTGATGGTAGATCCCATTGCTAATATGTTTGTAGGTGGTGTGTTGCTTTGGCTTTATCGTCACTGGGTACCAAGTGCGTTTACTTTACTTATTGTTAGCATGGTATTTAATTTAGTAGCTTTTGTTTTGCTAGCATTATCAACTTATTTCAGTGCTGATCATCAAGTTGCTTTAGTTTGGCCTGTGCTAAGTATTTGCTTTTATGCAGGCGCTGAATTTTTGTTGATAACAACGTTAGTTTCTCAGGTTGCCCATTTGGTTGATTATAAGTGGCGAGGGTTTTTCTTGGGGTATAATCGTATCGCTGCTTCATTTTATATTGTATTAATTTTTTATTTTATTAAATGGACTAAGCATAGTGGCATTGGTTTGTTTGCAAGTAAACTAAGTAATCAGCATTTATTTATTTTAATGGCTGGGTTTATAGCTGTTTTCTTGGTTGCTTTCATTGTTTGCTGCCGTCGAGTAGGGCTGGAAAAGTAAAGCTAAAATGGCATGGGTTTTTGGATTGAAGTTGCTAGTCAATTTCTGTTTTGATACAGTGAGTTCTAATTAAGCTAGAGATGGAATCTTAAGAAATGAAAAAACAATTAATAATTTTTATTGGTGCTTTAGTTGGTTTCGGTTGTATGAGTGCACAAGCGAAGTTGACTTTAACTAGCCCAGTATGGAAAACCAATACTCCATTTCCTTATAAATATGGCTACTGCCGACTTAATGGTAGAGGAGAAGTTGCCTTAAGTGACAATATAAGTCCTCCAGTGAGTTGGACTGGTGCTCCTAAGGGGACCAAGTCTTTCGCTTTTATTGTGACTGATCCTACAATTCCAAAAACGAACCACTTTGACGTTAAAGGAACAGTGATACCTAAGGATAACCCGCGTGAAACAGGCTATCATTGGACATTGGTAAATATTCCTGTAACGACAACAGGTTTGCCTGAGGGGGCTGGTTCCAAGGGTTTTGTGCCTGGAGGTAAACCTCCTGGGCAAACTCAATATGGTTTAACAGGTATTAATGTTTACAATGGTGCATTTAAATCACCAGCTGCTAGTAGTCTTAATTTAACTAATGTGAGCAAAGCTGAACTGAATGGGCTTTATGGTGATTATGATGGACCTTGCTCACCATGGAATGATATGGCAATTCACCATTATACCTTTACTATTCTGAAAACTACCCAAAATTTAAATCAGCAAAATAATGCTGAAATATTGTGTAAAAATGACTATGCTTTGTCTTTTTAACAAGACTAACGAGATGAGTATAAATGTTAAACTTCGCCGATTACGCCGCCCCTCTTTTTTCAAAATTAACTGGGAAAGTTGTTTTAAAAAAATCTATCGACGATTGTAGGAAAGCTATTAACTGAAGGTAGTTGTAAGTTGTTCAGTTCATCAAAAGATAACAATGAGTATAAAAAGATGATTCGTACACTTACCGGTGAAAATAAAAGCACCGATTTAGATCCAATAAAAACAAATGATGTATTGCTAGAACAGAGCTGTGAAAAACTTTCACACGCCAGTAAAATTGATGTTCTTCATGATCCTTCTGATATTAGAAAGCCACATAGCAAGCAAACTGAAAATCTAGGTAAAGTAAGGAGTCTGGACGGGGATATTATCAATGGTTACAGCACGCATAACGCAGTTGCATTAGTACCTGGTGATAAGGCTGTGCATCTACTATCGCATGTAAGCTACAGCAATAAAGACCCTAAGTTTTTAAAAGCTGAGCATATTAAGAAAATAGAGGCTGGAAAGCCATTTGAGGGAGATAAAGAGGCCAAGAGTCTTTATGAATCTGGTGATTACTTTAATAAAAAGCTGCTGTCTATTCGTGAAATAGAAAAAATAGGAATCTGCCTAAAATCAAAGAATGAAGATGCAACCATTACCCATATTCTAGATAGAGAGTTTGATGATAATGACTATCTCTCACTAATTGATACAAACCTAGATCAAGACTTTATTATTCGCTCAAAAATAACAAGAACAATAGAAGGTAGAGGTGATGATGGTAAAAAGCTTAAGCTGATTAACGCTGATTTTGATGCTCAAGGCGAAAAGCAATTCCAAAAGTTAACAGTTGGAAAGAATTGCGTACAAGACGGAAAAATAACTATTTATTTTGGAGAGTTTGAGAACATCAATGCAATTAAAATCCAAATTACAGGCAGAGATGGTAGGAGAATTTTTAAGAATGACATGCTGCTATTAACTAATAAAAAAGTAACGACTTTTGATGAGGCGTATGAGGTATACATAGCCTATCTATCTCGTGCGAAAATTGAATATGTTTTTAAATTTCTCAAGGAAGGACTAGGCTGGGAAAATATGCAGATAAAAAATTTTAAAGGGATACAAAATCTACTGGCTGTATGTTTTTATGTGGCCTCATATTTGTATGAGATAGGTAAGGAAAAAGCTTATGACGATTACGCAATTATGCTAGCTAAATTAGGAGATGGTAAGGGCAAGGTGACACGACACTTTATTGCGAAGGGTATTAGAAAACTTCTAACGTATCACTTAGTAGAGCAATTTTTTAAAGAAAATAGTGTTTCTCAAGAAGAACAAAAAGAATTATCGAATTCAGTTCAGGTAGGGAGATAACAATTTTGGGTAGTTCTCAGTACTATTTATGCATTGGATATTCCTAAACTTAATTTACCAGAGAATGGGCACTTTACCGGCCCTCAAGTGATGCAAGCGATGCAAGGGCATATCCTTGCAAAAGCTGCGATGATTGGTGACTATACAACTAATCCAGTATTGATTAAGGAAGGGAAATAGCTAATCATTGAGTTAAGCTTTTGGTTTTTCGCCCTATAAGTCTTTATTGCCTTATCGAGTTATTTTCGGGTTGTAAATATCGTAAATTCTAGCATCATGTGCTGAATTTGATTACTATTGCAACAGCTATAGCAATGATAGCAATGATAGGAATGATGATGACAGTTTTGAGAATTTTAGATTATCCTGATCCTCGGTTAAAAAAAGTAGCTGATAAAGTTGACGACGTTAATGCGCCAGAGATTCAGCAGATGATCTCAGATATGTTGGAGACTTTAGAAAATACCCCTCAATGTGGCGGCTTGGCCGCAACTCAACTCGATATTGCTGAACCTAAGCAGATTTTCGTTTTTTATGACTTTGATGCAGATGAGCCTGAAAAGGGGCAAAAGGCAACGGCAGTCATTAACCCTGAAATTATTGCAACGGAAGGCGAGGTTTTTGAGCCTGAAGGTTGCATGTCGGTGTATCCAGACCATGTCCATGCACCAGTTAAACGTCCTGCCAAAACGCATATGCGAGCATTAGATCCACAAGGGAACGAAGTTGAATATATTCGTGCGGGCTATTTAGCAAAAAACTTTATGCATGAAACGGAGCACTTAAACGGTAAGCTTTATATCGACCTTCTTAAACCACTTAAACGTAGCATGGTGGAGAAAAAGATTAAAAAAGCCAAAAAACTACAGCAGGAAAAAAGTTAGTTAAGAGAAAAACTATGCTAACGGGAAAGCGCGTAGCCCGGATTGACACCGCGAATTGTTCGCGCGGGGGGGGGGGGGGGGGGGGGGGGGGATCCGGGTAAAAGCTTAAACGTTATCCCCGGATTATCAAACGCTTTGCACTTTCAAACTCAGTGAAAACTGCTTAGTATGTGTAGCCTTGATGGAGTTCGGCAACGCCGAACTCCATCAAGGGCAAGGTGTTCCAAGTACACTCAGCCCTTGACTGCGCTGCGTCAAGGCCACAAGCGCCGTCAAGGTTATAGCTCTGAAACTGGTCTAAAAAAGTTATTGATTCCTTTTCCTATCAATCAAGCCGGCTTATTACTAACTAGTCCTTTTTATGAAATTCTTTTGAGCGTTTTTCTAATTCTTCGTGAGAGAGCACTTCTTGGCGAGTAGCAAGCCGCCAGCGATTACCGCATGGGCCAAGTATGCCCGCATTACGGTCACCATAAAATTGATCGCTTGGTTCTAATAAAGACATGCCACCTGCGGTTAAAGCTTTTTGATAAGTGGCGTCAGTAACTTCTACGTAGAGATAAAGCATAGCAGCATTTTGTAATTCATCATCATGAAATCCTGCCATTATCATTGAGTCACCAATTTTGGCTTCAGCATGTTTTGTTTTGCCATCATCGCCTTTAACTCTCTCAGTGATAGTGGCGTTAAAAGCATTTTCGATAAAAGTAAGCAGCTTATCGACATTATCAGTCACTAGATAAGGGGTGATGGTATGAAAACCTTTTGGTATGGGTTTAACGGTCATTATAATTCTCCTTGTATACTGGCTAATGCAAATACATTTTTCTTAATTATTATGCGGTTTAAACATAGCATAATCCATAGTAAGCCAGCAACTAAGATGAGCGCAGCAATAGTAGTAAAAGCTAATCTAAAGGTATTCTAGCGAGCCTTATGGTTGGATAGTTTTGCAGGGCTAGCTAACCAGGTCCTTGTTGAGGTGATGGTAATGCGCCATTGTTTTGCTGCGATTGGTCAAGGTTTGATTGAGTGAAAAAATTAGAGAACCCTTGCGAACTACGAGTTTGTAGTAACAATAAGATGCTTTCAAAGCGAGGGCTGTTTTCAGGGTCGTGAAGTTGTGCAAGTTGTAGTGCATAGTTGATAAATTGAATGAACAGCAGTTGCTGTTGATTGGAAAGAGGGAGTATAACGATTGGTTGGTTAACCAAGAGCATAGCGGTACTGTTTAATAACGTTGTTATTATTACTGGATTCCTGGTTCGTTCAGCGAGGAGTAATGTGTGCAAAAGTGACTTAATAAAAAAATGAGAATTTGCTTTGCCAAGCCTGCTAGCTTGATCTTGATCACTTAGTAATTCCTTTATAGTTGTCAATAAAGTGATAATTTCATTATGGTCAAGAAATTTGTAGTTAATTAAAAGGTGGGTTAGGAGGACGCTAAAGTCTGTAGGGGATAATTCAACTAGTGCTTTTCTTTGTTGAGGGTTAGCAATGACGTTGAGAAGGAATTTAACCAGGTTGGTTTGAGGTTTTTCTTGATAATTTGGATTTATCATTTGTAACAATAGGCGAGAAAACGCAACTGGGTAATTTTTAATGAAGCTTGAGGTTAGTTGTTTCTCATGATGGAGAAAATTCACCAAGGCAAGGTTTAGTATAAAAAACTCATTATTGAACTGATGAGACTCGGCAAGAGCAAGGGCTAAATGTACCCAGCGTAACAGGTTAAATAAGTCTGTTCTAGCAAGATCTCTAACGAGAGGTTGGTTGCCAAAAAGCGCACAAATAGTATTTAGTAAGCAGAGTTGTTGATCGGCACTATTGAACATGACTAGTTTTAGTAACTTTTCAAGCAGACTATTAAATTGACTAGCATTCTCTTGAGCGAGAGGCAGTAAGAAGAGGTTTCTATTTAAGACGCTTATTAGTTCACTTAACATATTAGGTGTTTGTGACGGGAAGTGGATATAAGTTAATTCCAAAGCGCTATTGCCTAGATGGTCACCTTGCAAAAGCATTTCTGGGTACATGTTTAGTGAGGAACAAAGCATGGCGATTAACTCAGATTTTATATTTGTTACTTGTTTATCATCAATAGCAATGAGCTTTTGTATGCCAGTAAAGGTTTTTTTCATGGCTATGCTGACACGAGGTATAAAGCAAGTTAGATCACCAATAGAAATAAATACATCAGTTGAGAGGGAAGTGAAATGTAGGGCACAAGTAATGGATAAGCTGGTTGATAAGTTTATAGTGAAACTGTTTCTATAACCATGATCTCTGTTGGTGAAACTATTTAAATAATTTTTATTAAGCAGGTGATTTGAGAAAACAACTGCTACAGCAAACCAGTTTATATCAACAACCTCTTCTTGATCATTTTGTTTTAGGCAAACAGTCATGAGTCCTTTTTGACCTGGGAGGAGTTTATTGAGGTAGTTAAGAAATGGTGAGTATTCTAGGTAGTGATAAGGTTGGTCATCAGGTTTTGTGCCAACGTATCCTAACATAGTGAACACTTCTTTTAGCGGTGTTACGTCTATCTTTATTTAGGGGAATTGAGCTAGTTTTATCTCATAATAAACAAGGTTTTTAGTAACCTATCAAGGTAAAATAACTTGATATAAAAACTATAGTGAAATTAGTCATGCGCAGAATCATAAAAGCGATTAAAAGCCTGAGTGATTACCTGATCCTGCTGAAAAAAAATCCAGAGCTACTAAGGCCAGAGCAGTGCAGCCATTGCGGTGCAGGTGGACTATGGTCACATGGATCATATGATCGAAAACCAGATAGGAACCCAGGTAAAGGACGCTCTTTAAATCCCACCCCTGTTTTGAGATTTTATTGTCATCAATGTAAACGTACTTGTTCAACCCTACCTGAGATACTTTCTCCAAAGCGTTGGTATTGCTGGTCAGTTCAGCAGGCAGTGTTAATGAGCGTGCTCCTGGGAAAAGTATTAGCTCATCAGGTCAGGAGCAAGGTGTTAGTCGACACACCGTTGCTAGGTGGTTTCACTGGTTGGTTGACCACTTCGTTGATTACTCCTTCCATATCAAAGCACATCCGTTGTGGTTACAGCTTGGGCGACATAGTGATCCACAAGCGTTTTGGTTGGCCTGCCTTGGTGAGCATGATTTATCGAGCATCATGCTTTTTCTTAACAACACAGGAGTGAGCATCCCATAATTAATTAACGTGAAAAAAAGTTGAGATGGATATTTTCTGTAAACCTCACGACCCCACACAGTTTGAGCGTAGCATTCTCAACTCAAGTTGTGATTAACTCATTGCAAGTAGTTAAATCACACAGGAATTGCAAAATGACCAAGCCCATTCACCCAACAGCACTGTTTCGCCTAAGTGTTTTAGGTGAGCTATGTAGCCGAAATAGTTTTGAGCATGGTGAGCTCAAGAGCATTATTAAAAGGTTGTCCCAGCAAACCTACAACATTCCAGGTAGTAAGCGTGTTCACCTCAGTGCTAAAACAATTGAGAATTGGTATTACGCCTGGTTAAAGCAGGGTATTGATGGATTAGTTCCTAAAACTCGACGAGACAAAGGCCAGTGTCACATCAATCCAGAGCTACAAGAGTTAATTATTTCCACTAAACAGGAAAGCCCTTCAAGATCAATTCCGACCGTGATTAAACTCTTAGAAACTCAAGGGAAGGTAGCACGAGGTGAATTATCTCACGCAACAGTTCACCGCTTATTAGTAAAACACGGCCTGTCTAAAAGAACAGTCACACCTTCTAACCAAATTGAGCGCCGCTCATTTGAGGCGCTCACAGCTTGTGATATTTGGTATGGCGATGTCATGCATGGTCCAACGATTTACGATGGCCAAAGAAGAGTTAAAAGCTATTTGGTGAGTATTTTTGATGATGCCTCAAGGTTGGTCTGTCACAGTAAATTTTGTACTGATGAGAGTGCCATTGCTATTGAGCATGTGTTGAAAGAGGCATTACTCAAACGTGGGCTTCCTGTTAAGCTCATCATTGACAACGGCCCTGCCTACCGTGCTAAAACGTTGCAAACCATTTGTGCTCGTTTGAAAATTCAATTGATTTACGGCAGGCCCTATGAACCGCAAAGCAAAGGCAAACTAGAGCGTTGGCATAGAACAGTACGCGAGCAATTCCTAGCTGAATGCAACCTGGATTCCATTCATAGTTTCAATGCGCTGAATGATCGATTTTGGGCTTGGGTTGAGCGTGTTTATCATCAAGCCTCGCAAAGCGCCCTGCCTGACAAGATGACCCCGTTACAACGCTATCAGCAAGACCTCACTAAAATTCAGCCGTTAGGTTGTTTGGCCGATAAGCTAGATGATTACTTCCTGCATCGCATTAAGCGCCGAGTCAGGAAGGATGGCACGGTAAGCTGGAATAATCGACTCTTTGAAGTTCCATTTGAACTGGCTCAACAAGAGGTTTATTTAGTGGTTGATCCGCATAGTGACTCCGCCCGTCACGTCGAATCATTGGAATATCAATACCTTGGTGCAGTGGGAGAGCTGGACAAACATAACAACCTTTCTAGAACCCGAGCTAGACCTCAGATGCCGGAACAACCAGCAAGAAAAACCTCGCTAGTTGAGATTGTTTATAACCAAGTTAAAGAGGATTTGGATATCACTGAGGAGGATGAGTAAGATGTATCTTCAACATTTTGGCTTGAAATTTGATCCATTGGGTAAATCAAACATTATTGAATTGGCGCAGTCAAAGCGACTAGAACAGCAACTTAATGGTTTGCTAGAAACACGCGGCTTAGCAGTGATTACTGGCGACTCAGGGACAGGAAAGACCACGGCGCTAAGATACTGGAGCAATAAACTCAACCCGCTGACCCATCAAGTCATTTATCAATCAGACACTCACTTTCGGTCATTTGATGTGTACTCTCAGCTTGCCGAAAATCTAGGTTTAGAAAACTATTACCGATTCTCTAAACTTTGGAGAGACTTGAAGCAGAGCTTGATCGCGCTCTACCATGATAAAAACGTTCAGCCTATTTGGATCCTAGACGAGGCGCATCAGCTTAGTAATGATTTCATTCTACGATTACCTGACTTCCTTAATTTCAGTTTTGACAGCAAAGACGTCATGACGATTATCTTATGTGGACTCCCATCACTTCTAGCAACATTGCAGAGACCAGCCTATGAACCTATCAACTCTAGAATTCAGTGCTTTATTAGGTGGCATGCAATTGAAGATAGCAGGGATTTTGAGAGCATTATTCACGCTGCTTTTGAGAAGGCAGGAATGAGCAGCAGCTTATTCACTGAAACAGGTATTCGTGCAGTACACATGGCCACAAAAGGTAGGCTTCGTTATGTTGATAGGCTCATGCGACATGCGTTGCTAATCGCCGCTAATATGAATTTAAACCATATACCGGATGATGTCATTAATCAGGCAATTCATGAGCTAAAAGGTTAACTATTTGACACCATCTCACGCAAAATAGGTTGAGATGGTTTCTCTAAATTATTGTGGGACGTTACAGCGGTTCTGTTAAGATCGATAGATAATTATAGTGACTTGCAAATGTTACGCGCAGGTGTCTTTCAATAGCATGATCGTTTAAGTTTCCAGGGTAAGGGTCGATATGGATCTCTGTGGCGGCTGCAAAACCGATGCTATTGGCGATAGTAAAAAAGCGATTATAAGTGTGTATATCACCATCACCTTCAGCTATTGCTGTTCGCTCTACTAGTTTTTTTCGATAGAAGTTAAGTAACTGATCAATATTTTCTGGGAGCTGCCAGAGTTCAATGATATTTCTTATGCGGTTAAAATAACCTGGTGAGCATGGATCAATTCCTTCGTTAAGTTGGTGCTTGAGCGCTGCTTTTTCAGTTTGAGATAGTCTATCTGATTCTAGTGCGGTGCGGATGATTCGTAAGTAGATTATTAGGGGTGCTGCCTTTATATAATGTAGAATATATAGCATAATATACACTTTAACATGATGAAGGATGGTGTTTGGATGTCAGCTAGAATTATCTCTGATGAAAATAATGAATTAACTATTGAACTCAAGCTTCCACTAAAAGGATCTATGCTTGAATGTGAGGACGCAATTCTTGATGGGCTTAATGAGGTTGGAACATTAGCCACTGAAAAAGCATTAAGTAAGTTTGATGCAGATGGCTCTCCTATCCATGTTGGAAAAATAAAGCTAACAGCACGAAGTAGAGATGAAGCAAATTACCAAACGCCTTATGGAGTTGCTCGAGTTAAGCGTTATGTTTATCAAACCTCTAAAGGCGGGAAGATCTTTTGTCCTTTAGAAGATAAGGCTAGAATTATCCAAGGATCAACACCGCGATTTGCAAAAATAATCTCACATAAATACTCAAACTTACCTGCTCCTAGTGTTATTGATGATCTCAAGGTCAATCATAACCGTAAAATCTCACATTCATACTTGCAACGGGCAACTGATTTTGTTGGCGGTATTGCACAAGCCAAAGAGGCTGAGTGGGAATATGAAGAGCCAAAGCTTGATGCAGGCGTTGAGATGCTAAGCATTAGCTTAGATGGTGCATATGTCCTCACCGTTGATGATGGTTATAGAGAGAGCATGGTTGGAACTATTTCCATGTATGATAAGCATGGTGCACGCCTGCACACAACCTACGTTGCAGCATCACCAGAATATGGAAAAGATGAATTCTTTAATAGGCTTGAAAAGGAAATAAAGCTGAAAAAGAAATATTACCCTGATGCTAAAACAATTGGCGTTGCTGATGGAGCAAAAAATAATTGGCCATTTCTAAAAAAACATACTGATACGCAAATTTTAGATTTTTGGCATGCAACTGAATATCTCGGTGAAGCATCAAAGGCAATATTTACCAAAAAATCTGAAAGAGATGAGCGTGATGTTTGGCTCCAAGAGCGATGTCATGACTTAAAGCACAAGAAAGGTGCGGCAGGTAGAATACTTGCTGAGCTTAAAGAGCATGTAAATAAAAAACTGAATAAATCGCTTAGAGAAAAGCTAGAAGGAACAATTACGTATTTTGAAAATAATATTAAAGAAAAGCGAATGTCGTATCATAATTTGATTAAGCAGAATGCACCAATTGGCTCTGGCGTCACTGAAGCAGCATGTAAAACAATTGTTAAACAAAGATTAGGCGGATCAGGAATGCGCTGGAAAGACAAGGGAATGAAAATTGTTTTATGCTTGAGAACACTAGTAAAGACTAAAGGAAGATGGGATCAGTTTTGGGAGAAGGTTAATGATTTTGGCGTGCCAGCAGTAATATAGCCTACATTATATAGAGGCAGCACCCATTATTAGTTGGCTTTTGTAATTGAACGTTGCATTTTCGCCGATATGTTTTTCCAGTACAGCTTGGTCTCCAATGATAGCTTCGTCGTCAGTATAAAATGCTATCAGTGTTGAGGTGTTTTCTTCGGGGTGTGGTTGAAAGGTAGTAGTTAATTCAGTGGCACGAAAGAAGCATTCAATTCCCATTAGATTCATTGTTATTGTTCCTTTTTAAAGTCTGGTTCTTTTTTAGAGTGTGTGGGTAAGTAAGTAGTCAGTGAGTTTTGTGTTTTTGCTGTGCAGAGCTGCAGGACAGGTGGAGCGAATCGAGCTGTAGCCCGGATTGAAAATGCGAAGCATTTGATAATCCTGGGTTAAGCCATATTTAGCTTCGGATTATCACTTCGTTTAATCCGAGTTACGCGCTGGGAAACGATTCGTGATAGGGCCCGTTAGTCATAAAAGCTTTAAAAAATGCAAAACTCATTTTACCCATAGGTTCTGTTGTGAACCTAAAATTTTATCTGACTATAAAGGAAGAGTATTAAGTTTTGCTTAAGAAAAATGGAAATTCGTTAGTAGCTTTCGATAAAGTTAAAAAATTGGTAGTTATTACTTAGTTAAGACCAAGCTTTTCATAAACTGAAAGCCGAGCTATGCCAATATATTCGCGCAAAGCAAAGCTTTGTACGAATAAGTTATAACTAGAAGGGATCAGTCCTACGAAAGGATAAGGGAAGTCGCTTGGAGCTGCTATGGTGTGTATTCCAAAGTGGGAGAAATACAACTGAGCACGCGGCATATGTAAAGCGCTAGTAACAAGTAAGTAAGTTTTAAAGGGGTAGTGTGCCAAGATGGGTTTTAAGAACTGAGCATTTTGATAGGTATTCTTGCTTTTAGGTTCGATGATAATAGCTTTTTTTGGTACCCCAAGTTGGAGGAGTAGTTTTTTATAAAGTGCTGCTTCGCTGGATTTAACTGATTTTCCTCCGCCTGATGAAAAGATGGTATAAGCGACATGATGCTGTTTAGCAATGTGGTAGATTCGATAGGCTTCAAGGATTCGTGAATTGCTTAATACGCCAAGCTCATTATGGTTGGGGGCATAGCTAACGCCGCCACCTAGTACAATCATTGCCTTATGAGTAAGAATAGCATCAGTGCTAATAGGCTGCTGTGAGTTGATAAGAGGTTTGACTAAATACTTTGCAATAGTGCCGTTAGCTGAAAAGTAGAGGTAAACAATTGCTAGAGCGAGCAGTATGCGACTGAAACGTTTTTTCCAAAAGACTAAGCAGATAATAAGTATTAGCAATAAAGAAATAATAGGAAAGATTCCTACAGCGAGGCAGTTAAACAATAGAGCAAAGCTGTGCATGGAAAGTCCTTTGAAATTGCTAGTTGGGCTTAATCATAAGCCCAACTATTAAGGACGTCCATCCATTAGTTCAATAGCACGCTGTGGTTCTATGGTTATTTCTTTAATAAAGGTATAAGGAGCAAGCTTGAGCAATGCTTCAACGAGTTCAGCGATATCTTTGGTTTGAATTTTCTTCTCGTTGGGGATATTAACATCACTAGTCATCTCAGTATTGACCCAGCCTGGATGTAGTGCGGTTACTTTAATTCCAAGTGGTGCTAGCTCTTTGTAAAGTGCTTCATTGTAACCACGTAAAGCGTATTTAGTCGCGCCATAGGCACCTACTTGGGGGCGAGCACTAACGCCAGAGCGAGAAGCCAGGTTAAAAATGTAGCCTGAGCCTTGAGCTTTCATTTGTGGAATAACAGCGTGTAGAACATAATAAGCGCCTAAGACGTTGACTTGCATTAATTTTTCAAAATCTGCTGGAGCAATTTCACTGGTGCCAGCAATAGCAATACCGGCATTATTAAAGAGTACATCGATGCGTTGATGTTGCTTTATTACTTCTTTAATTGCTTGGTTGACGGCATTAATATTACTAACGTCGGTAGGGTGTATAGTAACAGTGTTCCCCATTTCTGATTGGATGCTTGCTTGGAGCTTAGCAAGTTTTTCCTTGTTACGAGAGAGTAGGGCTGGATCATAACCAAGATTAGCAAGGCGATGAGCAACACAGGCTCCAATTCCTTGGCTGGCACCAGTGATTAATGCGACTTTTCCCATTGCTATTGATCCTTCGATTGGTTGCTGGGTTGATGATTGGTTTCGGTTGTTTGAATAAAACTAAACCCTAGATTGGTTTCCAGTTGTTTTAAGGCATCTGTAATTAGCTTTTCAAACGATTGGCGGTCAGACTCAGAATTAAAGTTAAAAGTTGTTGTTAGGCCAATACCATCTTTTTGCATTGCTTGAGAGAAAGCCGTTTGTGCTTGTTGTGAAGCGATAAAGTGATAAGCGCCAGTTTGGTCCACATAAGCCAAGGTTTGCATATCTTTGATAAACACGTCTTCTAAGCTTTGTGCAGAAAAGGTAAAGGATGTATTAGTTTGTAAGCCATAAGGGGCTAGCTTAGCATTGTTGTCATCTAGCTGATCGATGTAGTACTCAACTTGACGAGGGTACAAAATAAACGTCGTGTTTTTGTAATAAGTGGGCAAGCTTGTGAGTTTAACATTGCCAATTTGTTTGGGTAGTTGGAAGGCATTGATGTAATCAGTGTCATTCATACTAAAGTTAGGTAAGTTGCCAATATAGCTTTTAAGCTGATCAGGGAAGGCGCAAAGGTCTGTCAAAGTTTTCAGGATCGGGGAGTAAGTGCCTGCGTTGTAGGCTGCAGTTAGAATCATATCAAACTGATTAAAGTTGCTAGTTGTTGTTAAGTTTTGCTTACATAAATTCCAAGCGGGATACTCCGGCCCATAAGTTTGTGAATTGATCACGTCTAGGCGATTTAGGTCATTAAAGTGAAAGTAAGCTGCTGCAATGGGGCCAAAGTAAACACTATCTAAAGAATCAGGGCCTTGCTGCTTTGTCTGTGAGCCACTGTCTTGTGCTTGAATTGTGTAGCCAAGAGAGCCTTGTAGTACTTGGTAATTAATTAAGCCTAATGAGCCTGGCACGTTAACAGCGGGTAAGCGTTTTGAGTAGTCATTTAGTTGGTAAGGTCCGCCTTGACCTGGGGCAAGGAGTTCTTTTTTTTCTGTTGGTGGGTTGATGTCGACACCACCGGGGTAAGCATTGGTATCGATATTTTCTTGTAGTAACTGGGCAAATAAAGAGCCGTCAATATAGTCTTTGTTGTAGTGCCAGCCAGGGTATTTGGTATCGATCATTAGGCCTAGTAAACCACCAGCAATGTAGTTTGATAGAATCAGCGTTTCGCTATTAGGGTTGGCTAAATCAAATTTTTCATACTTGCCGGCATAAGCGCTAATAGGGAAGCCAGTGTGAAAGATAATCTTACCGCTATTAGCCAATGCAGTTTGGCAGAAGGTAAAAGAGGCTGTTGTAAGTAGTAAAGCTTTTAGCAGTGATGTTGCTTTCTTCATTATTGCTGTCTCCCTGGTTAAGATGTCGCAAAATTATACCAATTAAAGCAAAGTGCTTCAATAAAAGCTATAATGTCTATTTAATTTAGTTTCTAAATTATTTGACTATTAAACAATATAAATGCTAAACTGATTCGCATGGGTAAAGTACACGCAGTTTCTAATGACAACTTGGATCGATTTTTGCGGCTTAATGAGCAGTTGCGTGAAGCAACGGTGCATTCGGAGGCGCAGTTTTTTGCGCAGTTTAAAGATATCAGTATCTTACAGGCACACATGATATTGACTATTCATTTTCATCAGCCTTGCAAAATGAGTCAGATTGCTAAAAGCACACACCTAACGTTGGGGAGTGTTACACAGGCTATCGATAAATTAGAGGCTAAAGGCTATGTTAAGCGGGTTCGTTCCAGTGAGGATAGGCGTGTTGTGTTTGTTGATTTAACGACAAAAGGGCAACAGGTTGTTACTGCTAATGAGCAACATGTTCGACAGGTTGGTCGGGAAGCGATGAAGAAGTTTAATGCCACTGAGCAGAAGTTGTTTTTAGATTTTTTCCAGCGTATGGCTGAAGAGTAATAACATCTAGAATTTGTGGACAATGTGGGTTTCACCTTTTTTCTACTCAATGCTGCAGAACGGGTGGCGTGAATCGAGCTGTAGCCCGGATTGAAAATGCGAAGCATTTAATAATCCGGGATTAAGGCACACTTAGTCCCGGATTTTCCCCCGCCAACAAGTCGCGGGGTCAATCCGGGTTACGCGCTGGGAAACGATTCGTGACAGGGCCCGTTAGTCATAAAGGTTTTGAAAGCTGAAAACAATCCTAAAAAAAGAGGTTTTTATGAAAGCGCGATCAATTTGGCAATACCCCGAGTATTTAAAATTTTATAGTTCCTTTTTCTTAGGCAATGTGGGTGATTGGTTTAATTTTTTTGCGTTGCAAATTATCTTTGCACATAAGTTTCAGGTCAGTGCTAATGGTATTGTCTATATGCTTGCGGCTTATATTGGACCTATTATCGTTTTAGCTTCGCTTGCAGGTAGCATTGCTGATAAACTTAGTAAAAAGTGGTTATTATTACTGACTGACTTTGCTTCGGGACTTTTTACTGTCGCATTAATTATTGCTCCTGGTATGCAGTCAGCGCTTTGGTTGATTGCACTGCGTTCTTGTGTGATTGCTTTTAATGCAGCCGCACAAAAGTCAGCAAGTAAGTTACTGTTGCCTGATGATTTACAGCTTAAGGCTTCTTCTTACGAGCGTATTGCCTTTGAGTTATGTCGCGTTATTGGTCCTATGTTAGGTGCAGTTGTTGTGGCGCTTTCTTCTGCGGAAGTTTGTCTGGGAATTAATGCTGTTAGCTTTTTCATTTCTGCTGGTATTTTGCTTTTCTTGCAACCCATTAGGGGTGAAGAACCGAATGAGAAAGCAGATGAAGTCATTAAAGAGGTTAAAGAATCTAATTTTAAATTAACATTTCGCTTGCTCAAACAAAGCCAGTTACTTAAGTATTTGGTGCCGCTAGTGCTACTTGGTTCTTTGTTTATTATGATGGTTGAATTGCAGCTCGTTATTTTACTAAGAGATATTATTCCTGCTCGCCCTAATTTGCTTGGTTACGTTATTGGTTTTAGTGCTATCGGTTCTATTCTGGCGGGGCTTTGGTTAAGCCGTAAGGCAAGCATTGAGCAGTTTGGTTGGTATATGGTGTTATGTTATATCGTTGTTGCTATTGGTTATAGTTTTATGGGGCTTTACCAAACGAGTTGGCCATTGGTATGTTTTCTTTTGGCAGCTTTATTGTCTGGGTTTGGTTTGGGTATAGTCTTTGTTCTACAGCCCTATGCCATTAGAAAGGAAATACCAGGTAAACAAATAGCACGTGTTTCGGGGGTGCTCTCTATTATGCAAGGTATTGCTTATGGGGTTGGAGTTGGTTTTGGTGGTAGTTTGATTACTACGGTTGGTGCTAGGGAATCCTTTATTATCGTTGCTGCTGTTTGTCTAGTGCTAGGTATTTTTACCATGGGTTTTCATCGGAAGATACAGGTGCAGCCGGTAGAGAGTTAGAAGCTTTTGCTTGAATAAATAAGTAGTATTTTACTGGCTCGATGGCTATGATAGGCGAGAAATTAAACTTTACTCTATTAGGGAAATAATTATGGCAGGCTACGATGATCCAGTAGGTGTACAACAGTGTATTGCTGAGGCAAGCCATGAAGTATTAGTAATCATTGATAAATGGCTTAAAAAATATAATCTATCAGGCAAAGCTTTTTTAATTTCAGACGAAGTATTAAACGATGCACTTGTTAAGTTATTGACTCAGTACACTACCGAGCCTAGACGAGTGGCGATTGAATATTTTATCCCGGCTTTACTTGATCGGATAGAGTTGTATGAAGAAACTGAAGATCTTTAATAAGAAGGTTGCTTTTTTATAAATCCACCCTGACCCTCCTTATTCTAAGGAGGGGACGTTCTTTTCATGTATCAGTAGTCGGTGTCAGTTATAAGGAAACAGGATGCAGGGTTTTGTAAAAACAAAGCCCCCTTTTTTAAAGGGGGCAGCTCGCGTAGCGAGCGGGGGATTTAAAGGTGGTTGGTTTTAAAAAAAGTTTGATTGTTTTTAAAAGGAAGTTGCTTATTTTTATAATCCACCCTGGCCCTCCTTATTCTAAGGAGGGGACGTACTGGTCAGGTATCAGGTGGTAGGAAACAGGATGCGGGTTTTATCTAAATATGAAATAACAGTCCTTTTATCTTTTAAAGTTAGCTGATCCACTAACTATCCTGCGAGCTAATGGTGAGCCATGTAAAGAGCTGCACCAAAACAGCTGAGGTTTTTTAACGATTGGTTTTTCAGGTGCCCCTGTTAAGAGTGTGCGCAGGGTAGAACTCTTTTTTATTTTCTCAACGCCTGAAAAAGCTACACCAGGTAAAAGTCTCATCTTTGTTAAAAGTGATCTAGCAAGCGCCTTATAGTCAGAGCGAGCTTTTCCTTTACCATTTATTGAACCTGAATGCTTTATTTTTGTTTCCAGTTTCCCGTCAGTGTAATAAATGCAGTGATCAAAGCTAAATCGTACATTGCTGGGGAGTAGTCTTGGATAGTTTTTAAAGAGCTTACAAAGGCCTTTGCCATATTCTTCTTTGTCATCGATAAAATGATATCTAATCATATCTTCTGGATGTTTTAAGCTTAAGGCTTGTATCTTAATCCAGACATTTAGAAACTTTGAGGTGTCATAGCAAGTGTGACTCGGGTATTCGTTCTGGGTGAAAGCATTTTTTAATTCATCGTAGCTTGTTTTGTCTTGCCTATAGCCTTGGGAAAGCATGGCAAGAAATCCTGGTTGTGCGTTTCTTACCTTGTCGTAGTAGAACTCTCCTTCAGGTGCTTCATCATTTAGCCATATTTCAGGGTAGAGGTCTGCAGTCATAAGCGGAAATACTTCAACTTGCCGTCTGGATTGGGAAAGCTTATCCCTAATTAGTTTGGGACTATAAAAAACACTGCCATTGAAAATTACTTTGTTAGCTTTAATAATTTTGTTTTGGAGTAAGTTAGTTATATCAATTTTAAAGTCTTGTCTTAGGGAGTCATTGGCTACATAAACTAAGTCGTCACTGTCACCAATGAGACGGTGCAAAAAAGCATAAAGCCCGGAGCTTTTTTGATACGCCGCATGACCAGCGCTGCCATCATGATCAATACCAAGTACGTGTATAGTTGCCATAAGATCTCCTTATTATTTTTTTAAATCTTAAATTAATTTTCTTAACGCTTTCTTATGAAAGTAGCTATTGTTAGAATCGGTTTTAATAACGAGTAGTTCTTACCTAAAAAATAACGGGATTACGAGTCAGTATGAGGCACTTATCAAAAAGTTTATCCTTTCCTAAGTTGTGGGCCATCATGGTTGGTCTGGTTATTTCTGGGCAATATTTTGGTTGGAGCTATGGCTTGGTTTATGGAAATGCGCTTGAATTCTTTATTGCCGTTATTATTATTATTTCATTTTATACCTGCTTAGTTTTTTCTCTCTCTAGACTAAGCTTGTTTTCCCCTATTATAAAAAGCCCTAATGACTTTGTTTTAAAACATCTGGGCTCCTTTTTTGGTTTTTTAGTGTCGATTGCTTTTTTAATTGAGCTTACCTTTGCTGTACCAGCTATTGCTATTTCAATGGGTGGTTATATGCACGAGCTTTTCCCGGCAGTTAATGCGCATATTGCGGCACTTAGTGCTGTGGTTTTGGTTTTTTTGCTTAATATTATGCGGGTGAATGATTTTGCTAAGCTTGAACTGCTGATTGTTATGATGGCATTACTTGGTTTGTTGGTTTTTTATTTTTTTGGATTGCAAAAAAGTAGTCCGGTTCATTTCCTCTCAGCTATTAGCCATCAAAGTCTAACTTTACATAGTCTTATTTTAGCGCTTCCTTTTGCAGTTTGGATTTTTCTAGGAATAGAAGGTGGGACAATGTCCGCTGAAGAGACTGCAAATCCACATAAAGTTATTCCAAAAGCCTTTTTTGTAGCGCTGCTAACTGTAGCAGTTTGTGCAGTGCTTACGGTTTTTATTACTTCATCAATTGGCTCACCGCAAGTTTATCGCAAGGACTTTCCTTTATCTGAAGTGTTGGGAGGCAGTTTCACTTCCTCCTTGATTGCTATTTTTGGTATCGCCGCCTTGTTGGCGAGCTTAAATGCTTTGCTAATGGCTGCATCAAGACAAGTATTCTCGCTAGCACGATTAGGCTTTATGCCAAGATTTTTTACTTCGCTTTCTAAAAATGATGTTCCTTTCTACAGTATTATCTTGTCAGCAGGTTTTGCTTTTTTGTTAGTAGCCTTAGTTCCTGTTTCAGAAAATTTTGTTTTGCTGTCAGTATTTGGTGCAGTCATCATGTATTTATTTGTGCTGTTAGCTTTTGTTAAATTTTATTTTTTTGCAAAACTACCAGCTGGTTACTTAAGGTTAACTGGATTTGTTTCACTATTAGGTTTGTTCCTGTCAGTTGCTATTTTGTATTGCATTGTCATTTACTCAAAAAACGTTGGATCGTTTGTCTTTTTTGGCAAGCATGTTTCTGTCTTAGTTGTTATGGCTAGTTTATTTATTTTTGCGTTATGTTGTTATTTTTTGAACCAAAGGTTCTTGTCTAAAGAAACTAATTAACTAGCGTACGTACCAAATGAAAAGAAAACTCAACTGGATCAAGAATGGTGATAGTTTTATCTGGGTAGCATTTTCGAAGAGCTTTTTCTAAAGGTTTAGCAAAGCCGGTAAAGGTAGTACAGCCTAGAGTAAAAGTATCGATGTTATGTTGCTCAATATCAACGCTGGCTATTTTAATTAAGCGGTTGAGTATTTCTTTTTTGGGCGAGGCTTTGATTTGTCGTGGTGACAGTTCTAAGGTTTGGTTAGAGCGATGATAACGAGACATTAAGCCATGTTTCTTTAGTTGAGATTCAAATAATTCAATGGTGCCTGGAACGGAGTTAATAATAGTAAAGCGGTTACAACAAAGCATGCTGGCCATAAAGTTAGTGGGTGTACCAACTGCCATAACAGGAATATTGACGCTTGCTTTTGCTTCTTCAATTTGTATATCACCAAAAACGTATAACAGAATAGCATCTATACCTTCTTCCGCAGCTTCTTTGATTTTTTTTCATAACAAGTGACCAAACAAGATCAGATTCTTTAGCATTAGTAATTTCTTTAAGCTTTGTATCAGTAGCATAAAATTTGAAGTAACAATCGGGGGTTTGGTAAGGGGTTAAGTTATCTTGGCTAAATACACCCTCACTATTAACAACGTAGACAACAGCAACTGTTTTCATTCTATTCCCCTTTGGCTTTAAATATTTGGGCCGCTTTCAGAATGTATGGGTAAGTAAGCAGTCAATGAGTTTTGTGTTTTTGTTGTTCAGAGCTGCAGAACGGGTGGCATGAATCGAGCTGTAGCCCGGATTGAAAATGCGAAGCATTTGTATCCGTCTTATTTCAGCATGATGCTCATGCTGCGCTCTCTTTAGTTTACTGCGCCTGTGATGAGCGGATGGTAATTAATTCCGCTAGCGAAGGCATAGAATAGTTTTTTGTAATTCTGTCATATATATAATCGAAGACATTAACTGCTAGCTTTTTACATGTCTCAGTAATTGTAACCATTGTATCCTTAGCTTTCGTTCCTTCTTCACTCATAGTATGAAGGTGTACATCGCGCATTCTAGCCTGCTTCCGAGCCATCAACTCTGCTGGATTGTTATGTAGAGGAAGCTCTGGCTTTTCCAGCACTAACAATAGCTGCCTTTTCTTTTTTAAGGTGAGCTCAATTTGTTTATCTAGTTTCTCGTAGCCAGTGATTGTTGAGAATAACTCAGTAAACTCATTGGATAGCTTATCTATCTCATCTTGCCCTGGGTTCTTTTTATATTCAATGAGCTTATGATAATAATCCCAAAACCTATCCAAGAAGCTGTCAACAGAGTCTTGGTGCTTCTTAAAAATTGGCGTCAGCTTTTTATAATGCCTACCCTCATGAACCCAGCACAAGGCGAGTGATTCAGTAATGAGCTTAAACTGTGGCGCATCATCGGTAATGAGTGTTTCTATCGCATAAGGACTCTTTCTATATGTTGAGATAGCTGCCGCATCAGTAATCAGCTTTCTATATTTTGGAAATTTTTTATCACCTAATACCTTATCAAGAATAACTTCCAGCTCCTTACTGTTTAAGATAGTCGATGAGTGAAATACCTTTAAGCTTTCGATTACCTTGTGGGGTAAGTTCATAGTAGCCAGTAAATTAAAAGCGGCCTCATTTAATGTGAACCCAAAGTGGTCTTTGCTTAACATTTCAATGACGCTTAATCGACTTTTACTGGTCAGCGTAAAGTAAGCTGAATAATACTCATTACCCAATACATTAACATAACGGTTTTTCCCATCCTCTCTAGCGTTGGTGTCATCTAGGTGCTGGTAGTTCGTGGATTGTAAACCTGCCTTCACAACTTCTACCTTCTCGGGCTCAAGTATCGTAGGTGTTTTAATTGTGAAGCTATGGATGGTTGATTTACTAATATCTATGTTGGCGGTTTTATAAAATGTCTCAAGGCTTTCTAGCGTCATACCACCTTGAGTATTTAGGAAGCTTGTCCAGCTTTTAATAGTAGGGCCGAACTGGCCCTCATAACCAGTTGGCAGAGGTGCTGTATAGTGTTTGTTTTCAGAAGGGGAGTAATATTGTTGGCGCAAAAAAAGAGTGTTATTAGCAGCAATTTTTATATCCTGGATAAGTGTTTTCTTAGAGCCATTTGGCACAGCATCGCTGGGCAACGAATCTGGATTAATTGTTAGTGTCACTGTATTAGAGACTTCGAGATTTTTTTTACTAGATTTTGGCTTTCTAGTTTTATTGGTTTTATTTCCTTTTCTATCCTTCTCGGAGGAATGATCCTTGTCCTTGTTAGCGCGCGTTTGCTTTCTAACATTAGGCTTTCCTTGCTCACCTTTATATTTATTTAATGCGTTATTTAACGATTGCACCTTGTCTTCTAGCTTTATGATTTTCTCAGCCTGACTTTCACATACATTGCTAAAATCTGTTTCTAGTGCTGTTGGTGTAACAGTATTATTAAATCTCTCAATGAGATCGGCTAAAACTGATTTGTCAGGTTGTTTTTTCATAGGAAGAGTATACCACGGGTTTGAAAAGGTAAATTTTCCCCACACAGATGGCCGTACTGCTGAAATTATTTTTAAGCCATGAACCTGATCGATGAAAAAATAATCCGAGCATACAGCGTTGTTATAGAGCGCACATCATGCTTTTATGACACACGATGATTCCAATATAAAATTTCCAAATTTGCAC
This sequence comes from Gammaproteobacteria bacterium, assembly GCA_965196985.1. Taxonomy (GTDB): domain Bacteria; phylum Pseudomonadota; class Gammaproteobacteria; order UBA12402; family UBA12402; genus 2-12-FULL-35-23. Next base: position 11,598 of record CBDALO010000034.1, on the reverse strand, counting down.
GAAAAAGCTGTCAAGAACTTTTTGAATTATTTTCAAATCATGCTGATATTGAACGGATACAAGCATTTGATAATCCGGGGTTAAGCCATGCTCAGCCCCGGATTTGCCCCCGCCAACAAGTCGCGGGGTCAATCCGGGCTACGCGCTGGGAAACGATTCGTGACAGGGCCCGTTAGGCGAAAAAGCTTTGAAAAATGCAAAACTCCTTTTACCGATAGATTCTGTTGTGAACCCAATGTTATTTATTCACTAGTGTAAATGTTAAGGCTTTTTGAGGAAATACTTTTATATCTTTAATTCTATGATCTTTGTAGTTGATTGCTGTCTATTATTCTATAGGCTATGATCTTGCTATTAATAAGTAACTAAACAAGAAGTTTGTTAATGATGAAACACCAATACTGGAAAAATCGTTGGGAAGAAAATGATGTTGCTTGGCATCTCCCAATGGCTCACCCTTTGCTAATACAAATGCAAGCACAACTAGGCCTACGGCAAGGTGATGCAGTCTTTGTCCCGCTTTGTGGTGCTAGTATCGATATGTTGTACCTTGCTGAACAAGGTTATTTTGTCATTGGTAATGAGCTTAGCCCTTTAGCTTGCCAACAGTTTTTTGAAAGTAATGGCCTAAGCTATACAAAGACACAACAAGGTGATTTTGAGTTATACGAAGGCAACAATATCTTTTTATACTGTGGTGATTTTTTTAAATTAGCTCCGGCTCTGTTCACGAAAAAAATTTCTGCTATTTACGATCGTGCTGCGTTGATTGCTTTACCTGAGGACTTAAGACAGCTTTATGTAAAAAAGCTTAATACGCTTTTTCCTACAGGTGCTGATATATTGCTTATTACGATTGAGTATAAGAATGAAAGAAATGTGCCGCCTTATTTAGTAGAGAGTGAAGAACTTAATTCTCTTTATGGTGATAGTCATACCTTAAAGCCATTGGGTAGATTTGGCGATACACTTATGTGCCAGCGATTAGGTGAAAGAGGTTTTGTTGAGCCTTGTGAAGTGGTGTACTTGCTTCAAGGAGGTGAGCGCCTTATTAAAGAGTAATTAAAAGTTATTTGACTTGTTTTTGGTATTCTTTTTTGAAGTGGTAATTCAAAAAAGGAAGGAAAAATAATTTAGAAAGGCTATTGCGAGGAGTGAATGTAGTGAGTAATGAATATGTATTAGCGGTGGGTGAAGCCGATCGCTTGCGTTTAGAAATACTAAACAAGATGTATAACCCTTTAGCACAGTACTTTCTTATCAAGAATGGACTAAAATCAGGCATGACAGTGCTTGAGTTTGGTTGTGGGGCTGGGGATATGGCATGTTGGTTAGCTCAGCGTGTGGGCCCACAAGGTAAAGTGGTGGCAGTTGATAGTAGTCCAGAGCAAATAGCAGTTTGTGAAGAAAAGGCAAAAGGAAAAAGCATTTCCAATATTGACTTTCATTGTTTAGATGTCAGTAATATTGAAACATTACCCGTTAAGTTTGATTTGATTTATGGTCGTTGGGTATTGTTCTTTCAAAAAAACATTGACTCTATTTTAGAAAGTTTAACAAATATGCTTAATCAGCAAGGTGTATTAACTTATGAAACAGCTCAGCACGTTGGCGAGGGTTGTTTTAGTTATCCTGATGAACCTGTTGTTGCTAAATGGTTTCAAACAAGTAAGGAGTTTTTTGAGAAAAATGGTTTTTGTATTGACCTGGGTAATCAACTTTATCATAAGTTCCTTAAGTCGGGGCTAGTGGGCGTTGATGTTTTGGTTAGCCACCCTGTGATGATAACATCAGAAGAAAAAAGTGTATTGCGTTTAGGAACAACTTCCATTAAACGGGAAGCTTTAAAATTAATGACTAAAGCCGAATACGAAAACTATGTCCAAGAGCTAAAAACGTTTGAGCAGTCTGACTCAATTGCAGCTTTTTATCGTAACGTTTTAGTAGCAGGGAGAAAAAATGAAGCATAAATTTAGCGAATCAACCCATCAGTCAGTATTAATCACTGGCGGGGGGTAGTGGTATTGGTCAAGCATTGGCAAGGCAATTGGCTGATAGAGGGCTAATGGTCTACATCGTTGGTCGTAGAGAAAATAAGCTTGAAGAAACAAAAAGCTATGCACCTGAATCTATTATTTCGATTGCTGCTGATATAGCAACCGTTATAGGTCGAGAATTAATTGCTAAAAACGTCGGTGATAACAAACTAACCTATCTTGTCCATAATGCTGCAGTTACAGAACCTCGTAAAACTATTGATGCGGTCAGCTTGGAAGAATGGCGACAGCATAACGCTATTAATTTAGAGGCTCCAATGTTTTTAACTCAGTTGCTTTTGCCAAATATGGTTAAGGGCGCCCGACTATTAAGTATTTCTTCTGGGCTAGCTCATCGTGCCTTAATGGGTGCGGGTGCTTATTCAATTAGTAAGGCGGGTTTATATATGCTTTGTAAAGTTTGGAATGAAGAGTTATCTTCTAGAGGGATTTTGGCAGGTTCTGTGCAGCCAGGTATTGTTGATACTGAAATGCAGCAAGGGCTTCGAACAGACAAGCAGTTTGCTAGCCAGGAACTTTTTAATTCCTTAAAAGCAAAAAACAAGTTGATCTCAGCTGATACCGTGGCTAACAGGCTTGTTTGGATGTTGCTAGAAATGAGTGATAGTGAGTTTATTGAAAAGGATTGGCGTATTGAGGAATTAACAACCTAGTGTTTTTTTATGTACTAATGGTTTAACTAAGCTTATATAGAGATAGCTTGTGATGAATACTTCAACTCCATGGACACAAGGCGAGTCATTAACGGTAGCTAAAATTAGAAAGATTTTAGAGTTAAATATTCCCTCGCTTGCTGTTAGTAAGGTCTCAACACTGGGTGATGGTTGGGATAATACCACTTGGTTGGTGAATGATGAGTGGGTGTTTCGTTTTCCAAAGCATGAAAATGCCAAGCAGCTTTTACTAAACGAAATTAAAATACTGCCTAATTTACCAAAGCTAAAAGTAAACCATCCTGAACCAGGATTTATTTGTTTAAAGCCTAAAGTTTTTGCTTTTCCATTTTATGGTCATCGTTATCTAGAGGGAATTAGTGCTGATCGAGCTGAGCTAACTAATGATATGCGTACTAATGTTGCCGGTGAATTGGGAAAATTTTTAAAACAACTGCATTCTTTTTCAATAGAAAAAGCCAAACAGCTTGGTGTGGATACCGATAGGTTTGATCGTAGTAATATCAAAAAACGCCTTGCTGTTATCAAAGAAAGGTTGGTCTATCTAACTCAACGTAACTTGCTTGATGATGAACAAGTGTTTATTGATTATTTAGAGCGTTATGTTGAGCTGCCTATTTCAGGTGAGCTGGTACTGGGCCATGGCGACTTATATGCGAAGCATATTTTATTAAATGAAACCAAACGATTAAAGGCTATTATCGATTGAGGTGACTGTGAACTAATGTCACCGGCAGTTGATTTACGAATGGTTTATCAGTTTCTGCCACAAAGCGCTCAGCAGGTTTTCTGGGATGAGTATGGTTTGGTGAGTGAACAAATACAGCAAGCTGCTAAATTGGGAGCAATTTATAGTTCAATAACTATCGTATGGTATGCTCATCAAGTTGGAGATCAGTCATTATTAACAGAAGGATTAACAGGTTTAAGCTTTTTAAGGAGGTTGTGTAATTGAGCTGGGGTGGTGAGAAATGACAAAATTAAGAAAACAGTATCACTTTAGAAATTCACCAGATGGTTTGATGGCCTGGGATGTTACTAAACTAATAGAAAAGTCATCGTTGCTGGAGGTTAAAGAAATTCCTCTTGGTGATGTACAAGAACTAGATGAGTGTTATTGGTTTGATTTTGGCGGGGCGGTTCCTACTTGTCGTAATGTTGTAGATCATATGCAGCTTATTAACGAAACAGATTTGCAACATCCTATTATACTATCTAATGATGGCAGGGTAATGGACGGCATGCATCGAGTTTGTAAAGCTTTGTTAGAAGGTGAAAGCACAATAAAAGCAGTGCGGTTTGAAGAAACTATTCCACCAGATTTTGTTGGTTTGGAGCCAGGTGAACTAAGCTATGATGACTAATTCGAAACGTGGAGTTGAATTACGCTCTGAGATTTCATGGGCAAGACCAATCCTTAATAAAAACAATAAAGCTTTACTAGTTGAAACAACAGTAGAGACTAAGTATTCAACTGTTCATAAGTTGTTGCAAGGTGATCAATTTTACTTTTTAAAGAAGGTTCCAGCTAAGCTCTATCTAGAGCCAATTATAGTTAAGTATCTTATTAGCTTCGGTTGTCAATGTCTGCCAAATATTATTGGAGTCAATGATGGGCTTCATTGTTTTTTGATGAAATCTTCTGGCGATTTAACGTTAAAAGCTTTTTTTGAAAATAGGCTTGATAAAAATCTGTTAGAAAATATTTTATATCAATACGCTAAAATTCAACGACAAACTGAAGATAAGCTTGATGAATTATTAACGCTCGGTCTACAAGATTGGCGGCTAGCTCACTTTGCAACTAAGTTTTCTAACTTAAGTGAATGCGATGTTTTGTTACGACAAGCAGGCCTAACTGACGATGAGCAAAGCGTATTAAAGAATCTTAATTCCTATGTAAGTGATCTATGTGATGTGTTATTGCAATATGAACTTCCAGCAACGATTAGCCATTGTGATTTTCATCCAGGCAATGTGATTTATAATAGCGTTTCAAAAGAAATGACGATTATTGATTGGGGTGAGTCAGTTATTTCACATCCGTTTTTTTTATGCTTCTGTTTTCTTTGGAATCTTAATTATCACTTTAATACTGATAATAATACTGAGAGTATAAAACGATACCAACAATCTTTTTTAAAAGCGTGGCAAGACCTTTGTGATGAAAAAACTTTGTTGAAAATATTTAAGGAAGTTAGTTGTTTAAGTGCGGTTTATGCTGCATTTACTTATGAAAATTTATATAAAGTGGCAGATTTTAACCCTGCTTGTGATAAAAGAAATTATTTGCTTTCAGTTGGCGATTGTTTGAGGAGTTTTATCAAGAAATAAGAGCGCATTTTTATTTTATCTATCAAATGGTTGGATGGTTTTTCAGGGCATAACTAGCTATGAGCTATAGAAACAGTTTCTATAACTCAAGAAGCAGGCATAATATGAGCTATAGAAATTAACCTGATAACTCATTATGTGGAATTAGCAAGAACCTAATTGGCCTGAATTTAGCTATAAAGTAGAAGGATTGTCAGAGTTTAAACAACAGTTCATGCAGAACTCTAGTCTGTTTTTTGGTGTATTTATCCATCTATCAGGTTGATGAAAAAAGCTTTATTGTTATCGAAACGAAGGATAATTACTGGGAGAACAATATGAACCAACCAAAGCGTATAGTTCCCCGTTGAGGCGAATGTTAAAGCAGTGGTAGCTATGTTAAATGAGAGTAACGTTTAACGGGTGCTGCCTTTATATAATGTAGAAAATATAGCATAATATACACTTTAACTTGATTACGGATGGTGTTTGGATGTTAGCTAGAATTCTCTCTGATGAAAATAATGAATTAACTATTGAGCTCAAGCTTCCACTAAAAGGATCCATGCTTGAATGTGAGGATGCAATTCTTGACGGCCTTAATGAGGTTGGAACATTAGCCACTGAAAAAGCTTTAAGTAAGTTTGATGCAGATGGCTCTCCTATCCATGTTGGAAAAATAAAGCTAACAGCACGAAGTAGAGATGAAGCAAATTACCAAACGCCTTATGGAGTTGCTCGAGTTAAGCGTTATGTTTATCAAACCTCTAAAGGCGGGAAGATCTTTTGTCCTTTAGAAGATAAGGCTAGAATTATCCAAGGATCAACACCGCGATTTGCAAAAATAATCTCACATAAATACTCAAACTTACCTGCTCCTAGTGTTATTGATGATCTCAAGGTCAATCATAACCGTAAAATCTCACATTCATACTTGCAACGGGCAACTGATTTTGTTGGCGGTATTGCACAAGCCAAAGAGGCTGAGTGGGAATATGAAGAGCCAAAGCTTGATGCAGGCGTTGAGATGCTAAGCATTAGCTTAGATGGTGCATATGTCCTCACCGTTGATGATGGTTATAGAGAGAGCATGGTTGGAACTATTTCCATGTATGATAAGCATGGTGCACGCCTGCACACAACCTACGTTGCAGCATCACCAGAATATGGAAAAGATGAATTCTTTAATAGGCTTGAAAAGGAAATAAAGCTGAAAAAGAAATATTACCCTGATGCTAAAACAATTGGCGTTGCTGATGGAGCAAAAAATAATTGGCCATTTCTAAAAAAACATACTGATACGCAAATTTTAGATTTTTGGCATGCAACTGAATATCTCGGCGAAGCATCAAAGGCAGTATTTACCAAAAAATCTGAAAGAGATGAGCGTGATGTTTGGCTCGAAGAGAGATGTCATGACTTAAAGCACAAGAAAGGTGCGGCAGGTAGAATACTTGCTGAGCTTAAAGAGCATCTAAATAAAAACCTGAATAAATCGCTTAGAGAAAAGCTAGAAGGAACAATTACGTATTTTGAAAATAATATTAAAGAAAAGCGAATGTCGTATCATAATTTGATTAAGCAGAATGCACCAATTGGCTCTGGCGTCACTGAAGCAGCATGTAAAACAATTGTTAAACAAAGATTAGGGGGATCAGGAATGCGCTGGAAAGACAAGGGAATGAAAATCGTTTTATGCTTGAGAACACTAGTAAAGACTAAAGGCAGATGGGATCAGTTTTGGGAGAAGGTCAATGATTTTGGCGTGCCAGCAGCAATATAGCCTACATTATATAGAGGCAGCACCCCGTTTAACAGTCTGACTTTATATAAAAGCAGTGAGATAAAACAATGGCAAAAGATTATATTTTTGAAATCCCAGCAGGTGGTTCTAAAGGTGTGGAGTTGTTGGATTACTGTTTTAACCAAACGACACAAACTTTTTTGCAGCGAGCTGGGTTGCGAGAAGGAATGTCTGTTTTAGAAGTTGGTTGTGGTAGCGGTAAAATGTCTTGTTGGATTGCACAGCAGATTGGTGCGCAAGGAAGTTTGTTGGCGGTTGATAATGATAACAACCAACTTGATGCCGCAGCTAACGAGGCAGCTAATCAGAACCTGGCGAATATTAATTTTAAATGCCTTGACGTTAATAAGCTTGAAGAATTGGAGCAGCAGTTTGATTTTATTTATTGTCGATTTGTGTTGCATCATATGCTTGAACCGCGCTCTATAGTAGAGAAATTTTATAATCAACTAAAGCCAGGCGGTATTTACGCAGGCGAGGAAGGTGTCGTTAGCAATGGGTTTGCTTATCCTTATAGCTTGGGATTTGGTCATGAACGGTTTGAAGTGATTGACTATCATAGTGATCATGAAGGAAAACACCGTGATGGAAACTTTGGTATTAAGCTTTATCACACCATGTTTCAGCAAGGATTCAAGAATTTAAATGTTAACTTAATTGCACCAGTACTTCAGACTAGAGAAGAAAAGTTATTACTTAGACCTGGCATGTTAGAGTCTAGAAGTGGTTTTTTAAAAGAAGGTGGAGCTGAAGATGAGTGGCATAAAAAGCTTAACTCACTTGATGAAACGATAGCTGACGATAGTGCTGTCGTTGCTTTCTATCAAAGTGTTCAGGTTTTTGGTAGTTCGTAGACTCAATTGGAGATGAAAGGTATTTGATGATCCAGCGATAGATTTAAACTCTTAAAAGGTCAATAGGTTAAACTAGGGCTTTTAACATCTCCGCATCGTAAGTTTTTAGTGTTTCCCCTGCTTTAGCTCGTTTTATAAAATCTGGATTGGCAATAAAAGGTCTGCCAATAGCAACGAGGTCAAAGTGGTTTGCGTTTATTCCTGATTCTGCTTCCTCAAGTGAGTAACTACCACTAGCAATTAGAGTGCCTTGATAGTAGCTTCGTAAAAACTCAGTCATGGTTTGATTATTAAGTTCTTTAAAGCGAACTTTATCATCAAAGTTGCCTGTATGAACATAAGCAAGATTAAGTTTATTAAGCTGTTCGAGAAGGTATTGAAAGTTATTCGCATCGCGGCTATCTCCAGTGACTTCGTTTAAGTAGGCGCCAGGCGATAAGCGAAGCCCAACACGATCATAGCCAATAGCTTCGCCAACAGTTTTTACAACCGTTAGAGCAAAACGAGTCATATTTTCGGGTGTTTGTCCGTATTCGTCATTACGCAGATTAGTCGAATGATGTAGGAATTGATCAATTAGGTAACCATTAGCACCGTGAATCTCAACACCATCAAAGTTAGCAGTCATGGCATTCTTTGCTGCCTGTGCATAGTCTTGGACAAGTTGTGAAATTTCTTTTATTGTTACAGCACGGGATCTATCGTAATAAAGTTCCTCAGTGCGCCGAATGCGGTCATGCATTTGAGTTGCTGAAGCAGAAATGGGAAGCTCACCATTAAGAAAACTAGGGTGAGAGACGCGACCAACATGCCAAATTTGTGAAAACATTAGACCGTCGTTGCTATGCACTTTTTCTGTGACGAGTTTCCAGGAGTTAATTTGCTCGGGGGTAAAAATACCAGGGACATTGGTATAACCAAAGCCATCGGGTCGAATCACAGTAGCTTCACTAATAATAAGACCAGCATCAGCACGTTTGGCATAGTAATTAGCCATTACTTCAGTGGCTGTATTATCATCATTTGCCATAGCACGGGTTAGTGGTGCCATCACGATATGATTTTTAAGGGTTAAGGTGTCATTTAGTTTATAAGGTTGAAATAAAGTATTCATATGTTTTGAGTTTCATGGAATTATAATTTGAGTAGCTAGCCTAAACTGAAAATTAGTAAAGTGCTAGCTTTTATTTGTAAGTCTTATAAAGTTTGCTGAGAGAGTTTCTTTTTAACAAAAAAGCTAGCAATAAAAGTAAGTAATCCACATAACAGTAGAAAGTAATAGGGTGCCATAGTTTGTCCAGACAATTTAATAAAAAAGGTTGATATCAAAGGAGCGAGTCCACCAAATAGAGCGAAACCAAGGTTGTAACTAAATCCCATACCAGAGTAACGTTTAGCCGCATTAAATTGTTCGGCTATGGCAACACCATAAGTACCATTAACTAAAGCAACGCTAGTGCCTAGTGTTATAGCAAATAACCAGGGCATGCCTTCACTATGTTTAACTAATCCACGAAATAGGAAGTAGCCAAGGATTAAACTGAGGAAACTACCTAAGATAATAACCATTCGCCTACTAGCTATATCTGAAATAAAACCAAATAAGGGCCCTAGTATGGCTAATGTAATAAAGGCTAGTGTGCTAACTAGATAGGTTTTCTTAACTGGATAATGGAGGATTGTAGTTAGATAGCTAGGCAGATAGAGAAAAATAAAAATTGTAGCAGCTGAAAGCGCTGTTAAAGAAACGCTGACTAAAATTTGTCGCTTGTTGGTTTGAAGTAAAGTTAATAGTGGTTTTGACAGTATTAGATTTTGGTTAGTTAGTTTGGTAAAGACTGGTGTTTCAAAACAGCGTTTGCGAAGTAGGTAACTGATAATTCCGAGCAAGAAGCCAATAAAGAAAGGAATACGCCAACCCCAAGCTAGCATTTGGTGATGTGTGAAAGTGCTAGTTAATGTAAAACCAATCAAAGCAGCTAACACATTACCTAAAGTAACGCACATAAAAACGATTGCTACGGAAACTCCGCGTATTTTTTTAGGAACGTGCTCTAGTGTAAAAATTGTTGCGCCAGGAATTTCACCACCAACGGAAAAGCCTTGTAGTAATCGGAGCAAAACGAGCAGGAGTGGTGAAGTAATGCCCCATTGTTGATAGCTTGGTAAACAGCCTATTAACAATGTAGATAAGGCCATGATTAAAACTGCTGCAGTAAAAGCAAAGCGGCGCCCTTTTTTATCACCGAGGTGTCCAAAGAAGATTCCACCTAATGGCCTTGCCAAGTAACCTACTGCAAAGACAGCAAAAGTTTCGATCATTGAGATAAGGTGGTTGTGGCTTGGAAAAAAAGCTTGGCTGATATAGATGGCAAACAGTGCATAGATAGTGAAGTCAAAAAACTCTAGAGCACCTCCTAGGCTTGCTAATAAGATAACTTTTCCAGTTTGGGGTGTGATATGTTCTAACATGGAACTACCTCTAGTTGGAAGTGAAAGCTACTACTTTAAAGCAGGTTTAATAAGAAATTATAAGCCTCCACATGTAACCTGACGTTGAGCTAAATATTTTATTAAGTTAGCTAAGTTAAACTCATGGATAGTAGCAGCTTAAGTTTAATAACAAAACTTATTAGGAGATTTAATGATGTCTAAGGTAGCTTTACTAGGTGAGTGGGCTCAGGATTCATCTTTAAATGTAAAGTTATTTGAGATACAACCACTGGAAGATTCCACACTAATTAGAGGTGGGTCTCAAGGAATTGAAATATTTCAAAAATTTTTAAAAAAGCATGGCTATAAAGATTGTCATTTAACTTTAGGGGGGGGTAAGTGTGCGCAGGCCGCCGTACTTGGCTCAAGTAGTCTAACCTCAAGGTATCTTCCTGATCAAGTCATAATAGATAAATCTCAATTTAGTAACGGTGAGCTGACAAACAACCTGGCACTTGACATTATAAAAGGCGGTCGTTGGGTAGCAAAAGCTGAGGGTGACAGAGGGCTGGAAATATTTTTTCAGCAGAAGGTGCTGATGTTGAGACTTTAGCAAAATTAGTATTAGAAAATGAAAGAGTTCTCCTTCAAAAAGAAATAGATTTCGAGATACTACAGGTAGAAGGTAACCTTGCACGGATACATAACCGTGACATACTATTATTTGATAATAATACAAATGAAGTTCAAATATTTCCTCAGTGGAAGCGAGCAATTAAAGCAGCTGGTACACCAAACATATGGGGTGAAAATAAAAATGAAGTTTATAGTTTTTATGGTACACCCACAAGTTTCATTGGTTTTGATAGCTAGTGCGCCATCCTTTCTGTAAATTCCATTGACTTGCTGAAAATAAGCAGGCGACTCAGTCAGATTAGAAATTCCTTTTAAGGTAAACTTAACCAAAAAAGAGGAATGACAATGAGCTGCTATAAAAATGAGAACTTAATCGAAGAAGCCATACATGTTTTAGCGATGGAGGGGTTTGAAGCTTTACCTAAGCTTGTCTCCAGGTTGATGAATGAGGCTATGTTAATAGAAAGGGAGCGCCATTTAAATGCCAGTCCTTATGAGCGAACTGGCGATAGAAACGGATATGCGAACGGCTTTAAACCAAGGTTAATTAACACAGGTCAAGGTCAGCTTGAGCTACAGATACCGCAGGTTAGAGACTCCAATGAAGCCTTCTATCCATCAGTCTTAGAGCGAGGTGTACGCTCTGATAGAGCACTTAAGCTGGCTGTCGCTGAAATGTATGTGCATGGGGTTTCCACGCGCAAAGTTGAAAAGGTGCTAAAGCAACTCTGTGGAACAGATATTTCAAGCACAGAGGTAAGCCGTTGCGCTAAATTGTTGGATGAAGATTTAAAGAAATGGCGAAATAAGCCGTTAGGAAAGCCAAA
>CBDALO010000033.1:0-15611 GCA_965196985.1 Gammaproteobacteria bacterium | reverse complement strand
TATTGTGTTTTCTGCGAAAATTCCTATACACCTCCCCAAGAATGCGGAATTTTTTAAATTTTGAGAATTGATGTTCAACCCTAATACGGGTCTTGCTGTGATTACGGTTATCCTCTTTTTGTTGAGTAGTTAATTTGCCGCCTTTGGGCTTTTTATGAGGTAAGTTAACCAAGGGGTCAGTATGTTGAATTCCTTGGTATCCTAGATCAGCATATTTTTCTGCTGGTGGCAGTGGGCTGCCACGTTGTCGGATCTTAATATCATGAACCCTCCCAGGCATTGTTTGAGAGACGTTGATTATTTTTCCGGATGTACTCATTGCTATCTCCACCTTTTGAGTATGTCTTTTCTTTTTACCAGAATAATAATCTTTACGTGGCTTCTTCTTTTTGGGGCGCTGAATAGGCTGCTCCGTTACATCCATTAATATAGCGCAAACCGCATCTTCTGTTAGGGTTCTGTCTTTTTTAATATGAATATGCTTGGCCACTAAGGGTTCTAAGCGTTTAAATAAGCGGCAGACATTACTGTCATCCAAACCAACAAAGTAACCTAAGAATTCATGTGTTACATAAGTGCGATAGTACATCATGAGAAGCAAAAGGCGATCATGGTGCGTGGTGAGTTTCGGGCGCCTTCCCAGCTTACTAAACTCATCATCAAGTGATGACTTCACTTGTTGGTGTATCGTTTCAAAATCATCAAGGGTCAAACCAGTTAACTTTTTAAAAATACGCGGGCGGTTACTGAGTTGCTGATAGCTTAATAGCATATGCCTTTCCATGAATGATTATTAATCAGGCAATTATAAGCAAATTTTAGCTAGTTTCTAGAACTGCCCTTAGTTACGCAGAAGGTCTATTAGATAAATATAGGGATGGGTTATCGAGAGTTTATTTCCTTTGATAGTGACGTAAAAACCACCCGTTTAAGTTTTAACTTGATAGCGTGGTTTTTTTGTTGCTGTCAGTTTTATGAAAGCAATTTCGTTTAAAATCCCATTTGTATTTTTTTGCAAGCCTCGTCGATGAGGCTGCGTAGCCAAATAAGGCCAGGGTCTGTGTCGTTTACTTTATTCCATACGGTGTAGGTATGTCGCTTTGGCATTTTAAATGGTAGTGGTTGCATGGCTAAGTTAAATTTATTTAATACAGCTTTTGAGACAACTGCTGGGATAGAGGCAATGAGTTCTGTTGATCGCAGCATAAAAAAGATGGGTGTGATGTGAGGTAGGGAGACAACGACATCACGCTGTACATGTAGCGACTCTAGTGTTTTGTCAATCCTTGTATCTCCAAAGCCTAAATGGTACTGCACTCGAATATGCTTTGCATTTAGGTAGTCCTTCATGGTTATTCTTTTTCTCATTAAAGGGTGGTTTTTTTTGGCAATAATCATGCCGTTAAAGTTAATACAGTCACTATGATTTAAATGGGAGTTCTCATCCATTAAACAAGCTGTTGCTAATTCAATATCTCCTCTGCTAAAGACTTCGTGGGCAGTGACGTGATTAATATGCTTAACTAGTAATTGGACGTTAGGGGCCTGTTTTTGTAATTTAGCTAAAATAATGGGTAATAATAAAATCTCTCCAATGTCTGACATGCCAATTTTAAAGACCCGGGTTGAGCTTGTAGGGTCAAAGCTAGGCTCTTCTGTCATTAGGCTTTTTAGTTCGTTAATTAGATAGTGCAGTTTGGGTTGTAATAAAGAGGCTTTTGCAGTTAGTTGCATGCCTCTGGGAGAACGAACAAGCAAATCATCATTAAAGTAGTTTCTAAGTTGCCCCAGTGCATTACTCATTGCAGACTGGCTAATGAAGCATTTTTCAGCCGCGCGCGTGACGTTAGCTTCAGTAAGTAAGGCATCTAAAGCGCGTAAAAGGTTTAGATTTAGTTTATGTACATTCATTTTATAAATACCAGATGTTTAAATTATCAATTTAAATGATAGTTTATATTTTTGTATAATGCTCGGCAAGGATGGAGAAATAACAATGAGAAAGGGTGCTGCCTTTATATAATGTAGAATATATAGCATAATATACACTTTAACATGATGAAGGATGGTGTTTGGATGTCAGCTAGAATTATCTCTGATGAAAATAATGAATTAACTATTGAACTCAAGCTTCCACTAAAAGGATCCATGCTTGAATGTGAGGACGCAATTCTTGATGGGCTTAATGAGGTTGGAACATTAGCCACTGAAAAAGCTTTAAGTAAGTTTGATGCAGATGGCTCTCCTATCCATGTTGGAAAAATAAAGCTAACAGCACGAAGTAGAGATGAAGCAAATTACCAAACGCCTTATGGAGTTGCTCGAGTTAAGCGTTATGTTTATCAAACCTCTAAAGGCGGTAAGATCTTTTGTCCTTTAGAAGATAAGGCTAGAATTATCCAAGGATCAACACCGCGATTTGCAAAAATAATCTCACATAAATACTCAAACTTACCTGCTCCTAGTGTTATTGATGATCTCAAGGTCAATCATAACCGTAAAATCTCACATTCATACTTGCAACGGGCAACTGATTTTGTTGGCGGTATTGCACAAGCCAAAGAGGCTGAGTGGGAATATGAAGAGCCAAAGCTTGATGCAGGCGTTGAGATGCTAAGCATTAGCTTAGATGGTGCATATGTCCTCACCGTTGATGATGGTTATAGAGAGAGCATGGTTGGAACTATTTCCATGTATGATAAGCATGGTGAACGCCTGCACACAACCTACGTTGCAGCATCACCAGAATATGGAAAAGATGAATTCTTTAATAGGCTTGAAAAGGAAATAAAGCTGAAAAAAAAATATTACCCTGATGCTAAAACAATTGGCGTTGCTGATGGAGCAAAAAATAATTGGCCATTTCTAAAAAAACATACTGATACGCAAATTTTAGATTTTTGGCATGCAACTGAATATCTCGGCGAAGCATCAAGGGCAATATTTACCAAAAAATCTGAAAGAGATGAGCGTGATGTTTGGCTCGAAGAGCGATGTCATGATTTAAAGCACAAGAAAGGTGCGGCAGGTAGAATACTTGCTGAGCTTAAAGAGCATGTAAATAAAAAACTGAATAAATCGCTTAGAGAAAAGCTAGAAGGAACAATTACGTATTTTGAAAATAATATTAAAGAAAAGCGAATGTCGTATCATAATTTGATTAAGCAGAATGCACCAATTGGCTCTGGCGTCACTGAAGCAGCATGTAAAACAATTGTTAAACAAAGATTAGGCGGATCAGGAATGCGCTGGAAAGACAAGGGAATGAAAATTGTTTTATGCTTGAGAACACTAGTAAAGACTAAAGGAAGATGGGATCAGTTTTGGGAGAAGGTTAATGATTTTGGCGTGCCAGCAGTAATATAGCCTACATTATATAGAGGCAGCACCCATGAGAAAGAGTAATTTTATAGTGCCAATCGTTGCATTGCTAAGCATAGGTGGCTTTCTTGCAACGGATATGTATGTACCTTCGTTTCCTGCTTTGATGAGACACTTCCAGGTTTCGGTAGGGTGTATCCAATTGTCGATGAGTTTGTTTATTGCAGGCTTTGGTCTTTCGCAATTCTTGTCTGGATTATACTCTGATCGATTTGGTCGTAAGCCTGTTCTTATGGCGGGGCTGGCTATTTATTTGTTAGGCTCTTTGTTTACATTGTTTCCAAGTTCTATTAACTATCTCTATGTGGGACGATTATTGCAGGGTTTAGGTATTGGGGCTGGTACAGCCTTAAGTCGAGTAATTTTGCGTGATTGTTATATAGGAGAAACACTGACAAAGAAATTTGCTATTATTGCGCCTCTTGCTGTGCTTACGCCTGCAGCAACCCCGTTTTTTGGAGGTTTTCTACAGGACTATTTTGGTTACGTTGGTAACTTCGTTGTTATGATGCTATCCGGTATTGCTTTGCTTTTAGTAATTAGTTTTATCTATAAAGAAACTCATTTAAATAAAGTAAAAACCGCAACGCAGCCAAGCTACTTATACGGTAAATTTAAATTATTTTTAAGTAACCCTGGTTTTATTTTTATGATGTTAACTAACGGGGCTGCTTTTTCAATTGTGATTGCTTACTCAATGATTAGCCCTTTTATTTTTCAGGTTCATTTTGGTTTTTCGGCTTCTGCTTATGGCACTATTCTACTGTTAATTAGCCTGGGTTTGGTAACAGGTATGATATTAAACCGGCTTTTGCTTCATGTTATTAAGTCTGATCTCATCATAGTAGTGGGGCTAGTAATAATGATGTTAAGTAGCACGGTTTTAGTTATCAGCAGTTCTTTTAGTTTGGTTGATACACTATCTTTAGGAATTAATATTTTTGTATTAGATATTGGTGTTGCTATGATATTACCAAATATTGCCGCCAAGGTATTTGGCTTTTTTTCTGATGGGGTCGGTTTGGTCGGTGCATTTTATGGTTTTTTTAGAACTTTGGTATGCGCTGTTGTTGGCTTTTTTATTTCATCTCTTCATATTGCCCATATTCAAAGCTTATCGTGGCTGTTATTAGGCATGAGTGGTTTAACAGTATTATGTTTTGCGTTGTCATATTTTAAGTTTGGTCGTAGTAATACATCGAGCTGTTTGGTTGGTGTTGCGAAACCAGCTTTGGGTTGAAATTAATTCGATAATATTTGACCGTTTTTATAAATACCTATAAGATCCTTATTTCATTTCTTCCTAGAAAAGGTGCGAGGCCAGTGAACAACTAAATCATCTAATTACTTGGTATTAACTAAATAAGTTCTTAGGGGTTTGGTATGACACGATGCGCACTAGTTCAGTTACAACAACTTTCATTTTCTATTCCTGATACGGCAGTTTGTTTTGAGTCGCTTGATTTAAACTTTGCATCGCTACGCTACGGTATTGTGGGTGACAATGGTATTGGTATGACAACTTTGCTTAAGTTGCTGAAAACTACCCAAAATTTAAATCAGCAAAATAATGCTGAAATATTGTGTAAAAATGACTATGCTTTGTCTTTTTAACAAGACTAACGAGATGAGTATAAATGTTAAACTTCGCCGATTACGCTGCCCCTCTTTTTTCAAAATTAACTGGGAAAGTTGTTTTAAAAAAATCTATCGACGATTGTAGGAAAGCTATTAACTGAAGGTAGTTGTAAGTTGTTCAGTTCATCAAAAGATAACAATGAGTATAAAAAGATGATTCGTACACTTACCGGTGAAAATAAAAGCACCGATTTAGATCCAATAAAAACAAATGATGTATTGCTAGAACAGAGCTGTGAAAAACTTTCACACGCCAGTAAAATTGATGTTCTTCATGATCCTTCTGATATTAGAAAGCCACATAGCAAGCAAACTGAAAATCTAGGTAAAGTAAGGAGTCTGGACGGGGATATTATCAATGGTTACAGCACGCATAACGCAGTTGCATTAGTACCTGGTGATAAGGCTGTGCATCTACTATCGCATGTAAGCTACAGCAATAAAGACCCTAAGTTTTTAAAAGCTGAGCATATTAAGAAAATAGAGGCTGGAAAGCCATTTGAGGGAGATAAAGAGGCCAAGAGTCTTTATGAATCTGGTGATTACTTTAATAAAAAGCTGCTGTCTATTCGTGAAATAGAAAAAATAGGAATCTGCCTAAAATCAAAGAATGAAGATGCAACCATTACCCATATTCTAGATAGAGAGTTTGATGATAATGACTATCTCTCACTAATTGATACAAACCTAGATCAAGACTTTATTATTCGCTCAAAAATAACAAGAACAATAGAAGGTAGAGGTGATGATGGTAAAAAGCTTAAGCTGATTAACGCTGATTTTGATGCTCAAGGCGAAAAGCAATTCCAAAAGTTAACAGTTGGAAAGAATTGCGTACAAGACGGAAAAATAACTATTTATTTTGGAGAGTTTGAGAACATCAATGCAATTAAAATCCAAATTACAGGCAGAGATGGTAGGAGAATTTTTAAGAATGACATGCTGCTATTAACTAATAAAAAAGTAACGACTTTTGATGAGGCGTATGAGGTATACATAGCCTATCTATCTCGTGCGAAAATTGAATATGTTTTTAAATTTCTCAAGGAAGGACTAGGCTGGGAAAATATGCAGATAAAAAATTTTAAAGGGATACAAAATCTACTGGCTGTATGTTTTTATGTGGCCTCATATTTGTATGAGATAGGTAAGGAAAAAGCTTATGACGATTACGCAATTATGCTAGCTAAATTAGGAGATGGTAAGGGCAAGGTGACACGACACTTTATTGCGAAGGGTATTAGAAAACTTCTAACGTATCACTTAGTAGAGCAATTTTTTAAAGAAAATAGTGTTTCTCAAGAAGAACAAAAAGAATTATCGAATTCAGTTCAGGTAGGGAGATAACAATTTTGGGTAGTTCTCAGTAAGTTGATTAGCGGTGAGTTGATTCCGCAACAAGGAAAGATTTCATGCTGTGGGGAATTAGTAATTTGCCCTCAGCATTTTGCTTCGACAGCAGAGACTACTGTGGCTGAGGTGTTAGGTGCTGATGCTAAGCTTGCTGCTTTAGAGCAGGTTGCTGCGGGTACCGCCGATGAGGCTGATTATGAACTGCTAGCTGAGGATTGGGATATTGAATCTCGTATAGAGGCGGTTTTTGCTGAGCTGGATTTAGTTACTATAAGCCCTAAAAACCTTTATCAGACGTTAAGTGGTGGACAACAAACTAAATTATTGTTAGCTCGCTGCTTGTTAAGCAAGGCTGATGTCACATTGTTAGATGAGCCAACAAATAATCTCGACCAAGGTGGAAGGGAGCTATTGCAGGGTTGGCTAGAAAAAAGTACTAACTGTGTTATCGTGATTAGTCATGATCGTGACTTGCTTAACCAGACAGACCATATTATTGAATTGACCACTAAAGGTATTAATTGTTACGGCGGAAACTATAACTTTTATCAACAGCAAAAAGCAGTTGAGCTTGCTGCTGCACAACATGTTATACAAGCCCAAAAAGAGTTGCTTGAATCTGCAAAACGACAAGTGCAGTTGCGTCAAGAGCGTCATCAGCGTAATGAAGCTAAGGGACGACGAGGTAAGCAGGCGCAAATTAAAGCAAAAGGTAGCTATGATAAGTTGGCCTTTAACTCGCAAAAAGGTCGCAGCGAAAAGACTAATCGGCGCATTAGGCTGCAGGCTGAGCGCAAGCTTGATGAGGTTGGCGCTAGGCTTCAAAGTGCAAAAGCAAAAATTGAGAATAAAACAACAATTAGCGCTGACTTAATGGCAACGCAAGTACCACAAACGAAACAGTTAATAACAGTGTCATCTTTGACATTTGCCTATAAAGGACAGAAAGAACTATTTGAAGGATTTAATTTTAATTTGGTAGGCTCTGAGCGGGTGGCCTTGCTGGGTGATAATGGTAGTGGTAAATCAACTTTGTTAAAGCTTCTGTTGGGTGAGCTAGTACCTTTGTCAGGGAAGGTGCACTTAGGGACCGAGCTATGGTGCTATCTGGATCAAAAAGCTGCTTTCTTGCAAGATGATCTGACTTTGGTAGAGAACTATCAGATATTAAATCCAGGTGTAAGCTTAAAGGATAGTTATTTTGCTCTCGCTTCAATGAATTTTCGAGCAGGAGATGCCAGGAAGCTGGTTCGTCATTTAAGTGGTGGAGAGCGAGTGCGTGCTGGATTAGCTATTAGTTTGCTAGCCTCTAAACCACCCCAGCTAATTTTTCTAGATGAACCAACAAATCACTTAGATATTAACAGTCTGGAAGCAGTAGAGGCATTGTTAATAAGCTATCAGGGCGCGCTGCTTGTTGTGTCACATGATCAGGCCTTTTTGCAGCGCATTGGTGTTGAACGTCGAGTTGAGCTAGAGAACTAGCTGAATTCTAGTTTTAAGGTAACTGTCTAGTTCGCAGCAATGTTTGGCAAAACTTGCAATATATTGGTCTGGTCTGACTAAGCAAAAACGTTGTTGTAATTGGTAGTGTTTTACTAAAGGATCTTGTTTGTTTAGCTTGATAAGTTTAATGATGTGCGAATAGTTTTTGTTGATTAAACTCTCAATGTTAGCTAGTTCAGGGTGGCTATCTTCAATTAATAAATTGAATTGACTGCCTTGCATCATTGTTGCAAAGCGCATGCCAGCTTTAAGTGAGCCGACTTGATGGTAGTCCTTGCTCAAAGGTGACTCTAAATAGGCGATACCTACGCCAGTAATTTGACTGGCAATTTTTTTTTGAATGCTTGGGAGTGAGCCAATGTGTTTTAACAACCAATCTCTAAGCTTTATCAAAATGGGTTGTTTTAATGTAGCCATCTTTGTTAGTTTGTCAGAGGAGGATAGTACTGCTTTGGCAATAGGGCGACGTTCAATTTCGTAGCTGTCAAGTAATTGAGTCTTTGCATAACCCTTTATTACCAAGGCAAGTTTCCAGGCTAGGTTATAAGCATCTTGCATACCGGTATTCATCCCTTGGCCACCTGCTGGTGAGTGAACATGTGCTGCATCACCAAGTAAAAAAACTTGGCGTTGACAATAACGAGCTGCAAGGCGCTCATGAATGGTAAATTGACTCATCCAAAGTGCTTTATCTAGCTTAAAGCTGAAAGACCAGCGATGTTTTAATTGTTCGATAAAGTGCTCTCGAGTTAATAGTGAACCTTCCTTCGTGTTTTTGGTATGAGTTGTTTCAATAATGATTCGGCTACTAGTTTTCATAGGAAAAACAGCAACAGGACCTTGGCGGTGAGGGAAGAGAGAGACTTCATCATAAGGAAGTGGCCACTGTAAGGGGGCGTCAATCATGATAAAGTGATGCTTAAGGTCATGCCCTTGATAGTCGATATCCAGTAAGTCTCTTACCGTGCTGCGGTAACCATCACAGCCTAACAGCCAGCTGGTTGTTACTACCTCTTCCTTACCAGCTGTGTTTATAAGTGTTGCAGTGACTGTGTTACCTTGCTGGCTAAGGTTTATTAGCTTTTTGTCTCGCTCTACGTTGATACCAGAGCCATTAAGCTTTTTGTTAAGTAGTTGCTCTGTTTGGCTTTGTGGAAGGCTAAGTGCATAAGGGTAGGGCGAATCAATGACTTCATTAAAATTGAGCTTCAGTAGTGAGCTCAGTTTTTCTGTATAAAAATGTATGCCGCTAAGTTTTTGTCCAAGCGCTAAGGCTGACTCGATAAGTCCTATGTTGTTCCATATTTCAAGTGAACGAGCATGAAGCGCTAGAGCATTAGAGGTTTGCGTCGGCATCGCTTTTTTGTCAATGATTCGACAAGCAATGCCGTGACGTTTAAGTTCGCAGGCCGCCATTAGGCCTACTGGACCGGCTCCAATAATTAACACAGCTATACTTGAACTTGTTAGGGGCATAACGTTTCTCCACTAGGGCGCTAAACTTCTCTGCCTTTTTCATTGAAAAAAGTAACCTTACCAGTGCGAATATTATGTAATACTCCAATGACTTTTACTTTTCCTTCTTTTGCTAGTTTAGCTATAGCGGGGCTTTTCTTGTATAGGGCTTTGATTTGATTAAGGACGTTTTGCTTTGCCATTGCATCAATAACGCCAGGGTTGTTACAAAGGTTTGTTTTGTTATGCTCTTTATCAACTTCATTGACGGCTGGGGTGATTTTACTGAGGAGCTTGGCAAGATTTTTAGGTTTATTGACTCCTTTGCAGGCGCCTATAACCGCGCCACATTGTGTATGGCCCATGATAATAATTAGCTTGGTCCCTGCATATTTGGTTGCAAATTCCATACTGCCTAAAACATCTTTGCTAATAACGTTGCCAGCGATGCGAGAGACGAATAGTGCCCCTATTGGTTGATTGAAGATTTCTTCAGGAACTGATCGAGAGTCAATGCAGCTTAAAATAAAAGCATAAGGTGCTTGACCTTTTTGGCTCGCTAGCTTGGAGAGTTGGCGTTGATTATAGTTAATGGCCTTCCCATTAATGTATCTTGTATTTCCTGCCTGTAGGCGGTGCAAAATTTGAGTTGGCGTTAATTTGGTTTGTTTATACGTGGTTATTAGATAGCTGCTTGTATTTTTTGTTGTCGCTGCATAAGCAAAGCTTGTCCAGAGAAGAAGAAAAAGAGCAATAAACTTGATAACTGTTCGCATAAGATGTCCTTTCTTAATTAAGTGGCAATGTGTTTCTGTAGGCGCTTGTATCATAGCGCTAAAGTAATAGGCTGTCATGTTGCGAAGAAAGTTTTTGCTGTTAAACTTGAGCGACTTATGTGGTTTTTTATTTGTAGCTAGAGGGAGATAGCATATGAGAAAACTTGTTTTAATTTTACCTTTTGTGGCGGCTGGATTTTTATCAGTTTCAGCTACGTCGCAAGCATGTTCTGACATTGCGGTAACTGGGAATGGTTTTGCAGCTGTGGCGCGTACACTTGATTTTGAGGCAAATACAGGAAGCCTGTTTGGACTGAGCCACGTTGGTGACAAGAATACAAGTAACGTCAATTGGCCGCAAAGCTTTCCTGTTCATGCCAAGTCATGGGTGACTAAGTATAGCTTTATGGGGCAAACAGCTTTTGGTACCAATGTAATTTTAGATGGTATTAATAGTCAGGGTGTCTATGCTGGATTTCTTTATTTACCTGAGTTTACTCGCTATCCAGTGGCTAATGCTAAAGATTCTCGTCCAGAGCTTGCTGTTACCGATACGGCTAATTACGTTCTTGCTACAGCAGACAGTGTTAATCAGGCTGTTAAAGAGCTTAAGCAAGTGCAACTTGTTAAAAGTGCTGTACAAAAGGGCTCAAAGTTTTTATTTGTTCCTGTTCACTTGGTTATTCGTGATAAAACAGGCAATTCAGCGGTTGTTGAGTGGATTGATGGTAAAACAGTCATTCATCAACCTGCTGGTGATGTACTTACTAACTCGCCGCCACTAGATTGGCAATTAAACAATGCTAAAAAATACGATTACACGTCAACGAGCAATACTAATCGTAAGTGGGATGGTCACTATATGAATGGTTCAGGTTTTTATGGTGTTCCAGGGGACTGGACGCCTCCTGGTCGTTTTGCGCGTGCTGCTGCCGTCTTAAAGAGTATGCCGAAGCCGAATAGTGAAAGTCAGGCATTGGCTCTTGCTTACCAGGCTTTGCAAACTGTAGCGGTACCTTTAGGTGTAAATCCTTCACCGACTTTATGGATGAGTTTGGCTGATTTGAAAAATAACATTTACTATTTTCACCCTGTGATAGGGTGCTGCCTTTATATAATGTAGAAAATATAGCATAATATACACTTTAACTTGATTACGGATGGTGTTTGGATGTTAGCTAGAATTCTCTCTGATGAAAATAATGAATTAACTATTGAGCTCAAGCTTCCACTAAAAGGATCCATGCTTGAATGTGAGGATGCAATTCTTGACGGCCTTAATGAGGTTGGAACATTAGCCACTGAAAAAGCTTTAAGTAAGTTTGATGCAGATGGCTCTCCTATCCATGTTGGAAAAATAAAGCTAACAGCACGAAGTAGAGATGAAGCAAATTACCAAACGCCTTATGGAGTTGCTCGAGTTAAGCGTTATGTTTATCAAACCTCTAAAGGCGGGAAGATCTTTTGTCCTTTAGAAGATAAGGCTAGAATTATCCAAGGATCAACACCGCGATTTGCAAAAAAATAATCTCACATAAATACTCAAACTTACCTGCTCCTAGTGTTATTGATGATCTCAAGGTCAATCATAACCGTAAAATCTCACATTCATACTTGCAGCGGGCAACTGATTTTGTTGGCGGTATTGCACAAGCCAAAGAGGCTGAGTGGGAATATGAAGAGCCAAAGCTTGATGCAGTCATTGAGATGCTAAGTATTAGCTTAGATGGTGCATATGTTCTCACCGTTGATGATGGTTATAGAGAGAGCATGGTTGGAACTATTTCCATGTATGATAAGCATGGTGCACGCCTGCACACAACCTACGTTGCAGCATCACCAGAATATGGAAAAGATGAATTCTTTAATAGGCTTGAAAAGGAAATAAAGCTGAAAAAGAAATATTACCCTGATGCTAAAACAATTGGCGTTGCTGATGGAGCAAAAAATAATTGGCCATTTCTAAAAAAACATACTGATACGCAAATTTTAGATTTTTGGCATGCAACTGAATATCTCGGCGAAGCATCAAAGGCAGTATTTACCAAAAAATCTGAAAGAGATGAGCGTGATGTTTGGCTCGAAGAGAGATGTCATGACTTAAAGCACAAGAAAGGTGCGGCAGGTAGAATACTTGCTGAGCTTAAAGAGCATCTAAATAAAAAACTGAATAAATCGCTTAGAGAAAAGCTAGAAGGAACAATTACGTATTTTGAAAATAATATTAAAGAAAAGCGAATGTCGTATCATAATTTGATTAAGCAGAATGCACCAATTGGCTCTGGCGTCACTGAAGCAGCATGTAAAACAATTGTTAAACAAAGATTAGGCGGATCAGGAATGCGCTGGAAAGACAAGGGAATGAAAATCGTTTTATGCTTGAGAACACTAGTAAAGACTAAAGGCAGATGGGATCAGTTTTGGGAGAAGGTCAATGATTTTGGCGTGCCAGCAGCAATATAGCCTACATTATATAGAGGCAGCACCCCTGTGATAACAGTGGTAAGTAGTAAAAAGCATCATTTGGTTGTTAAGTTAACGCCGGGCTATGGTCATTGGGCCAGCTTTTATTTAAACAAAATAGCTAAACAGTACCCGCATAGTTTGCCAAAAGGGTGGGTGTCTGTTCGAGTTATGCCGGGTGAGCCAATTAAGAATGCGACTTTAGTTGTAAATACCATTCCAGATGTGTTGCCTGGAAAATCAACAGTAACTATTTCGCTTGCTAAGTAGAGTGAAACTGAGTTGTAGCTAGTTAAACCTGAAAAACGCCATATTTGCCCGTTAGCGGTGTTGGGCCTGCGCTTCCGTTGCTCAAGTGACAACGAAGTTGTCATCCCCGAGAAGGCGGGGATCCAAGCTTTGCCGCTACGGTTCTCGGCTCGCCTTGCTAACGGACAAATCTGACTTTTTTCAGATTCAACTCAACAAAAAATCCCAGATTTTTTGTTGTAGTTAGCCCTTTCCTGGGAGATTTCCTCCCGAAAAAGCACTTGATTTATTTTATCTATCAACTACTTAAATAGTTTTTCCGGGGCTAACTAGCTGGGGAAAGTAAGTTTTTCCTAGCTATGAACTTAGGGGTTTTAGCAAGCACTATATTGGTTCAACCTCTAGTTGGGAGATGTCTGTCGTGATTAAGTTGGCTAAGCGATCACACCCATAGACTAAGTTTGGTATATGTTTGGTAATGATTTCTTCTTTTGATAAGCCCGCTTGTAGCGCACGTAAAGCGTGCGGACCATTGTGGTCAGTAGTAGAAACTCGTACGGTAAGTTCATTGCTAGGTCGATAGAAGTGCATACCTGGAAGCATAGCAACTTGAGCATGCTCAACAAGGTACTCGCAAAGCTGTTGTGACTGAGTGATACCTCGTTTTGCGAAATATTTTTTAAAGGGCTCAAAGCTTGGGAAAAGGTAAAAAGCTCCTGTCGGAGGAGGGCATTCTAGGCCCATCTCTATAAAGCGTTGATGTAAATACTCGCCAGCAACTCTATGGAGTTGCTCACATTGCTCTAAATAAGGTTTTAGAGCATTGAAGTTTGAATAAGCAGCAAGTGCAGCGTATTGAATAGGGCTACTGACACAGCTAAAGGTTTCGCTAATCATAACTCTCAATGCTTTAGCTAAGGCCTGCATACTATCAGGGATTAGTGCAACACCTAGGCGGTAGCCACCAGCTGCAAAGAGTTTTGATAGGCCTCCAGTAACAATGGTGCGTTCAGGATAGTAGTGAGTGATACTGGCATGTGTTCCTTTAGTGAAGTCAACTTTGGCATAGATTTCGTCAGAAATGACAATTACTTGATGTTTGCGACAGATTTCAGCCAAAGCTTGTAAGGTTTCTTTTGGATAAACGCAGCCAGTAGGGTTGTTAGGGCTATTGATAATCAGTAGCTTTTGTTTTTGAGGGGAAAGCTCTTGGCAGGCTTGTTCTAGTTCTTCAGCTTGTAGGCAGTAATTATTTTCTAGGCGTGTTTGCACTATATGAGTTGGTTTGTTTAGCAAGTCTGTTTGTGGTCCATAGCTTACCCAGCTAGGTGCCGGAAGGATTAAAGTGCCTTCTAGTAAATAAAACAGCTGAAAAAGCAGTTCTTTGCTGCCAGGGCCTACAAAAATGTGATCAGCCGAATAGTTATAATTAAATTCTTCTTGGTAGTAATGCGCTATGGCTTGGCAAAGATCTGGTAAACCTTGGGTTGGTAAATAAGTTTTTTGATCGGCATTGTCCTTTAAAGCTTGCTGAATAAGCTCAGGTACAGCAAAGGGTGATTCACCAAAGCCAAAATGCGAAAGAGAAAAGCCCTGCTGGCGTTTGGCTAAGACTAGTTGGTTGATAGCTAAGGTCGCTGATTCTTTAACTTGGTAAATATGAGGGTTAAGTTCTAATTGGTGGTTTCTGTTAGGCATAGTTTTTGCTCGCTATTATTGGTCTGTTGATTCGTAATTATTGGTTTATAGTGAAGTTGGCAATGAGTTTCCTTTAGTTTGAAATAAGTCACTAGGCAACCCAGTAATCCTGCCATAGGAATAACTAATAATGCAACCTGATAGTCCTGAATGCTGTAAATATGTATACCATTTAATAGTTTGCCTTTCCAAAAGAAATCAAGAAGCCAGCCAATAAGGGGTTGGAAAATGGCTCCACCTAGCATGGCGCCCATATTATTAATGCTAGCTGCGCTAGCAAAGGCTTTTGGGTCAACATTGTCTTTAACAACACAAAAAGTTAAAGTTTGCATGCAAACAGAAAGCCCTAGGATAAAGATCATGCTAAAGACCAGCCATTGATTGGCTAATGGCGCGAGAACTAAAGTTGTTCCTGAAATAAGTTCGGCAATGAAACAAATTAATAAAGGGGTTTTTCTGCTGGCAAGTCTCTCAGAAAGCCAGCATAGTAAGACTGCGCCAATTGCTGAGCCTATCCAGAACAGAGAAATTACTTTAGCTGCTTGAGCATTATTCCAGTGATAAAGTGTCATCAAGTAAGGTACACCCCATAAGGCTCCAATCGTTGATACCGGTAACCAGCCTAGAAAACCTGCTAGAGCAACCCAGCGAACCTGTTTGTTACGAATACAGTAAGAGAAAAGTTCTTTTCGTGAGAGTTTTGCTTTTTGAGTTGTTTTTATGGCATAGCTAGTACCGTCATTAGGTTTGTCACGAAGAATTAGCCAATAAAGTGCAGCTAAGCTAAAAGTGAAAATGCCAATGGCTCCCATCGTTTCTTGCCAGCCAAAGTGGTTAATGCTTATTGCAAGAGGTAATCCACCAATAATTGAGCCAAGAGATGCGAGAAAATGCAGCGTTGCTGCAACAGTTGAGAAGTAGCGATGGGGGAACCAATGGTTTGCTAGATAGTACGTGCCAATAAAGCCGATGGTTGAGCCTATTCCAATGAGGAGGCGCCCTAAAACGGCAATGGGAAATAAGTGCGTTGCTGCAAATAGGGTTGTGCCACAGGCGGTGACAAAGACGGCTAGGCTAAGTATTTTTCGAGAG
>CBDALO010000032.1:0-40423 GCA_965196985.1 Gammaproteobacteria bacterium | reverse complement strand
AGTGGACTCCTTCGCTTTCGTTAAATTTAATAGCTTAGCTATTTAGCACTTAGATGCCGAGAACCATTTTTTTAGAATGGTTCAAAGTGGATCGAGTCCATTCCATTACTGATGATGAGCTTGGTAGCTTATCGGTTAAGGTGATAGCCAGTGATAAGCAGTTCTCTGCCTCCAGCACCTTTGCTTTATCAGTAACGAATGCTCGTGTTGAACTGAGCAAAGAGCTAATCAGCCAAACGTCTACGGTAGCAAATGGTTTTCGTTATCAGTTTGCAGCCGATAGCTTTAAAGATGCTGATGATACACTAACGTACTCAGTGCGATTGAAAGATGGTCGGGCCTTGCCCGCATGGCTTTCATTTGATTCGGCAACCAGGACATCTTCTGGTACCCCAACCCGTGATGATCTCGGTGAGTTGGCTGTTCGGGTAACAGCCAGTGATGGTCATTTTTCTGCTTCTTCCGTGTTTGATTTGTCAATCGAGCCCAGTTTACTCGTTGATCAGCTCAATCACGTGGTTGATTTCACTGAAGACACCACAAAGGACTTGCCAACGCTCACACTCTCAACGCCTTCCTCAATAGTGACAGTTGAAATGACCTTATCCGAAGCTGAGGCGGGTGTGTTAACGACGCCGACTTCAGGCTCAGCCACAGCGACGTATAATTCAGCGCGTGGCGTGTGGTCAGTGACAGGTAGTCCAACCGATGTACAGGCGATCTTAACTCAACTGCAGTTTGTGCCCAGTGAGCATTACGACAGTAATTTTAATATTGAATACAGTGTGGCAGACGGTATTAACTTACCATTGAGTGGTAAGTTAACGATGTTAGCCACGCCAACCCCAGATCCCTTAGCCGCAGGGACGCCGATTACGGTTTCACCGATTACTAAAGGTCAGGAGTTGCAAGTGCTGGTTCCTGTTTCAGCTTTTGATAATCCGGATGGTGATCCTTTAATACTAAGTGCTGACTTATCGGATGGTAGTCCGTTGCCAGCAGGGTTTTCGTTTGACTCAGCAACTCGGCTTTTATCCAGAAAGCCAGGGACAACGGTAAGCGGTCGTTATGAGATAAGAATCACAGCGGTTTCAGAGCTGGATAGTAGTAAAACGTCAACCATTACCTTTCCTGTTACTGTTGAGAACACCCCACCTGAATTAAGAGTGCCAGTTGCTGATCAGTTTGTTTCCATTGGTGTGCCCGCTTCGCTGAGGTTGCCAGCCAATACTTTCTATGATGCGGATGGTGACCAGTTGACGGTCATTAGTAAACAAGCCAGTGGTTCAATATTACCAACCTGGGCAGTGTTTAATGCCACAGAGTTAAGTTTTACTTTTACGCCAAGTCTGAGCGCTTTTGGTAGTCATAGTTTTTTGGTGAGTGCGAATGATGGTGAAACCAGTATCAACGCCCGTTTTGCTGTTGAAGTGGGTTCAAGTCTGCAGACCAGTGGCTTGACGCGGGTGCTGCCTTTATATAATGTAGAAAATATAGCATAATATACACTTTAACTTGATTACGGATGGTGTTTGGATGTTAGCTAGAATTCTCTCTGATGAAAATAATGAATTAACTATTGAGCTCAAGCTTCCACTAAAAGGATCCATGCTTGAATGTGAGGATGCAATTCTTGACGGCCTTAATGAGGTTGGAACATTAGCCACTGAAAAAGCTTTAAGTAAGTTTGATGCAGATGGCTCTCCTATCCATGTTGGAAAAATAAAGCTAACAGCACGAAGTAGAGATGAAGCAAATTACCAAACGCCTTATGGAGTTGCTCGAGTTAAGCGTTATGTTTATCAAACCTCTAAAGGCGGGAAGATCTTTTGTCCTTTAGAAGATAAGGCTAGAATTATCCAAGGATCAACACCGCGATTTGCAAAAATAATCTCACATAAATACTCAAACTTACCTGCTCCTAGTGTTATTGATGATCTCAAGGTCAATCATAACCGTAAAATCTCACATTCATACTTGCAACGGGCAACTGATTTTGTTGGCGGTATTGCACAAGCCAAAGAGGCTGAGTGGGAATATGAAGAGCCAAAGCTTGATGCAGGCATTGAGATGCTAAGTATTAGCTTAGATGGTGCATATGTTCTCACCGTTGATGATGGTTATAGAGAGAGCATGGTTGGAACTATTTCCATGTATGATAAGCATGGTGCACGCCTGCACACAACCTACGTTGCAGCATCACCAGAATATGGAAAAGATGAATTCTTTAATAGGCTTGAAAAGGAAATAAAGCTGAAAAAGAAATATTACCCTGATGCTAAAACAATTGGCGTTGCTGATGGAGCAAAAAATAATTGGCCATTTCTAAAAAAACATACTGATACGCAAATTTTAGATTTTTGGCATGCAACTGAATATCTCGGCGAAGCATCAAAGGCAGTATTTACCAAAAAATCTGAAAGAGATGAGCGTGATGTTTGGCTCGAAGAGAGATGTCATGACTTAAAGCACAAGAAAGGTGCGGCAGGTAGAATACTTGCTGAGCTTAAAGAGCATCTAAATAAAAACCTGAATAAATCGCTTAGAGAAAAGCTAGAAGGAACAATTACGTATTTTGAAAATAATATTAAAGAAAAGCGAATGTCGTATCATAATTTGATTAAGCAGAATGCACCAATTGGCTCTGGCGTCACTGAAGCAGCATGTAAAACAATTGTTAAACAAAGATTAGGCGGATCAGGAATGCGCTGGAAAGACAAGGGAATGAAAATCGTTTTATGCTTGAGAACACTAGTAAAGACTAAAGGCAGATGGGATCAGTTTTGGGAGAAGGTCAATGATTTTGGCGTGCCAGCAGCAATATAGCCTACATTATATAGAGGCAGCACCCCTTGACGCAGGTGTTGCAGTACACCAAAGATCAAGCATTAACCTTGCCAAGTATTGACTTTAGCTCGCCGTCTTCACAATTTACGGTGACCTATCGCTTACTAAATCGTGAGGCGGGTAAGTTAACGGTTTTAACAGGAGAGGCATTAGATGCTCGCTTTAACCCGGTGTCTGCTACTTGGCAAATGAGTGGTAGTAGAGTGGATTTATTGGCTTTGTTAAGTCAGTTGCGTTTTGTGCCGAGCAAGGATTTTAACTCTAATTTTGATATCCATACTTCAGTGCAGGATAGTCTGAATCCAGGTGCTTCTGGCATGATCAGTTTGCAGGGTATATTAGTTAATGATCCCCCAGTGTTCCCAGAAGCTTTGGCAGCCTTAACAGCGCAAGCCACGTTTCCATTTAAATACACGGTTCCGTTAAAAACGGCAACGGACGTTGATGGTGATACGTTGAAGTATCATATTGATAATGCGATGTTGTGGTTGCGTTTTAATGAAACAACAAGGGAGCTATATGGCACGCCAACGGTAAGTGATGTTGGTAAAAAAAGCTTCTCATTAATTGCTTCAGATGGGCAGGTGAATACTACGCTACCCGTTGATATTCAGGTTGCAGAGGCACCGCCTGAGCCGCCGTTATTAACGGAAGGTCAATTGGCCTTGCTGAGCTCAATTGGTAGTGGCTTAGCGGTGTTGGGGCTTATTGCGGCGGTGTTTGTCTACGGTCGTCGTAAGCTTGGTCGAGTGAATGCTGCGACTCAAGCGCTTATGAGGCCATTGCTAGCGGAGCCGCAGTCAACGCAAAGCCCATTGCATGCCGTATCAGAGCGCACGACGTTTGCGAGTTTAAGTGAGGCCTACTGGCAGCGAGACTATCTGTCTTTTCCACGTCGTACGGCTGAGTTTAAAGACGCAGCGATTCGTTTTGCGCGTGCTAATCCTAGGGTTAGGTTGTTTAACAGTATTGATATGAACGGCTTGGTTGAGACATTAATAGCTGAGGCTAGACACAAGGCTGAAGTCAAGGAGTTTGATGCAGACTTTTATGCGCAGCTTAAACTTTTACAACCCCAGTTCGGAGTTAATAGTGATCAAGTAATTAAATTCTAATTGCTTGGCAACCTTTTCACTGCAGTAATTGTTAATGGCTCAATAATATAAGCAGCCAACCCAGCAACAAGATGTGTAATAGCATTTGCAACCGAGCGATGTCTGGTGTGCCAAATATGAAACTTATGTTTCAAGCAGCCAAAAACAGTCTCAATGATCCCTCGCTGATTTAATAACTGTTGCTCGTGATCGCTAAGTGGCTGCGCATTTTTCATATTTTTTCTTTTGCGTGTAATTAACTTCAAACCGCTATCAAGTAGTTTTTCAAAAACAGCCTTCCCAATATAGCCTTTATCTCCGAAGGCCAAACCCTCCAGCCCTTCAAACAATGAGACACCTGCAGCTAAATCATGATGATTGCCGGGCGTGACTTTAAAGGCGATTAACTCACCTATGTCATTGATTACTAAATGAAGTTTCAGACCAAAAAACCAACCAACAGATGTTTTTCCAAGTTTTGCAACCGCTTTAAATGTGCGGTGGCGTTTAGTGCGTTTAATGTGACAGTTTGGTAGGCAACTTGAGTCAATGTAGTAAATGCCACTACGCCTGCCACCGTTAAGAGTAATAAAAATTGTCAGTGGCATTAGCGCTCTAGGCATCAATTCAATAAAACGTGAGTAACTGGGTAAATTAGGGAAGTAATGTCCCCAGTATGTTCTTAGAAAGCCAGTATAAAAATATTTAAAGTTTCTATAGCCAATCATTTGGAACAAAATCATGATTGTCATAATCTCGCTATAAGCTAAACAACAAGGTGGACCTGACTTTTTTTCTGCAGATGAAGGGAGTAGATCTTTGCGCTCAAGTGCTGCAAATTCCTCAGCAAAATCATCTATGCGACAAAATAACTCTATAACCTCGCGCTCATGTATCATAACCACATCCATTATTAGTAATAATTTCAAAAGGTTATATAAGTTTTTCACTAAATCCAAGGCTGCCATAACTCCGAACTGGGGTTTTTACAGGAATTATTAGGCACGTTACTTTTGGTTGATACTGGAAGAGATCTGCCTATCAGTGAAGTAACGAAAATGGACTTGTTGTCCAAGCTTAGAGAGTTGTCCAGTAAGGTGGAAGCAGTTGAAGGGTTGTTTTATGTGAAGTGTTGTCAGGATGCAGTGGCTTCGATGCAGGATTCAGACTCGATGTTACGGATGGCTAAGCGTAATATCACCTCGATTACTAAGCCAGTAAAATTAGGGCTGAATTTAAAGTCGCTTTACACGAATATTCCAGATGGTTGGTATACGCAACTCCTTCAACAAGAGCTAAGGTTGGAGGCAGCGAAGCAAAATTCAGCTGTGGTGGAAGCGATTAAAACCACCTTATTAGCAAGCAGTGACTGGCGAGTACTTTATGGCGCTGGGAAACTCTTTCAAGCGATCGCTGAGGGTTCGGTTAATCTAGCGGTGAAAGGGGCCGTTCAAACTGCGCTAGTTGAACTGCAGGGCAAGGCTAAATTTAAGCTTTTTAAAGGTAGGGCGGCTTGGATACAGCAGGCTACCAAAAGTCTTCCGGTTGGTGATGGTTTGCGAGTTGGTGTGACGAAAGGGCTTCGCTCACCGAGAAGCACGGTTGTTGTGGCAAGACAGACGGCAACGGTGCGGGGTGCTATGACCTTATTTAAAAAGCCTAGAGACTTGCCAGCAAGTCGGCGTGGAGATTCGACAAAAGCTATGGCTGAAGGGCGTCGTGCTTCATTAGCTGCAGCTAAGGGTGATCAGGGTTCTACTCAAAATCCACTTAGGGCTGTTCGTGCTAGTTAGTAGGGTACAGTAGGCAGCGATGAGGTAGGGTTTTATAAAAACAATAGTCTCCTTTGATTCAAAGGGGGTAGTCGAGTGGAAGCGAGGCAGGGGGATTTGTAGCCCGGATTGAAAATGCGAAGCATTTGAAAATCCGGGGAAACAAGTTACACGCAGCCCCGGCTTATCGCTAACGCTCAAGCCGGGCTACGGGTCAGGTGTCAGTTTGTAGGGAACAGGGCGTAGGAAATTTGTAAACATGTAAGTCGGACCTGAGGTGGCATTTTCAATCCGGCTACAGCTTTGCCGAACTGTGTTCAGGCTACCAGATAAAGGGCTGATCTTGAAGAGGGAATATATATCTATCACTTAGTCAGGTCGTTCAACTCTGAATAAATTTAACAAGTTGATCAGCTAAATAAATTTTACCATTTTCAAGTGCTTTGTCCTTGCAGGTGGCGAGTAATTCGGTTGAGTTTTCCGTTTGGCAGTAGCGAACAACGTAGCCAGCGGTGCTTCCTTCAACGACCAACTTATCATTAGGGCAAATAGTAATTGGCTTAGCTAGGCTGCCTTTATAGAGGTGTTGTTTAAGCTTGCCGCGATAATGCATACGGGCAATAACCTCTTGTCCTTGATAACAGCCTTTATCAAAGTGAACGCCACCTAATTCAGGTAGGTTTAATTCGTGCGGAGTAAATGCTGCACTAGTTGCTGCGTAAACTTCAGGTTTGCCAGTTTGAATTTGTGCTAGCTCCCATTGGCTTGTATCAGTTTCAGAAACGGTTTGCTTAAGTTGCTCAATTGCTTCTTCAGCACTTTCCTTTTTAAGCCAAAGCTCATGGCTGGGTAGCAAGCTATTGACCTGAATTAACCAACCTTTTGGAAGTCGGATGACTTGGTTAAGTGCTGGTGTTTCGGTTGAAAAGCAATTGGGTGAGTTGTTACCTAATAAGCCAATACAATTAAATTCTTTACTGCAATCACTAAGTTCTACTTTTGAAAAGAGCGCAAATTTGTTTAAGTGCTCCAGCAGTAGTGGAACAACTTCGAGTGGTAGGCGTAGCAGATAAGCATTATCATTTTCCATTGCTAACTGAAATAAAGCGATGATTCGTCCTTTGATATTGCAGCTTGTGCCTAATAGAGAATGGCTTGGTGTGGCTTGGTTTAAGTCGCAAGTTAGCTGACCTTGTAAAAAGGTTTTGGCATCAGGGCCGCTGGCACGAATGAATCCATAGTGAGTTAAGTGACAAAAAGCATTTTCCATTAGACGGTATATCCAATCTTAAGATGTACTTGGTAGTGGGCAACTTTATTGTTTTCTACATGACCGCGTGTTTCTAAAACCTCGAACCAACGGATAGAATCAACCTGCTTGCTAGCACTTTCTAACGTGCCGTTAATAGCATCTTCAATATTGTTTGTTGAGGAGCCAACAATTTCTAATATCGCATAAGATTTTTCAGCCATGATTGAGATTCCTTTTTTGAATTTAAAGAAGCATTTTAGTCTTGAGTTTAACTCAAGGCAATACTAGGATAACCGCGCAGCTTTTTAGTGACTTAGTTCAGTGGTGGCAAATAATGCTTGTCGAGATAGACCGTGGGTTTCGCGAATAAAAAGCAATGCGATAGTAGTTGCAACGATATAAAAAGTTGGCAGCAGCCAAAGTGCAAAATGAAAGTCAGCCGGGGTATAAACTTTGGTTCCGTGTGCTAAGGTGCCGGCCCAGTGCCAGTCAAGTAAGAAACCAACAAGTGGTTGAAACAAAGCCCCCCCGACAACAATTAGCATATTATTAAAGCCATTTGCGGCGCCTGTTAAGTGAGCAGGTTGATTGTCTTTGATGGCTGCAAAAGATAGGGATTGACCAGCAGCAGACCAACCAATTAAAGCTAGGCAAGCATAAAGCTCCCACATTGTTAAGCTAGAGTCATAGACGACTAATGAAATACCAATAAGCCCTAATATGCCAAGTGCGGCTAATAAGCTACAGCGTTGTCCAAGTTTATCGGATAGCCAACCAGTAATAGGACAGGCGATAGCCATGGCAATCCAGATAACAGAGATTGCTTCACTTGCTTGTAAGGTGCTTAAGTGGTGGGCGCTTTTTAAGAAGGGAACACCCCAAAGAGCTGCAAAAGTTGCAATAGGTGCCCAAATAAACAAAGCATATAAAGCAATAGCCCAGCTTTGTGGGTAAGCGAGTACCTGAGTAAGATTCTTTTTCATTAAGCGTAAAGCTGAACGGATATTTGGTTTGCGCTGACGTTGACTAAGTTTGGGGTCTTTAACGAAAAACAGCACTAGGAAAGCTAAAATAAATCCAATAATGGCAAAACTTAACATAGTGTAGCGCCAGCCAATATGATTAATAATAAAGGCAAAAGGGGCTTCTCCACCTGCTGCACCAATTGAACCTAACATTTGAGTGAAGCCAACGAAAAGTGCAAATACGCTAGGAGGCAGCCAACGTAAAATAAGATATAAAGCGCCTAAGAAGGCAAAGGCAGAGCCTGCGCCCATCATGATTCTACCTAGGCTAATCATATAAATGTCAGGGGCTAAGGCGAATAATAAAGCGCCGCCTGAGCAACAAGAAATAACGATAAAAAGAATTTTCTTAGCGTCAAAGATATCGAGTAGTAATCCAGCTGGTACTTGGAATGCAGTATAAGAGTAATAATAGACGCCAATAATTGCCCCTAGCGTTGTAGCGTTAATCTGAAAGTGGGCCATTAACTGATGCGTCATTACAGAGGGGGAGACCTGCAGCACAAAGTCATAAAAGTAAAAGCAGGCACCCAGTAAGACAATGATTAGGGCTTTTGATGTAATTTTTCTTTTTTGTATTGACATTGGTTATGTTTAATTTGTTAGTCTAAGGCTTATTTATCCTTAAGAAACAAACACTTAAACCTCTGCTAATTAATTTTAATCAAGCACTATATCATAAAACTTCTTAAAGAATAACGATTAGTTTTAACTCCGAGTGTGTGGGTTGTGACTAGTGATAGTAACGGTTGACAAAGCGAAGTAGTTTATGCTTAGATGCTTTTAAAGTAATTAATGAGATTTTTTATGCAAGCGCCAAAATTAAATTCCTTTCATCGCAATTCTGCTTGCAGCCTTATTTCCAATACTATTGTCGTCGTGGTGATTAGCAGCCTCTCCTAGTGGCCAGTTTGTTTTGCTACGCTAGGGCAGGTCAGAAAAGCCCTAGCAAAACACCATAACAACTACTAAATAGATGAGAATAGTTTAATGAACACCTCTAAAAAATTTTACCCTTGGTTAATTATCTTATTATGTTCACTGTTTTTGTTTTATAAATACATTTTACAAGTTTCTCCTAGCTTGATGACCAAAGAGTTAGAGGCTTTTTATCACTTGGATGGTGCAGGTGTTGGTAATTTAGCGGCGACCTTTTTTTATAGTTATCTGGTTATGCAGCTTTTTGTTGGGCCATTGCTTGATAGGTTTAGCCCTAGAAAGCTAACTTCCTTAGCTATAGCAATTACTGCATTAGGGGCGATAGGGTTTGCGTTGGCTCAGGGTTTAGTTGTTGTTGAGCTTTGTCGCGCACTAATAGGTGCTGGCGCTGCTTTTGCTACTGTTGTTTATTTAAAGATGGCAGCTTTATGGTTTAAGCCGCAGCGATTTGCTTTTGTTGCTGGGCTACTTGCAACAGCAGCCATGCTTGGTGCTTTATGTGGACAGGCGCCAATGGCCTACTTGATTGAAGGGCAGGGTTGGCAACGAGCGCTTTTTATTGTGGGAGTGTTGGGGTTGCTGCTAGCCTTAGTGTTTTTTATTTTGGTGCGTGATCGAAGTGACGTATCAGTTCCCCATCATGGTAGTCAATTAACTTGGCGAGCTGTTTTACAGGTATTAAGTAAAAAGACTAATTGGACTATTGCTGCTTATAGCGGTTTAGTTTTTTCACCTATAGTGGTGCTGGGTGGTTTATGGGGGAATCCTTTTTTACAATCGGCTTATCACCTTTCTAAATTACAATCAGCTAGCTTACTGTCTTTTATGTTTGTTGGGTTGGCTATTGGTGCACCAGTATTCGGTGTGTTATCAGATTGGTTGAATAAACGTTTAGCTGTTATGACTGTAGGCACTTGCTTATCATTAGTGTCAATACTGCTGTTACTTTACTACCCCGCTTCTTCTTTACTGTTAGTAGCAACAAGTTTATTTTTATTTGGTTTTGGCACTGGCGTTTTTATGTTGGGTTTTACCTTGGCGAAAGAGCTTAATCCTTTACCGCTTGCTGGTACTGTTATTGCGTTGATTAATACGGGTGATGCTTTGTTAGGAGCTATCACTGAGCCGGTAACAGGTCGTTTGCTGGATAGTTTTTCTGCCGGTAAGGATGTTTTTACGGTATCGGATTATCAGTTAGCTTTGAGCCTTATTCCCATTTACTTAGTGGTAGGTTTGGTGTTATTGGTTGTATTGAGCAGGCGGGCTAAATAATTATTTTTAATTTAAGTTAGTACGGTAGGTCGGTCCCAAGCGCAGCGCGGGCCGACACAGAGTTTTTTTCAAGCTTCGTGTCGGCCTTCACTGGCACAATAGTTAGAAG
This sequence comes from Gammaproteobacteria bacterium, assembly GCA_965196985.1. Taxonomy (GTDB): domain Bacteria; phylum Pseudomonadota; class Gammaproteobacteria; order UBA12402; family UBA12402; genus 2-12-FULL-35-23. The sequence goes on along the minus strand of CBDALO010000032.1, from coordinate 30,113 downwards.
AACATTAAGAGCTAACCAATGCCAACTCAGGACTGACCTACATTTTTATAAAACCTGAATCCTGCTTACAGCTAACTAACGTCTGACCAGCACGTCCCCTCCTTAGAATAAGGAGGGACAGGGAGGATTTATAAAATCAATCAACTTCCTTACAACAAATCCCCCGCTCGCTATTCGCGAGCCGCCCCCTTTGAAAAAGGCGTTGTTGCATAAATCCTTTTTTAGCACGTCATCCTCCGTCCCCTGCCTTCGCAGAGGGCAGGCTGCGGCGGAGGATCCAGGGAGAAATGATGTTAACTTCACTATTCTACTACTTACCGTCCCTGGCATCGTACTGGACCTACCCTTACGGGCACAGGCTGGATAGTTTTAGGCATCCCTGCCTAAAACTTCCGGGGTGACGGTACGATTGAAGGCGTTATTCTGTTCATGCAACAACGCCAGAATAAGGAGGGTTACGGTGGGTTTATAAAAAATTAATTTTGATAAGCGAGAGTCAGGTGGCTATTGCTAGTCCACTACACTCTAGCCAATAAGGAAGGTCGGTAAAATATAAGCCATAGCGGGCTGGTTGATTGAAATAGTTTTCTACTAAATTTTGATAGTGATGAAGTTGTTGCTGATAAGCAAGTTTTGCTTGTTGTAGTTGAGGCTCAAGTGCTTGGGTAGAATCAAAGTGCATGGTTTTAAAGTCAGCTAGCCAGAGCTGTCCTTGTTTGTCTATTAAGATTCTATCAATGCTAAACTGCTTTACTTTACCATTGTGCCAATTAGAAAGTGTAAACTCTGCATGGCTAACCGGGTGTGAGTCAAGCAGCCATTGGCCATTGGGATCATTGAGTGTCTTTAATAAATTTTCCTTAATTATTTTTACTGTATTACTTAGCTTGTCTTCTGGCAGTCCTGCTTGCTGTAAAGCGGTTAGCCAATTTGCTTGCTCGCTATCAAGGCGATTTTCGGGCCAGTGATGAAGACCCTCTTCAATAACTTGCTGTAAGATGCGATGGGTTAGCGTGCCAATAAGACGGCTGTGATCAGCTTGCCAATTAAGTTGATTGGGCGCTAGGTTGTTGTGACCACTGATAGCCGTAGACGTTATTGAAAAGTTGCTAAGTGCTGTTAGAGATAAGCGAGAGAGTTTTATTGTTGGCTTGTCGATATCAGCACTCGTTTCTTCTGTCTCAATAGGGTTTGGTTTTAGCTCAGGATAAGCGCTAAGAAGATAATTTAAAAATGAGTCTTTGCCGATACGGTTGGTTTGACAGGCAAGCAGGTGAAGTTCATTCTTAGCCCGCGTTGCGGCGACATAAAATAAGCGGCGATTTTCATTAGCTAAACAAAACTTTTCACGTCGATTAAGATAATCATAAATAGGGTCATTGCTTTCGTGACTTGCTTTTATTGGCGCTAGTACAGCGCTAGTTTGTTGTTGGTGTGTGGTGATGTCATTCCAAAGTAAAAGCTGAGGGTCAAGCCCAGGTGAGTTGCGCTCTAGGCTGGGGAGAATGATAATATCGAACTCTAAGCCTTTCGCCTTATGGATTGTCATTATTTGCACGAGGCAGCCTGAATCGGTGGTGGTTTTAGCATACAAGCTAGCTAACTGTTGTTGAAAGTTATTTGGCTCTGTCAGTGTCCCTGCTTGGCTATTATCACGTAGACAGTTGAAATAGCTTTGACAGTTCAGTTGATCTTGTGGTTGTAATAAAGCTAACTCGCCGCCTAGATTTAACCAGGTTGTTTTTACTAGTCTAGTAAAGGGTTGGCGGAAGCGATTTTCTAGTGCTTGAGACATTGCTGCAATAAAGTGGTCAGCACGCTGTGCCCCTTCTGTAGAAAGCTCTGCCAAGACAAAGGGGTTTGTTAGTCGTTGCCAAATGGTCTCGTGTTCTTCTGTGCGGCTAACGATATGTAGGTCTGTTAATGTTAGTCCGCACCAAGGCGCGCGTAAAATAGCGAGCCAATTAATGCGATCATCAAGATCTAGTAGTGCATAGGTTAATGCAAGTAAGTCTTGGATAGCTGGGCGATTGAGTAGTGGATCTAAGTCAAGCCCTTGATAAACAATGTTAGCTTGCTGTAGCGCAGGCAAGATGGCGCTTAAATGATGCCGAGCTTGAACAAGGATAGCAATAGTCGCATCAGGGTTTTCTTTGATAATATTTACTACTTGCTGAGCTTCAGCTTGTCTGTCAGTGAGTGCTAGTTGATAGTTTATTTGCCAGCTTGTCGTTGTGTGGGTGGCATGACTGTTTGAGTAGCAAACTGCGCCTAAGTTAAAGTTTTCTAAACTTGGAAAAATAGTTTGAAAAGAGTCGTTAAACCAATTGACTAAAATAGCCTGCGAGCGAAAGTTGCTGTGCAAAGTTAGCGAAGTGAGCGCTAAGTCATTAAGACCATATTTTTGGCAGCGTAAAAACAAGCTGACTTCGGCTTGGCGAAAGCGATAAATTGATTGCATCGGGTCACCAACCAAAAATAAACTGCGTCCATCACCTGCTTGCCAACCAAGAGTGAGTTTTTCTAGCAAACGAAATTGTGAGCTGGACGTGTCTTGAAATTCATCAACAAGAATATGCTGCAAGCGATAGTCTAATGCTAGTGCTAAATTGGTTGGGGCTTCTTCTTCACCTAAGGCCGTTAAGCTGGCAAGCAATAGCTCAGTAAAGTCAACTTCAGCATGCGTAGCAAAGCTAAGTTTGAGCTTTGCACAAGCGATAGGAAGTAGGACTAATAAGGCATCAAGTAACTGCCATTGCTGTTCGTTATAGTGAAGAGGAGGTGAAAGCTTCAGTTCGGTTAGCGCATCCAGTAGCTCAGGGCTGGCGGCTACTTTCTCAAGTAAGGTTTTGGCCTGCTGTTTCATTTGTTCGTACTGTGCTTTTTCTAGCTTGTTTGTCGTTGAGCTAGGGGCTGGAAAGCCTTGGTTTTTATTTAGCGTTTTTCGCCATTTGTTATCACTGGTGAGTAATAGCTCGGGTAAAGCAAGCCAAAAGTTTTTGTATTGATGACTAGTGGTAGGCCAAGTTAACTGTTGTTGCCAAGCTTTTATTAAGCTGCCTTCAGGTGCGTGCTGGCTGGCAAATTGTAATAGTTCTGTTAGCTGCTCTTCTAACTGGTTTAATTGAATTTCCTGTGCCAAGGTGATTAGTATTTCAGTGTTGATTTGTTGTAAGCCGATCTCTAGTTGTTGGCGTAACTGATCCGTTTGGCGACAAGCCATAATAAGTGGTAACCAGCGATCTCGTTTTGCAAGCAAGCCGCCAAGTAACTGATTGACTCGGTGTAAATTATTATCAAGATAAAGTAATAAACTTCGTATGGCTGGCGTCCAAGCGAGGTCTTGGTTTAAATCATTCGCCAGAGAGTCGATAGCTTCTTGATAAAGCTTGCTGGGTTGATCACTAACTTTAGGTTGAGCGCCAAACTGAGCGAGTAGTGGTAGGGCTTTGGTTAAGCCGGCGCAAAGTGAGTCGATGGTTTTAATCTGTAGCCGGCTTGGGTTTGTTAGTAAGTGCCATTCTTTATCTTGATCTCTTGCTAAAGCTTGTTGGGCTAATTTATTGGTTAAATTATCAGAGCTAGAGTTTTCTTGAGTCTGTTGTAATGCTCCTAAGATCCGTTCTCGCATTTCACTCGCTGCTTTACGGGTAAAGGTGATTGCGAGGATTTCTTCAGGTTTGTTAACTTGGCTTAATAACTTAAGAAAGCGCTGTGTCAGTAAAGTAGTCTTACCCGAACCTGCCGGCGCTTGCACGATAAATGATTTTTCAGTGGCTAGTGCTTGTTGACGTTGTTCGGCGTCGCTTAGTGACATAGTCGGGTCTTGGCTGTTGCTTGGTTAACTGTGCTCAGATTGTGAGTGAGTTACAATGAGATTGCAACTTCGAATAGGTGTTTAAGCTTAAAAGCGGTTGTATTTTAAAGAATTACCTGATAGAATTGATCAAAAATTAACCGGGCTTATGGTGGTAGTTAAGTAAGAAGTATTTGATGTAAACAGCCCCTAACTATATAAAACAATAATAAAAGCAAAGGAATAAACAATGCCTATTCACAATTCTCCTAGTGATGATGACTTTCGAGATTCAATTGATATTGATAGTGATAGTGTTTTCGACCTTACAGCTCGTCTAGAATCTTGTGATGAGCAAACTGGCGTTGCTTTGCTGAATTGTTTGGGGTCTAAAAGACTTATTGAGATTACTGGTCAAGGTTTTGAACTTACTCTTCTCTTCAGGGCCTTGGTCAGGTCTGAAGCATTGCAAGCAACTGTGTTAACTTTGTTGGGTGGCGAGAAACTTGTTGCGATTATTAGAAATAGTACTGTTCTTTGTAACATTTTAAAAGAGTTGTCCAAATTCCCAGGACTACAAGCTAGATTATTGGCTCCATTTGAGGGTGAAAGGCTGATTGAACTTATTCGATCTGAAGAATCTTTCATTGCTATATTTAAAACACTATCTGGTTCACAGGATCTACAAAACCTTTTCCTAAAAAGACTAAAGGATGCAATGCTTGCCGGGCGAGTTACTCCAAGTGGGGGCCTGCTTGCTGCTGTTTTCAAGGTGTTACCTGCTAGAGGACGAGTTGATTTATTAGCAGCATTAGATGCTACAAAGCTTGTCAGGATCATTAAAGATAGCAGTGATCTTGCCGCTATTTTAGAAGCGCTATCTGGAGCCGAGGCACTACAAAGTGAGTTGCTGAGCTTATTTGCTGATGAAAAGCTGTTTAGACTTATTGGCTTTAAAGCATCCTTCGTTACTGTATTCAGGGCGTTATCTGATTCCCAGGATCTACAAGCCTCTTTGCTAAGAAAACTCAAAAATGCAATAGCCACTGGAAGGGTTATTCCGGTGGGAGGTCTTTTTGCTGCTGTTTTAGAGAGGCTGCCCGATGGCGAACAAGTTGATTTGTTGACGGCGTTGAGTACTGAAAAATTGGTTGGAATTATTAGCGATGACCTCGAACTTGCTACTATTTTAACGGCGTTATCTGGGGCTGGCGATCTACAAGCGGCATTGTTGACTAAGTTGACTTTTGAAAGGTCTGCTGGGCTTATTATAAATACTGTCTGCTTCCATGAAATTTTAGATGCATTATCAGGCCATGAAGCTTTACAAGCTGGCTTGCTGAGCAAGATCAAAGATAGAATACTTGCTGGCTGGGTTCCTGGTCAGTGGGTTTTTTTGGTGAACTTTTAAAGAGGCTCTCCGAGGGTGATAAGCGCGATTTATTAGAGCGCTTAACACCTGAAAAATTTGCTGCACTTATTGTCAATACTCGGATGCTTTGCTTTGTTTTAGAATTATTACCTGAGGAGCTAAAGGCTAGTTTACTGCGGTTATATAGTGATAGCCACATTATCAATTTTGTAACGTACAACTACCAAAGTGAACAAACTTTAAAGCTTATCCTTGATTGCAAACGAGTAGCTGTGGTTAGTTCGTTAACTTACCCACCTTTTTATGATTGGCTTCAGGATCAAAGGCAAGATCAGGCTTTTTGGTTGACTGAAGGTATTGCTGAAAAAGCATCTATTGCCTGTCGTTTTTATGGCGAGCTTAATCGATACTGAAAACTACCCAAAATTTAAATCAGCAAAATAATGCTGAAATATTGTGTAAAAATGACTATGCTTTGTCTTTTTAACAAGACTAACGAGATGAGTATAAATGTTAAACTTCGCCGATTACGCTGCCCCTCTTTTTTCAAAATTAACTGGGAAAGTTGTTTTAAAAAAATCTATCGACGATTGTAGGAAAGCTATTAACTGAAGGTAGTTGTAAGTTGTTCAGTTCATCAAAAGATAACAATGAGTATAAAAAGATGATTCGTACACTTACCGGTGAAAATAAAAGCACCGATTTAGATCCAATAAAAACAAATGATGTATTGCTAGAACAGAGCTGTGAAAAACTTTCACACGCCAGTAAAATTGATGTTCTTCATGATCCTTCTGATATTAGAAAGCCACATAGCAAGCAAACTGAAAATCTAGGTAAAGTAAGGAGTCTGGACGGGGATATTATCAATGGTTACAGCACGCATAACGCAGTTGCATTAGTACCTGGTGATAAGGCTGTGCATCTACTATCGCATGTAAGCTACAGCAATAAAGACCCTAAGTTTTTAAAAGCTGAGCATATTAAGAAAATAGAGGCTGGAAAGCCATTTGAGGGAGATAAAGAGGCCAAGAGTCTTTATGAATCTGGTGATTACTTTAATAAAAAGCTGCTGTCTATTCGTGAAATAGAAAAAATAGGAATCTGCCTAAAATCAAAGAATGAAGATGCAACCATTACCCATATTCTAGATAGAGAGTTTGATGATAATGACTATCTCTCACTAATTGATACAAACCTAGATCAAGACTTTATTATTCGCTCAAAAATAACAAGAACAATAGAAGGTAGAGGTGATGATGGTAAAAAGCTTAAGCTGATTAACGCTGATTTTGATGCTCAAGGCGAAAAGCAATTCCAAAAGTTAACAGTTGGAAAGAATTGCGTACAAGACGGAAAAATAACTATTTATTTTGGAGAGTTTGAGAACATCAATGCAATTAAAATCCAAATTACAGGCAGAGATGGTAGGAGAATTTTTAAGAATGACATGCTGCTATTAACTAATAAAAAAGTAACGACTTTTGATGAGGCGTATGAGGTATACATAGCCTATCTATCTCGTGCGAAAATTGAATATGTTTTTAAATTTCTCAAGGAAGGACTAGGCTGGGAAAATATGCAGATAAAAAATTTTAAAGGGATACAAAATCTACTGGCTGTATGTTTTTATGTGGCCTCATATTTGTATGAGATAGGTAAGGAAAAAGCTTATGACGATTACGCAATTATGCTAGCTAAATTAGGAGATGGTAAGGGCAAGGTGACACGACACTTTATTGCGAAGGGTATTAGAAAACTTCTAACGTATCACTTAGTAGAGCAATTTTTTAAAGAAAATAGTGTTTCTCAAGAAGAACAAAAAGAATTATCGAATTCAGTTCAGGTAGGGAGATAACAATTTTGGGTAGTTCTCAGAATCGATATGCGTTAAAAGACCAGTACTGGTCTGTTACTGATGCAGTTTTACGATCAGATCGATCGCAACTTGAGTTGGCATTAAAAGCTGATTTAGCAGAGCCATTTTTGATGGTTTTGGTTGAGGTGGCCATAAGAGAAGGGGTGGCAGTCGATTGTTTTCAGGTGTTGCTGAATGATGCTCGTTTGGATCTTTATGGACGTCACCGTTCAGGAAAAACTTTAGTGTCTATGCTGAGCTTCCAAGAAGATAGGTCGTTACGAGATACCTACCTTGGTGCGTTAACTGCTGCTCGAGAGGCGCGTAGCAAAGAAGCGCCACTGAGACTGTATGAGCCTGTAGTGATCACTTTTACTGAGGTTTCCCGTTTTCTTAGTGAATGTTATGGTGCCGATGCTACTGCAACGAGTGAATTAACCCTAGAAGCAACGGAGGATTGGTTTAGTGCCCCGACAGAAGCACAACAAGAAGGTGGGGCGTTAATTGTTGTTGGTGAAGAGCCTATAAATCGCATGCGCGCTTTAATGAGCTATTTAAAAGCACGCTTGGGTGACCTTGCTGGGCCAATAGGTCATTTTAATCAATTAGAAGAAGGTTTTGTTACTGGTAAGCTGACAGGTGATAGAGCAACCTGTGTTAGGATTCTTGCTCGTTGTGAAGTTATTGCTGCGATTGCTTCTCGTATAGAAGAGGATGCGCGTGTGCAGTCATGGTTGTCTAATACGAGTGAAGAGCTTGGCTACTGTGTAGCTGGTGTGTTGGATGCACTTGAAAACTTGTTAACTGCTAATCCAGTGACGCTTGCTGGACCGTTAGAAGGGTTTTATAGAAGGCTCTCTGGTGAAGTGGATAGTGAGGTTGTTCAATACCTTCACCAAGCTCGCACCAAACCTGGACAAAGAGAGAGTTATGATGAGAGGCAATCTAGGCATGCTTGCCTAGCGGCTATTTATGCGCAGTGCGGACTTGTGGTGGCTTCTCAAGCTGATGATCCCAATTATTTAAAAGCTATTCCTGGACCGTTAAGAGAGCGAATTGCTTATCGAGCTCTAGCTCAGGTGGGCGGTGTTCAAGCGTTGGTGGGGCAGTTGGTTGCGTATATTAAAGAAAGTTTTTCAGGCTTTCATACAACACAGGATTTGAGTGAAGCTGCTGCATGCCGGGAATTTATGGAAAAGTTTGAACGACTGATGCAGCCGTTGGGTTTTGAAGACATTCACAGTTTATTTGATTGTAATGACAATCTTTCTCGGGTGCGACTAAAGAGAAATGATGGCCTAAAGCAAGCGATAGCTTCAGTAGGGTTAGTGAAGGAACTGCCACGAAGTTTTGTTGCTTCGAAACAGTGCGTGATCGATTTTTTACAAAATGAGTCAGTAGAAGCTGAGCAACGAGAGCTAGTTAGCCTTTTTCAACAACCTCACGGGTTGTCTGTTGTTATTGCTGCATTGAAGGAAGTCGATGAGAGCTCAGTCAAACCAGAGCGTTTAGTGATGCCTCTGCCGGGTATGGGCCAAAGCTTGTTAACTTTGATAGCGAGTGATCCATTTCAGGAACCGGAGTTATTGTCAGGGCAGCGTTTGAGAACACCGGCTGAAATGTATGATAGTGAAGATGTTTCACCCATTGAGCCTGTTGAAGATAACCTTCAAGGGTTGTTAGGGAAGCTATCAGAGGATCAGCGTAGTCGTTTAATGCATCAAATTTTGTTTACTCCTGGTGCGATGCGCACTGCTTTGCTGTTATTAAAAGCTGATCCTGCTAGGCAAGCTTTTATTCCAGCGGTGAATGCTTTTTCTGTTTTTAATAGTAATCATTTGGTTCAATTTGAGGCATTAGAGTATAGCGGTTCTCTGATGTCGTATCTTTATTGTTACGTCTATCTTTATTTAGGGGAATTGAGCTAGTTTTATCTCATAATAAACAAGGTTTTTAGTAACCTATCAAGGTAAAATAACTTGATATAAAAACTATAGTGAAATTAGTCATGCGCAGAATCATAAAAGCGATTAAAAGCCTGAGTGATTACCTGATCCTGCTGAAAAAAAATCCAGAGCTACTAAGGCCAGAGCAGTGCAGCCATTGCGGTGCAGGTGGACTATGGTCACATGGATCATATGATCGAAAACCAGATAGGAACCCAGGTAAAGGACGCTCTTTAAATCCCACCCCTGTTTTGAGATTTTATTGTCATCAATGTAAACGTACTTGTTCAACCCTACCTGAGATACTTTCTCCAAAGCGTTGGTATTGCTGGTCAGTTCAGCAGGCAGTGTTAATGAGCGTGCTCCTGGGAAAAGTATTAGCTCATCAGGTCAGGAGCAAGGTGTTAGTCGACACACCGTTGCTAGGTGGTTTCACTGGTTGGTTGACCACTTCGTTGATTACTCCTTCCATATCAAAGCACATCCGTTGTGGTTACAGCTTGGGCGACATAGTGATCCACAAGCGTTTTGGTTGGCCTGCCTTGGTGAGCATGATTTATCGAGCATCATGCTTTTTCTTAACAACACAGGAGTGAGCATCCCATAATTAATTAACGTGAAAAAAAGTTGAGATGGATATTTTCTGTAAACCTCACGACCCCACACAGTTTGAGCGTAGCATTCTCAACTCAAGTTGTGATTAACTCATTGCAAGTAGTTAAATCACACAGGAATTGCAAAATGACCAAGCCCATTCACCCAACAGCACTGTTTCGCCTAAGTGTTTTAGGTGAGCTATGTAGCCGAAATAGTTTTGAGCATGGTGAGCTCAAGAGCATTATTAAAAGGTTGTCCCAGCAAACCTACAACATTCCAGGTAGTAAGCGTGTTCACCTCAGTGCTAAAACAATTGAGAATTGGTATTACGCCTGGTTAAAGCAGGGTATTGATGGATTAGTTCCTAAAACTCGACGAGACAAAGGCCAGTGTCACATCAATCCAGAGCTACAAGAGTTAATTATTTCCACTAAACAGGAAAGCCCTTCAAGATCAATTCCGACCGTGATTAAACTCTTAGAAACTCAAGGGAAGGTAGCACGAGGTGAATTATCTCACGCAACAGTTCACCGCTTATTAGTAAAACACGGCCTGTCTAAAAGAACAGTCACACCTTCTAACCAAATTGAGCGCCGCTCATTTGAGGCGCTCACAGCTTGTGATATTTGGTATGGCGATGTCATGCATGGTCCAACGATTTACGATGGCCAAAGAAGAGTTAAAAGCTATTTGGTGAGTATTTTTGATGATGCCTCAAGGTTGGTCTGTCACAGTAAATTTTGTACTGATGAGAGTGCCATTACTATTGAGCATGTGTTGAAAGAGGCATTACTCAAACGTGGGCTTCCTGTTAAGCTCATCATTGACAACGGCCCTGCCTACCGTGCTAAAACGTTGCAAACCATTTGTGCTCGTTTGAAAATTCAATTGATTTACGGCAGGCCCTATGAACCGCAAAGCAAAGGCAAACTAGAGCGTTGGCATAGAACAGTACGCGAGCAATTCCTAGCTGAATGCAACCTGGATTCCATTCATAGTTTCAATGCGCTGAATGATCGATTTTGGGCTTGGGTTGAGCGTGTTTATCATCAAGCCTCGCAAAGCGCCCTGCCTGACAAGATGACCCCGTTACAACGCTATCAGCAAGACCTCACTAAAATTCAGCCGTTAGGTTGTTTGGCCGATAAGCTAGATGATTACTTCCTGCATCGCATTAAGCGCCGAGTCAGGAAGGATGGCACGGTAAGCTGGAATAATCGACTCTTTGAAGTTCCATTTGAACTGGCTCAACAAGAGGTTTATTTAGTGGTTGATCCGCATAGTGACTCCGCCCGTCACGTCGAATCATTGGAATATCAATACCTTGGTGCAGTGGGAGAGCTGGACAAACATAACAACCTTTCTAGAACCCGAGCTAGACCTCAGATGCCGGAACAACCAGCAAGAAAAACCTCGCTAGTTGAGATTGTTTATAACCAAGTTAAAGAGGATTTGGATATCACTGAGGAGATACCGTCATAAACGTCAACAATAAATTGTAAAATTTTTACTAGGCATCCGCTGAAAATGGCTGCTGTGTTTTTAGGATGCCATAAATCATATGCACCATTTTTCTCATAACAGCACAAATGGCTAGCTTCTTTGGCTTGCCTTTTTTGAGCAGCTTTTCATAAAATTTCTTCAAAATAGGATTATGCCTTATAGCCACTAATGCCGGCATGTAAAGCGCCTTTCGCAACCAAGCACTACCAACCTTTGAGAGCCGTGATGAATTCAATGAAGTGCCTGATTGTGACTGGCTGGGATTTAAACCAATATGAGCAGCCAATTGTTTTGCGCCAGAAAATCTTTCAATATTATTAAAAAAAGCAGTTAGTGTTTGAGCGGTTTTATCACCAATGCCTGGGATGCTTTTAAGCAGCTCTGTGTTATTCTTCAGATCATCATCACTCGCGATCAGCTTACTAATTTCTTCCTGCAGTCGTAAAATTTCTTTTTCCATATAATCGATATGATTTTGTATAGAGCTAATAATTGTTTCTTCCGCTAGCTCCAGCCTGTTTTGTTCATTGCTGACTTGGGAGGTTAATACTTCAGATCTCTGTATCAAAGCTCTTAGAGCCTCTATATTAGCTGGCAAAGGCTGCCATAGCGTTGGAGTAAAATGATTTGAATAGTCCTTAATACTGACCGCATCGGCCTTGTCGGTCTTGTTTCGTATTAGCTGTCCTTTCATAAAAAACTTTATTCGTGCAGGATTAATTATACTGACATCACACTTCTCACTATGTAAATAAAGAGCCAATGCATTACCGTATTTACCTGTTGATTCCATGCAAAAATGAAGTGACTGATCAGATAAAGATTGCGTCCATTCTAATAACTCAGAAAAGCCCTCAGGATTATTATTAAAATGTTTAACGTGATCTTTTCCGCTAGTGGTGATAGCAGCAACAAAATCAGATTTTGCAATATCAATACCAACACAATTTTTTTTCATTTGCTAGAGCCTCTTAAATTTTATTACACTAACAAACTTGGGAAATCATAGTTCGGATCAACCTTGCAAATACAGGCTCACAATGGCCTAAGATACCGTTCGATCTCATGAACTTATGAGGGTGGAAGGGAGCTAAATCTCCTCAACAGGATTAAATCCTAAGGACGAACACGGCTTCACCTTCCGCCTACCCAAGCATCCTTGGGATTGTAGCAATATTGTCATATCTCTACAGTTATTTAAGATACAAGGATGAGTAAGATGTATCTTCAACATTTTGGCTTGAAATTTGATCCATTGGGTAAATCAAACATTATTGAATTGGCGCAGTCAAAGCGACTAGAACAGCAACTTAATGGTTTGCTAGAAACACGCGGCTTAGCAGTGATTACTGGCGACTCAGGGACAGGAAAGACCACGGCGCTAAGATACTGGAGCAATAAACTCAACCCGCTGACCCATCAAGTCATTTATCAATCAGACACTCACTTTCGGTCATTTGATGTGTACTCTCAGCTTGCCGAAAATCTAGGTTTAGAAAACTATTACCGATTCTCTAAACTTTGGAGAGACTTGAAGCAGAGCTTGATCGCGCTCTACCATGATAAAAACGTTCAGCCTATTTGGATCCTAGACGAGGCGCATCAGCTTAGTAATGATTTCATTCTACGATTACCTGACTTCCTTAATTTCAGTTTTGACAGCAAAGACGTCATGACGATTATCTTATGTGGACTCCCATCACTTCTAGCAACATTGCAGAGACCAGCCTATGAACCTATCAACTCTAGAATTCAGTGCTTTATTAGGTGGCATGCAATTGAAGATAGCAGGGATTTTGAGAGCATTATTCACGCTGCTTTTGAGAAGGCAGGAATGAGCAGCAGCTTATTCACTGAAACAGGTATTCGTGCAGTACACATGGCCACAAAAGGTAGGCTTCGTTATGTTGATAGGCTCATGCGACATGCGTTGCTAATCGCCGCTAATATGAATTTAAACCATATACCGGATGATGTCATTAATCAGGCAATTCATGAGCTAAAAGGTTAACTATTTGACACCATCTCACGCAAAATAGGTTGAGATGGTTTCTCTAAATTATTGTGGGACGTTACAAATTACGTATTTTGAAAATAATATTAAAGAACTGAAAACTACCCAAAATTTAAATCAGCAAAATAATGCTGAAATATTGTGTAAAAATGACTATGCTTTGTCTTTTTAACAAGACTAACGAGATGAGTATAAATGTTAAACTTCGCCGATTACGCTGCCCCTCTTTTTTCAAAATTAACTGGGAAAGTTGTTTTAAAAAAATCTATCGACGATTGTAGGAAAGCTATTAACTGAAGGTAGTTGTAAGTTGTTCAGTTCATCAAAAGATAACAATGAGTATAAAAAGATGATTCGTACACTTACCGGTGAAAATAAAAGCACCGATTTAGATCCAATAAAAACAAATGATGTATTGCTAGAACAGAGCTGTGAAAAACTTTCACACGCCAGTAAAATTGATGTTCTTCATGATCCTTCTGATATTAGAAAGCCACATAGCAAGCAAACTGAAAATCTAGGTAAAGTAAGGAGTCTGGACGGGGATATTATCAATGGTTACAGCACGCATAACGCAGTTGCATTAGTACCTGGTGATAAGGCTGTGCATCTACTATCGCATGTAAGCTACAGCAATAAAGACCCTAAGTTTTTAAAAGCTGAGCATATTAAGAAAATAGAGGCTGGAAAGCCATTTGAGGGAGATAAAGAGGCCAAGAGTCTTTATGAATCTGGTGATTACTTTAATAAAAAGCTGCTGTCTATTCGTGAAATAGAAAAAATAGGAATCTGCCTAAAATCAAAGAATGAAGATGCAACCATTACCCATATTCTAGATAGAGAGTTTGATGATAATGACTATCTCTCACTAATTGATACAAACCTAGATCAAGACTTTATTATTCGCTCAAAAATAACAAGAACAATAGAAGGTAGAGGTGATGATGGTAAAAAGCTTAAGCTGATTAACGCTGATTTTGATGCTCAAGGCGAAAAGCAATTCCAAAAGTTAACAGTTGGAAAGAATTGCGTACAAGACGGAAAAATAACTATTTATTTTGGAGAGTTTGAGAACTTCAATGCAATTAAAATCCAAATTACAGGCAGAGATGGTAGGAGAATTTTTAAGAATGACATGCTGCTATTAACTAATAAAAAAGTAACGACTTTTGATGAGGCGTATGAGGTATACATAGCCTATCTATCTCGTGCGAAAATTGAATATGTTTTTAAATTTCTCAAGGAAGGACTAGGCTGGGAAAATATGCAGATAAAAAATTTTAAAGGGATACAAAATCTACTGGCTGTATGTTTTTATGTGGCCTCATATTTGTATGAGATAGGTAAGGAAAAAGCTTATGACGATTACGCAATTATGCTAGCTAAATTAGGAGATGGTAAGGGCAAGGTGACACGACACTTTATTGCGAAGGGTATTAGAAAACTTCTAACGTATCACTTAGTAGAGCAATTTTTTAAAGAAAATAGTGTTTCTCAAGAAGAACAAAAAGAATTATCGAATTCAGTTCAGGTAGGGAGATAACAATTTTGGGTAGTTCTCAGTAAAGAAAAGCGAATGTCGTATCATAATTTGATTAAGCAGAATGCACCAATTGGCTCTGGCGTCACTGAAGCAGCATGTAAAACAATTGTTAAACAAAGATTAGGCGGATCAGGAATGCGCTGGAAAGACAAGGGGATGAAAATCGTTTTATGCTTGAGAACACTAGTAAAGACTAAAGGCAGATGGGATCAGTTTTGGGAGAAGGTCAATGATTTTGGCGTGCCAGCAGCAATATAGCCTACATTATATAGAGGCAGCACCCGCTTTAAAAAGGCAAATCTATTAGAGTCTAAAAAAAGAAGAGACCGAATCAAAGAATACACATCATGCCAAACATCGGCTGAAAGATCATCCCTCTGGCGACATCGATCAGGGTGAAAGTAGGTCTTTTCCGCATCGTAATCAAGCGTAATAGCAGACTCATCGAGGCTATAAGAAAAACCGAAATCAATTAAATTCACTTCATAACGATTACCTACTTTATTCACCATAATATTTTCTGGCTGCAAATCACCATGGATAATTTGTTTTTCTTTATGCAGCCAATTTAGTTTTGCTAATATAGCATCCAAAACTTTCAGATATTCATTAGCCAGCACAGTTTTACCAACCAGATAGTTAGAAGCAGTCTGCCCAGAAACACGCTGACAAATTAATGAGTACCACTCACCCTTTCCATTGGAAGGGGAAAACGAAACCCGGGCTGGATCGCCATATACATGACGCAAAAAAGCCGCCTCACGCTGCAAGGCATCCTTCACTTCAGGGCAACTGACAAGGCCTGTTTTATGAACTAATCTAGGTGAAACCTTTGTTGGTTGTGAACGTTGCGAGTAACTAATTGTAACTTCCACAGCGTGGACAGCACCGTAAGAACCTTCACCAAGCTTTGGGCCTTGGCGCAAAAAAATTGCAGGAGAGGATTTATTGCCTTCTGCCACTACCTGGCTTGCCACAACCCCCCAGCAAGTTGAGCAAGCAAGCTCCTATCCATTCCATCAGTACCTAGCTGACGAAATAGTTGAGAATTCTTCCCAAAAAACCAAGTAGCCTGCTGCCAATTCATGTTGCCAGATGAAGAGTAATCCGTCGTGAATTGGCCTAAGCCTTTATCAGATCCTTGCGCCATAAGTAAAAACCTCTTTTATTATCATTAATAAGAAATATCTTACATATGAAATATTAACGAAACATTAAGAGATTTGCTAGTTTTTGTTAGCGGCTTTGCAAAAGGCAATACTGCTCAACAGAAGAGCAAAACTTAACCAATCTGCTGCAAAGCTTGGCGAATTAGCTCTTCACGACTTGCTCCTGGAGCAGCAAGTTGTTTGACGTGACGACTGGCTTCTTGTGGCTTATAGCCAAGCGCCACCAATGCACTCACCGCATCGCTAATCACTTGGCTAATACTCTCTGGCAATGCTGTATCAGCCTCGCTAGCAACTGGCTCAACTTGCCATTGCGACAAGCGATCTCGCATTTCAATGATTAAACGCTCAGCGGTTTTTTTCCCAACACCCGGCATGCGCACTAAGGCGGTGGTATTACCCTCAGCAACACATTGGGCAAACTGACCCGCCTGCATATTGGATAAAATTGTTAACGCTAACTTAGGCCCAACACCATTCACTTTAATTAAAGTAACAAACAACGCACGCTCAGAGTGACTGCCGAAGCCATAAAGCAAGTGCGCATCTTCACGAACGATAAGCTGAGTAAGCAAAGTTACTTCTTGCCCTAGCTCAGGCAACTGGTAAAAGGTATTCATCGAAGCCTGCAACTCATAACCAACACCATTGACATCAACCGTCAAAAAAGGCGGTCTAGTTTCAACTAATTTACCACGCACAAAACTAATCATCGCCACCTTCCTTTTCGAACACCGGTCACCCCCATCACACCTACCACACTTTGCTGAGTATGCGCATGGCATAAGGCAATAGCTAAAGCATCAGCCGCATCAAGTTGTGGAGCTTCCGTTAAATTTAATAAGCGACAAATCATTGCTTGTACCTGTTGTTTTTTTGCCGCGCCGTAGCCAACCACTGATTGCTTTACCTGCCGTGCTGAATACTCAGCCACTGATAAGCCTGGCGCGGTTAGTGCAACAATCGCAGCACCACGTGCCTGACCAAGCTTCAATGCCGCTCCTGGATTCTGATGCATAAAGACCTGCTCTATGGCAGCACTATCAGGTTGATGGTTTGCAATAACTTGTGACAAACCTTTAAAGACCTCAGCCAGGCGCTCATTCATTGATAAATCAGCTAATTGAATGTAGCCTGAGTCGAGATACGTTGTTTTACCCTTTTCTAGTTGGATCACACCAAAGCCCGTAGTGCGAGAACCAGGATCAACCCCTAAGATAACGCTCACTCAAGTTCCTTTAAGACAGCCTCACTAATGTCTGCATTAGAATACACTTCCTGCACATCATCACAGTCTTCTAGTAAATCGATTAGCTTTAACATCTTTTCAGCAGCAGAAGCATCCAAATCAATCTTGGTTGAGGCTTCCATAGAAACTTCAAACTGTTCAGGTTCCAAACTTGCTGCAATCATCGCTTCACGCACTTCGCTAATCACCTCTGGTGAAGTCAACACATCGATCGAGCCGCCTTCATTCGTCACCACGTCATCAGCACCAGCTTCTAACGCCACCTCCATTACTTTATCTTCATCAAGACCCGCAGGAAAACTGAGTATTCCCTGCTTAGTGAATAGGTAAGAAACCGAGCCATCGGTTCCTAAGTTACCTCCGCACTTAGAAAAGGCATGCCTTACTTCAGCAACGGTACGATTGCGATTATCCGTCATGCAATCAACCATCACAGCAACCCCTTGTGGCCCATAACCTTCGTAGCGCACCTCTTCAAGGTTTGCACCTTCATCACCACCGACTGCACGTTTAATAGCTCGCTCAATGGTATCTTTAGTCATATTCGCAGACAAGGCCTTATCCATTGCCAAACGTAAACGTGGATTAGCACTCGGATCACCACCGCCACCAACTCGCACTGCCGCAGTAATTTCACGAATCAACCTGGAAAAAATCTTACCACGTTTTTTATCCTGGGCACCTTTCCTATGCTTAATGTTCGCCCATTTACTATGTCCTGCCATAACGACCTCGTTGCAATAAAGGTGGGGATTGTATCATAGATTTAAGTCAACACCTCAATACGTTGCATGAACCACATTGAGGGCCTTGTTTTAATAAGTGCAGCTTAAGGAACCACTAGTAACTTCTCCAACCGACTTATAACTCACCCAAACCAACAGAACATAAATTAGTATCCGTCTTATTTCAGCATGATGCTCATGCTGCGCTCTCTTTAGTTTACTGCGCCTGTGATGAGCGGATGGTAATTAATTCCGCTAGCGAAGGCATAGAATAGTTTTTTGTAATTCTGTCATATATATAATCGAAGACATTAACTGCTAGCTTTTTACATGTCTCAGTAATTGTAACCATTGTATCCTTAGCTTTCGTTCCTTCTTCACTCATAGTATGAAGGTGTACATCGCGCATTCTAGCCTGCTTCCGAGCCATCAACTCTGCTGGATTGTTATGTAGAGGAAGCTCTGGCTTTTCCAGCACTAACAATAGCTGCCTTTTCTTTTTTAAGGTGAGCTCAATTTGTTTATCTAGTTTCTCGTAGCCAGTGATTGTTGAGAATAACTCAGTAAACTCATTGGATAGCTTATCTATCTCATCTTGCCCTGGGTTCTTTTTATATTCAATGAGCTTATGATAATAATCCCAAAACCTATCCAAGAAGCTGTCAACAGAGTCTTGGTGCTTCTTAAAAATTGGCGTCAGCTTTTTATAATGCCTACCCTCATGAACCCAGCACAAGGCGAGTGATTCAGTAATGAGCTTAAACTGTGGCGCATCATCGGTAATGAGTGTTTCTATCGCATAAGGACTCTTTCTATATGTTGAGATAGCTGCCGCATCAGTAATCAGCTTTCTATATTTTGGAAATTTTTTATCACCTAATACCTTATCAAGAATAACTTCCAGCTCCTTACTGTTTAAGATAGTCGATGAGTGAAATACCTTTAAGCTTTCGATTACCTTGTGGGGTAAGTTCATAGTAGCCAGTAAATTAAAAGCGGCCTCATTTAATGTGAACCCAAAGTGGTCTTTGCTTAACATTTCAATGACGCTTAATCGACTTTTACTGGTCAGCGTAAAGTAAGCTGAATAATACTCATTACCCAATACATTAACATAACGGTTTTTCCCATCCTCTCTAGCGTTGGTGTCATCTAGGTGCTGGTAGTTCGTGGATTGTAAACCTGCCTTCACAACTTCTACCTTCTCGGGCTCAAGTATCGTAGGCGTTTTAATTGTGAAGCTATGGATGGTTGATTTACTAATATCTATGTTGGCGGTTTTATAAAATGTCTCAAGGCTTTCTAGCGTCATACCACCTTGAGTATTTAGGAAGCTTGTCCAGCTTTTAATAGTAGGGCCGAACTGGCCCTCATAACCAGTTGGCAGAGGTGCTGTATAGTGTTTGTTTTCAGAAGGGGAGTAATATTGTTGGCGCAAAAAAAGAGTGTTATTAGCAGCAATTTTTATATCCTGGATAAGGGGTGCTGCCTTTATATAATGTAGAATATATAGCATAATATACACTTTAACATGATGAAGGATGGTGTTTGGATGTCAGCTAGAATTATCTCTGATGAAAATAATGAATTAACTATTGAACTCAAGCTTCCACTAAAAGGATCCATGCTTGAATGTGAGGATGCAATTCTTGACGGCCTTAATGAGGTTGGAACATTAGCCACTGAAAAAGCATTAAGTAAGTTTGATGCAGATGGCTCTCCTATCCATGTTGGAAAAATAAAGCTAACAGCACGAAGTAGAGATGAAGCAAATTACCAAACGCCTTATGGAGTTGCTCGAGTTAAGCGTTATGTTTATCAAACCTCTAAAGGCGGGAAGATCTTTTGTCCTTTAGAAGATAAGGCTAGAATTATCCAAGGATCAACACCGCGATTTGCAAAAATAATCTCACATAAATACTCAAACTTACCTGCTCCTAGTGTTATTGATGATCTCAAGGTCAATCATAACCGTAAAATCTCACATTCATACTTGCAACGGGCAACTGATTTTGTTGGCGGTATTGCACAAGCCAAAGAGGCTGAGTGGGAATATGAAGAGCCAAAGCTTGATGCAGGCGTTGAGATGCTAAGCATTAGCTTAGATGGTGCATATGTCCTCACCGTTGATGATGGTTATAGAGAGAGCATGGTTGGAACTATTTCCATGTATGATAAGCATGGTGCACGCCTGCACACAACCTACGTTGCAGCATCACCAGAATATGGAAAAGATGAATTCTTTAATAGGCTTGAAAAGGAAATAAAGCTGAAAAAGAAATATTACCCTGATGCTAAAACAATTGGCGTTGCTGATGGAGCAAAAAATAATTGGCCATTTCTAAAAAAACATACTGATACGCAAATTTTAGATTTTTGGCATGCAACTGAATATCTCGGCGAAGCATCAAAGGCAGTATTTACCAAAAAATCTGAAAGAGATGAGCGTGATGTTTGGCTCGAAGAGAGATGTCATGACTTAAAGCACAAGAAAGGTGCGGCAGGTAGAATACTTGCTGAGCTTAAAGAGCATCTAAATAAAAAACTGAATAAATCGCTTAGAGAAAAGCTAGAAGGAACAATTACGTATTTTGAAAATAATATTAAAGAAAAGCGAATGTCGTATCATAATTTGATTAAGCAGAATGCACCAATTGGCTCTGGCGTCACTGAAGCAGCATGTAAAACAATTGTTAAACAAAGATTAGGCGGATCAGGAATGCGCTGGAAAGACAAGGGAATGAAAATCGTTTTATGCTTGAGAACACTAGTAAAGACTAAAGGCAGATGGGATCAGTTTTGGGAGAAGGTCAATGATTTTGGCGTGCCAGCAGCAATATAGCCTACATTATATAGAGGCAGCACCCCCTGGATAAGTGTTTTCTTAGAGCCATTTGGCACAGCATCGCTGGGCAACGAATCTGGATTAATTGTTAGTGTCACTGTATTAGAGACTTCGAGATTTTTTTTACTAGATTTTGGCTTTCTAGTTTTATTGGTTTTATTTCCTTTTCTATCCTTCTCGGAGGAATGATCCTTGTCCTTGTTAGCGCGCGTTTGCTTTCTAACATTAGGCTTTCCTTGCTCACCTTTATATTTATTTAATGCGTTATTTAACGATTGCACCTTGTCCTCTAGCTTTATGATTTTCTCAGCCTGACTTTCACATACATTGCTAAAATCTGTTTCTAGTGCTGTTGGTGTAACAGTATTATTAAATCTCTCAATGAGATCGGCTAAAACTGATTTGTCAGGTTGTTTTTTCATAGGAAGAGTATACCACGGGTTTGAAAAGGTAAATTTTCCCCACACAGATGGCCGTACTGCTGAAATTATTTTTAAGCCATGAACCTGATCGATGAAAAAATAATCCGAGCATACAGCGTTGTTATAGAGCGCACATCATGCTTTTATGACACACGATGATTCCAATATAAAATTTCCAAATTTGCACGAAAAAGCTGTCAAGAACTTTTTGAATTATTTTCAAATCATGCTGATATTGAACGGATACATAAATTATGCCTCTAACAACCGCTGAACAACAAGCAATCGCCAATACCTTTGGGACCTTTGAAAACTTCTCACAAATCGCTGCTACAGCATTCTATGGAACTACAGTTACTATTGAGGCAGCTAAGCTCAAGGGTAATACTGCTAGCTTTGCCACCTATCCAGAGACCTTGTCACCTTATTTTGGTCAAGCAGTTGCCGAACGTTTTTTTACACAGTATACAGCTATGCTTAACGGGGGTGATATTCTTCCTTCAGAACCTATTCATTTATCTGAATTGGGGCCAGGCTCCGGCCGCCTAGCCTATGATGTATTACACTACATTCAAAGCAAAGCTGAAAGCTCAACAGCAAAAGACCATTCGAAACGGCAACTCTTATACCAGAATCTTCAATATGACCTTTTCGACTTCTCTTTACGCTTACAAAGCAAACAACGTGCCGCACTTAAACCGTTAACAAGCAGCTTTTATACAGGTAAAGTTAACTTTATACTGTGGAATCCACAAACTCCTCCGCCTACTCTCTCATCTAAGAAAAGACTATGGATCATCAATGAAGTGTTTGATGACCTTCCCCATGAAAAGCTACGTTATCAAGCAGGAAATGATAACTTTGACGTTGCCTGCCCAGTTCACCGAGTGAGAATTGATTCCACACTCTCTGATAAGCTACGCACTCAAGCTAGCAACAATCGACGTCTCTTAGAAAAAACCACTCTAAAAGAACTCCAATCAAATGAAATTTTCCTTACTACAACTCAATTACTAGAATACCTAGCAAAACACCCTACAGTCTCTTACCAAACTGAAGAAGTATGGTTGGATATAGACTCTATCCGCGCCGATTTAGCGGAGGCACCAACAATTAAAGAAAGCTTAAAACACTGGAAGCTTTTATTAAACGATCATTTTCATATTAAAACTGAACTTTCTCCTGAAAGAAATCCAGGTACTTTAGAACTTCATGAAGATCAAAGACCTGTTGTTTTTTATTCTGGGTACACCAGTTTTAAAGAAACCTGGCAAGCACTGAACAAGATAACAAGTAGCGGCTTTTTTCTAGTATTAGACTACAGCTTTCTCCGTATTAGTGAAATTTTTGATGCTCTAAAAGAAAAAAAGAAGCAACTTCGCATCTTTGGTAACGAAGCAAGTCAACAAGCAAACAACCCATATAAACAGATAGGAAAAGTGAACATTGCCTTTATGGTATCACCAAAAACACGATAGAGCGTTATTTTGTCTGTAAAAACCAACTTCAGTACTTAGAAAAACCTTTAAAATTCTAAATGGCACTCTATTGTACCTGTCTCATCGCATAATATCTTAAATTAATTATGCTAATCAATCTAAAAAATTATTTATACCTCAAATTTTTCTCCTCTCAAAATAAATTATTAACTTTTAGGTAATAGCAATTATATCTCGTTAATAAGAACAAGAATGATCTATCCTAAAACCCTATGAAGCCTTATTATTCACTTCAACTTAAGTATCTAGGTGATCCGCTCCACTGGTCATCAATTTCCACTAAAACAGCTGATACGAGCCTTAGGCACGATTCAGTATTAGGGAAAATTCCAACTGTATGCGTCCTTCTTTTTACCTCTCTGTTTACGCGCTCAGCTATGTTACTGGTTCTTAATCTTTTTTGATGCGGCCTGTCAAAGTTCATCACTACTAAGCCCTCCGGTATATTCACTTCCAACCAAGAAGAAAGCTCTGGTGCTGTTTGCTGATATTTATCTACCGCCATAGCCAATAGTCTTTCCGACTCATGAATGTTTGAGGCATTAAATATAGCTGTAATCTCCTCAGCTACTGGTTCCTTCATTGAGCGCTTTGGTATGTGAGCCTGAGCATTTTGCTGCAAATGAAATTGGCAGCGTTGCCAAGGAACACTGGGGAACACAGCTCTTCTAGCGGCTTTTAGGCCAGTATGAGCGTCGCTAGTAATCAACTCAATACCATGTATACCTCGCTCAACCAACTGCTGAAGAAAATCACGCCAATGTACCTCAGCCTCTGATAACGCAACAGAAACACCTAGCACTGTTCTCTTGCCGGTTGATTCATCAAAGCCATAGGCTATCAATACCGCACAGTCTTGTACTGTGCCGCTAGTGCGCACCTTCTCATAACGTGCATCTAGCCAAAGATATTTTATCTTTCCTAACGGCTTATTTCGCCATTTCTTTAAATCTTCATCCAACAATTTAGCGCAACGGCTTACCTCTGTGCTTGAAATATCTGTTCCACAGAGTTGCTTTAGCACCTTTTCAACTTTGCGCGTGGAAACCCCATGCACATACATTTCAGCGACAGCCAGCTTAAGTGCTCTATCAGAGCGTACACCTCGCTCTAAGACTGATGGATAGAAGGCTTCATTGGAGTCTCTAACCTGCGGTATCTGTAGCTCAAGCTGACCTTGACCTGTGTTAATTAACCTTGGTTTAAAGCCGTTCGCATATCCGTTTCTATCGCCAGTTCGCTCATAAGGACTGGCATTTAAATGGCGCTCCCTTTCTATTAACATAGCCTCATTCATCAACCTGGAGACAAGCTTAGGTAAAGCTTCAAACCCCTCCATCGCTAAAACATGTATGGCTTCTTCGATTAAGTTCTCATTTTTATAGCAGCTCATTGTCATTCCTCTTTTTTGGTTAAGTTTACCTTAAAAGGAATTTCTAATCTGACTGAGTCGCCTGCTTATTTTCAGCAAGTCAATGGAATTTACAGAAAGGATGGCGCACTAGCCACCGCATACGTAGGCCATTGGTGAGCATGGGGATGAGCTGCAACTTTTTCTTTGATTGATGCTTCACTCATTTCAGAAACTGGAATACCGCCTAAGATACCATGAGCATTACGAGTTGGTTTTAAATAAATTGGTACGACATCAATCATCATTAGCAAATGCGTTAGTGACTTGTGGCAGTTGCGATCCACAATGACCGTATCACCACCAGTTGCTGAATACATACCAACTATTTTATTAGACGTTGAAGTACCATTAGTTACAATTAAAGAGCGATCACTACCAAAAGTTTCAGCAATAAATTTTTCCGCATCACGATGTGGTCCAGAGTGGTCCAACAGACTCCCCCATCTCATCAATAGAAATAGAAATAGAAATATCCGCCTTAAAAACATTAGATCCTAGAAAATCATAAAAGGCTGCCCCAGTTGGGGTCTTTTGAAAGGCAGTGCCACCTAAGTGCCCAGGAGTACAGAAAGCATAGTTCAACTCATCAACGTAATGCATTAAGTGACGAGTAAACGGAGGTAAAACAGCCAAGCAGTAATGTTCTATTGCCAACATTACACGATTAAAATCCTCTTGAACCAAATTGGCATCATACTGCAAAAAGTCCAAACTCATATCGAAGTCATCAATATTAATATCCATTGCAGCATGTTTATTAGCAATAGCAAAGACTGGCAAACGTCTATTTAGTGCTGAAAAATGATGAAGTGACTCAAAACCAAAATCATCCCAATCGTAAAGCACCGCTACAATACGAGGATTTATTGCTACAATCTCTGCAGCTTCTTGCAACGATTCAGAGTTAACTACCTCATACTCAGCCTCACGCAAACATTCTTCTAATTCAAAAATAAATTGTTGTTTAAATTCCGCTAAATTCTGTGAATAAACTACCAATACTGTATTCATAATTCACTCCAAAATTAAATTAAGTATGTTTTCTAGTAATATGCCAATGATAAAACTTCTCATAAATTGATTTTTCTAATCGGGTACGATCTTTGCGCTCATAAAAAATCATACAGATTAATGACACAATTAATGCCGCTGCCAAAATCGCATCATGTGCACCTGTAAAAGCTGAAAAGCAAAAAATTATTGCTATTAAACTAGCAATAATTTGAAACACCGATTTGTAACGCAGCTCAGCAATATGAAGTAGTCGCAGAGCAGAATAAAAATATGGCAACACAGTCAGCATTACAGCGATTGAAACAATGTAACCAAACAACTGCTGAGCGCTACCTGACAGAAACATCAACAGTATCATTAAAGCACTCATCATAATCGCATTAACCAACAACCCCTTAACCGGAACTCCACGTTTATCCACAGAGGCATAGACTTTAGGTAGCATACCGTCGTTAGCACCACGCACACCGGCTTGCGCCACCATCATCATCCAAGAACCCAAGGATGCCAAGCAAGCAAAAGCCGTAACAGCTGATACCACTGGCCCAGCCCAATGGCCAAACATCAAAGCATTCACCATGGAAAAAGGAGCCCCTGACTGTGCAATTTGTGTGATCGGCATCATCCCATCCATAGCAGCACAAGAAGCAGTGTAAACCAAAGCGGCTACTGCTGCGCCAATTAACGTTGAAATAGGAATGGTGCGCTTAGGATTATTTACTAAACCAGCATTTACTGTGGCACTCTCAACCCCGATAAAGCTCCAAATACAAAGTAAAACACCTGCACCCACCGCATGGAAGTCAGGCTGATGGCTGACATTCCAGTTTGCAACAAAAGTAGCCGAATGAAAGTAAAACCAACCAACTGTTGCTGTTAAAATAACAGGAATTAATAACAATACCACACCAATAGTTACCAAACGCCCCACCCACTGAGCACCTAAAATATTCAAACCAGTAAATGCCCAAAGGATTATAATCGTAACCACCCCCGCTGTAATAGGGTCTGTTAACTGATGAAAAAAGACAGAGAGGTAAGCTACACCAGTAATGGCGATTCCTAAATTACCAATCCAATTAGCATTAAAGTACAAAACACTAGTCTGATAGCCTAGAATTGGCGCTACCTGCTCAGCATAAGCCACTGGGCCACCCGCTTCAGGATCAATCGTACCCAACCGGGCAAATACATAAGCCAGACCTAAGGCTCCGATTGAAGCAAAAACCCAGCTTAATAAAGTAATCGAGCCTATATGGACCAAATTGGCAGGCAACAAAGCAATGCCAGACCCCATCATATTACCCGCCACAATGGCTGAGCAGGTAAACACCCCCAATTTTCGCTTAGCTGACGCCTCCATAGCAATTCCTCCTATTAATAGTGAGTTTTGCGTTTTTTAAAGCCTTTACGACTAACGGACCCTGTCACGAATCGTTTTCCAGCATGCTCGCAAACAGCATTGCTGGGAGCCCTCAATTCGTGCCACCCATTCTGCAACACTGAATAACAAAAATACAAAACTCATTGACTGCTTACTTACCCACACATTCTAAAGGAGCCCCATTAACTTGATTCTCACAGAAACGCATAAAATCGCAAGCCCTATTTCCAGGTCCTTTCTTAAACAAAAACCCCTAGCATCCTACTCTCGAATAAAAACGTACAAACACTTATGCTATGCTTACATTAGAAAATAACTAAGAAGCAGTTAAACCATGAAGACCTCTATACTTATTGCAGCAGGGCTAATTAGCTTTGGGTTAATAGGAACCAGCTTGGCTGGTACTACCCAGCAAGCACTAGATGCCTTACAAAAACAAATTCAAACTGTACAAAACAATCAAACAGCTAAGCTGAAACAGGTTGAGCAGCAACTTACCAGCAACAACAGTAAGTCTATCAAAGCATTACAGGCTCAAATCACCAATGTAGAAAAAACAAATCATAACAACCTACTCAAACTACAAGGACAAGTTAAACAAGCTCATGAGCAATTACAAAAGCAAGTTGACAAGCTTAATAGTCAACTACAGCAAATCAACTCGCACCTACAGTCAGAAATCCAACGCGTAGAAAGTGGATCGGTGGGAAAAAATAATGTTACAGCTCCTACGGCAAGAAAATAGTTTATTTATCTGATGCGGCAGCCACTTCCTGTACTCCATCTGGCAGTGGCTGCACCACCCCTAAAGAAATCACCATTTTCAATGCCTGATCAACACTAATATCAAGTTCAATAACGTCTTTCTTAGGAATCATCATTAAAAACCCAGAAGTTGGGTTTGGTGTAGTAGGAATAAAGATTGTTAACATATCTGTTTTAATATGCTTTGACACTTCCTCACTAGTAAAAGCAGTTTGAAAAGCAATGCTCCATAAACCCTTGCGAGGATATTCAACCAACAATACCTTACGAAAAGCTGTACCACCTGGGGTAAACAAGGTTTGCATTACCTGTTTAACACCCATATAAACTGAGCGCACTAAAGGGATACGATTAATAATTTTATCCCACTGCTCAACTAAACGACGGCCAAGAAAGTTTGTGACAAACATGCCAGTAAAAAATAAAATTACTAAAGTTAAAACCAGCCCTAGTCCCGGCAAATCAAAACCCAAAAAATTGACAGGCTGCCAAGTATGAGGCAACAAGTCGATACTTTTATCCATTAGACTAATGATGAACTTAATCACCCATACTGTAACTAGAACTGGAACCCAAACTAAAAACCCCGCTACCAAATAGCGCCTGACTAAAGACCACATTGCCTTTTTTCCTATGCTTGAACCTCACCCTGGAGGAGTTGATTACTTTTCAGTTGGTTTACTTTCTGACTTAGGCTTACCAGCCGGCTTAGATTGACTGCTATCTTCAGTCTTTTTCTTCTTATCTTTAAAATCAGTCACATACCAACCACTCCCTTTTAGCTGGAAACCTGCCGCAGAAACCAGCTTTGTTAAACCTGGCTTACCACAATGAGGGCAGTTGACCAAAGGGTTGTCACTGACCTTTTGTAATTTTTCTAAATGATGGCCACATTCGACACACTGATACTCATAAATTGGCATTTTTCTTCCCAAAGCAGAACATAAACTGGCAGCGATTATACCGCCCCTGGTAGAAATAATAAATGTGCTTTAGAAAAGTAAGCAAAGGCTCATTATCAAAAATTTTAAAGTCTGCAATCCGAGGCTCCCTATCTACTAGTATCTGACCAGCACGTCCCTTCCTTAGAATAAGGAAGGTCAGGATGGATTATAAAAATCAAGCAACTTCGTTAACAACTAAGACCGAAACCCTTTAAACCCCAGCGCAGCTAAACGTTTCTTCAAGCCAGGGTGAGTGGAAAAAAAGTCTGATGGGGCGCGTTTAGCTTCAACCCCCATTTTGACAGGATCATAAATATAAGACTCACGCCTAACGCTTTCATGAGCCGTTGAGTTATAAGCTTGAGAATAAGCCTCAGCATTTTGCTGATGATCATTATGAATCTTTAACAAGGCACTAATCATTGGCTCGTTACTACGCGTTAATTCAACGCTGCCTGCATCAGCCATGTACTCACGAGTACGACTCAAATAAAGCATCAACACTATCGTAACAATAGGTAATAAAAAACGAACCAAAGCAACAATAACGAATAAAATGTTTGCACCACGAGAATCTTCACGATCACGGCCACTACCACCAAATAAAACACCATAGAACAAAATGTCCATCGCCATAATCATTAAGTTTGCTAACACTGACGCAGTTAAAGTCAAGCGAATATCACCGTGACGAATATGACTAAGCTCATGCGCCATAACAGCTTGTAACTCAGCACGTGTAAGCTTACTCATCAATCCACGCGTAATAGCAACCATAGCTGAACGCTCACTATAACCACTAGCAAAAGCATTCATATAGTCAGCATTGATAATAAAAACCCGCGGCATATAGCGCATACCTGCAGCAACCTTCATCTCTTCAACAACGTTGTAAATCTGTCGCTCTTCTAACGACTTACTCTCAGCAGTAACTTCTACATATTCAGTACCCATCAACATCATCTTGTCGTAAAACGAATAGGTAAGAAATAATGAAAAAACCGCAATCACCAGCATCACCAATGTGGCCCAAGGCATAATTTGAAAAGTAATCAAGCCCTTAAAAATCTCGCCTAAGCTGGGCGCCTGCTGATAAACGTTGGGCCCCACGCCCACAGCGCTAAAGTAGCCAGAACCATGGATAAACAAATCAATCAAAAGCCCCACAGCCACATAAAGAACAACAAAAATAATAGCAACATAGATGGTGCGACGAGAGTTAATACGCAACTGCTCGCGCCAATTGGCGGCGCCAGCAGCAATATTATCAGAGGCTTGAGTTGGCATAGCGAATTATTAGTCCATTTTTACTGTATAGTCTTCTTGTTCTTGAATTTTTTCTTCTGGCAAATTCCAATAAACAAAATCAAAGTCTAACTTGCTATGAAACATTGAAACAACAAAAGACTGAATAAATGATTTCTTTTCAGCATTATAACGCTCAATACTATCGTTATACGCCTGCTTTGCAAAAGCTAGTTTGTTTTCCGTATTTGAAATTTCTTCCTGAAGCTGCAAGGCATTTTGACTAGCCTTTAAATCAGGGTATTGTTCAAAAACTACGTTAAGCCCTGAAGCAATTTTTGAAATGCCATCCTCAGCAGCAATCTTAGCTTTCATGTCTCCTTGATCACTTGCTTGCTGAGCTTGACCACGTAATTTAACCACATCTTTCAATGTTGTTTGCTCGTAATTCATGTACTTCTTGACAACTTCAATCAAAGACTGAAAGACTTTATAACGACGATCCAACTGAATATCGATTTGCTTTTGGTTATTACGCACTGCTTCAATATAACGAATCAAGCGGTTATAAATCGCCAGGAACCCGAAAAACAGCAGCACCAACACAACGATAACAACAATTAATCCAGTCATAGCTCACTCCCCTTCACAAAAACAGCACCCATTATAAGCATTGTCTTAGATTTTGCCAATATTATCCCCCGGTACACAAGTATTGATTAGAGCAGGGATTTCTTTGTAGAATCCAGCGAATTAAAAAATGAAGGAAGCATCATGTCAGGAATAGTTTGCGCCGGTCACTGGGTATT
>CBDALO010000031.1:0-65536 GCA_965196985.1 Gammaproteobacteria bacterium | reverse complement strand
GATCACGTCTCTAAAACCTACAAGCAATTTAAATTAACCGCGGAAGAGTTTATTGCTCGATTTATTCAACACATTCCTGATGTTGGCTTTCGTATGGTGCGTTATTATGGGTTTCTTGCTAACCGGGTGCGAGGTGAGATGCTACCCAAAGTCAGACTCCTATTAGGTGAAACTGATCCAAACACACCCCAGGTCAATTACCGCACCTTAATGCAAAATAATTTTAACATTGACCCCTATGAATGTGTTCTATGCGGTAGCCAAATGTTTTTAGCTAACTGCTGGTATAGACAACCTAACCGTTACAAATTGCTATCAAAGCATCGTGAACTCGCCTTACTGAAAAAAATCTAATAACTTCCTAGGGGGGTAGTCCGTCCAAAACAACAAATAACAGCTAGTTTTGGCTATTGTTTGTCATAACTAACCCTGCCCCACCACTAAATCGATTTTATAAAAAATACCTGTGCTAAAATTACTCATTTTAATTGGTGGTATTTTTACCAATTGACACATTGAAATTCCTTAATATCAAGTAAATCACGAAACTTTCTAAAACCATGAGCTAAGCAATTGCAGATGATAGTTTGTAACTCTTTCGGCATGTTGGCTGCTAACGCATCACACATTTGAATCACCTTCTTTTTTTCAGCCACCCTGTTTGCTAATAGTTGTGATAAGTTTTCGCCGCCGTGATGCTCGCCTGCATAAAATAGAGCAACCTGGTGAGCACCAATAGTCTTGCTTAAAATGACTGTTGTATACATCCCTTTTCTTGGTTTATTAAGGTTCGCCTTGTTATCAGATAGTATCGAAAGTATCTTTGCGAATGTGTCATCATGCTGAATAATATCACCGTTCGCGCCATACTGTTCTAAAACATCAAACACACGATAGCCGATATCAGCCACCTACTCACAAAGCTCGAACTGTGTACTTGAGGGTAACGGAAAGCCTAGTAACTCTTGGAACTTTTCTTGACGGTAAAAAGGCACGCCAATGTAATACTTTTGCAAGCACAGCTTTGCTTTAAACTTAGCGTCATACTTTGGTTGCTTCCTAACATCCGTGGGTAACTGGGCAGTGATAATAAGCCCACACAAGGCGCAGCGAAGCTTTTCCAAATGATACCGTGTTGCCGTGCCTAATGAGTTGCCAGTTATACGAATAACTACACCGGCTTTTTTAACCTTATACAGTTTCCCACCACATCCTCCAGGACAGGCATCGCCACATGCATGGTCAGCAACATGGCAATAAACATCAGTGGCATTCCGGTAATCCTGATTACCTCGCCTGCCATGACCGGATTTCCCTTTCTTATCTGATTGACTATCACCTTTTTTATTGCCTGATGTATTATCGTCAGAGTTATTGCCAACACCCTCAATATTACTTTCAGATTCTTGGCCCTTATTCTCCTGATTCTTCTTGGGTGACTGATTACTGTCAGCTCCAAAAATAAGTTCACGTAATTGTTTAATTGTAATTTTCTGCTGTTGAAGCACCTCGGGCAACCAAAGAGCAAGGTCCAAACAACCACCTGCAAGCTCCTTATCCTCATCACCAAGATTGGACTGATTCAAGCGAGCACGAAATTCTGCAATTTCATGCTCTGATTTAGTCGCTATATCCGGTATTTCAGTTGCGGTTGGCATAATTATTTCACGTGATGCGTAAGAAACTGTCGTCACAATAAAATAATTTTCTTTTCTAAGTCAATAGGTTAATGAAGATAATGGATAATTATCAAGCCCAATAAAGTACTCGGCAACGAAAGTTTACCTTATCCAACTTATTGGTTCACACATACTTACCGCAAGCTCACCGCCATTAAACACTTCTTTGTCATAATTGTTGGTCATCTGGATAACTTTATCACCTGGCGAAAACAGACTGCCAAAACGCTGTAATTTCGGTTCGGCCCGACCATTCAGGGCAGTTTGTAAGCTGGCATTTAAAGCACGACTCCCCAGCCCGCCCCGATTCATTGGGGTCAGCACCTGGATCGTTTGTTTTGGGTCACAGTGATAATGAGTGGGTAGCCGTTGCGTGACCACCTCTAGGACTGTTTGGTGAATGGCTTCAGGGGTCGATTCATACAAAGTAAAAAAGTCGCCCTGCTGAGCCGCATTCGGTAACGGCAGCTGACCTTGATTAATCCGATGGGCATTTAAAATAATGTGTGAGTGTGCTGCTTGCCGAAAGACCTCGGTCAGGCGAACCGTTGTGATCAGTTGAGATTGTATTAGATTGGCCAGCACCGCCCCTGGGCCTACGGAGGGTAACTGGTCAATATCCCCCACGAAAATCACCGCCGTGGTTGAGGAAACCGCTTTGAGCAAATGATTCATCAGCACAATATCAATCACAGAGGCTTCATCAATGATTAAGACGTTAATGGGTAATGGATTGTCTTGGTGATGCTTAAAGCCAAAGGTTTTCGGATCAAAGTCGAGCAAGCGATGAATGGTTTTAGCGGTCAGGCCCGTTGTTTCACTTAATCGCTTGGCTGCCCTGCCAGTCGGTGCACACAATCCTAATGGCACTTTTCTGGCAAGGAGAATTTGAATCAGGCTATTGACCAAGGTAGTTTTCCCAACACCAGGGCCACCTGTGATAATGGAGACTTTGGCGCGCAGAACGGTTTCAATGGCATGGCGTTGAGACTCAGCAAGCGATAAGCCGGTTTTGGCTTCAACCCATGGCAAGGCTTTCGCTAGGTCAATAGTTCCCCAAGGCGGTTGTCCAGTTACGAGGTGTTTGAGCTTCGCAGCCACGCGGGTTTCTGCTTGGTACAACGAAACCGGGTAATAACACGCTTGGGCTTGAATGGTTTCCGGCACAATATGTTCTTCAATGACTTCTGCTTCGATGGCTGATTCGATTAAACCCGCTGGTATGTCCAGTAACTCTTGACTGGCTTTGAGCAATTGGCTTTTTTCAGCGGCACAGTGGCCTTGATCACACAACGTTTGTAACACATGCGACACCCCTGCTTGTGCACGGATTAACGAGTCGTTTGGAATGCCTAAGGCTTGAGCGAGGTTGTCAGCTGTTTTAAAGCCAATGCCACGAATATCTAGGGCGAGACGGTAAGGGTTTTCTCGCACTCGTTCCACAGCTTGCTCGCCGTAGGTTTTGTAAATCCGAACCGCTCGCGCTGTGCCCAGTCCATAGGATTGCAAAAACACCATGATTGACCGAATCACACGCTGTTCAGCCCAGGCAGTGGTGACACGTTCCATACGCTTTTGACCAATGCCGTCTAATTCCAGTAACCGCCTTGGTGTTTGTTCGATGACATCAAACACTGTTTCACCAAAGGCTTTAACGAGCTTTTTGGCAAAATGCGGGCCGATACCTTTGACCATGCCAGAGCCGAGGTATTTCTCAATACCGGCTAAGGTCGTTGGCGGGACTGTTTTGAGCTGTTGAGCACGAAATTGTAAGCCGTGTTTTTTATCCACGATCCATTGCCCTGTGGACTCGATGTATTCACCAGCGGTAATGCTGGCCGCATTTCCCACCAACGTAACGAGTTCACGTTGCCCTTTCACAATCAGACGTAACACACAGAACCCACTTTCTTCACTGTGGAACGTCACTCGTTCAACCGAGCCTTGCAAGCGTTCTAATTCAGGGGTTGAGGCAGTCATGGGTCACCTATTTGGCAGGCGGTAAGAGTTGACGACAACAGTATTAACATGCGCTTGCATTCCTTACTAATGATAGTGCTTGCTTAAACAACATTCACGATACAACTTACCGCTACCACAAGGGCAACGCAGCGCTTCACTGGCTTGTGCCATGGGGTCGGATTCTTCAATTTCACTTTCTTGAGCAAAGTAGCGCCTTAAGTGCCAGTAGTGATAGAGCTCACTAATTAAATGCGGCAGATGCGCTTTGAGCGCCAGTCGTTCAGTGGATTCGTCCTGCGTTTGACGACCTTGCAGTTTGAGCAGGTGTGCCAAGCTGACTTCGCCCACTAAGCACTTGAAGGGCAGTAAGCACAAAGTGGCTTGTTGATCCTCTCGCCAAGCAGGATCCGAATGAGCGCCCAAGAGGTACCCGTCACACCATTCCTCAATCAACCAGCCCGGGACTGACTCAGGTTGGTAGGGCGCTTGTTGGTGTTGATCATACAACAAAGGCGTAATTGGTTTACCGGATTCGAGCTGCTTGGCTACTTGATGTTGTAAGCGCGCAAGCAGTAACGTGATGCGACTGGCTTGTGCTTGCGAAGTAAAGAGTAAGGACTCATTAAACGCCAAACCTAGCCAATCGTCAGCAAAACAAAAGAGGGGGCTACTGAGTATCGCACAAAGCAGTCCGTGTAATTGGGTGAGGTTCAGCCAGTCGGCTTCAGGCTGGGCAGTAAGAAACTGATTTAATTCTTCAAGCTCCAGCTCATTAACAGGCTGGGTAATTTCGTCGATTAACTTTTTCATGGTGGATTGAGGACTCATCAATTTCATCGTGTCACATTCAACACCGCTCACAGAATCAGGGTTCATTCATTCCCCTCACCATACCCGATGCCAGCCAGGAGAATCAAGGTTAGCTGCTGGATTCCTCAGCACGCGGGTCAATCTCGTTAATAATAGGCGTTAGTTCAGCGGTGTTAATAAAGTCCGTTTTCTCTGCTTCTGGCACGGACGGCACGATTTGCTTACGCAGCAGTACGAACACACTCAGCGGTAAACTTAACGTCATAATAAAGGCTAAAATAGCTGCGTTGGGCAGAATCCAATGAAAAGCAGGCACTAAAATGGGCCCAAGTGTGGCTCCCACCCCGTAAGCCAGTAATAAGGCTTGCGTGGCTGCCACCATCTGATTGCTGTTAAAGCGGTCACACGCATGACTGATGCCAACTGGGTACAAGCAAAAAGTCACACCACCTAGCCCAAGCGATAAGCCCGCCATCGCCCAAAAATGAGAGTGTGCAAAATCAAGTAATAAAAAGGATAGCCCCAATGAGCCTAACGCCAAACCGGCAATCACATAACGCCGACTAATGAGATCAGAGAGCTTACCGATGGGGTATTGAAATAACATGCCCCCTAGAATCGTCACGCCCATGACGGTGGCTAAATCCGCTGTTGAATACCCCTGATGCTTAATAAACAAGGGATAGAGACCATAGAGACTACCCAGGATGAGCCCTGCCGCAAAGCAGGTCAAGACACCTGATGGGGTGATCTTTAAGACTTGTCGAATACTCAGCGGTTCGGGTTCATTAAAAACAGGCAGCACCACGCGACTTAAGCTCAACGGAATGACTGACAGTGAAGCAAAAACTGCGGCTAAGGCACAAAGCAGTAAGGTTTGTTGATGGCCGAGATTCAATAGCCACTGTCCGAGGGCTTGAGCAATGTACAGCGAGACCATGTACCAAGCTAATGAAGCCCCGCGATTTTTAGGCGTGGACTCAGCTAGGATCCAACTTTCAATGACGATGTATAACCCAGCGGTGGCAATACCGCCCACAAATCGGAGCAGGAGCCAAAAAGGAACCGTCACGTAAAAGCCGTGCAGTAAGGAAACCACCGCCATAATGGACGCAAAGGCGGCATAAGCACGAATGTGACCCACACGTAAAATTAATCGCTCTAAGCGAAACGCACCAATCGCCATGCCGGCATAATACGCCGTTGTTAAGCCACCAATAAAAAATTCATTCACCTGTAATTGATGCAAGCGTAAACTGAGAAACGTGGTCAGCAATGCACTGCCTAAGGTTAAAATAATCAGGCTAATTAATGGGGTGATTAACTTTTGGTACGGTTGCATAGTAAAACTCGCTTAACGGTAAACATTGGGCGAAACGAAAACGCATTCGCTTGACGCTTGGTATAACCCCTTGGCTTTTCATTATTGCTGAGGGCTTCAATTGGCGCGCAGTGTACTGCGGCCATGCTTGACTAGCAAGCGCTAATCGTTCGCAACTGATTAGGATAGCTAGGGATTAAGGCCAGCCACTAACCAGGCAGGCGGTTGTCGCTTGGTGTAGCGCATGAGGTGGCTTTTCTCACCGAGATAATAAGCACGGTAAGCTGCCACAGGTTGGTTTGGCACCTGGTAACAAGCGGGCATGGCTTGCGGTCTTTCGGTCAACCCTAAAGACGGTAAAGGCGGTTGCTCGAGTTGTTCAATGGTTCGAATCGATTGGTGAGATTGCGTGTGATTAAAACGATAGCGATACTCATCATCTAACAGTAAGGTAAAGGTGTAGAGCCATTGCCAGTTTTCCAAGGATTCGGCTGCCCACACGGTGCAAGGGTGCTTGGCGTGAGTCGGTTGGTAACGGGTAGGCAGTCCTTGATATTAAGGAATTTCAATGTGTCAATTGGTAAAAATACCACCAATTAAAATGAGTAATTTTAGCACAGGTATTTTTTATAAAATCGATTTAGTGGTGGGGCAGGGTTAGTTATGACAAACAATAGCCAAAACTAGCTGTTATTTGTTGTTTTGGACGGACTACCCCCCTAGGAAGTTATTAGATTTTCTGAGAACTACCCAAAATTGTTATCTCCCTACCTGAACTGAATTCGATAATTCTTTTTGTTCTTCTTGAGAAACACTATTTTCTTTAAAAAATTGCTCTACTAAGTGATACGTTAGAAGTTTTCTAATACCCTTCGCAATAAAGTGTCGTGTCACCTTGCCCTTACCATCTCCTAATTTAGCTAGCATAATTGCGTAATCGTCATAAGCTTTTTCCTTACCTATCTCATACAAATATGAGGCCACATAAAAACATACAGCCAGTAGATTTTGTATCCCTTTAAAATTTTTTATCTGCATATTTTCCCAGCCTAGTCCTTCCTTGAGAAATTTAAAAACATATTCAATTTTCGCACGAGATAGATAGGCTATGTATACCTCATACGCCTCATCAAAAGTCGTTACTTTTTTATTAGTTAATAGCAGCATGTCATTCTTAAAAATTCTCCTACCATCTCTGCCTGTAATTTGGATTTTAATTGCATTGATGTTCTCAAACTCTCCAAAATAAATAGTTATTTTTCCGTCTTGTACGCAATTCTTTCCAACTGTTAACTTTTGGAATTGCTTTTCGCCTTGAGCATCAAAATCAGCGTTAATCAGCTTAAGCTTTTTACCATCATCACCTCTACCTTCTATTGTTCTTGTTATTTTTGAGCGAATAATAAAGTCTTGATCTAGGTTTGTATCAATTAGTGAGAGATAGTCATTATCATCAAACTCTCTATCTAGAATATGGGTAATGGTTGCATCTTCATTCTTTGATTTTAGGCAGATTCCTATTTTTTCTATTTCACGAATAGACAGCAGCTTTTTATTAAAGTAATCACCAGATTCATAAAGACTCTTGGCCTCTTTATCTCCCTCAAATGGCTTTCCAGCCTCTATTTTCTTAATATGCTCAGCTTTTAAAAACTTAGCCCAACTTTGTCCGTTCTACAATTAAACCTATCCAAATCAATGACTTACGTTTTAAAAAAACGTTTAGGGTCACTACAACTTAACAAATTGTTTTTTCAGTGTCCCCAGGTTCTGAATTCATGCCTAACGATTTATAGATCACAACTTGCTCTGGAGTTGCCTTAGAGGTTCTTCTAATAGAAAGCAATTTATTATTTTCAAGCTGCATTGTAGTAGTGATACGAACCTGAGTGCTAAAAATCTGCCGTATAGTTTGCCAGCTACTATCAATGTTCTGCAATTTAAGTTGATGGCGAATAGTGTGTAGTAAGTGATAAGCAAGAATACTAATAAACAGATGGGCATCAACTCGCTCTTGCTTTTGATGGTAGATAGGACGCAGGCCTAACTCTGATTTTAATGATCTGAATGCCGATTCAACGTCAGTTAGAGTTGTATAAATTCTCAAAATTGTTTTTTCATCTAAATCCATTCTGTTACTACGCAAACAATATGCACCCAGATTCTCAGAGTTAACTTTACTCCAACTGATTTGCGTAACCTTATCACCCTCTGAATCAAGCGTGATAGTGTAGCGAGCTGAAACACGTTTATGCCGCTCTTTTATTCGACCTAAACGCAATGTTACTTTCTCAATTGCTTTCATGCCGGTTTTTTTAGTGAGTCCATTAGCTAACTTAATTAATTCCTCTTCGAAACGAGCCTCGGCCTTACTAATCATATTTAAGCTTTTTTCTTCCTTAGCCTGAGAATGGCAGTACAGTAAGACTTCATTTGCTTCAGTATCTTTAACTAATTGCGCTGTAACCGTATTATTTACTGATTCTTTTACTAGCACTTTATCAATGTTTTCATCGACAACAGGCAATGCTCTACGGCTCACTACAATATAATGGAAACCTTTTTCAGTAAGCCATGAAATATTTTCTTCAGTTGCAAAACCAGCATCTAAGATAATTGTTGCCTCTGGCTGTGCATGAAGCTCAGTTAGCATTTCGGATAATGTTTTAGGCTCGCTAACATTCCCTTTGAAAAATTCACTGCGTTGCGGGAACCCTGAGCCATCCAGCACGAGTCCTAGAGAAACAAGCGGACAATCAGACCGCTTCTCCTTTGATCGACCATGCTGTGCGTGATCATTCTGTAATGCTCTACCCTCAAAGTAGGTATTGGTTATATCGTAGAGAGTGATCACCTGATTTAAACTAAAGAGATTTTTCTCACGTTCGAATAATTGATCTTCAATCATTTGCTTATGTTTGAGTAACTCATCAGCAGTCTTATAGAATTTCTTGAGTGATAGTTCTGAGAAATCAGTACCCAGTAATTCATCTAGCGCACTTTGATTGCTTAAATAATAGTGCGTACTCAAATCACTTCCTGGAGCAACTAGCCGCCCAATGATGGTAGCAAGCATCAGGTGACATTGTTTTTGATTAAAGCCCAAAGCCCTGAACAATTCCTCAAGTTGTAATTGCCTGGCAGCATGTAAGCCCAACGCCTCAGCTCCAACGTGTCGTATGTCCGCGCTCTCAATGGAGTTAACATCCACTGTTTTAAAGTCAGGTTCTACCGCGCTTACTGAATTAACAGCGATACTTGTCTCATTGTCATCAGCAAACCTAGAGCGAATGCGTTTTACATACATTTGCGCCTGTTTTTCGAGATGTGCTGGTATTGAAATTAACGTGCCTTGACCCGTTAAAATTTCCTCAATACGGTCAGCAAGCAATTTCCAACTGTCCTTCTTTACTGAAAAATTCGCACCAAGATTTAAAATCAGTCTTTGACGTACTTTGCCGTCAGCAGTGCGATGAGTATCAACAAGTCGGTAGGTTGCGTAAGACTTACCTGTCCGAGGACTCTTTTGTGTAGAGGTTCGAATATACATAACTCAATACTCTCATCACTTCACCAGCCCATGCAACCCCTTATTGCCATTATGTGTCACTACATTCGAGAATTCACGTTTCTAGGCAAGTAAAATCAATGGGTTGAGTTAAAAATAGTGATGAAATTTTTGATTTTCAGGGTGAAATGGCCAAACTTGGGTTAGGGTCTTTATTGCTGTAGCTTACATGCGATAGTAGATGCACAGCCTTATCACCAGGTACTAATGCAACTGCGTTATGCGTGCTGTAACCATTGATAATATCCCCGTCCAGACTCCTTACTTTACCTAGATTTTCAGTTTGCTTGCTATGTGGCTTTCTAATATCAGAAGGATCATGAAGAACATCAATTTTACTGGCGTGTGAAAGTTTTTCACAGCTCTGTTCTAGCAATACATCATTTGTTTTTATTGGATCTAAATCGGTGCTTTTATTTTCACCGGTAAGTGTACGAATCATCTTTTTATACTCATTGTTATCTTTTGATGAACTGAACAACT
This sequence comes from Gammaproteobacteria bacterium, assembly GCA_965196985.1. Taxonomy (GTDB): domain Bacteria; phylum Pseudomonadota; class Gammaproteobacteria; order UBA12402; family UBA12402; genus 2-12-FULL-35-23. Next base: position 55,713 of record CBDALO010000031.1, on the reverse strand, counting down.
TACAACTACCTTCAGTTAATAGCTTTCCTACAATCGTCGATAGATTTTTTTAAAACAACTTTCCCAGTTAATTTTGAAAAAAGAGGGGCAGCGTAATCGGCGAAGTTTAACATTTATACTCATCTCGTTAGTCTTGTTAAAAAGACAAAGCATAGTCATTTTTACACAATATTTCAGCATTATTTTGCTGATTTAAATTTTGGGTAGTTTTCAGTAGATTTTTTTCAGTAAGGCGAGTTCACGATGCTTTGATAGCAATTTGTAACGGTTAGGTTGTCTATACCAGCAGTTAGCTAAAAACATTTGGCTACCGCATAGAACACATTCATAGGGGTCAATGTTAAAATTATTTTGCATTAAGGTGCGGTAATTGACCTGGGGTGTGTTTGGATCAGTTTCACCTAATAGGAGTCTGACTTTGGGTAGCATCTCACCTCGCACCCGGTTAGCAAGAAACCCATAATAACGCACCATACGAAAGCCAACATCAGGAATGTGTTGAATAAATCGAGCAATAAACTCTTCCGCGGTTAATTTAAATTGCTTGTAGGTTTTAGAGACGTGATCAAGATAATTAAAACTGAGGCTGCTCCCATCAAAGTTTTTAATTTTTGACTCAGCAATAGGAGGACGTTTGGTGTATCGACCTAAGTATTTAACGTTTTGCTTGTGATTCTTTGAGGGCTTTGCGCAATGTACTACCCATCGTTTTTGGTAAAGCTGATCAAGCAGTTGATTAAAGTTGAAAGTGTGGTTCAGTGTAGAGGCTAACTGATTTGGCAGAATAAGCCCTTTGTCCTGGTGGTGGTTTCTAAAAAGGTTAATGACCTCATAACGCCACATGGACATTAGTGTAGGTTGATGGAAGTAGAGGCTTTTCCATTGTGTTAACTCTTTGTTGATACCACCCAGAGTGATTGACGCATGAAGATGCACATTGCGCTGTTACGTCTATCTTTATTTAGGGGAATTGAGCTAGTTTTATCTCATAATAAACAAGGTTTTTAGTAACCTATCAAGGTAAAATAACTTGATATAAAAACTATAGTGAAATTAGTCATGCGCAGAATCATAAAAGCGATTAAAAGCCTGAGTGATTACCTGATCCTGCTGAAAAAAAATCCAGAGCTACTAAGGCCAGAGCAGTGCAGCCATTGCGGTGCAGGTGGACTATGGTCACATGGATCATATGATCGAAAACCAGATAGGAACCCAGGTAAAGGACGCTCTTTAAATCCCACCCCTGTTTTGAGATTTTATTGTCATCAATGTAAACGTACTTGTTCAACCCTACCTGAGATACTTTCTCCAAAGCGTTGGTATTGCTGGTCAGTTCAGCAGGCAGTGTTAATGAGCTGAGAACTACCCAAAATTGTTATCTCCCTACCTGAACTGAATTCGATAATTCTTTTTGTTCTTCTTGAGAAACACTATTTTCTTTAAAAAATTGCTCTACTAAGTGATACGTTAGAAGTTTTCTAATACCCTTCGCAATAAAGTGTCGTGTCACCTTGCCCTTACCATCTCCTAATTTAGCTAGCATAATTGCGTAATCGTCATAAGCTTTTTCCTTACCTATCTCATACAAATATGAGGCCACATAAAAACATACAGCCAGTAGATTTTGTATCCCTTTAAAATTTTTTATCTGCATATTTTCCCAGCCTAGTCCTTCCTTGAGAAATTTAAAAACATATTCAATTTTCGCACGAGATAGATAGGCTATGTATACCTCATACGCCTCATCAAAAGTCGTTACTTTTTTATTAGTTAATAGCAGCATGTCATTCTTAAAAATTCTCCTACCATCTCTGCCTGTAATTTGGATTTTAATTGCATTGAAGTTCTCAAACTCTCCAAAATAAATAGTTATTTTTCCGTCTTGTACGCAATTCTTTCCAACTGTTAACTTTTGGAATTGCTTTTCGCCTTGAGCATCAAAATCAGCGTTAATCAGCTTAAGCTTTTTACCATCATCACCTCTACCTTCTATTGTTCTTGTTATTTTTGAGCGAATAATAAAGTCTTGATCTAGGTTTGTATCAATTAGTGAGAGATAGTCATTATCATCAAACTCTCTATCTAGAATATGGGTAATGGTTGCATCTTCATTCTTTGATTTTAGGCAGATTCCTATTTTTTCTATTTCACGAATAGACAGCAGCTTTTTATTAAAGTAATCACCAGATTCATAAAGACTCTTGGCCTCTTTATCTCCCTCAAATGGCTTTCCAGCCTCTATTTTCTTAATATGCTCAGCTTTTAAAAACTTAGGGTCTTTATTGCTGTAGCTTACATGCGATAGTAGATGCACAGCCTTATCACCAGGTACTAATGCAACTGCGTTATGCGTGCTGTAACCATTGATAATATCCCCGTCCAGACTCCTTACTTTACCTAGATTTTCAGTTTGCTTGCTATGTGGCTTTCTAATATCAGAAGGATCATGAAGAACATCAATTTTACTGGCGTGTGAAAGTTTTTCACAGCTCTGTTCTAGCAATACATCATTTGTTTTTATTGGATCTAAATCGGTGCTTTTATTTTCACCGGTAAGTGTACGAATCATCTTTTTATACTCATTGTTATCTTTTGATGAACTGAACAACTTACAACTACCTTCAGTTAATAGCTTTCCTACAATCGTCGATAGATTTTTTTAAAACAACTTTCCCAGTTAATTTTGAAAAAAGAGGGGCAGCGTAATCGGCGAAGTTTAACATTTATACTCATCTCGTTAGTCTTGTTAAAAAGACAAAGCATAGTCATTTTTACACAATATTTCAGCATTATTTTGTTGATTTAAATTTTGGGTAGTTTTCAGTAATGAGCGTGCTCCTGGGAAAAGTATTAGCTCATCAGGTCAGGAGCAAGGTGTTAGTCGACACACCGTTGCTAGGTGGTTTCACTGGTTGGTTGACCACTTCGTTGATTACTCCTTCCATATCAAAGCACATCCGTTGTGGTTACAGCTTGGGCGACATAGTGATCCACAAGCGTTTTGGTTGGCCTGCCTTGGTGAGCATGATTTATCGAGCATCATGCTTTTTCTTAACAACACAGGAGTGAGCATCCCATAATTAATTAACGTGAAAAAAAGTTGAGATGGATATTTTCTGTAAACCTCACGACCCCACACAGTTTGAGCGTAGCATTCTCAACTCAAGTTGTGATTAACTCATTGCAAGTAGTTAAATCACACAGGAATTGCAAAATGACCAAGCCCATTCACCCAACAGCACTGTTTCGCCTAAGTGTTTTAGGTGAGCTATGTAGCCGAAATAGTTTTGAGCATGGTGAGCTCAAGAGCATTATTAAAAGGTTGTCCCAGCAAACCTACAACATTCCAGGTAGTAAGCGTGTTCACCTCAGTGCTAAAACAATTGAGAATTGGTATTACGCCTGGTTAAAGCAGGGTATTGATGGATTAGTTCCTAAAACTCGACGAGACAAAGGCCAGTGTCACATCAATCCAGAGCTACAAGAGTTAATTATTTCCACTAAACAGGAAAGCCCTTCAAGATCAATTCCGACCGTGATTAAACTCTTAGAAACTCAAGGGAAGGTAGCACGAGGTGAATTATCTCACGCAACAGTTCACCGCTTATTAGTAAAACACGGCCTGTCTAAAAGAACAGTCACACCTTCTAACCAAATTGAGCGCCGCTCATTTGAGGCGCTCACAGCTTGTGATATTTGGTATGGCGATGTCATGCATGGTCCAACGATTTACGATGGCCAAAGAAGAGTTAAAAGCTATTTGGTGAGTATTTTTGATGATGCCTCAAGGTTGGTCTGTCACAGTAAATTTTGTACTGATGAGAGTGCCATTACTATTGAGCATGTGTTGAAAGAGGCATTACTCAAACGTGGGCTTCCTGTTAAGCTCATCATTGACAACGGCCCTGCCTACCGTGCTAAAACGTTGCAAACCATTTGTGCTCGTTTGAAAATTCAATTGATTTACGGCAGGCCCTATGAACCGCAAAGCAAAGGCAAACTAGAGCGTTGGCATAGAACAGTACGCGAGCAATTCCTAGCTGAATGCAACCTGGATTCCATTCATAGTTTCAATGCGCTGAATGATCGATTTTGGGCTTGGGTTGAGCGTGTTTATCATCAAGCCTCGCAAAGCGCCCTGCCTGACAAGATGACCCCGTTACAACGCTATCAGCAAGACCTCACTAAAATTCAGCCGTTAGGTTGTTTGGCCGATAAGCTAGATGATTACTTCCTGCATCGCATTAAGCGCCGAGTCAGGAAGGATGGCACGGTAAGCTGGAATAATCGACTCTTTGAAGTTCCATTTGAACTGGCTCAACAAGAGGTTTATTTAGTGGTTGATCCGCATAGTGACTCCGCCCGTCACGTCGAATCATTGGAATATCAATACCTTGGTGCAGTGGGAGAGCTGGACAAACATAACAACCTTTCTAGAACCCGAGCTAGACCTCAGATGCCGGAACAACCAGCAAGAAAAACCTCGCTAGTTGAGATTGTTTATAACCAAGTTAAAGAGGATTTGGATATCACTGAGGAGGATGAGTAAGATGTATCTTCAACATTTTGGCTTGAAATTTGATCCATTGGGTAAATCAAACATTATTGAATTGGCGCAGTCAAAGCGACTAGAACAGCAACTTAATGGTTTGCTAGAAACACGCGGCTTAGCAGTGATTACTGGCGACTCAGGGACAGGAAAGACCACGGCGCTAAGATACTGGAGCAATAAACTCAACCCGCTGACCCATCAAGTCATTTATCAATCAGACACTCACTTTCGGTCATTTGATGTGTACTCTCAGCTTGCCGAAAATCTAGGTTTAGAAAACTATTACCGATTCTCTAAACTTTGGAGAGACTTGAAGCGGGTGCTGCCTCTATATAATGTAGGCTATATTGCTGCTGGCACGCCAAAATCATTGACCTTCTCCCAAAACTGATCCCATCTGCCTTTAGTCTTTACTAGTGTTCTCAAGCATAAAACGATTTTCATTCCCTTGTCTTTCCAGCGCATTCCTGATCCCCCTAATCTTTGTTTAACAATTGTTTTACATGCTGCTTCAGTGACGCCAGAGCCAATTGGTGCATTCTGCTTAATCAAATTATGATACGACATTCGCTTTTCTTTAATATTATTTTCAAAATACGTAATTGTTCCTTCTAGCTTTTCTCTAAGCGATTTATTCAGGTTTTTATTTAGATGCTCTTTAAGCTCAGCAAGTATTCTACCTGCCGCACCTTTCTTGTGCTTTAAGTCATGACATCTCTCTTCGAGCCAAACATCACGCTCATCTCTTTCAGATTTTTTGGTAAATACTGCCTTTGATGCTTCGCCGAGATATTCAGTTGCATGCCAAAAATCTAAAATTTGCGTATCAGTATGTTTTTTTAGAAATGGCCAATTATTTTTTGCTCCATCAGCAACGCCAATTGTTTTAGCATCAGGGTAATATTTCTTTTTCAGCTTTATTTCCTTTTCAAGCCTATTAAAGAATTCATCTTTTCCATATTCTGGTGATGCTGCAACGTAGGTTGTGTGCAGGCGTGCACCATGCTTATCATACATGGAAATAGTTCCAACCATGCTCTCTCTATAACCATCATCAACGGTGAGAACATATGCACCATCTAAGCTAATACTTAGCATCTCAATGCCTGCATCAAGCTTTGGCTCTTCATATTCCCACTCAGCCTCTTTGGCTTGTGCAATACCGCCAACAAAATCAGTTGCCCGTTGCAAGTATGAATGTGAGATTTTACGGTTATGATTGACCTTGAGATCATCAATAACACTAGGAGCAGGTAAGTTTGAGTATTTATGTGAGATTATTTTTGCAAATCGCGGTGTTGATCCTTGGATAATTCTAGCCTTATCTTCTAAAGGACAAAAGATCTTCCCGCCTTTAGAGGTTTGATAAACATAACGCTTAACTCGAGCAACTCCATAAGGCGTTTGGTAATTTGCTTCATCTCTACTTCGTGCTGTTAGCTTTATTTTTCCAACATGGATAGGAGAGCCATCTGCATCAAACTTACTTAAAGCTTTTTCAGTGGCTAATGTTCCAACCTCATTAAGGCCGTCAAGAATTGCATCCTCACATTCAAGCATGGATCCTTTTAGTGGAAGCTTGAGCTCAATAGTTAATTCATTATTTTCATCAGAGAGAATTCTAGCTAACATCCAAACACCATCCGTAATCAAGTTAAAGTGTATATTATGCTATATTTTCTACATTATATAAAGGCAGCACCCCTTGAAGCAGAGCTTGATCGCGCTCTACCATGATAAAAACGTTCAGCCTATTTGGATCCTAGACGAGGCGCATCAGCTTAGTAATGATTTCATTCTACGATTACCTGACTTCCTTAATTTCAGTTGCTAGTGCGCCATCCTTTCTGTAAATTCCATTGACTTGCTGAAAATAAGCAGGCGACTCAGTCAGATTAGAAATTCCTTTTAAGGTAAACTTAACCAAAAAAGAGGAATGACAATGAGCTGCTATAAAAATGAGAACTTAATCGAAGAAGCCATACATGTTTTAGCGATGGAGGGGTTTGAAGCTTTACCTAAGCTTGTCTCCAGGTTGATGAATGAGGCTATGTTAATAGAAAGGGAGCGCCATTTAAATGCCAGTCCTTATGAGCGAACTGGCGATAGAAACGGATATGCGAACGGCTTTAAACCAAGGTTAATTAACACAGGTCAAGGTCAGCTTGAGCTACAGATACCGCAGGTTAGAGACTCCAATGAAGCCTTCTATCCATCAGTCTTAGAGCGAGGTGTACGCTCTGATAGAGCACTCAAGCTGGCTGTCGCTGAAATGTATGTGCATGGGGTTTCCACGCGCAAAGTTGAAAAGGTGCTAAAGCAACTCTGTGGAACAGATATTTCAAGCACAGAGGTAAACCGTTGCGCTAAATTGTTGGATGAAGATTTAAAGAAATGGCGAAATAAGCCGTTAGGAAAGATAAAATATCTTTGGCTAGATGCACGTTATGAGAAGGTGCGCACTAGCGGCACAGTACAAGACTGTGCGGTATTGATAGCCTATGGCTTTGATGAATCAACCGGCAAGAGAACAGTGCTAGGTGTTTCTGTTGCGTTATCAAAGGCTGAGGTACATTGGCGTGATTTTCTTCAGCAGTTGGTTGAGCGAGGTATACATGGTATTGAGTTGATTACTAGCGACGCTCATACTGGCCTAAAAGCCGCTAGAAGAGCTGTGTTCCCCAGTGTTCCTTGGCAACGCTGCCAATTTCATTTGCAGCAAAATGCTCAGGCTCACATACCAAAGCGCTCAATGAAGGAACCAGTAGCTGAGGAGATTACAGCTATATTTAATGCCTCAAACATTCATGAGTCGGAAAGACTATTGGCTATGGCGGTAGATAAATATCAGCAAACAGCACCAGAGCTTTCTTCTTGGTTGGAAGTGAATATACCGGAGGGCTTAGTAGTGATGAACTTTGACAGGCCGCATCAAAAAAGATTAAGAACCAGTAACATAGCTGAGCGCGTAAACAGAGAGGTAAAAAGAAGGACGCATACAGTTGGAATTTTCCCTAATACTGAATCGTGCCTAAGGCTCGTATCAGCTGTTTTAGTGGAAATTGATGACCAGTGGAGCGGATCACCTAGATACTTAAGTTGAAGTGAATAATAAGGCTTCATAGGGTTTTAGGATAGATCATTCTTGTTCTTATTAACGAGATATAATTGCTATTACCTAAAAGTTAATAATTTATTTTGAGAGGAGAAAAATTTGAGGTATAAATAATTTTTTAGATTGATTAGCATAATTAATTTAAGATATTATGCGATGAGACAGGTACAATAGAGTGCCATTTAGAATTTTAAAGGTTTTTCTAAGTACTGAAGTTGGTTTTTACAGACAAAATAACGCTCTATCTTTCAGTTTTGACAGCAAAGACGTCATGACGATTATCTTATGTGGACTCCCATCACTTCTAGCAACATTGCAGAGACCAGCCTATGAACCTATCAACTCTAGAATTCAGTGCTTTATTAGGTGGCATGCAATTGAGGATAGCAGGGATTTTGAGAGCATTATTCACGCTGCTTTTGAGAAGGCAGGAATGAGCAGCAGCTTATTCACTGAAACAGGTATTCGTGCAGTACACATGGCCACAAAAGGTAGGCTTCGTTATGTTGATAGGCTCATGCGACATGCGTTGCTAATCGCCGCTAATATGAATTTAAACCATATACCGGATGATGTCATTAATCAGGCAATTCATGAGCTAAAAGGTTAACTATTTGACACCATCTCACGCAAAATAGGTTGAGATGGTTTCTCTAAATTATTGTGGGACGTTACAGCGCTTTAGATCTCTGCCAAAGGTGTGAAGCGCGATAAATACACCGGGTTTAACCCTCTTGTTTTTAGCAAGCTTGAGTAACACCTTTGCTGCTAATGGTGGGAGTAAATTAAGAAGCTCACTGTTTGTCCAAAAGCAGTCCCAAAGAGTAGAGGGCATGGTGAATGTGATGTGTTGCCATGCAGTGTTGGGTAAGATTGCCATTTGTTGTTGTATCCATACTTCTGTGGCTTTTTTACCACTCGATGAACAGCTTTTAGCTTTGCAGGTATGGCGGATGTATTTGAGGTGTGAACAGTTTGGATTACTGCAATGATACTCTTTATGGCCACGCATAGGATGTTTGCAGCTAAGCAGCTTAACAATGCCAATGACAATAGCTTCTCTGATTTTATCTTTGTACTTGGTGTGAAAGTTCCACCAGTTCTGATTGGTTACCAAGATTTGTTTGATACTAAAGCGTTTCATTATTCTTAGAGTAAAATGAGAAGCGCGTATAGTAGGTGAGTTATTGCTCAGCTACCTGAAGCAATTTCTATAGCAGGTGTGTTATTTTTATTCGTTATTATTCCATGGGCAGGTTTGACTAGTTTGAGACTTAATAATACTCGTGGCTTTGTAAAGACTAAACTCTTAGAGGCTTAGAAAGTTGCCGGCGAAGCCGGCCTGACTTGTAGATGACAGACGGTTGAAAGCATTTGCGCGGACTCTAAAATCATTTTGACGACATGGCAATCAAAGTGGGCTTGCACACAGTGTTCTAATTGCTCATCCAAATAAAAAATATTCATGGCTGCTCATCGAGGTTAGTTGAGACTAACGCATACCCTCGCCTTTTACGCTGTTTAGCCAGTGACTGAATCAAGGTTAACCCTTCCTGAAAGTGCTGACACGGCTTATGCACCACCTGACCGTGCGGCGCGCCAATTCGACCCCAAACCCGTGTTAACACCCAATCAAAAAAATCACGTGCCAACCAAACTTCATAGTAGCGGTGTTTGGTTTGGTTTTCCCATCGCAAGCGCAAAGGGTTGGTGTTGTCATCGTGAGTGCGCATCAGGTTATACATAGGCGCAGTATACCACAAGAGAAGCAGCAGCAACGGGCTTTCCTCACCTAACGGACTGGGGCTGCTTGCTTGCCGGATAAGTAAGCATTCACTTTTTCGTTAATGAGCACCAGCAAGGTCTCTGCATCAAACAAAGACTCACTCACTTTGTCTTGATCAAACACACATCGAATCACTTCTTTGAGGATCAGATTATTTTCAGTCAGGGCTTGCAACAGCGGATCAATGACTTGCTCTTCTTCACCCTTCTCTGTCTTTGCGACTTTTAAACCCAGCTCAATTAAATCCAGTGCCATGTGCTCGGTACGTTTCCCTTTGTGCTGAGCGAGCACATCAACTTCACTCCAGGTGTTACCACCAATGTCTAACGTAATATCCATTTGTTCTCCTCATTGTTGTTAATGATTAAATCAGCGCTCACCGATTTCTCTCCCGCGTGTTTTACTTGTTTGCTGAGGTGAGGCCAGTGTGTGTTCTTGCTCTTCACGTTGCAAGCGTTTTGCTAATGCCGTTAACCGACGGTTCTCACGGTGATAGGCTTCGGTTGGTATTCGTTCGGGCTGATAGGTAGGCGGCTTAGGCCGTGCCAACGGCGGTTCTTTTGGCAGCCTAGGCGGTTTGGGTGCAGACGGTCGTTTTTCATTTGCTAATCGTTTGGCCTGATTGGCAAGCCATTTTTCTTCAGTGCGTATGATCCGTTGATAATGAGCTGGCTCTTTCTCCGGCGTTAAAATCGCTTGAAGCGTTTTAAGTTGGAGCGGCTGCTGCATTTGTTTGATGACTTCTGCTAAGCCTTTCTCACGCAGCAAATCATTAAAATCGCCTCGATGAGCAATGGTTTGCGCGTTGGGAAGCAAAACCGCTACCGTCTTTCCTGCGGCTTCTAACCATGCTACTGCTTTTTCAATTAACTGATTGGTGTAGGTTTGCACCCCATCATGATCTAAACACAACACTACCTTATCTGCGAGCTGGTCTAAATGCATGTTGGCAAAGTTGGATTTCCCTAGCACGGCTAACACATGTGCCTTTTTGTTCGCCTCAACCAAACTTAATCCCATTTCAATGCCTTCAGCTAAATACGTAATGCTGCGCTCGGCGGCGTGATTCAGCACAATGCCGTACCCTTTACTGGGGCCATAGGTTTGTTTGGCTACCGCTGAGCGAGTGTCTTTCTGTGCGGTTTGTCGGTCGAGCTTAATCACCTGGACATGATGAATCGCACCCTGCTCATCCTTAGCAAACGCTAATAAGGCAGGTGTTTTGAATTTACTCTCCCCTTTTGCCGGTTGACTGTTAATCCAGGGTAAAAAGCGTAAGTCCGCCTGTTGAGTGTTATGTACCTTGCGGTGGTCGTTGAGGTACTCTTCGGCCAACGTGCCTTTGATCGGTTTAGATACGCGGTAAAGTAATTGCGCGTAATCTTGCGTGGTACTTTTGCTGCTTTTTTCTTTCACGTGAGACGGTTGAGGCCGGTGAACAGGGTCAGGCAGGGAACCATGCCCCAGAAAGTCAGACGCATAGCGCAGTACCGCTTTAAAATCACTCAAGCCTTGCTCTAGGCGGATTAAGGCGAGCAGGTTCCCCTTCTCCCCTGTCTCGTGATTGAACCACAAACCGGTTTCCAGATTAATCGCCAAGCTGCCCTTACTGCCGTAACGCAATTGACCACGTCGTGAGCTTGCGGTAAGTATGTGTGAACCAATAAGTTGGATAAGGTAAACTTTCGTTGCCGAGTACTTTATTGGGCTTGATAATTATCCATTATCTTCATTAACCTATTGACTTAGAAAAGAAAATTATTTTATTGTGACGACAGTTTCTTACGCATCACGTGAAATAATTATGCCAACCGCAACTGAAATACCGGATATAGCGACTAAATCAGAGCATGAAATTGCAGAATTTCGTGCTCGCTTGAATCAGTCCAATCTTGGTGATGAGGATAAGGAGCTTGCAGGTGGTTGTTTGGACCTTGCTCTTTGGTTGCCCGAGGTGCTTCAACAGCAGAAAATTACAATTAAACAATTACGTGAACTTATTTTTGGAGCTGACAGTAATCAGTCACCCAAGAAGAATCAGGAGAATAAGGGCCAAGAATCTGAAAGTAATATTGAGGGTGTTGGCAATAACTCTGACGATAATACATCAGGCAATAAAAAAGGTGATAGTCAATCAGATAAGAAAGGGAAATCCGGTCATGGCAGGCGAGTTAATCACGATTACCGGAATGCCACTGATGTTTATTGCCATGTTGCTGACCATGCATGTGGCGATGCCTGTCCTGGAGGATGTGGTGGGAAACTGTATAAGGTTAAAAAAGCCGGTGTAGTTATTCGTATAACTGGCAACTCATTAGGCACGGCAACACGGTATCATTTGGAAAAGCTTCGCTGCGCCTTGTGTGGGCTTATTATCACTGCCCAGTTACCTACGGATGTTAGGAAGCAACCAAAGTATGACGCTAAGTTTAAAGCAATGCTGTGCTTGCAAAAGTATTACATTGGCGTGCCTTTTTACCGTCAAGAAAAGTTCCAAGAGTTACTAGGCTTTCCGTTACCCTCAAGTACACAGTTCGAGCTTTGTGAGCAGGTGGCTGATATCGGCTATCGTGTGTTTGATGTTTTAGAACAGTATGGCGCGAACGGTGATATTATTCAGCATGATGACACATTCGCAAAGATACTTTCGATACTATCTGATAACAAGGCGGACCTTAATAAACCAAGAAAAGGGATGTATACAACAGCCATTTTAAGCAAGACTATTGGTGCTCACCAGGTTGCTCTATTTTATGCAGGCGAGCATCACGGCGGCGAAAACTTATCACAACTATTAGCAAACAGGGTGGCTGAAAAAAAGAAGGTGATTCAAATGTGTGATGCGTTAGCAGCCAACATGCCGAAAGAGTTACAAACTATCATCTGCAATTGCTTAGCTCATGGTTTTAGAAAGTTTCGTGATTTACTTGAATATTATCCTGAGCCTTGTTTGCACGTTATGCAAATCCTGGGTGAGGTTTATCGAAATGATGAGCAAACAAAGCAAATGGACCCACATCAACGCTTACTTTATCATCGAAAGCATAGCAAACCATTGATGCTTAAACTGCATGGTTGGCTCAATAAGCAATTATCTAACAAAGTGGTAGAACCAAATAGTCACCTTGGTAAGGCGATGAAGTATATGTTAAAGCACTGGAAAAAGCTTCGGCGATTCTTAACGACACCAGGAGCGCCACTAGATAACAACATTGTCGAGGCGATACTAAAGATTCCTATTCGCATTAGAAAAGCTGCAATGTTTTATAAAACTCAGCATGGCGCTAACATCGGTAGCATCTTATTATCTCTTATTGTTACAGCTCAATTGTGCGGGGAAAACCCACTCGATTACTTAGTTGCCTTGCAGGAAAATAAATCAAGTGTTTTTAAGGATCCCTCCTTATGGTTGCCATGGAATTACCAGATTGAAGATAAAGGAGGTTTGGTCGATGAAGAGGCCGCTTGACTTATTACAGGAGGTTGACTAGCGAGCCTTCTCCATGGCTCACCGAGATGACTAGTGATAGGGTTACCTTGGTTACTGAAAACTACCCAAAATTTAAATCAGCAAAATAATGCTGAAATATTGTGTAAAAATGACTATGCTTTGTCTTTTTAACAAGACTAACGAGATGAGTATAAATGTTAAACTTCGCCGATTACGCTGCCCCTCTTTTTTCAAAATTAACTGGGAAAGTTGTTTTAAAAAAATCTATCGACGATTGTAGGAAAGCTATTAACTGAAGGTAGTTGTAAGTTGTTCAGTTCATCAAAAGATAACAATGAGTATAAAAAGATGATTCGTACACTTACCGGTGAAAATAAAAGCACCGATTTAGATCCAATAAAAACAAATGATGTATTGCTAGAACAGAGCTGTGAAAAACTTTCACACGCCAGTAAAATTGATGTTCTTCATGATCCTTCTGATATTAGAAAGCCACATAGCAAGCAAACTGAAAATCTAGGTAAAGTAAGGAGTCTGGACGGGGATATTATCAATGGTTACAGCACGCATAACGCAGTTGCATTAGTACCTGGTGATAAGGCTGTGCATCTACTATCGCATGTAAGCTACAGCAATAAAGACCCTAAGTTTTTAAAAGCTGAGCATATTAAGAAAATAGAGGCTGGAAAGCCATTTGAGGGAGATAAAGAGGCCAAGAGTCTTTATGAATCTGGTGATTACTTTAATAAAAAGCTGCTGTCTATTCGTGAAATAGAAAAAATAGGAATCTGCCTAGAATCAAAGAATGAAGATGCAACCATTACCCATATTCTAGATAGAGAGTTTGATGATAATGACTATCTCTCACTAATTGATACAAACCTAGATCAAGACTTTATTATTCGCTCAAAAATAACAAGAACAATAGAAGGTAGAGGTGATGATGGTAAAAAGCTTAAGCTGATTAACGCTGATTTTGATGCTCAAGGCGAAAAGCAATTCCAAAAGTTAACAGTTGGAAAGAATTGCGTACAAGACGGAAAAATAACTATTTATTTTGGAGAGTTTGAGAACATCAATGCAATTAAAATCCAAATTACAGGCAGAGATGGTAGGAGAATTTTTAAGAATGACATGCTGCTATTAACTAATAAAAAAGTAACGACTTTTGATGAGGCGTATGAGGTATACATAGCCTATCTATCTCGTGCGAAAATTGAATATGTTTTTAAATTTCTCAAGGAAGGACTAGGCTGGGAAAATATGCAGATAAAAAATTTTAAAGGGATACAAAATCTACTGGCTGTATGTTTTTATGTGGCCTCATATTTGTATGAGATAGGTAAGGAAAAAGCTTATGACGATTACGCAATTATGCTAGCTAAATTAGGAGATGGTAAGGGCAAGGTGACACGACACTTTATTGCGAAGGGTATTAGAAAACTTCTAACGTATCACTTAGTAGAGCAATTTTTTAAAGAAAATAGTGTTTCTCAAGAAGAACAAAAAGAATTATCGAATTCAGTTCAGGTAGGGAGATAACAATTTTGGGTAGTTCTCAGTTGGTTAAGCAGAATCATTAGCTGCGTGCTATCGATATGGTACGTGGCTGAGTGGGAGTTTGGCCACCATTGTAACTTTCCTTGCGAAAAACGCTTTAGACAAAGCCAGAATCCATTGCCATCATAAACTAGAAGTTTCACTGAGGTACGGCGGCTATTCGTAAAAGCAAAGACCGTACCAGAGAATGGATCCTCACCCAGCCGTTGCTGGCAAAGCGCAACTAAAGCATCAATACCCTTTCTAAAATCAGCAGGTCTGACTGATAACAATAGCCTCATTTGAGGCGTGAATTGCAGCATACACTACCCCTTGCAAAAAGTAAGAATCAGATTAATGGTTTCAGCATACTCCGGCTTAGGCAGTTGTAACACGACGCCATCAGTTCTTGTAATGCTAATCAGTTGCTGTGAAAGCACAACTGAATCCTGAATAGTGGCTTCAACAAAACATTCATCGGCTTGGTCATCATCAGAATTGGCAACTGATGTACTGCTGGCTAATAATTCTTTTTCATTAATTTTTTTGTTGAGCCGTTTAGAGCTGATTGATAATCGTTCAGTAATGTCCTTTTTTGTATAAGCAGGATAGAGCGCAATAATTTTCACCCAAAGGTCTTCTGGAATCTCCCATGGCTCTTTTGATGATGAACGCCATGACTTGAGCGATTGAGCAATACTATCTAGTGTTGAAGGTGTTGCTGACTTGGGTGTAACGACTTTTTTATCAAATGTTTTGCCAAACATAATAGGACCTTTCTAAATAGTTTTACTATCGGTCCTTTAGGATAAAGTAACTAGCTGACCTAATGCACACATGCTTGCCGCAAGCTCACACCACGTCCAGAGAGTTTGTTATTCGGTTCCCCTAATAACGTAATCGCTAGCCGTTCGGTTTGTTGTGCCAGTGCCTGACTAATGGCTTTTGCATCAAGCTTCGGTTCTTGGGGTGTCATTGCAACACTCGGCCTAGACTGTTGATCCCTGGTTGACTGTTTGCCATGCTCAGAAACGTCTGACTGCAAGTCCTCATTAACAGGTTGTAATCGCTCCGTGTTGCCGGTAGTCAAGTAGGCTTCTGCTTTCGCCGGTGAGCCCTGCTGTGTTGGTTGATTGCGCGTAGCCAGTAAGTCAGGTGCTTGCGTGTCAGCTCTTTGGTTTTGCTCATCACTGGGTTCCACTAGCCCCAGCACTTCTAACGCAGAGGTTTTCTCAGCCGCTTGTTGTTTTTCCGGATCACTTAAGCGACGAATCAGTTCGGCTTTGTTATCGGTGTAGATCACAACATTAGACACACCGCGTGAGAGATCCACATAAAAGGTTTTGTGAGTGGTGGCATTCACCCGCCAGGATAAGGCTAAGAAAATAACCGAGCGATCATCTAAGCCTTGCACACCCATCGAGGTGTAGGTGTAGGCATAGTCCCAATGACGATCACTGTCCTTCTGAGTGTCCAGCACTAACAAGTCACCGTCTTCTTTGAGTAACGTCACCTTCTCCTGATCAATGTGCTTGACTGTGTATTCAGTATTTACCAGCCAACCGCGCTCTCGATTGGTTTGTCGCAACCGCAGTCGATCACCCAGTGCTAACGGACTGGTTTGAGGGGTGAGCGCGCTCATCTGTGCAGGAATCGCCAGCGTTGCAGGATTAAAGGTCATCTGAATTTGTGACTCGCGGTTTTGACAGCGCAATTCGTTACGGTCAGGGATCACCCCTAACACCGTCCAATGATCACCCGCATTAACGCCACCAAAGGAACGCGCAAAGTGCAATTCATCACCGGCTTGAAAGTTTTTGACATGCAGTAAATCCGCTTGATATTAAGGAATTTCAATAGACCTTCTGCGTAACTAAGGGCAGTTCTAGAAACTAGCTAAAATTTGCTTATAATTGCCTGATTAATAATCATTCATGGAAAGGCATATGCTATTAAGCTATCAGCAACTCAGTAACCGCCCGCGTATTTTTAAAAAGTTAACTGGTTTGACCCTTGATGATTTTGAAACGATACACCAACAAGTGAAGTCATCACTTGATGATGAGTTTAGTAAGCTGGGAAGGCGCCCGAAACTCACCACGCACCATGATCGCCTTTTGCTTCTCATGATGTACTATCGCACTTATGTAACACATGAATTCTTAGGTTACTTTGTTGGTTTGGATGACAGTAATGTCTGCCGCTTATTTAAACGCTTAGAACCCTTAGTGGCCAAGCATATTCATATTAAAAAAGACAGAACCCTAACAGAAGATGCGGTTTGCGCTATATTAATGGATGTAACGGAGCAGCCTATTCAGCGCCCCAAAAAGAAGAAGCCACGTAAAGATTATTATTCTGGTAAAAAGAAAAGACATACTCAAAAGGTGGAGATAGCAATGAGTACATCCGGAAAAATAATCAACGTCTCTCAAACAATGCCTGGGAGGGTTCATGATATTAAGATCCGACAACGTGGCAGCCCACTGCCACCAGCAGAAAAATATGCTGATCTAGGATACCAAGGAATTCAACATACTGACCCCTTGGTTAACTTACCTCATAAAAAGCCCAAAGGCGGCAAATTAACTACTCAACAAAAAGAGGATAACCGTAATCACAGCAAGATCCGTATTAGGGTTGAACATCAATTCTCAAAATTTAAAAAATTCCGCATTCTTGGGGAGGTGTATAGGAATTTTCGCAGAAAACACAATATGAGATTTAATATTATTGCTGGGATTCTCAATCTTCAAGCCGGATTCTAAAACTACAAACGAGCATAAGCTCGCCCAGTATTTAGTTTCGCAGAAGGTCTAATGTGTCAATTGGTAAAAATACCACCAATTAAAATGAGTAATTTTAGCACAGGTATTTTTTATAAAATCGATTTAGTGGTGGGGCAGGGTTAGTTATGACAAACAATAGCCAAAACTAGCTGTTATTTGTTGTTTTGGACGGACTACCCCCCTAGGAAGTTATTAGATTTTTTTCAGTAAGGCGAGTTCACGATGCTTTGATAGCAATTTGTAACGGTTAGGTTGTCTATACCAGCAGTTAGCTAAAAACATTTGGCTACCGCATAGTGTTACGTCTATCTTTATTTAGGGGAATTGAGCTAGTTTTATCTCATAATAAACAAGGTTTTTAGTAACCTATCAAGGTAAAATAACTTGATATAAAAACTATAATGAAATTAGTCATGCGCAGAATCATAAAAGCGATTAAAAGCCTGAGTGATTACCTGATCCTGCTGAAAAAAAATCCAGAGCTACTAAGGCCAGAGCAGTGCAGCCATTGCGGTGCAGGTGGACTATGGTCACATGGATCATATGATCGAAAACCAGATAGGAACCCAGGTAAAGGACGCTCTTTAAATCCCACCCCTGTTTTGAGATTTTATTGTCATCAATGTAAACGTACTTGTTCAACCCTACCTGAGATACTTTCTCCAAAGCGTTGGTATTGCTGGTCAGTTCAGCAGGCAGTGTTAATGAGCGTGCTCCTGGGAAAAGTATTAGCTCATCAGGTCAGGAGCAAGGTGTTAGTCGACACACCGTTGCTAGGTGGTTTCACTGGTTGGTTGACCACTTCGTTGATTACTCCTTCCATATCAAAGCACATCCGTTGTGGTTACAGCTTGGGCGACATAGTGATCCACAAGCGTTTTGGTTGGCCTGCCTTGGCGAGCATGATTTATCGAGCATCATGCTTTTTCTTAACAACACAGGAGTGAGCATCCCATAATTAATTAACGTGAAAAAAAGTTGAGATGGATATTTTCTGTAAACCTCACGACCCCACACAGTTTGAGCGTAGCATTCTCAACTCAAGTTGTGATTAACTCATCTGAAAACTACCCAAAATTTAAATCAGCAAAATAATGCTGAAATATTGTGTAAAAATGACTATGCTTTGTCTTTTTAACAAGACTAACGAGATGAGTATAAATGTTAAACTTCGCCGATTACGCTGCCCCTCTTTTTTCAAAATTAACTGGGAAAGTTGTTTTAAAAAAATCTATCGACGATTGTAGGAAAGCTATTAACTGAAGGTAGTTGTAAGTTGTTCAGTTCATCAAAAGATAACAATGAGTATAAAAAGATGATTCGTACACTTACCGGTGAAAATAAAAGCACCGATTTAGATCCAATAAAAACAAATGATGTATTGCTAGAACAGAGCTGTGAAAAACTTTCACACGCCAGTAAAATTGATGTTCTTCATGATCCTTCTGATATTAGAAAGCCACATAGCAAGCAAACTGAAAATCTAGGTAAAGTAAGGAGTCTGGACGGGGATATTATCAATGGTTACAGCACGCATAACGCAGTTGCATTAGTACCTGGTGATAAGGCTGTGCATCTACTATCGCATGTAAGCTACAGCAATAAAGACCCTAAGTTTTTAAAAGCTGAGCATATTAAGAAAATAGAGGCTGGAAAGCCATTTGAGGGAGATAAAGAGGCCAAGAGTCTTTATGAATCTGGTGATTACTTTAATAAAAAGCTGCTGTCTATTCGTGAAATAGAAAAAATAGGAATCTGCCTAAAATCAAAGAATGAAGATGCAACCATTACCCATATTCTAGATAGAGAGTTTGATGATAATGACTATCTCTCACTAATTGATACAAACCTAGATCAAGACTTTATTATTCGCTCAAAAATAACAAGAACAATAGAAGGTAGAGGTGATGATGGTAAAAAGCTTAAGCTGATTAACGCTGATTTTGATGCTCAAGGCGAAAAGCAATTCCAAAAGTTAACAGTTGGAAAGAATTGCGTACAAGACGGAAAAATAACTATTTATTTTGGAGAGTTTGAGAACATCAATGCAATTAAAATCCAAATTACAGGCAGAGATGGTAGGAGAATTTTTAAGAATGACATGCTGCTATTAACTAATAAAAAAGTAACGACTTTTGATGAGGCGTATGAGGTATACATAGCCTATCTATCTCGTGCGAAAATTGAATATGTTTTTAAATTTCTCAAGGAAGGACTAGGCTGGGAAAATATGCAGATAAAAAATTTTAAAGGGATACAAAATCTACTGGCTGTATGTTTTTATGTGGCCTCATATTTGTATGAGATAGGTAAGGAAAAAGCTTATGACGATTACGCAATTATGCTAGCTAAATTAGGAGATGGTAAGGGCAAGGTGACACGACACTTTATTGCGAAGGGTATTAGAAAACTTCTAACGTATCACTTAGTAGAGCAATTTTTTAAAGAAAATAGTGTTTCTCAAGAAGAACAAAAAGAATTATCGAATTCAGTTCAGGTAGGGAGATAACAATTTTGGGTAGTTCTCAGAACTCATTGCAAGTAGTTAAATCACACAGGAATTGCAAAATGACCAAGCCCATTCACCCAACAGCACTGTTTCGCCTAAGTGTTTTAGGTGAGCTATGTAGCCGAAATAGTTTTGAGCATGGTGAGCTCAAGAGCATTATTAAAAGGTTGTCCCAGCAAACCTACAACATTCCAGGTAGTAAGCGTGTTCACCTCAGTGCTAAAACAATTGAGAATTGGTATTACGCCTGGTTAAAGCAGGGTATTGATGGATTAGTTCCTAAAACTCGACGAGACAAAGGCCAGTGTCACATCAATCCAGAGCTACAAGAGTTAATTATTTCCACTAAACAGGAAAGCCCTTCAAGATCAATTCCGACCGTGATTAAACTCTTAGAAACTCAAGGGAAGGTAGCACGAGGTGAATTATCTCACGCAACAGTTCACCGCTTATTAGTAAAACACGGCCTGTCTAAAAGAACAGTCACACCTTCTAACCAAATTGAGCGCCGCTCATTTGAGGCGCTCACAGCTTGTGATATTTGGTATGGCGATGTCATGCATGGTCCAACGATTTACGATGGCCAAAGAAGAGTTAAAAGCTATTTGGTGAGTATTTTTGATGATGCCTCAAGGTTGGTCTGTCACAGTAAATTTTGTACTGATGAGAGTGCCATTACTATTGAGCATGTGTTGAAAGAGGCATTACTCAAACGTGGGCTTCCTGTTAAGCTCATCATTGACAACGGCCCTGCCTACCGTGCTAAAACGTTGCAAACCATTTGTGCTCGTTTGAAAATTCAATTGATTTACGGCAGGCCCTATGAACCGCAAAGCAAAGGCAAACTAGAGCGTTGGCATAGAACAGTACGCGAGCAATTCCTAGCTGAATGCAACCTGGATTCCATTCATAGTTTCAATGCGCTGAATGATCGATTTTGGGCTTGGGTTGAGCGTGTTTATCATCAAGCCTCGCAAAGCGCCCTGCCTGACAAGATGACCCCGTTACAACGCTATCAGCAAGACCTCACTAAAATTCAGCCGTTAGGTTGTTTGGCCGATAAGCTAGATGATTACTTCCTGCATCGCATTAAGCGCCGAGTCAGGAAGGATGGCACGGTAAGCTGGAATAATCGACTCTTTGAAGTTCCATTTGAACTGGCTCAACAAGAGGTTTATTTAGTGGTTGATCCGCATAGTGACTCCGCCCGTCACGTCGAATCATTGGAATATCAATACCTTGGTGCAGTGGGAGAGCTGGACAAACATAACAACCTTTCTAGAACCCGAGCTAGACCTCAGATGCCGGAACAACCAGCAAGAAAAACCTCGCTAGTTGAGATTGTTTATAACCAAGTTAAAGAGGATTTGGATATCACTGAGGAGATACCGTCTTAAACGTCAACAATAAATTGTAAAATTTTTACTAGGCATCCGCTGAAAATGGCTGCTGTGTTTTTAGGATGCCATAAATCATATGCACCATTTTTCTCATAACAGCACAAATGGCTAGCTTCTTTGGCTTGCCTTTTTTGAGCAGCTTTTCATAAAATTTCTTCAAAATAGGATTATGCCTTATAGCCACTAATGCCGGCATGTAAAGCGCCTTTCGCAACCAAGCACTACCAACCTTTGAGAGCCGTGATGAATTCAATGAAGTGCCTGATTGTGACTGGCTGGGATTTAAACCAATATGAGCAGCCAATTGTTTTGCGCCAGAAAATCTTTCAATATTATTAAAAAAAGCAGTTAGTGTTTGAGCGGTTTTATCACCAATGCCTGGGATGCTTTTAAGCAGCTCTGTGTTATTCTTCAGATCATCATCACTCGCGATCAGCTTACTAATTTCTTCCTGCAGTCGTAAAATTTCTTTTTCCATATAATCGATATGATTTTGTATAGAGCTAATAATTGTTTCTTCCGCTAGCTCCAGCCTGTTTTGTTCATTGCTGACTTGGGAGGTTAATACTTCAGATCTCTGTATCAAAGCTCTTAGAGCCTCTATATTAGCTGGCAAAGGCTGCCATAGCGTTGGAGTAAAATGATTTGAATAGTCCTTAATACTGACCGCATCGGCCTTGTCGGTCTTGTTTCGTATTAGCTGTCCTTTCATAAAAAACTTTATTCGTGCAGGATTAATTATACTGACATCACACTTCTCACTATGTAAATAAAGAGCCAATGCATTACCGTATTTACCTGTTGATTCCATGCAAAAATGAAGTGACTGATCAGATAAAGATTGCGTCCATTCTAATAACTCAGAAAAGCCCTCAGGATTATTATTAAAATGTTTAACGTGATCTTTTCCGCTAGTGGTGATAGCAGCAACAAAATCAGATTTTGCAATATCAATACCAACACAATTTTTTTTCATTTGCTAGAGCCTCTTAAATTTTATTACACTAACAAACTTGGGAAATCATAGTTCGGATCAACCTTGCAAATACAGGCTCACAATGGCCTAAGATACCGTTCGATCTCATGAACTTATGAGGGTGGAAGGGAGCTAAATCTCCTCAACAGGATTAAATCCTAAGGACGAACACGGCTTCACCTTCCGCCTACCCAAGCATCCTTGGGATTGTAGCAATATTGTCATATCTCTACAGTTATTTAAGATACAAGGATGAGTAAGATGTATCTTCAACATTTTGGCTTGAAATTTGATCCATTGGGTAAATCAAACATTATTGAATTGGCGCAGTCAAAGCGACTAGAACAGCAACTTAATGGTTTGCTAGAAACACGCGGCTTAGCAGTGATTACTGGCGACTCAGGGACAGGAAAGACCACGGCGCTAAGATACTGGAGCAATAAACTCAACCCGCTGACCCATCAAGTCATTTATCAATCAGACACTCACTTTCGGTCATTTGATGTGTACTCTCAGCTTGCCGAAAATCTAGGTTTAGAAAACTATTACCGATTCTCTAAACTTTGGAGAGACTTGAAGCAGAGCTTGATCGCGCTCTACCATGATAAAAACGTTCAGCCTATTTGGATCCTAGACGAGGCGCATCAGCTTAGTAATGATTTCATTCTACGATTACCTGACTTCCTTAATTTCAGTTTTGACAGCAAAGACGTCATGACGATTATCTTATGTGGACTCCCATCACTTCTAGCAACATTGCAGAGACCAGCCTATGAACCTATCAACTCTAGAATTCAGTGCTTTATTAGGTGGCATGCAATTGAAGATAGCAGGGATTTTGAGAGCATTATTCACGCTGCTTTTGAGAAGGCAGGAATGAGCAGCAGCTTATTCACTGAAACAGGTATTCGTGCAGTACACATGGCCACAAAAGGTAGGCTTCGTTATGTTGATAGGCTCATGCGACATGCGTTGCTAATCGCCGCTAATATGAATTTAAACCATATACCGGATGATGTCATTAATCAGGCAATTCATGAGCTAAAAGGTTAACTATTTGACACCATCTCACGCAAAATAGGTTGAGATGGTTTCTCTAAATTATTGTGGGACGTTACAATAGAACACATTCATAGGGGTCAATGTTAAAATTATTTTGCATTAAGGTGCGGTAATTGACCTGGGGTGTGTTTGGATCAGTTTCACCTAATAGGAGTCTGACTTTGGGTAGCATCTCACCTCGCACCCGGTTAGCAAGAAACCCATAATAACGCACCATACGAAAGCCAACATCAGGAATGTGTTGAATAAATGGTTCTGTCGAAAAATTTACACCTAGATGAGGTAGCCTATTTTTGGGCGCAACTAGTCTGCGAGCGTGTAGAACTGCTGCCAGGCTGGCATCATGCTATTGCCTCGCATCTGCCCTTTTTTTAGCATATGGCATAACTCAATACCAGCTATTGTTGCCTTAGCTGAATTGAACTTTTTAAAACCCAGTGTATATTTCGTGATACGCTTTATCGATCGATGGTCTTGCTCGACCAAATTATTGAGGTATTTAATGCGCCTAACCTCGACCATCGCAAACCAGAATCCAGATAAAAATAATAAGGTATTGAGTCTTTCCAACGCTGCTGTATTTGCACCACTTTTATCAATGTTAACCTTTTTGGGTAACCCGCTTGATCCAATCGCTTTATTAAAAAAAGCTAGCACTGCCTTACGATCACGCTTCTCTGACAGCATAAAATCAACGGTGTTACCGTACTTATCAACTGCACGATAAAGATAAACTTGCTTGCCATTGACCTTAATATAAGTCTCATCCATCTTCCAACTATCAGCAAGTTTGCGCTTGCTTTTACGAAACTCTTGCTCAAGCTGGGGCGCATAGCGAACCACCCATTTTTGTACTGTAGAGTGATCAACGCTAACACCACGTTCTTCCATGAGCTCTTCAATATTTCGGTAACTTAATGGGTACGCAAGCTTCCAGCGTACTGCTGTTAAAATAATCTCTTTGGGGAAATGTGATAGAGCGTTATTTTGTCTGTAAAAACCAACTTCAGTACTTAGAAAAACCTTTAAAATTCTAAATGGCACTCTATTGTACCTGTCTCATCGCATAATATCTTAAATTAATTATGCTAATCAATCTAAAAAATTATTTATACCTCAAATTTTTCTCCTCTCAAAATAAATTATTAACTTTTAGGTAATAGCAATTATATCTCGTTAATAAGAACAAGAATGATCTATCCTAAAACCCTATGAAGCCTTATTATTCACTTCAACTTAAGTATCTAGGTGATCCGCTCCACTGGTCATCAATTTCCACTAAAACAGCTGATACGAGCCTTAGGCACGATTCAGTATTAGGGAAAATTCCAACTGTATGCGTCCTTCTTTTTACCTCTCTGTTTACGCGCTCAGCTATGTTACTGGTTCTTAATCTTTTTTGATGCGGCCTGTCAAAGTTCATCACTACTAAGCCCTCCGGTATATTCACTTCCAACCAAGAAGAAAGCTCTGGTGCTGTTTGCTGATATTTATCTACCGCCATAGCCAATAGTCTTTCCGACTCATGAATGTTTGAGGCATTAAATATAGCTGTAATCTCCTCAGCTACTGGTTCCTTCATTGAGCGCTTTGGTATGTGAGCCTGAGCATTTTGCTGCAAATGAAATTGGCAGCGTTGCCAAGGAACACTGGGGAACACAGCTCTTCTAGCGGCTTTTAGGCCAGTATGAGCGTCGCTAGTAATCAACTCAATACCATGTATACCTCGCTCAACCAACTGCTGAAGAAAATCACGCCAATGTACCTCAGCCTCTGATAACGCAACAGAAACACCTAGCACTGTTCTCTTGCCGGTTGATTCATCAAAGCCATAGGCTATCAATACCGCACAGTCTTGTACTGTGCCGCTAGTGCGCACCTTCTCATAACGTGCATCTAGCCAAAGATATTTTATCTTTCCTAACGGCTTATTTCGCCATTTCTTTAAATCTTCATCCAACAATTTAGCGCAACGGCTTACCTCTGTGCTTGAAATATCTGTTCCACAGAGTTGCTTTAGCACCTTTTCAACTTTGCGCGTGGAAACCCCATGCACATACATTTCAGCGACAGCCAGCTTAAGTGCTCTATCAGAGCGTACACCTCGCTCTAAGACTGATGGATAGAAGGCTTCATTGGAGTCTCTAACCTGCGGTATCTGTAGCTCAAGCTGACCTTGACCTGTGTTAATTAACCTTGGTTTAAAGCCGTTCGCATATCCGTTTCTATCGCCAGTTCGCTCATAAGGACTGGCATTTAAATGGCGTTCCCTTTCTATTAACATAGCCTCATTCATCAACCTGGAGACAAGCTTAGGTAAAGCTTCAAACCCCTCCATCGCTAAAACATGTATGGCTTCTTCGATTAAGTTCTCATTTTTATAGCAGCTCATTGTCATTCCTCTTTTTTGGTTAAGTTTACCTTAAAAGGAATTTCTAATCTGACTGAGTCGCCTGCTTATTTTCAGCAAGTCAATGGAATTTACAGAAAGGATGGCGCACTAGCTTACACAACACCATTGTACAACCAAAACCAAGTAAAAGCGGCATGTTTAAGCCACAACCTGTTGACCAATCCATTACTAGGCAGCCTAACACACAACCAAAATTTAAATTGAGCTAAATCTGCTCACTGTTAGGAAAAATTGATCGAAAAGTGAAAGCCCCCATAAGGAACCTTATAGGGTCTTAACTATTTTTTGTGTATCGCACATAGTTTTGCCTACCTGTTGAGCATCTATTTCCATAGTTAGTGTTTGTATGACCACGCTTGAAAAAAGTTGAGCTGTTGTTTGATTGGTGGGCGCCACTATTTAATTTTAACACTCTGTTATTAGGATTGGTGTATTGATTGTTTATCAATGGTTGCCTAGATTGATCAGGCCATGAAAAGGCTCGCCAGTTTTGTCGTGCAGAAAAACCACGTTTATTTTTTTTATCTGGATCTGCGCCTTTCGATAAAAGAATGGTGCAAATACTAGAAAACAAAGTAGTAGTATTTCTTCTTTGCTTAGCTGAAGTTGCTGCAGCATTTAATGGAGTAAAGCCATGATTATTTATTTGTTCTAAAAAAGCATTAAATTGAGAGCTGTCCTTGCCGCCAAAGGCGGTGTCGGCCGCCGCGATTAAGTCTTTCACCACCTCGAGGTGACCTTCTTTCGAAGCAGTATTCAAGGGGGAGAACTGATCTTTATTCGGTTGAGTCAGAAACGCGCGAAAGCCGTCAGTGTTCTTGCCGCCAAAGGCGGTGTCGGCCGCCGCGATTAAGTCTTTCACCACCTCGAGGTGACCTTCTTTCGAAGCAGTATTCAAGGGGGGGAACTGATCTTTATCTTTATGAGTCAGAAACGCGCGAAAGCCGTCAGTGTTCTTGCCGCCAAAGGCGGTGTCGGCCGCCGCGATTAAGTCTTTCACCACCTCGAGGTGACCCGCACAAGCAGCAGAATTCAAGGGGGAGAACTGATCTTTATTCGGTTGAGTCAGAAACGCGCGAAAGCCGTCAGTGTTCTTGCCGCCAAAGGCGGTGTCGGCCGCCGCGATTAAGTCTTTCACCACCTCGAGGTAACCTTCTTTCGAAGCAGTATTCAAGGGGGAGAACTGATCTTTATCATTATGAGTCAGAAACGCGCGAAAGCCGTCAGTGTTCTTGCCGCCAAAGGCGGTGTCGGCCGCCGCGATTAAGTCTTTCACCACCTCGAGGTGACCCGCACAAGCAGCAGAATTCAAGGGGGAGAACTGATCTTTATCTTTATGAGTCAGAAACGCGCGAAAGCCGTCAGTGTTCTTGCCGCCAAAGGCGGTGTCGGCCGCCGCGATTAAGTCTTTCACCACATCGAGGTGACCTTCTTTCGAAGCAGTATTCAAGGGGGAGAACTGATCTTTATTCGGTTGAGTCAGAAACGCGCGAAAGCCGTCAGTGTTCTTGCCGCCAAAGGCGGTGTCGGCCGCCGCGATTAAGTCTTTCACCACCTCGAGGTGACCCGCACAAGCAGCAGAATTCAAGGGGGAGAACTGATCTTTATCTTTATGAGTCAGAAACGCGCGAAAGCCGTCAGTGTTCTTGCCGCCAAAGGCGGTGTCGGCCGCCGCGATTAAGTCTTTCACCACCTTGAGGTGACCTTCTTTCGAAGCAGTATTCAAGGGGGAGAACTGATCTTTATTCGGTTGAGTCAGAAACGCGCGAAAGCCGTCAGTGTTCTTGCCGCCAAAGGCGGTGTCGGCCGCCGCGATTAAGTCTTTCACCACCTCGAGGTGACCTTCTTTCGAAGCAGTATTCAAGGGGGAGAACTGATCTTTATCTTTATGAGTAAGAAACGCGCGAAAGCCGTCAGTGTTCTTGCCGCCAAAGGCGGTGTCGGCCGCCGCGATTAAGTCTTTCACCACCTTGAGGTGACCTTCTTTCGAAGCAGTATTCAAGGGGGAGAACTGATCTTTATCTTTATGAGTCAGAAACGCGCGAAAGCCGTCAGTGTTCTTGCCGCCAAAGGCGGTGTCTAATTTTTGCAATGCAATGTTAATGATTTGACCGTTACCATATTTTGCGAGAGAGGTTAAAAAAGTCCACCTTTCTTTTTCATCAAGCCATAAATGTGGTGTGTCCTTCTCCTTCACTAGGAAATGTTTGTTATTTATTAGTATGATGAGGGTTTGATCAAGACTGGGAGTTTTTTTCATCCTGTGCACAAAAACATACACGCTTTCTTGTAAAAACAAACTTGCTTCAAGTGCATTATTTTGAAAGTGGCTAACTATCTGTTCATCAGTAATCTGTTGTAATAATATTTGCTTGCGTAATGTGCTTATTGCTTCATCGTTGCGCGAACTTGTTAAGTGATAACTAGGCATGTGGTTTAATATATAAAATTATTTTCTAAAGTAGATATTCGAATATAATAAAGGATAAAAATTAACAGATTATTTAGTTATTATTCAGGCTACTACAGAATATACCGATGGCATTGCCTTAAAGTAGCGGTAAATACCCGTGATAACCACAAATTATCACGGGTTTGAGTCTCGCTAGCAACAGGATTTAAATAATAAATGACCATTGCGATGAAAATACTACTGGTTATACGACTCAGTTTTTACTAAGCTTACCTATGCTTAAAGGAACCAGTCGAGTCAATAAAAAAATTATCGGTGTAACGTCAGCGACCGCGCTAGGTATTTCGTCTATTATCGGGAGCGGATGGTTGTTTGCGCCCTATCGAGCAGCAGCGGTTGCAGGGCCAGCAGCGATTCTCTCTTGGGTAATTGGTGCAACCATTGTGATTTTGCTGGGCTTATGTTTTGCTGAAATTGCAGCACTCTACCCAAGTCGTGGTTTATCAGCGATTATTCCTACGCTCTCACACAATATTTATTTTGCTTTCCCGTTTGCTATTGCAAACTGGCTTGGGATTGTGGCAGTTATCGCTTTAGAGGCTGATGCGACCATTGAGTATCTCGTTAACCTGTTTCCACACCTTCGACCCCCGCTCTTTATTCATCATGAGCTCACCTTATTCGGTGACAGCTTTTCCATTGTGCTGGTGATTTTGTTTAGCTTGCTGAATTTCTGGGGCGCTAAAACCTTAGTGAAAACCAATAATATTTTTGCAGTGATCAAGGTCATTGTGCCTGTGTTTATCGGGATAGCTATTTTAGTCACCGCTTTTCACGCGAAGAATTTTACCACGTATCGACACAGTTTTATGCCCTATGGAGTCAGCTCCATTTTAACAGCAA
Organism: Gammaproteobacteria bacterium; assembly: GCA_965196985.1. Classification (GTDB taxonomy): domain Bacteria; phylum Pseudomonadota; class Gammaproteobacteria; order UBA12402; family UBA12402; genus 2-12-FULL-35-23. The sequence goes on along the minus strand of CBDALO010000031.1, from coordinate 26,805 downwards.
TTCTCAGCACAGGTATTGTTGTGGCGTTTAATGGATTTCAAACAGTCATTTCCTTTGCGAACGAAATTAAGCACCCTTATCGTACCATACCCCTATCCATTACTTTGGCCGTGATTTTTACCTTATTGATTTATCTCTTGTTGCAAGTCGCATTTATTGGCGGGATGCCAGCTAACCAAGTTAATCACGGTTGGTCTGCCATTTCACTCTATGCGCCCATGGTTCAAATCATGGGATTGATTGGTCTGGGTGTCTTAAGCTCAGTAGCCTACTTTGGCGCAACGGTTGCACCGATTGGTACAGCCTCTGCTTTTACTGGCACAGCAACCCGAATGTTTACAGCAATGGCCATAAACGAGCAAATGCCATCGTATTTTAAAAAAATTAATCCTACCTATAATCTCTCACGCAGGGCTTTAATCTTTAACACCTGTTTAGCGATTCTTTTCTTATTGCTCTTTAAGAGCTGGTCTGATCTTGCTGAAGTGCTTGGCTTACTGCATATTATTTCATATCTGCCGGTTCCCATTGCTTTATGGGTACTTCGAGGAAAAATAAGCCAACAGAAATACCTGTTTCGTTTACCATTAGGGCGATGGATTGCTTTAGGATTATTCTTATTTTTTAGCTACTTATTTACCTTAGCCAAGCTAGCAATCATTTATGAAGTCTTACTGGTTTTTGGCATTTTTCTTGCAATCTTTATTACAGTGAGAACACTCAGAGGAAAAGAAAGGCTGGTGAATATTTTAAAAGAGCTCTGGACGCTAGTGTTTTACTTTATTTTACTCTTTGCGCTGAGTGTGATGTCCCCAGATCATACTCATTGGTTAGCTTTCCCTTGGTATTTACTCATCTTTATTTTACTGATGACAGTGAGCTTTTTAATTATGCTGAAAGCGGAAAGAAATGACGTGGCAATTTTGAGTTCATCTGTGTATTTGTACACGAACCGGCAGATCAACTAACAAATTGTCGAGTTGAGCTTGCTCTGTGAGAGTGTGTTTTAATATGAAAGGAGGTTACCAATGCCAGCTTCAGAAACAACTGTTATTGCTATTAATCATCATAACGATGCTTTACCTCAAGCAAGTGCTGATATTTCCGACTTACTTCAAAGATCACCCAGGGTTTTTCGTCTCTATAACACGATGAATAAAAGTAAACTAGCAAAATTGCTGTGGGCGTTAAGTGTTTCTTCAGGTATGGCGCTTTATAATTACCGTAAAGAAGTAGAAAAGGGGAATCCTACTACGGGTATTACCTCTGCTTCAGTCTCATTAGCCTGCAACATCTTGGTATCGTATGAGTTTTGTTTGAAATCACCGTTTTTGGCTGCAGCCGCCCTCTCAGAGCTTCATAAAAATCCTAAGTTATCGTTAGTGGTACTCTTGGCATTAATTTCTTCTGGTGCGCTCACCGCGCAGTTGATTCATGAGCAGCCAATTATTTGGGAGGCACTCATTGGAAGCTCTGCATTCTTAAATTACGCAGCAACACGATTAACAGGTTTGATTGATAATAATCGGTCATGGAAAGGGAATGCCTTGATGGGTAGCGTAGGGTTAGTTGCTTTTTCTCCTTTGGTGTGTATTTGGCTAGGAGATACCGCTAGCCTTTTTTCTAGCCTGTCTATTCCCAAGATGATTACCAGCCCCTCTTCGTTATCTGTAGGAACTTATGCAGCGGGTGGGGCGGTGGTCCTGTTTGGTGCCATTGGTTCGTTTATCACAACGCTCTTTTATTGCCAAGCAATCAGCAGTGTTCCCAAAAAACTAAACTTATTGTATCAAGCTTGGTGTAATTTATTAGAACATAACTTGGGTTTTGGAGCGAAAAGCAGTCAGTTATTAGGGGGTTCCCTTGCATTAATTACTGCAGCGTCACTGAGCTATGTTGGTTATTACTCAATGGCAGGCTTTTACCTAGCTGTTTTAACCGCACTGGAGTGTACGCCGGTAGAAGGCGAGCTGTGCTGGTTCACTAAAGCAGTGGATTTGTCCTCATTATGGATGGATGTACTATGCATTTTTCAGCAAGTGATCACCGGCATGGTTAATGCAAGTGCTTTGATACCCGCGTTTACTAAATTTATAGAGTGCGCAACGGTTAAGACAGAGAGTGCATCAACAGCATTAAACGTAGCAGATTCACAGAGTTCAGGAACTTGGTGTTGCTTATTTACATGTTTCCAGCCTGAAAACGAGGAGGAAGCTCGCCTCGTGGCAGATTCACAAAGTATGCCAAACTTAGCCCACTCATCGTGAAAAAACGTTTGTAACTAGAGATAAACATAGGGTAGAGGTGAGCAGTAAGCAACCTGAAAACCGTGCTTAAGATAGCCCTCCATAACCAAGTTTATCGGGGGTTGGGCAGAATATAGCTAAAATAAGCCAATATTACCCCCGATAAGCGACCTTATAAGGATGTATCATTTATTGGCGAAATTGGTGTCACTATTGTATAGTGCAACATTATTTTTTAACCTCGACTCAAAGTGTTTGGGCTTGTTATAGTATAAATAATGCGCTTAGGCAGTCTGTTTTACTGACTAAGACAGACCCATATACAACATTGAACAATGTGTAATCGAAAGCTAAAGTATAAGCTTTACTACTGTTCAAATTAACACCTTTGAAAAGCAGTATAATACCGATCTTTTTAAAATGTTATACGGTGGTGTCTTTATTGAATATAAATCGAGAGATAATATGGAAATTGTGAGCTTGTGAAAATAACTTGTGTAGATATCCAAAACTTTAGAAAGCTAAAATCATGTCGTATAGAGTTGGCACCGAATGAAACAATTTTTGTTGGTGCTAACAATAGTGATAAAACATCTGCTATGGATGCTTTAATATTGTTTCTTAAAAAATCAAAGCGCAAATATATATCGACCACAGACTTTACACTTTCCAACTGGCTTAAGATTAATCAAATTGCAGAAAATTGGATTTCAAATACAAACCCTGACACTCGCGATATTACTAACTTTGTATTGCAGCCATTTTTACCAGCGATTGATATTTGGCTTCAGGTAGATGATAGTGATATTCATCATGTTAGTCATATTATTCCAACGTTAAACTGGGAAAGTGGCTTGTTAGGTGTTCGTCTTATTATTGAACCAGAGAATGTAGAAAATCTCTATAAAGAATATAAAACTGCATATAATGATGCACAAGTTACAGCTTCTTTCGTTAAAAAAAGTTCTGATAAGGGCAAACAAACTTCGCTTTATTTGTGGCCGCAATCCATGCGAGAATTTTTAAACAAAGAATTACATAAGCATTTTGTCGTTCGCGCATACATTCTTGATCCTGAAAAGTACAATGGTGATCCTCAATGTCTTTTGACCGAGTCGGAGCCACTTGAAGGCGATCCATTTGATGGTATTTTTAAAATTGACATTATTAATGCCCAACGTGGATTTTCAGATCAAAATTCTGAGGAGGGTTTTTCAAGCGCGGATAGACGGTTGTCTACGCAGTTTAGGCAATATTATGATAAACATTTAGACCCTACTGAATTACCAGATCCTAGTGATATTGGTGCATTAGAAGCTATTGAGACTGCTCGCACCGCTTTTGATGAAAAGCTAAAAAACAGTTTTAGCTCCGCCATTCGAGAAATTGAAGACTTAAATTATCCTGGGTTTAGTGATCCTGAAATCACATTGTCTAGCAAAATTGAAGCACAGGAAGGACTGAAACATGATGCAGCAGTACAATTCAAAGTAAACCAAGTCGGACAGAGCGAAGACATACCGTTGTGCTTGCCTGAAAAATACAACGGATTGGGATATCAAAACCTTATTTCTATAATCTTTAGCTTAATTCGATTTCGAGATGAGTGGATGTTGTTTGGAAAAGCTGAGAAAAGGGAACGTCAAACAGACAGCTTTATCGAACCTCTTCATCTTGTGCTTATTGAAGAACCGGAGGCGCATCTACATGCCCAGGTACAGCAGGTTTTTATTAAGAAGGCATATCATGTTTTACGAAATCATCCACGCTTATTAAGGGAAAAAACTCAGCTCAGTACCCAAATGGTGATCAGCACTCACTCTAGCCATATTGCACACGAGATTGACTTTACTTGCCTGCGGTATTTTCGCAGGACGTCTGCTGTAAACACTGGTGATGTACCTTGTGCAGAAGTGGTAAATCTTACAAATACTTTTGGTAAAGATGATGATACTTCTAAATTCGCTACTCGATATCTTAAAACCACGCATTGTGATCTATTTTTTGCTGATGCGGCAATCTTAGTTGAAGGTACTGCCGAAAGAATGCTTATTCCCCACTTTATTTGTAACAACTTTCAAGAATTAAATAAAAGCTATCTATCCATATTGGAAATAGGTGGGAGTCATGCTCATCGACTAAAGCCACTAATCGAAATTCTGGGGCTATTAACACTTCTTATAACTGACATAGATTCCATTGAAGAGACGAGACCAAAAAAAGTAATTCCAAAGAAAAATAAACGTTATCGAACAAGTAACAATACTTTGAAAGACTGGGTCCCAGAAAAAACAAATCTGGATGATCTACTTGTTAACAATGTAATCAAAGAAACAAGTTCTGGTGATGTTAGAGCTGCTTATCAAAATGAGATATCGGTGAAATTTAAGAAGGGAGAAGAGGTAGAGGAAGAAAAAGCGATTCCTTATACTTTTGAAGATGCCTTGGTGTTAAGCAATCTGGAATTTTTTAGAAGTCAAAAACAAGCAAGCGGGCTAATCAAAAAAATGTCTGATGCTGCAAATAAAGCTTCTCTAAATGAAGCTATCGAAGATATGTTTGAGGCATCAGAACATGGCAAAAAAGCTGAAATGGCATTAGAGTTGTTTTGTTTGGCTGATCCGACTCTTCTTACCTTACCGGAATATATAAATGAAGGGTTGGTTTGGTTGCAGAGTAAATTAAAAGCAAGATGCAGAGATGAAAGATGAGTGATTCTACTCCATCTGTTGATGATGAGATTTATAGTTGTCTAAATTTAGATAATCCTAGAAGTTTTTTTCTTTATGCCGGCGCAGGTTCTGGAAAAACACGATCCTTAGTTACTGTACTAAAAAGATTCCGTGAAAAAAATGTTGAACACTTACGGCGGAATAATCAAAAAGTCGCTGTTATCACTTATACTAACGCAGCTTGCGATGAAATTAAGCGTCGTCTTGATTTTGATGCCTCATTTATAATTTCTACCATTCATAGTTTTGCATGGGAATTGATTAAGCCTCATCAAAACGATATTAAATTATGGTTAGAGGGAAATATTAAAAATGAAATTTATGAGCTTGAGGAAAAGCAAAAAAATGGCCGTGCTGGATCAAAAGCATTTCAAGATCGACCAAATAAAATTGCTTCCAAAAAGCAAAGGCTTCATGCATTAAAACTGGTTAAAAAAATCATCTACAATCCAAACGGGGACAACACGAGCAAAGATTCACTTAATCATGCGGAGGTGATTAGTTTAGCTGCAAACCTTCTTAATAATAAAGCTCTCATGCGCAAAATATTAGTACGAAAATTCCCAGTCCTTCTCATAGATGAAAGCCAAGATACAAAAAAAGAATTGATAGAAGCATTTTTTATAGTCCAATCTCAATATAAAGATTCTTTTATTTTAGGTTTGTTTGGCGACACGATGCAGCGTATTTACGCTGACGGAAAAGTAGGTCTAGATAAATGTATTCCTGATGATTGGAATAAACCTGAGAAAACTGTCAACTATAGATGTCCCAAACGTGTTATTACTCTTATTAATAAAATTAGATCTGGAATCGATTCACATGTTCAAAAAAGTAAGGAGTCTAACGAAGAGGGAGTTGTTAGGTTGTTTATTTCAGATACTAATAATGCTTTAGATAAATCTGAACTTGAACATGGTATTTCAGTAAAAATGGCTGAAATAACTGGCGATGATAACTGGAAAGAATGGAAATCAGCAGTGAAGGTTTTAACTCTCGAACATCATATGGCGGCAATACGAGGTGGTTTTGATAATTTTTTTGCCCCACTTTATGTTGTTGATAAGCTCAAAACTGGGCTTCTTGATGGGACGATTGCTGGAATTTCCCTGTTTTCCAAGCAGATTTTACCCTTAATTAAAGCTAAGCGGTGTAATGATCAGTTTTCAGTATCTCGAGTAGTTCAAAAATATTCGCCTCTATTAAATAAAGAAACTTTAAAAAATAGCGCAACACCTCGTGTGGAGATGCTGAAGGCAAATGATGCAGTAAATGCGCTGTATTCACTTTGGTATGATGGGCATGATCCTTTGCTAAGTGATATTTTGCAGAATGTTTATAAAAGCGGATTATTCACTATACCTGATATATTCGCATCAGTTGTTGCTCGTTTAGATATTCAACATGAAATTTCTGATGATATTGAAGATAGCTCAGCCATTGATAGGGATAAGGTTATAGATGCTTGGGATCAAGCTCTAAAAAGTTCATTTAATCAGTTTGAAGAATATCTCGATTATATATCTGATGACTCAACTTTTGGGACCCATCAAGGTATAAAGGGGCTTGAGTTCCCTCGTGTGATGGTGATTTTAGATGATTATCAGGCGCGTGGAAATTTTTTTAGTTACGAGAAGTTGTTTGGTGCAAAAACATTAACAGCAACAGATCAAAATAATCAAGCTGATGGTAAGGAAACTAGTATCGATAGAACTCGCCGATTATTTTATGTTACATGCAGCAGAGCTGAAAAAAGTTTGGCTATTGTTGCCTACACAAAACAACCAGAGAAGGTGAAAGAATATGTTATTAATCAGGGTTGGTTTGAAAAAAATGAGATTCAATGTCACTGTAGTAGTAGATTAAATGATATTTCGTAAGAGCTTGCACTACGCAAAAAAGAATAGTTAATCATATTAATAAAGCATGTTTATAAGAGCAGATAGTTATAAAACAACATTATAAATTATCATTCTTTGTGTATTTCTAAGTATTAGAAAAAATATTGAGTGATTTTACATGGTATGCTAAGGGGTGATAATGGATCCAACAACCTACAGTAAGTTTACACCAACGAATTTAACGCTTTTTATGCAAAGCCCTTTTGCTTCCTGGATGCATAGCTTGGTAGCTGAGTTTCCTGAAAAAGCGCCTGACAAAGACCCTGCAGATGATCTGATGATGGCATTGCAATCAAAAGGGTTTCAGCATGAAAAAAACCAAGAAGCGCTTTTTCAACAACAAGGATTAACGGTTTATAAAATCCAAGCAGATTCAATTGCGTTAAAGAGAGCGCTGACTCGTGAGGCGATGGAGGAGGGCGTTGATGTGATTAGCCAGGCGTATTTAGAAGGAAATCATTTTTTCGGTTACGCAGATTTTCTGGTCAAGGTAACAGGTGACAGTCTGTTTGGTCATTATCATTATGAAGTGTGGGATGCGAAATTATCGAATAAAGCCAAGCCTGAATTTATTATGCAGCTTTGTTGTTACACCGAGATGCTCACAGAAATACAAGGTAGACGGCCTAAAACGATTACGGTTGTCCTGGGTAATGGACAGTATGCGACATTTAAGGTGGCTGATTTTTATTATTACTACCTGACATTAAAAGACCAATTCCTACAGAGTCAAGCCACCTTTGATGCACAATCCATACCGGATCCTGCTGAGTCAAAAAACTGGGGGAGATGGTCTCGCTACGCTGAACAGTTACTCATTAAAAAAGATCATTTATTTCAAGTAGCCACCATCACACGTGGGCAGATAAAGAAATTAAATAAAGCAGGTATTCACACCATGCAACAACTGGTTGAATTGAATACCCTAAGCGTACCAGGGATCAACATAGCAATTCTTACTCGCCTAAAAGCACAAGCTGACATACAAAAAGCAAGCTTAGGGCAAGAGCGACCCTTGTATGAAATTTATGTACCAAAACCCGATGAACAGACCGGCCTGGCTTTATTGCCGCCTCACTCACCCTTGGACGTGTTCTTTGATATTGAAGGGTATCCCTTAGAGGAAGGAGGTCTGGAATATTTATGGGGCTGCACGTATTTTGATGAGCAAGGCGAGCGGTGTTTTAAGGATTATTGGGCGCATAACAGGGAGCAAGAAAAAGAGGCATTTGAAGCGTTTATTACCTGGGTCTATGAGCGTTGGCAACAAGACCCAACGATGCATATTTACCACTATGCGAATTATGAGATTGCAGCCTGTCGAAAACTGATGGGAAGATACGGTGTGGGTGAAGCCCAGCTTGACCAGCTATTACGAAATGAGGTCTTTATTGATCTCTATAAAATTGTCAAAGGTGGCCTGTTGCTAGGCGAGCCTCGTTATTCGATTAAAAATGTTGAACACCTGTATCGCGGTAAGCGTGACACTGAGGTGGGTTCCGGCGGTGACTCAGTTGTTGTGTATGAGCAATGGCGTGACTTATGGGCGCGCAATGAGGCAGGCGATACCTGGGAAACCTCTCGTATTTTAAAAAGCATTCGTGATTACAACATTGATGACTGCAACTCGACTCAAGAATTAGTGGTATGGCTAAGAGAGGCGCAGGAAAAAAATGGCATTCGCTATCAGGGTCATACAGTGCTTGTTGAACCTGAAATAAAGAAAGAGGTGACGCAAACACTGGCTTTGCGAGATCGCTTGCTGGCTCAGGCAAACACGCAATTAGAAAGTCAACCTGAAAAAGCAGTAGTCACAGAAACGTTGGCATGGTTGCTAGAGTTTCATCGACGTGAGAGCAAGCCACTCTTCTGGCGTTTGTTTGACCGACTGGGTTTAAGTGAAGAAGAGCTTTTCCATGACCTCGATTGCTTGGCGGGCTGTCAACGAACACGCAGAGCACCTTTTAAACCCACCCCAAAAGCAAGAAAGCTTGCTTTTGAATACCAGTTTGATGTGGCGCAAGAATTTAAAGGAATGGGTAAACGGTTTTACCTGCTGGGTGTTGAAGAGGAAAATGGCAAAAAGGCAACAGTTGATTTTTGTCAGAGTGAAAGTGATCTGAGTGCTGGTTTGATTACCCTCACTGCTAATCACGAACCACCCGCTGTGGTGACATTAATTCCTGACGAATACGTCCACCCCAAGCCCATCCCTGAAGCCATTTACCAGGTTACTCAACGGTATGAGGCCGACAAGTTAGGTGAGTGTGCGATTATTGATTTTTTAATGAGAGCGAAACCCCGTTTTAAAATTCAGCATCAAGTCATTGCGCCTAGCACTGACCCTCACGAAAAGCTTCAGCAGATTATCGAGGCGGTACAAAATTTAGATCACAGTTATCTCCCTATTCAGGGCCCACCAGGTTCAGGTAAGACCTATACTGCTAAGCACATTATTGCTGAGCTCATTAAAACAGGAGCGAAAGTAGGCATAGCGAGCAATAGTCACAAAGCGATTAATAATTTATTACTCAGAACCAGAGAATACTGTGCTGAGCAGGGGATTAACGGTGTGTTTGCTTGCACCAAGGAAACCGATGCGAGCTTGATCGAATCAGGGATTGTGATTTTAAAAAATGCTGACTTGGCCTCACAGGTAAAACCTGCTTGTGTCATTGGCACAACCGCTTGGGGGTTTTCTCGTGAAGATCTTACTGATCAGTTCGATTATTTATTCATCGATGAAGCAGGGCAGGTTGCTGTAGCGAATCTTGTTGGCATGAGTCGCTGCGCTAAAAATCTGGTGATCATGGGCGATCAAATGCAGCTCGGCCAACCTTCCCAAGGCACACATCCTGGTGAAAGTGGTCTTTCGTGCTTAGATTACCTGTTACATGACACCGCTACTATTGCTGAGGATCGGGGTGTTTTTTTAGGGACAACCTATCGTCTGCACTCAACAATTAACGAGTTTATTAGTCAATTTGTTTATGACGGTCAGTTACATGCTCACCATGACAATGATGTACGTGTCGTGAAAGTACCCAATGGCTACCAGGGTGTACTTCAGCAAGAGGCGGGGCTACATTTTGTGCCGGTTGAGCATGAAGGCAATACCTATGGCTCTGATGAAGAAGCGATGAAGATTAAAGTGCTCGCCAAGGAGTTGCTCAACCGCCAATTTATTGAAAAAACGGGCAAGTCACGAAAGATCACCTGGAACGATATACTGTTTGTTGCACCGTATAATTACCAGGTGAACAAGCTGAAACAGGTCTTAGGTGATCAAGCCCGTGTCGGCAGCGTTGATAAATTCCAAGGACAAGAAGCACCCATCGTTTTTTTAAGTATGTGTAGCAGTGATGCCAATGAGTCACCGCGAGGGGTTGACTTTCTTTTTGATAAACACCGACTGAATGTTGCACTCTCAAGAGCGCAAAGTTTGGCAATTGTCGTTGCGAATCCTCGACTTGCTAAGACCACTGTGAATAAGGTGGAGCATCTCACCTTAATTAACTTATTCAGTGCATTATGCCGGCTGCACAAGCATCCTAGCAGTACAGTAAGTTAGAACTAGTGACACACAGACATGAACAACAAGCCGTGCATTTGCCTCGTGAGAATAGCGAACAACCTAAGGGTTACAACAATATGACAACAATCACTTCCGCACCCAGAGTGATCATCATAATCTGCTTAATGGGTATCTTGTCGCAGTTTGCCACTGACAGTTACACACCCTCATTGCCCCACATAGCAGACTACTTTCATGCCTCACACGACAGCATTAAAGCAACCGTGGGTGTGTATTTTCTAGGAATGGGACTATCTGCTTTAGTGTTTGGGTATCTGTGTGATCGTTTTGGCAGAAAGTCCAGTTTAATTGGCGGCTACTTACTGTTTTTACTGGCCAGTTTGCTTTGCAGTCTTGCACAAACGGAGTGGTGGCTGATTGCGAGACGGTTACTGCAAGGAATTGCAATGGGCAGTTCCTTAGTGACTTTTCGAGCGATCATGAAAGACGTATTTAAACGCGGCCAACCACTGAAAAAAGCCAGTTTGGTGATTAGCAGTATAGTTTCCTTAACACCGCCTTTAGCCCCCATTAGTGGCGGCTTAATTCAAACCTATCTGGGCTGGCGAATGAATTTTGTTTTACATGCGATCTTGGTGTTGAGTATGTTGTTCCTTATCCTCAAGTACTTGCATTTAAAGCCTCAAGGGGATCCCTCAAGTAAGCCGTTAGAAGGGTATCATTATGTCTTTTCACAACCGCGGTTTTTATTAAATGCAGCCTGTAGTGGGTTAGCACTGGCAACGGTATTTATTTTTATTACCTTGGCCCCGTTTTTATTCCAAACTATTTTACATTGCACACCGACCGCGTATTCGTTGTATTTGGCACTTATGATTGTCCCGCCTGCAATAGTGATTATGTTAGCTGCGCGTTATGCCCGTTTTAACAATATGAGTAGAGTCATGCGGGTGTGCGCTAGTCTCACTTTTCTATGCAGTTTACTCTTAGCGCTGTCTTACTTTTTATTGGGCGCCTCTTTACCAGCTATAATCCTAATAGGAACCTTACTATTTACTGCAAACACGTTCCAATACACCGCCAGTTATCTGTGTGCCTATCAACATATTCAACGTTTTGTTGGCAGTGCTTCGGCAATCTATGGATTTTTGCAGGTGGTGGTGACCGCACTGTTTGCGTTATTTGCTTCGCTATTTGCGGGTCACAGTCAATTAAGTTTGGGATTATTAATGGGGATACCACCGTTAGGTATCTTGGCAGTGAAAGGTTGGGAGAGGTTGAGATTTCAGGCTTAGTGCTTCGCATCATTGTTTTGATTTTTAAGCTGAGTTATGCTATTTTTTCTTCAGAAAAAATAGCAGGTTAGAACCAAGCTATCTCACGTTCTTGTTGTTACCCATCTCGCATAATTAAATCAATAGTCTTTGTGATTCTGCTTAGCTGGATTCTGATTGCGTGCGTGACGCTGTCGCAGCGGCTCGTAAGTCTTTGCCTGGTTTAAAATGGATGCCAATTGGACGCATCAGGTAGCGGCCTGATCTTGGGTTTTGAATCCAGTGGGGTTTGTAATGTTTAACCTGAAACACGCCAAACCCACGAATTTCAATGCGACCCTGTTGACCTAAGTGGTCAGCTATTTTTGCTAAAATGCACTCAAGCACGAGCTTAGCGTCTTCATGTTTTAAGTGATTGCGTTGCTCTAAGTGGTTAATTAAATCTGAGCGTTTGACTGTCTGATCACTCATGGCTCGCTTCATGCTGTTCGGCGGATTGCTGGATTGCTTTTTGTTGCTTGGCTAACTGACGTGCTTGTTTCTTTGCAAGCTTTTGCTCCAGTGCTTGCTTTGAATAGGTTTTTGCACTTTCTGTTACGCTGCCGTTAATGTTACCGGCTAAGTCATAACGGTACTCTGACTTCATGACGAGCTCGTAGTATTGGAATGTTGAAGTATAAGCATTAAGTGCGCGACCCAGTTGTTTTTTTGATTGCTCAGGGTGTGCTTTGGCTAGGTCATGCAGGATCTTAACTTTTAAGGGTTTGCTTGGTTCTTTGTAATTAAAGATCTCAGGGTATTGTTTACAAATCCAGTGCACGGTTTTAATCACATCGGTGTAGGTGATTTTTTTTGGTGGCGGTTGTTTGGGTTTGACTGCTGGTTGAGGATTGGGTTCCGTTTTTTTTAAAGTGAGCTTTTGTCGTTCTGTCATAGTAAGTGTGTTTTACTGCTGATTAATTTCTTTTTTGAGTTGCGCTAGCACTTCTGATGAGATACCTGTAGTTTTAGTAACAACAGTTTCCTCAAAGCCTTCTTTTAACATATTCGTTGCAATGGTTCTTTTTTCTTGTTCAATGCCTTGTTGCATTCCTTGTTGCATTCCTTGTTGCATTCCTTGTTGCATTCCTTGTTGCATTCCTTGTTGCATTCCTTGTTGCATTCCTTGTTGCATTCCTTGTTGCATTCCTTGTTGCATTCCTTGTTGCATTCCTTGTTGCATTCCTTGTTGCATTCCTTGCTGGACTCCGCGTTGTATTAATTGATCGGCTGCTGACATAATCTTTTCCTCTTCACCTGGTGCTGCGAGTTTAAATGCTTCCAGTAAGTCTTCGGGCTCGTTGGTATCTTCATACTTCATCCCGTACTCTAGCAATTTTAGTATATGTTGGCCTTCTTTTAAACCTTCAAGTACTTCCAATAAACCATGTTCCATCAGCTTTTGAATCACTGGAATCAGATCACGCTGAAAAGCGTGTTTTTGAAACATCTCTAATGCGGCCACATACCCGTGCTTGAGTAGCTCTTCATCAGGGATTACGGTTAAATCTACCAGATGAAAGGGGCTGGTTAATACAGTTTTAGCGAGTTCTGGCTGGCTAAATAATTGAAAGAAATCCACTGGAAACGGGTAGGGACTGACTCGCCCATTGTAGAAAATCATCGGATAAATAATAGGCAGTTTATCTTTTGGTTTTTTCTTACCGCGCTCAGGCTGATGGCGATCCGCTTCCCAGATAGCCCCCATGTATTGCCAGAGTTTCAGCGGTAAAAAAAGCTCTGGATGGCTTTTAGCCTCATTGAGTAAGTAAAAATAGGCTGGCTCTTCAGCCAGTTCAACACCGTAAAGTAAATCGGTCAGATGCTCTTGGCTATTCTGATCAATAAAGGAATTCTTTTGGAGCTTTAATGATTGCCAGTTCACTTGCTGTTGTAGTTCTTCAGGTAAGTGCGCCTTAAAGAAATCCAGTGCAATGCGTTTATCCCGCATTAAGCTGCGAAACAAACGATCATGATTAATCAGTGAAACGATTTTACCCATGAATTGCTAACCGCCTAGTCTGTATAGTTAATCCCAGCTGCACAACGCGCTGAGTCACACAACCTGTTATTACTGAGTGAGTCAAGCGCTGAATTCGGTCAACACGGGGTGCGTGTCGAGTGAGGTGCGGTACGCTCATTAAAACCACACAGGCTAACTGATTTTTCAAAAAGGAAAAGGCTGATTTTCTTGTGAAATTCACTGCGCAACAAATGCTCATTAGTTCGACTCGCCCCTATCATAAATCAAGGTATTTAACTGGGTTAAAGCGTAGCAAAAACCCCTCAAAAAGGCGAGAAAAAAACAGCTAAAAAGTGCGTTAAGTTAATGATTTTTATTGACATTTCTCTCGTTTTTGATAGACTAATCAGGTCGTTAAAAATTGGTTTTAGCGGCGCGAGTTAAGGGTGCAGCGAACACCCCTAACACGCTAAACATTACTAACTATATAGGAGTTATAATGCCTATGATTATCATATCTAAGCTTAGTCCTCACGTAAATCACAATTATTTAACTACTGATCGCATTCGAGCGCTTGCACCGTCGGTTTTTACTGCTGACAGTGCCGCGCGTACTAGCGAGAAGTATCAACACATCTCTACCAGTCAATTGGTGGCGCGTTTGGAGGAGGAGGGATTCTATCCGGTTCATGTTCAGCAATCCCGCTCGCGTAGTCAGGATAAGCGCTACTATGCTAAGCACTTACTGCGCTTTCGTCACGTTAATACGCGACCAACTGAAGATGGGTTATTCCCTGAGTTAGTGCTCATTAACTCGCATGATGGCTTATCTTCTTATCGCTTATTGGCTGGTCTTTACCGCTTGGTGTGCACTAACGGCCTCGTGGCGGGTAAAACCTACGACGAGGTACGTGTCAGGCATCAAGGCGATATTTTAGGGCAAGTCATCGAGGGGACTTATCAAGTCATTAATGAAGCCCAGCGGATGATTGAGTCCAGCCAAGCTATGAGAGAGATTGCGCTCAATCCTGAGCGGCAGCAACGCTTTGCTGAGGCTGCACATACCTTGCGTTTTGGTGCCAGTGAAGTCGGCAAAGGCTTTGAAGCGCAAGCCTTTTTAAAAGCTAGACGTCACGCCGAAGTCAACCGCAACGATTTGTTTAGCATTTTTAATATCGTGCAAGAAAATCTGTTGCGGGGTCAGGTACGTGACTGGCGTCGTGATCATCACGGTTGGCCTCGCCGGACTCAAACGCGAGCGTTAACGAGTATCGATCAAGGTACCCAGCTCAATCAAGCACTGTGGTCACTGGCTGAGCAAACCTTGCAAACGCATTAATTGCTAGGTAAGCCCCTAAAATAAGGGGCTTACCCCTTCACAAAACAGTAAAAAGGCAAAACACTATGAACACAAACACGAATTGTTATCAATTAAACAACGGTAAAATGATGCGGGTTATTGAACGGGATGACTGGAACCGTCTGATCGTGCAAATAGAGGGTTTCGAGGATGTGCTAGTCTGTGTGGTTGATAATTGTTTGACTTCGATGAATGATCCCGAAGGCTACGACCCTGAACCCGATACCCGTTTAAAACATGCTTACCAGCTGACGCCTGAATCACTCAAGGCGTTAAAGGCGCATTTTGGTAAAACCACGGCTTCTTTGTATTAACCGATGAGTGAACTAGCAACGCTTGTTGAACAGGGTTGCTAGATCGACTCATGCAAAAGGTTATAACCCCAGACTGATTGACCAGGAGATCGACTATGGCAAGAGATTACACCAAAACCACAATACGACTCGAGAAAATTCATGAAAGAAGTTTGAAAAAAACCTACAGGGGATTAACACCCCTTGAGAAGCGCGTGATTAAAAATGCAGAAGGCTTCGAGCAAGTGAGTAAAGAGCTCGATTTTTTCTGGCGCAAGACAGCCGTTTATAATCAGGTGAACGGGCGATACGTTGCCGACCAAGAAAAAACAGATTGGACTGATTTTGAACGACTCGATAAACAGATGACCAAGCTCTCAAAACAGCGTGATCGGTTTGAAACTCAGCACGGACTCACACCGGAACAACTTGACAAAATCGAGGAAAAATTTTACTTACTCAATCGAGGCCGATTTTATGGTGGTTCCTTTTAGTGAGTAAACTCCATTGATTCCCTGAGCGAGACGGGCAGTCAAGGCTGCCCATTTGGGTGAGTGTTTTTTAAAACCCGCGAGCATTTCGCGTGGTACTTTCTCATCAAAACCCTATCAAATAAATGGTATCAAAGTAACCACTCAACAAATGCCTGTCATAACAAACTCGCCGCGAGCATTGCAAACTTTTCTGCGCTCACATTCACCAATTTGTTAAAGAGCAAAACGCACTGATTCATCAGCACAATAAATCCAAGCAAACCACAAGCCAGCTCACAAGACAACCTCAACATTAACAATCACACTTGGCGCGTCAAGACTGTCAACGACAATAACCAAGCAAGCGATAGCAAAAAACTCGACACGAGGATCCCGCCTTGCTAGAGTAGCCTGACTAGAAAAACCCAACAAAAACCCATCGGTTTTTACCTTCTAAACGGGCATAATTAGCCCAATAAATAATCGAGTAAAGAATGCCAACCCTGAATTAAGGAAGAAATGCCCTAGTTTTTTCACCCACACACTACGCGGCTAAAAGCCGACAACTTTTTCAGAAAAAGAAGTAATAAAAACAGTGTGTTACAAGGACATTTACTTTTTTATGACCAGTCCTTTTTTTTCAGAAATGCGCACAGAATAATCAAAAAAGCCGTTTACATATGTTTTCATCTTTTAGAAGAAATAACCTTTAAAATCAGCTAGTTACCTAACTGTTAACGTATGTTTTCTAAATTTATCATATGATAACAATGTTATCCTATGTTTGCAGATTGCTGACATATGTTTGCATTGTTATCCTATGTTTTACTGTAAATCAACAAGTTACAATTGATGTAACGTGCTGAAAACATAGGTTAACAAATGTTGACATAAGATAACATGATGTTATTATATGTTAACAGTAAAAAGCTGGTTTTTAATACAAAGAGAGGGGGAAGAATGAAGGCAATTGGCACACGAGTTTCAGAAAAAACCTATGATCAATTAACCACGCTGGCTCAAGAACAGGGAGTAACCCTCGGTAACTTTTTGCGACAAATGGCTGATTATTTTTGTCAGCACCAACTGGATTTGCGCGAGCCTGTTTACCAAGGCAAAGACCACTTATGTCATATGGTCGAGCAAATTCATGCTGCCTTACCTCACTTGATGCTCTATTCGAGAGCCACCTATGCGAATGCTGTGGAGCCACTGAATGAGCAAAAGTACAACCAATTACTCGAGAGTAGTCTCCAGAAAATCACTGAGATTTGTGGTGGATTTCAAGGCGTTCATTATCAAATGACTTTGACTTCTTGTAGTCCGAAAGGCATTAAAACGATTCCCATTGACCCACACAAAAGCACGTGGCGATAGAAGTGACTCGTTAAAACTGTCCTCAAAGTGATCAGCAAAACCGGCAGAGTCACCTTTCTTTTTGTGGGCTACGGTGCTAATAATGGGTAAAGAATAACCTTTTACAAAGAGCCTACTTCATTCAAAAGGGCTTGTTGGATTTAAATTTTGTCATTGGGCGGGTTAGTGTTGCGTGATTGATTTGCAATTAATGCTTGTTCATTGAGGCTGGCTTAGCTTTTCTATCATGCCAGTTTATCGCTAATAGAGGTATCTAATTGAGGGATAGTGACCTAACTCTTATCCTTTTACCGATGGCAGAGTGCTCAAACTGTCAGTCGTCTCAGAGGGCGTTGCACTCTGATCAATGGCTCAAGTGGTTGTTATTGTCTAGCAACCATTGAGATGGGTAACGTGTGCTACCCAATTAAATCGGGTTCTCTTTGATCAATCTGTTAAAGAGCGGTGTGGCCATAAAAGCCAGTCTACCACAGCGGAGTAGACTAGATATAGCGTGACGAGTATGAGTCAGTTGTTAACGATCTGTCGCCTGGGTTACTTTTTTGGACTGCTTGGTCGTTTGATCAGACTTTTGTTGACTCGGCTTTGCTGCATCTGATAAAGCGCGACCACCACCTTGCAAGTCTTCACCAAAGCCGTGTACTGTGTTGCACCCAGCGAGCGTGAGACAGGTGACTATCATTCCTACGACTAACCCTCGAAGCAGGCCATTTTTCATCCTTCACTCCTTCTGTTGCAATTGCAGCACGTTACATCAATGCGTCATCGTCACCAAATTCCATGTCCTTGCGTAGCATCGCCATTAAGCTTTGCAACGGCGAGACGGTTTGAACATGGGTCAAGCAACGATCATACAAAGCCAGCACACTTTCCTCTGTGGGCTTTTCCTCACGGCCCGCTAAAATCATGTCCATGAGTTTTAAAGTGGTTTTATCTTGCGCTTTAGTAGCAGCAGTGAGCATGTTAACGAGTTCGGCAATCTTAGCGGGGTCAGGGGCTTCTTCACTCAGAAAATCGATCATGTCTGTGACAAATATGGTGCGCCCAAAATCCTGGACAAGAAAATAGGCATCCCCTTTCACAGTTTTGCCACTCGCCCTAATTAATCCAGGGCTTCTCAATCCCCCGATAAACTTCGTACGGAGTAAAGTTATTCAGGCCAGCATGTGGTCTGCCAAAATTGTAAAACTCAATATACTCACAGAGTATTTTTCTTAATTCACGCATTGTCCGGTATTCAGCAAGATAAATCAATTCGTATTTGATAGTACGCCAAAGTCTCTCAACCATAATGTTATCAAATGCACGTCCCTTTGAATCCATGGAAATTGGAATGTCATGCAGCTTCAATATGTCAGTAAAAGCCTTACTTGTAAACTGCGATCCTTGATCCGAGTTAAAAATCTCTGGTAATCGATGAAACCTCATTGCTTCCGATAAAGCATCAACACAAAAGCTAACTTCCAGCGAATTTGATAGTCGCCAAGAAAGAATATAACGACTATACCAGTCCATCACAACAACCAAGTAAACACTACTCCCACTCATAGGAATATAGGTGATGTCAGTAGCCCAAACAGCGCCAGGATGAAGAATCTTCTCCTTATCGAGCAAATAATTATATACCCGATGTTTTTTATTAGGTTGACTAGTGTTTCTCCTCTTAACCGGCGTTAACCCCTGTATTCCTAGCTCTTTCATGAGTCTACGTGTTTGTTTCTCAGTAATCTCATGACCTTCCTTACGCATGACCTTCATCATCTTTCGGTAACCTAAAAAAGGATAGGAAGTGTAAAGTCGATCAATCACCTCTAACCATTGCTTCTCCTGCTCAGTCAGCTTTTTAGATGACTGATAATAGTAAGTGCTATGCGGGTTCTGCCTCTATATAATGTAGGCTATATTACTGCTGGCACGCCAAAATCATTAACCTTCTCCCAAAACTGATCCCATCTTCCTTTAGTCTTTACTAGTGTTCTCAAGCATAAAACAATTTTCATTCCCTTGTCTTTCCAGCGCATTCCTGATCCGCCTAATCTTTGTTTAACAATTGTTTTACATGCTGCTTCAGTGACGCCAGAGCCAATTGGTGCATTCTGCTTAATCAAATTATGATACGACATTCGCTTTTCTTTAATATTATTTTCAAAATACGTAATTGTTCCTTCTAGCTTTTCTCTAAGCGATTTATTCAGTTTTTTATTTACATGCTCTTTAAGCTCAGCAAGTATTCTACCTGCCGCACCTTTCTTGTGCTTTAAGTCATGACATCGCTCTTGGAGCCAAACATCACGCTCATCTCTTTCAGATTTTTTGGTAAATATTGCCTTTGATGCTTCACCGAGATATTCAGTTGCATGCCAAAAATCTAAAATTTGCGTATCAGTATGTTTTTTTAGAAATGGCCAATTATTTTTTGCTCCATCAGCAACGCCAATTGTTTTAGCATCAGGGTAATATTTCTTTTTCAGCTTTATTTCCTTTTCAAGCCTATTAAAGAATTCATCTTTTCCATATTCTGGTGATGCTGCAACGTAGGTTGTGTGCAGGCGTGCACCATGCTTATCATACATGGAAATAGTTCCAACCATGCTCTCTCTATAACCATCATCAACGGTGAGGACATATGCACCATCTAAGCTAATGCTTAGCATCTCAACGCCTGCATCAAGCTTTGGCTCTTCATATTCCCACTCAGCCTCTTTGGCTTGTGCAATACCGCCAACAAAATCAGTTGCCCGTTGCAAGTATGAATGTGAGATTTTACGGTTATGATTGACCTTGAGATCATCAATAACACTAGGAGCAGGTAAGTTTGAGTATTTATGTGAGATTATTTTTGCAAATCGCGGTGTTGATCCTTGGATAATTCTAGCCTTATCTTCTAAAGGACAAAAGATCTTCTCGCCTTTAGAGGTTTGATAAACATAACGCTTAACTCGAGCAACTCCATAAGGCGTTTGGTAATTTGCTTCATCTCTACTTCGTGCTGTTAGCTTTATTTTTCCAACATGGATAGGAGAGCCATCTGCATCAAACTTACTTAAAGCTTTTTCAGTGGCTAATGTTCCAACCTCATTAAGCCCATCAAGAATTGCGTCCTCACATTCAAGCATAGATCCTTTTAGTGGAAGCTTGAGTTCAATAGTTAATTCATTATTTTCATCAGAGAGAATTCTAGCTAACATCCAAACACCATCCGTAATCAAGTTAAAGTGTATATTATGCTATATATTCTACATTATATAAAGGCAGCACCCTGCTATGCGGAATATCGAGCAACTTACATTGCTGCATAATGGTGATATCCGCACAAGTGTTATCTACCAAATCTTTACGTTCTATCATTGGCAGCTCCATTAGATTTTTTTTTCGCCCAGTTAAGCTGAGCATTGAGTTCACCAAGTTGGCGGTGCAGTTCATCAATTTGTATCGACTGATCCTTCAGTAACACTTTGTACGTTTCTAACTGAGGATCGTTTGAAGAAAAAATATCCGCTCCCTTTTTTTCAAACTGATCACGCCAATTATAAATATTTTTTGGCGTAATGTTATGTTTGTTTGCCACTTGTATTATTGGCATCTCATCTCTCAGCACATCCTTAATTACCTTGAACTTAAATTCATTGCTGTAGATCTTTTGTTTTTTAGCCATTTTTCACCTCTCTGTTTGTTAAGAAAGTGTGAAAGGACTATACCAATTTCTTGTCCAGGATTTTGGGCGCACCATAAAACGCGTCGCCAGAAGCTTGGGTGAGTTCGTTGGTTTTTTTGGGTCGCTTTCCCATTGCATGGGCTCCTTGTCTCTTCTCGGTCTCAATCATTGGTTGCGCAGTGTAGCGCGTCAGCTCGTTTTCAACCAGCTTTTTTGCTCAATGCTTGGTACTACTCAAGCAGCACCGCTGGTAGGGTAATCCACTGCCACAGGGACACGGGCTATCCTGACCCGTGAAGACTGTGTATGTTGGCTCGCTCACCAACCCTTGCTCAATGTGGCGAAGTAGGATGGCTTCTTTAAATTGATAATAATGCGCTTGTAACTGATTGACGTAGCCCGTCTTATTTTGGACGACGGTTTCAAACAAGCGTAATAAAGCTCGACTGGCTGGATTGTCCATGGAATCATCAACCAAGCCAACCCCTGACAAAACCGCTGGCGTTTTCGTTTCCTCTCGCAATTGCTCTTGGTAAAACGCGACGTCACGCCAACCGTAACGCAACATGGCCATCAGTTTGTCTGATGCCAAATGATACACGTGCAAAATCACGAGACAACAGTCACAATCAGGTTGAGCGCAGTAGGACTCAATAAAAACGTATTGGCCCGCCGGTATCTCGAGGGGATTTTCTCCCTCCACTTCCAGCATTAATGATTCTTCTATGGCGTCATCCGGTAACAGCAGGTCATAGCGCTCAAAGTTCATGTGCTCGCTACTTTTTTCACAGCTCGTGTTGCCTCTGCTTTTTTAGGACGTGCTTTTTTAGGCATCAACTGCTTTTCATTCAGCTCACGCTCAAGCTGACGTAAAAAACGTGCTTCTTCTCTCTCATCAGCAGGGCTTAACGATTCCTTTTTAAATAAAAATTCGCTCATACTTCTCCTCGCACGGCTTCCCAGCTAAAAAGGGGCTCACCGTCTTCTCGTTTTAAAACATGCTTTAATTCTTTATCCTTAAACAGTTCGCGCACGTAACTTGAGCAATTCACACTTTTATCCTCAGACTTTAGGATCCAGGACACTAAATCCTCGCGCATAAACGCAGAACCCGTAATCTCTTTAATCGTATGGGGAATGGTGTAGGTATTACGAAGATAAAACGTGCCAGTGTAACGATGCCCAACAGGGAGCTCCTTCACTTCTTTTTCAAGCTCGGTCACCACGTTGCTCAGTGTGTGATGGATTTGTTCGTACTCTGCTTGGCCTGCCTTTTCCACAAGGATGGCTTGGTTGTATTTCAGCATCCGTAACATGCTGTGTAAATTACTGACTTGTGAACGCGCGCGTTTTAATGCACCAGGCATGTGTGCTCCTCTTCATTCTTCTGGGTTAAGGAAAGCGGTATTTTCCCTGAGTGCTCACGAAAACGCAAGTTCGAGTCTCTTCCAATGCAAGATGAGCCTGAAATAGCCCCCACTTTCCAATGCAAAGTGGGCCTGAAGTTGTTGCGTGATCGTTCATCCTATATGGATGAATATCAATATGAACGACATAGAATTAAACACACTTGCCCAGATTGATCAATTTCTATCCTCATCAACCCAGCTTACCTTTGAAGCTACATTACGAGCAGAATCTTACCTATGGGTTACGAACACATTAAAAAAATTTGCTTATTGCGGTATGTGCAAAAAGGACAAAGGATTGATTCGTGATTACCTGCAACGAATGACTGGTTACTCACGTTCACAAATTACTAGGCTAATTGCTCAGTATCAAAAGTCAGGAAAAGTTGTTGTTAAGCAACGATCACCTAGAAATAAGTTTAGCTTAATCTATACGCATGAGGATACTTGGTTGTTAGCTGAAACGGATCAGGTTCATCAAACGCTTAGCGGGCCTACCACAAAAAAACTTTGCGAGAGAGCCTTTCATTTGTTTGGAGATAAGCGTTATGCGCGTCTTGCTTTTATCTCAGTCTCTCATCTTTACAATCTTCGACAAACTGAAACCTACCAGCGCAAACGGCGACACTTTAATAAAACTAAAGCAACGCAGGTTTCTATTGGTGAAAGGCGAAAACCAACTCCAGAGGGTAGGCCTGGCTTTATACGTATTGATACAGTGCACCAAGGAGATATGGATAAAATCAAGGGTGTTTATCATATTAATGCTGTTGACGAGGTGACACAGATGGAAGTAGTCTGCGCTGTTGAAAAAATTAGTGAGGCTTACTTAATCCCTGTCTTAGAGCAAATAATCGATACCTTTCCATTTAAAGTGTTAGGCCTACATGCTGATAATGGCTCAGAGTACATTAATCAGCATGTAGCTAAACTATTGCAAAAGTTATTTATTGAACTCACTAAATCGAGGCCAAGGCATAGTAATGACAACGGTTTGGTGGAAAGTAAAAATGGCTCGGTTGTTAGAAAGCATTTTGGCTACATACATATTCAACAACGTTTTGCCCCGCAAATTAATGAATTCTATAACCAGCATTTTAACGATTATATTAATTTTCACAGACCTTGTTACTTCCCTGTAACCAGCATTAATAGCAAGGGTAAGCAAACTAAACTTTACCCTTACGAGGCCATTATGACTCCTTACGAAAAGTTCAAATCAATTGAAAATGCTGAGCAGTATTTAAAGGAAAATGAAACCTTTGAACGACTAGATAAATTAGCGTATTCTCTGACTGATCATGAATCTGCACAAAAGATGCAGGAAGCAAAGAAGACGTTATTTGAGAAAATAACAAAAGAGCAAATAGCTGATACTATCAGCACTGAAGACTAACCGATGGACCATCATGGTGACATCTGTTCAGATGCTGCTTCAGGCTCATCTTACGATTGGAATATACTGTTCGAGTCTTTTCAGGCATCACGGAATCTCGTACACTTTGACTTTCTCGTTGATGGGCTGCTCATGCGTCATTCAGTACAAATTAGCGTCATCCTTTTCTTGGGCTTTCTTTTCTATTCCTTAGATTACTTTTTTCGTATCTCACAAAGCATCATTGTGACACCGTTAATGCAGCAGTATCACATTACTGCGATTGGTATCGGCTCCTTTGCTTCTGCGTTCTACTTGGGCTACGCATTGTGTCAAATTCCTGTTGGCTACTGTTTGGAGCGTCTTCCTACTCACGTGTTTTTTAGTGCCAGTGCATTCCTGTGCTCGATCAGTTATTGCCTGTTTCTTTTTTGCCATCACTTCTGGCTTGGTTATTTACTGCGATTTGTCATCGGGGCTACCTCAGCCGTTTCTTTTATCGGTATTTTGTATTTGGCAAGAGTCACCCTCTCCTCAAACACGTTTTCCTTAGTCGCTGGTTTAGCAATCTCCATTGGAACCGTCTCGGCTTCCTTAGTGCAAGTCTTAGGGGTTTTTTTAATGAAGCACCTGAGTTGGCAAGTTGCCTTATCCCTCTTTGCACTGACTGGCCTAATCTTTGTTTAACAATTGTTTTACATGCTGCTTCAGTGACGCCAGAGCCAATTGGTGCATTCTGCTTAATCAAATTATGATACGACATTCGCTTTTCTTTAATATTATTTTCAAAATACGTAATTGTTCCTTCTAGCTTTTCTCTAAGCGATTTATTCAGTTTTTTATTTACATGCTCTTTAAGCTCAGCAAGTATTCTACCTGCCGCACCTTTCTTGTGCTTTAAATCATGACATCGCTCTTCGAGCCAAACATCACGCTCATCTCTTTCAGATTTTTTGGTAAATATTGCCCTTGATGCTTCGCCGAGATATTCAGTTGCATGCCAAAAATCTAAAATTTGCGTATCAGTATGTTTTTTTAGAAATGGCCAATTATTTTTTGCTCCATCAGCAACGCCAATTGTTTTAGCATCAGGGTAATATTTTTTTTTCAGCTTTATTTCCTTTTCAAGCCTATTAAAGAATTCATCTTTTCCATATTCTGGTGATGCTGCAACGTAGGTTGTGTGCAGGCGTTCACCATGCTTATCATACATGGAAATAGTTCCAACCATGCTCTCTCTATAACCATCATCAACGGTGAGGACATATGCACCATCTAAGCTAATGCTTAGCATCTCAACGCCTGCATCAAGCTTTGGCTCTTCATATTCCCACTCAGCCTCTTTGGCTTGTGCAATACCGCCAACAAAATCAGTTGCCCGTTGCAAGTATGAATGTGAGATTTTACGGTTATGATTGACCTTGAGATCATCAATAACACTAGGAGCAGGTAAGTTTGAGTATTTATGTGAGATTATTTTTGCAAATCGCGGTGTTGATCCTTGGATAATTCTAGCCTTATCTTCTAAAGGACAAAAGATCTTACCGCCTTTAGAGGTTTGATAAACATAACGCTTAACTCGAGCAACTCCATAAGGCGTTTGGTAATTTGCTTCATCTCTACTTCGTGGCTGTTAGCTTTATTTTTCCAACATGGATAGGAGTGCCATCTGCATCAAACTTACTTAAAGCTTTTTCAGTGGCTAATGTTCCAACCTCATTAAGCCCATCAAGAATTGCATCCTCACATTCAAGCATGGATCCTTTTAGTGGAAGCTTGAGCTCAATAGTTAATTCATTATTTTCATCAGAGAGAATTCTAGCTAACATCCAAACACCATCCGTAATCAAGTTAAAGTGTATATTATGCTATATATTCTACATTATATAAAGGCAGCACCCGGTTTTGGGATTATTATCATAAGCTCATTGAATATAAAAAGAACCCAGGGCAAGATGAGATAGATAAGCTATCCAATGAGTTTACTGAGTTATTCTCAACAATCACTGGCTACGAGAAACTAGATAAACAAATTGAGCTCACCTTAAAAAAGAAAAGGCAGCTATTGTTAGTGCTGGAAAAGCCAGAGCTTCCTCTACATAACAATCCAGCAGAGTTGATGGCTCGGAAGCAGGCTAGAATGCGCGATGTACACCTTCATACTATGAGTGAAGAAGGAACGAAAGCTAAGGATACAATGGTTACAATTACTGAGACATGTAAAAAGCTAGCAGTTAATGTCTTCGATTATATATATGACAGAATTACAAAAAACTATTCTATGCCTTCGCTAGCGGAATTAATTACCATCAGCTCATCACAGGCGCAGTAAACTAAAGAGAGCGCAGCATGAGCATCATGCTGAAATAAGACGGATACACTTTTTTTGCCATTTTAGTAAAAAAACTCGGGAGAGACTTTGGGTAATGACTTTTGCTTCATCCAGTTTAAACCTGACAATAACCAGCTTAACTGATCTTGGGTCAACTCGATAGTCTCATCTGCTTCGCTAGGGAACTTCAGCTTACCTTTTTCTAATCGTTTGTAGCAAAGCCAAAAACCATTTTGGTCGTACCAAAGTGATTTTATTTTATCGCGCTGCCTGTTACGAAAAAGAAATAGCTGGCCTGAGCTTGGGGTCATTGAGAGATGATCGGCAATCAGCATTACTAGGCCATCAATCTGTTTTCTAAAGTCCACAGGGGTACGATAAAACCAGATCGGTGTTTTCCAGTTCTGAAACATTAGCAAAGCCTCTGAATCAAAGACGCTAAGCTATCCTGGTCATAAAAGCTAATCTGTATGTGTGAGTTGACCTGCATGAGCAGCCACTGGTTGTGCTGGCTGCTCAGACACCCAAACAACCTTTGCTAGCGTTTTTTGCTGTTCTCTTCTCAAACGATAGAGAAACTGCGTGTAAGGTACGTTATTCTCTCGGCAGTATTTCGCTTTGGTTAACTTGCTTTGCTTAAAGTCGGAAAGGTGTTTTTCCCAATAAGCATCTGTGTAAGTAGCATTTTCATTTTCAGGATTTGTTGCTGACATACCGTAAGCTCCTTGTTACTATGTTGCGGGAGCATACAGTCACATGAATTTAACTAGTTGACTAGGGTGTACTTGCTGGATCGCTTACTTTGGAGATAAGCGTTATGCGTGTCTTGCTTTTATCTCAG
>CBDALO010000030.1:0-6700 GCA_965196985.1 Gammaproteobacteria bacterium | reverse complement strand
TCAAGATAATTAAAACTGAGGCTGCTCCCATCAAAGTTTTTAATTTTTGACTCAGCAATAGGAGGACGTTTGGTGTATCGACCTAAGTATTTAACGTTTTGTTTGTGATTCTTTGAGGGCTTTGCGCAATGTACTACCCATCGTTTTTGGTAAAGCTGATCAAGCAGTTGATTAAAGTTGAAAGTGTGGTTCAGTGTAGAGGCTAACTGATTTGGCAGAATAAGCCCTTTGTCCTGGTGGTGGTTTCTAAAAAGGTTAATGACCTCATAACGCCACATGGACATTAGTGTAGGTTGATGGAAGTAGAGGCTTTTCCATTGTGTTAACTCTTTGTTGATACCACCCAGAGTGATTGACGCATGAAGATGCACATTGCGCTTTAGATCTCTGCCAAAGGGCTAGTGCGCCATCCTTTCTGTAAATTCCATTGACTTGCTGAAAATAAGCAGGCGACTCAGTCAGATTAGAAATTCCTTTTAAGGTAAACTTAACCAAAAAAGAGGAATGACAATGAGCTGCTATAAAAATGAGAACTTAATCGAAGAAGCCATACATGTTTTAGCGATGGAGGGGTTTGAAGCTTTACCTAAGCTTGTCTCCAGGTTGATGAATGAGGCTATGTTACTGAAAACTACCCAAAATTTAAATCAGCAAAATAATGCTGAAATATTGTGTAAAAATGACTATGCTTTGTCTTTTTAACAAGACTAACGAGATGAGTATAAATGTTAAACTTCGCCGATTACGCTGCCCCTCTTTTTTCAAAATTAACTGGGAAAGTTGTTTTAAAAAAATCTATCGACGATTGTAGGAAAGCTATTAACTGAAGGTAGTTGTAAGTTGTTCAGTTCATCAAAAGATAACAATGAGTATAAAAAGATGATTCGTACACTTACCGGTGAAAATAAAAGCACCGATTTAGATCCAATAAAAACAAATGATGTATTGCTAGAACAGAGCTGTGAAAAACTTTCACACGCCAGTAAAATTGATGTTCTTCATGATCCTTCTGATATTAGAAAGCCACATAGCAAGCAAACTGAAAATCTAGGTAAAGTAAGGAGTCTGGACGGGGATATTATCAATGGTTACAGCACGCATAACGCAGTTGCATTAGTACCTGGTGATAAGGCTGTGCATCTACTATCGCATGTAAGCTACAGCAATAAGGACCCTAAGTTTTTAAAAGCTGAGCATATTAAGAAAATAGAGGCTGGAAAGCCATTTGAGGGAGATAAAGAGGCCAAGAGTCTTTATGAATCTGGTGATTACTTTAATAAAAAGCTGCTGTCTATTCGTGAAATAGAAAAAATAGGAATCTGCCTAAAATCAAAGAATGAAGATGCAACCATTACCCATATTCTAGATAGAGAGTTTGATGATAATGACTATCTCTCACTAATTGATACAAACCTAGATCAAGACTTTATTATTCGCTCAAAAATAACAAGAACAATAGAAGGTAGAGGTGATGATGGTAAAAAGCTTAAGCTGATTAACGCTGATTTTGATGCTCAAGGCGAAAAGCAATTCCAAAAGTTAACAGTTGGAAAGAATTGCGTACAAGACGGAAAAATAACTATTTATTTTGGAGAGTTTGAGAACATCAATGCAATTAAAATCCAAATTACAGGCAGAGATGGTAGGAGAATTTTTAAGAATGACATGCTGCTATTAACTAATAAAAAAGTAACGACTTTTGATGAGGCGTATGAGGTATACATAGCCTATCTATCTCGTGCGAAAATTGAATATGTTTTTAAATTTCTCAAGGAAGGACTAGGCTGGGAAAATATGCAGATAAAAAATTTTAAAGGGATACAAAATCTACTGGCTGTATGTTTTTATGTGGCCTCATATTTGTATGAGATAGGTAAGGAAAAAGCTTATGACGATTACGCAATTATGCTAGCTAAATTAGGAGATGGTAAGGGCAAGGTGACACGACACTTTATTGCGAAGGGTATTAGAAAACTTCTAACGTATCACTTAGTAGAGCAATTTTTTAAAGAAAATAGTGTTTCTCAAGAAGAACAAAAAGAATTATCGAATTCAGTTCAGGTAGGGAGATAACAATTTTGGGTAGTTCTCAGTATGTTAATAGAAAGGGAGCGCCATTTAAATGCCAGTCCTTATGAGCGAACTGGCGATAGAAACGGATATGCGAACGGCTTTAAACCAAGGTTAATTAACACAGGTCAAGGTCAGCTTGAGCTACAGATACCGCAGGTTAGAGACTCCAATGAAGCCTTCTATCCATCAGTCTTAGAGCGAGGTGTACGCTCTGATAGAGCACTTAAGCTGGCTGTCGCTGAAATGTATGTGCATGGGGTTTCCACGCGCAAAGTTGAAAAGGTGCTAAAGCAACTCTGTGGAACAGATATTTCAAGCACAGAGGTAAGCCGTTGCGCTAAATTGTTGGATGAAGATTTAAAGAAATGGCGAAATAAGCCGTTAGGAAAGATAAAATATCTTTGGCTAGATGCACGTTATGAGAAGGTGCGCACTAGCGGCACAGTACAAGACTGTGCGGTATTGATAGCCTATGGCTTTGATGAATCAACCGGCAAGAGAACAGTGCTAGGTGTTTCTGTTGCGTTATCAGAGGCTGAGGTACATTGGCGTGATTTTCTTCAGCAGTTGGTTGAGCGAGGTATACATGGTATTGAGTTGATTACTAGCGACGCTCATACTGGCCTAAAAGCCGCTAGAAGAGCTGTGTTCCCCAGTGTTCCTTGGCAACGCTGCCAATTTCATTTGCAGCAAAATGCTCAGGCTCACATACCAAAGCGCTCAATGAAGGAACCAGTAGCTGAGGAGATTACAGCTATATTTAATGCCTCAAACATTCATGAGTCGGAAAGACTATTGGCTATGGCGGTAGATAAATATCAGCAAACAGCACCAGAGCTTTCTTCTTGGTTGGAAGTGAATATACCGGAGGGCTTAGTAGTGATGAACTTTGACAGGCCGCATCAAAAAAGATTAAGAACCAGTAACATAGCTGAGCGCGTAAACAGAGAGGTAAAAAGAAGGACGCATACAGTTGGAATTTTCCCTAATACTGAATCGTGCCTAAGGCTCGTATCAGCTGTTTTAGTGGAAATTGATGACCAGTGGAGCGGATCACCTAGATACTTAAGTTGAAGTGAATAATAAGGGGTGCTGCCTCTATATAATGTAGGCTATATTACTGCTGGCACGCCAAAATCATTGACCTTCTCCCAAAACTGATCCCATCTGCCTTTAGTCTTTACTAGTGTTCTCAAGCATAAAACGATTTTCATTCCCTTGTCTTTCCAGCGCATTCCTGATCCCCCTAATCTTTGTTTAACAATTGTTTTACATGCTGCTTCAGTGACGCCAGAGCCAATTGGTGCATTCTGCTTAATCAAATTATGATACGACATTCGCTTTTCTTTAATATTATTTTCAAAATACGTAATTGTTCCTTCTAGCTTTTCTCTAAGCGATTTATTCAGTTTTTTATTTACATGCTCTTTAAGCTCAGCAAGTATTCTACCTGCCGCACCTTTCTTGTGCTTTAAGTCATGACATCGCTCTTGGAGCCAAACATCACGCTCATCTCTTTCAGATTTTTTGGTAAATATTGCCTTTGATGCTTCACCGAGATATTCAGTTGCATGCCAAAAATCTAAAATTTGCGTATCAGTATGTTTTTTTAGAAATGGCCAATTATTTTTTGCTCCATCAGCAACGCCAATTGTTTTAGCATCAGGGTAATATTTCTTTTTCAGCTTTATTTCCTTTTCAAGCCTATTAAAGAATTCATCTTTTCCATATTCTGGTGATGCTGCAACGTAGGTTGTGTGCAGGCGTGCACCATGCTTATCATACATGGAAATAGTTCCAACCATGCTCTCTCTATAACCATCATCAACGGTGAGAACATATGCACCATCTAAGCTAATGCTTAGCATCTCAACGCCTGCATCAAGCTTTGGCTCTTCATATTCCCACTCAGCCTCTTTGACTTGTGCAATACCGCCAACAAAATCAGTTGCCCGTTGCAAGTATGAATGTGAGATTTTACGGTTATGATTGACCTTGAGATCATCAATAGCACTAGGAGCAGGTAAGTTTGAGTATTTATGTGAGATTATTTTTGCAAATCGCGGTGTTGATCCTTGGATAATTCTAGCCTTATCTTCTAAAGGACAAAAGATCTTCCCGCCTTTAGAGGTTTGATAAACATAACGCTTAACTCGAGCAACTCCATAAGGCGTTTGGTAATTTGCTTCATCTCTACTTCGTGCTGTTAGCTTTATTTTTCCAACATGGATAGGAGAGCCATCTGCATCAAACTTACTTAATGCTTTTTCAGTGGCTAATGTTCCAACCTCATTAAGCCCATCAAGAATTGCGTCCTCACATTCAAGCATAGATCCTTTTAGTGGAAGCTTGAGTTCAATAGTTAATTCATTATTTTCATCAGAGATAATTCTAGCTGACATCCAAACACCATCCTTCATCATGTTAAAGTGTATATTATGCTATATATTCTACATTATATAAAGGCAGCACCCATAATAAGGCTTCATAGGGTTTTAGGATAGATCATTCTTGTTCTTATTAACGAGATATAATTGCTATTACCTAAAAGTTAATAATTTATTTTGAGAGGAGAAAAATTTGAGGTATAAATAATTTTTTAGATTGATTAGCATAATTAATTTAAGATATTATGCGATGAGACAGGTACAATAGAGTGCCATTTAGAATTTTAAAGGTTTTTCTAAGTACTGAAGTTGGTTTTTACAGACAAAATAACGCTCTATCGCCAAAGGTGTGAAGCGCGATAAATACACCGGGTTTAACCCTCTTGTTTTTAGCAAGCTTGAGTAACACCTTTGCTGCTAATGGTGGGAGTAAATTAAGAAGCTCTCTGTTTGTCCAAAAGCAGTCCCAAAGAGTAGAGGGCATGGTGAATGTGATGTGTTGCCATGCAGTGTTGGGTAAGATTGCCATTTGTTGTTGTATCCATACTTCTGTGGCTTTTTTACCACACGATGAACAGCTTTTAGCTTTGCAGGTATGGCGGATGTATTTGACGTGTGAACAGTTTGGATTACTGCAATGATACTCTTTATGGCCACGCATAGGATGTTTGCAGCTAAGCAGCTTAACAATGCCAATGACAATAGCTTCTCTGATTTTATCTTTGTACTTGGTGTGAAAGTTCCACCAGTTCTGATTGGTTACCAAGATTTGTTTGATACTAAAGCGTTTCATTATTCTTAGAGTAAAATGAGAAGCGCGTATAGTAGGTGAGTTATTGCTCAGCTACCTGAAGCAATTTCTATAGCAGGTGTGTTATTTTTATTCGTTATTATTCCATGGGCAGGTTTGACTAGTTTGAGACTTAATAATACTCGTGGCTTTGTAAAGACTAAACTCTTAGAGGCTTAGAAAGTTGCCGGCGAAGCCGGCCTGACTTGAGTTTCCTTAGATTCTTTTTGATAGCGTGGTGCTAAGCTTAAATCAGGCAGGTTAAAAAGAACGAAGTTTCGGTAGCCTTCCTTATATAGCTCTTCTAAATGTAGTAGCCTGGCTTTAACTGCTCTATCGGCAATTTCATAGCTTGGCTCAGTGTGCACGGTGATTAGGTCGTTGGCTCCTGACCATTCAATAATCAAAGTCTTTTCTTTAGCTTCCTGTGAGTCATGTTTATGTTCTTCAATGAACCGCTCTCGTTCTTCTTGAAGGTTTGTTACAGCTACCTGTGCACCAACTGCTGAGATTGTGCAGGGGATTCTATCTAGGTGATCTAAGGAATTTAAAAATCTAAGTGGAGCTTTCAGTGTAGCTTCTATTTTTTGTGCGATTGTTTCCAGTACGTGATATGTTTTTGATGTTGCACCACCAACAGCGTAGTTTCTTGCAAGCTGGTTTCCCATGGCTCGTATATCACTACCATTTTCTATTACTTCATCCACGAAGAAATCAGCTAACTTTTCACTGATTTCTTCCGCGTTACTTTCGGGAAAAGCTTGTTGCATTCGCCATATCATTAAATAGCCGGGCCAGCTTAGTCGATCTGCAAAGCGACCGCTACCAGACTTATCTAGACCTGTCCCCGGAGTAGGGATGAATCCGGCAAGGTGGCTGT
Organism: Gammaproteobacteria bacterium; assembly: GCA_965196985.1. GTDB lineage: Bacteria > Pseudomonadota > Gammaproteobacteria > UBA12402 > UBA12402 > 2-12-FULL-35-23. Next base: position 570 of record CBDALO010000030.1, on the reverse strand, counting down.
GCTCCATATTGCCAGAGTCAGATAGGCTGTCACCAAAAATAGCCAAGAAACTTACTTCCTTTGTCATGAGTATTCTATCCTTCAACTAGATTCGAATAAAATAAACTTAACAAACAAACATGAGCTAAAAATTAATGAAGCTAGACTTATCGTGTGGTCATCATTAGACCTTCTGCGAAACTAAATACTGGGCGAGCTTATGCTCGTTTGTAGTTTTAGAATCCGGCTTGAAGATTGAGAATCCCAGCAATAATATTAAATCTCATATTGTGTTTTCTGCGAAAATTCCTATACACCTCCCCAAGAATGCGGAATTTTTTAAATTTTGAGAATTGATGTTCAACCCTAATACGGGTCTTGCTGTGATTACGGTTATCCTCTTTTTGTTGAGTAGTTAATTTGCCGCCTTTGGGCTTTTTATGAGGTAAGTTAACCAAGGGGTCAGTATGTTGAATTCCTTGGTATCCTAGATCAGCATATTTTTCTGCTGGTGGCAGTGGGCTGCCACGTTGTCGGATCTTAATATCATGAACCCTCCCAGGCATTGTTTGAGAGACGTTGATTATTTTT
>CBDALO010000029.1:0-46319 GCA_965196985.1 Gammaproteobacteria bacterium | reverse complement strand
GAAAATGCTGAGCAGTATTTAAAGGAAGATGAAACCTTTGAACGACTAGATAAATTAGCGTATTCTCTGACTGATCATGAATCTGCACAAAAGATGCAGGAAGCAAAGAAGACGTTATTTGAGAAAATAACAAAAGAGCAAATAGCTGATACTATCAGCACTGAAGACTAACCGATGGACCATCATGGTGACATCTGTTCAGATGCTGCTTCAGGCTCATCTTACGATTGGAATATACTCACTGATGGGTGATTTAAATTGTAGTGATGCTTATGTTAAAGATGCGTATATCTATGATGACCCCAATAAACAGCTTATTAGTTGGAGTGAATTCTATGATAGACTTAATGAATACTGTAAAAATGCTGGACTACCTACTGATAAGGAACAGTTAGTAGTGACGCTAAAAAAGAGATTACAAAAAACCTCTCAAAAGGTTAATGACTCTTATCATAAAAACGCTTCTCTTGTGGGTGCTGCCTTTATATAATGTAGAAAATATAGCATAATATACACTTTAACTTGATTACGGATGGTGTTTGGATGTTAGCTAGAATTCTCTCTGATGAAAATAATGAATTAACTATTGAGCTCAAGCTTCCACTAAAAGGATCCATGCTTGAATGTGAGGATGCAATTCTTGACGGCCTTAATGAGGTTGGAACATTAGCCACTGAAAAAGCTTTAAGTAAGTTTGATGCAGATGGCTCTCCTATCCATGTTGGAAAAATAAAGCTAACAGCACGAAGTAGAGATGAAGCAAATTACCAAACGCCTTATGGAGTTGCTCGAGTTAAGCGTTATGTTTATCAAACCTCTAAAGGCGGGAAGATCTTTTGTCCTTTAGAAGATAAGGCTAGAATTATCCAAGGATCAACACCGCGATTTGCAAAAATAATCTCACATAAATACTCAAACTTACCTGCTCCTAGTGTTATTGATGATCTCAAGGTCAATCATAACCGTAAAATCTCACATTCATACTTGCAACGGGCAACTGATTTTGTTGGCGGTATTGCACAAGCCAAAGAGGCTGAGTGGGAATATGAAGAGCCAAAGCTTGATGCAGGCATTGAGATGCTAAGTATTAGCTTAGATGGTGCATATGTTCTCACCGTTGATGATGGTTATAGAGAGAGCATGGTTGGAACTATTTCCATGTATGATAAGCATGGTGCACGCCTGCACACAACCTACGTTGCAGCATCACCAGAATATGGAAAAGATGAATTCTTTAATAGGCTTGAAAAGGAAATAAAGCTGAAAAAGAAATATTACCCTGATGCTAAAACAATTGGCGTTGCTGATGGAGCAAAAAATAATTGGCCATTTCTAAAAAAACATACTGATACGCAAATTTTAGATTTTTGGCATGCAACTGAATATCTCGGCGAAGCATCAAAGGCAGTATTTACCAAAAAATCTGAAAGAGATGAGCGTGATGTTTGGCTCGAAGAGAGATGTCATGACTTAAAGCACAAGAAAGGTGCGGCAGGTAGAATACTTGCTGAGCTTAAAGAGCATCTAAATAAAACTGAAAACTACCCAAAATTTAAATCAGCAAAATAATGCTGAAATATTGTGTAAAAATGACTATGCTTTGTCTTTTTAACAAGACTAACGAGATGAGTATAAATGTTAAACTTCGCCGATTACGCTGCCCCTCTTTTTTCAAAATTAACTGGGAAAGTTGTTTTAAAAAAATCTATCGACGATTGTAGGAAAGCTATTAACTGAAGGTAGTTGTAAGTTGTTCAGTTCATCAAAAGATAACAATGAGTATAAAAAGATGATTCGTACACTTACCGGTGAAAATAAAAGCACCGATTTAGATCCAATAAAAACAAATGATGTATTGCTAGAACAGAGCTGTGAAAAACTTTCACACGCCAGTAAAATTGATGTTCTTCATGATCCTTCTGATATTAGAAAGCCACATAGCAAGCAAACTGAAAATCTAGGTAAAGTAAGGAGTCTGGACGGGGATATTATCAATGGTTACAGCACGCATAACGCAGTTGCATTAGTACCTGGTGATAAGGCTGTGCATCTACTATCGCATGTAAGCTACAGCAATAAAGACCCTAAGTTTTTAAAAGCTGAGCATATTAAGAAAATAGAGGCTGGAAAGCCATTTGAGGGAGATAAAGAGGCCAAGAGTCTTTATGAATCTGGTGATTACTTTAATAAAAAGCTGCTGTCTATTCGTGAAATAGAAAAAATAGGAATCTGCCTAAAATCAAAGAATGAAGATGCAACCATTACCCATATTCTAGATAGAGAGTTTGATGATAATGACTATCTCTCACTAATTGATACAAACCTAGATCAAGACTTTATTATTCGCTCAAAAATAACAAGAACAATAGAAGGTAGAGGTGATGATGGTAAAAAGCTTAAGCTGATTAACGCTGATTTTGATGCTCAAGGCGAAAAGCAATTCCAAAAGTTAACAGTTGGAAAGAATTGCGTACAAGACGGAAAAATAACTATTTATTTTGGAGAGTTTGAGAACTTCAATGCAATTAAAATCCAAATTACAGGCAGAGATGGTAGGAGAATTTTTAAGAATGACATGCTGCTATTAACTAATAAAAAAGTAACGACTTTTGATGAGGCGTATGAGGTATACATAGCCTATCTATCTCGTGCGAAAATTGAATATGTTTTTAAATTTCTCAAGGAAGGACTAGGCTGGGAAAATATGCAGATAAAAAATTTTAAAGGGATACAAAATCTACTGGCTGTATGTTTTTATGTGGCCTCATATTTGTATGAGATAGGTAAGGAAAAAGCTTATGACGATTACGCAATTATGCTAGCTAAATTAGGAGATGGTAAGGGCAAGGTGACACGACACTTTATTGCGAAGGGTATTAGAAAACTTCTAACGTATCACTTAGTAGAGCAATTTTTTAAAGAAAATAGTGTTTCTCAAGAAGAACAAAAAGAATTATCGAATTCAGTTCAGGTAGGGAGATAACAATTTTGGGTAGTTCTCAGAATAAAAAACTGAATAAATCGCTTAGAGAAAAGCTAGAAGGAACAATTACGTATTTTGAAAATAATATTAAAGAAAAGCGAATGTCGTATCATAATTTGATTAAGCAGAATGCACCAATTGGCTCTGGCGTCACTGAAGCAGCATGTAAAACAATTGTTAAACAAAGATTAGGCGGATCAGGAATGCGCTGGAAAGACAAGGGAATGAAAATCGTTTTATGCTTGAGAACACTAGTAAAGACTAAAGGCAGATGGGATCAGTTTTGGGAGAAGGTCAATGATTTTGGCGTGCCAGCAGCAATATAGCCTACATTATATAGAGGCAGCACCCTTCTCTTGTTATTAATGAATCAGGTCAACCTGTCTTAAAAAAACCTTCAGCAAAAAAGTTACATCCAAAACTTAACGACATTAAAAAAGCTGTTATGGCTGAAATGCCAACGATATCAATAGTGGATGCAATGATAGATGTAGAAAGGTGGTTAAGTTTAAGTGCTTTCTTTAAACCCCTATCAGGCAATGAAAGCAAGATAAAAAATTATTCTCCACGATTTATTGCAACCTCGTTATCCTATGGCTGTAATCTTGGGCCAACACAGACGGAACGCTGTTTGATAAAGTTCTCAAGTCAGGCCGGCTTCGCCGGCAACTTTCTAAGCCTCCAAGAGTTTAGTCTTTACAAAGCCACGAGTATTATTAAGTCTCAAACTAGTCAAACCTGCCCATGGAATAATAACGAATAAAAATAACACACCTGCTATAGAAATTGCTTCAGGTAGCTGAGCAATAACTCACCTACTATACGCGCTTCTCATTTTACTCTAAGAATAATGAAACGCTTTAGTATCAAACAAATCTTGGTAACCAATCAGAACTGGTGGAACTTTCACACCAAGTACAAAGATAAAATCAGAGAAGCTATTGTCATTGGCATTGTTAAGCTGCTTAGCTGCAAACATCCTATGCGTGGCCATAAAGAGTATCATTGCAGTAATCCAAACTGTTCACACGTCAAATACATCCGCCATACCTGCAAAGCTAAAAGCTGTTCATCGTGTGGTAAAAAAGCCACAGAAGTATGGATACAACAACAAATGGCAATCTTACCCAACACTGCATGGCAACACATCACATTCACCATGCCCTCTACTCTTTGGGACTGCTTTTGGACAAACAGAGAGCTTCTTAATTTACTCCCACCATTAGCAGCAAAGGTGTTACTCAAGCTTGCTAAAAACAAGAGGGTTAAACCCGGTGTATTTATCGCGCTTCACACCTTTGGCAGAGATCTAAAGCGCAATGTGCATCTTCATGCGTCAATCACTCTGGGTGGTATCAACAAAGAGTTAACACAATGGAAAAGCCTCTACTTCCATCAACCTACACTAATGTCCATGTGGCGTTATGAGGTCATTAACCTTTTTAGAAACCACCACCAGGACAAAGGGCTTATTCTGCCAAATCAGTTAGCCTCTACACTGAACCACACTTTCAACTTTAATCAACTGCTTGATCAGCTTTACCAAAAACGATGGGTAGTACATTGCGCAAAGCCCTCAAAGAATCACAAACAAAACGTTAAATACTTAGGTCGATACACCAAACGTCCTCCTATTGCTGAGTCAAAAATTAAAAACTTTGATGGGAGCAGCCTCAGTTTTAATTATCTTGATCACGTCTCTAAAACCTACAAGCAATTTAAATTAACCGCGGAAGAGTTTATTGCTCGATTTATTCAACACATTCCTGATGTTGGCTTTCGTATGGTGCGTTATTATGGGTTTCTTGCTAACCGGGTGCGAGGTGAGATGCTACCCAAAGTCAGACTCCTATTAGGTGAAACTGATCCAAACACACCCCAGGTCAATTACCGCACCTTAATGCAAAATAATTTTAACATTGACCCCTATGAATGTGTTCTATGCGGTAGCCAAATGTTTTTAGCTAACTGCTGGTATAGACAACCTAACCGTTACAAATTGCTATCAAAGCATCGTGAACTCGCCTTACTGAAAAAAATCTAATAACTTCCTAGGGGGGTAGTCCGTCCAAAACAACAAATAACAGCTAGTTTTGGCTATTGTTTGTCATAACTAACCCTGCCCCACCACTAAATCGATTTTATAAAAAATACCTGTGCTAAAATTACTCATTTTAATTGGTGGTATTTTTACCAATTGACACATTGAAATTCCTTAATATCTAGAAAACAAATCGCATGGGTTTTTCATCATCATGTTACTGAACACCGTATAATCAAAGCCTGTAATCGCACTATTAATGGTTACAGCTTATTTGAGCTACCAAAGCGTTGGGGGCCAGGAGATAGCGCATCAGTTGATGGTACCTTTTGGGATATGTACAGCCAGAACTTATTAGCTGCACATCATATCCGTTATGGGCGATACGGTGGTGTCGGCTATTACCATGTATCGGACCAGTATATTGCGCTATTTAGTAACTTTATTTCGTCGAGTGTGCATGAAAGTGTGTACTTATTAGATGGGGTTGTTGAGAACGATTCAGAAATGCAGATTCATAAAGTGTACGGTGACTCTTGGGCACAAAGCGAGGTTTTGTTTGGGTTATCGTTCTTAATGTCAATTGCTATTATGCCGCGCATTAAACGCTTTAAGCACTTATATTATTACAAAGCCGACCCGAAAGATTATTATGAGCATATCCAATCATTATTTACCGAAAAAGCGATTGATTGGGTGTTAATTAAGACCCATTATTATGATATGTTACGTGTCGTGTTATCAATCCAAAGCGGCCAAGTAAAAGCATCAACAGTACTAAGACGATTATGCTCTAAAAGCCGTAAGAATAAATTGTATTATGCTTTTAGAGAGTTAGGGCGAGTCGTAAGGACAGAGTTTTTACTTAACTATATTAATGATTCAGAATTACGCCGTGTCATACAAGCTGCAACTTGTAAAAGCGAAGAGTTTAATGAATTTATTGGTTGGTTGCGGTTTGGTGGTGGTGGCGTCATAGCGGATAACTTGCAATTTAGTCAGCAAAAGATTATTAAGTTTAACCATTTATTAGCAAACATGTTGATCTTTCATACTGTCGTACATCAAACAAAGGCTGTGAATAAGCTGAAAGCGGAAGGAATGGATATACCTGATGAGGTTTTAGCGAGCCTTTCACCTTACTGGCGCGATCATCTCAATCGATTTGGTGTTTTTACACTTGATATGGAAAGAAATACTACAGAAATTGATTATAAATTAGCTAATCATTGAGATTTGGTCCCTTTTAACCAGGATTCCGGCCGGACCTCTATATGCACGTAAACTTATTTTATTCGCCACGAGCAACAATCGTAAGCGATCCAGCAAGTACACCCTAGTCAACTAGTTAAATTCATGTGACTGTATGCTCCCGCAAATAGTAACAAGGAGCTTACGGTATTTCAGCAACAAATCCTGAAAATGAAAATGCTACTTACACAGATGCTTATTGGGAAAAACACCTTTCCGACTTTAAGCAAAGCAAGTTAACCAAAGCGAAATACTGCCGAGAGAATAACGTACCTTACACGCAGTTTCTCTATCGTTTGAGAAGAGAACAGCAAAAAACGCTAGCAAAGGTTGTTTGCGTGTCTGAGCAGCCAGCACAACCAGTGGCTGTCATGCAGGTCAACTCACACATACAGATTAGCTTTTATGACCAGGATAGCTTAGCGTCTTTGATTCAGAGGCTTTGCTAATGTTTCAGAACTGGAAAACACCGATCTGGTTTTATCGTACCCCTGTGGACTTTAGAAAACAGATTGATGGCCTAGTAATGCTGATTGCCGATCATCTCTCAATGACCCCAAGCTCAGGCCAGCTATTTCTTTTTCGTAACAGGCAGCGCGATAAAATAAAATTACTTTGGTACGACCAAAATGGTTTTTGGCTTTGCTACAAACGATTAGAAAAAGGTAAGCTGAAGTTCCCTAGCGAAGCAGATGAGACTATCGAGTTGACCCAAGATCAGTTAAGCTGGTTATTGTCAGGTTTAAACTGGATGAAGCAAAAGTCATTACCCAAAGTCTCTCCCGAGTTTTTTTACTAAAATGGCAAAAAAAGTCTTGACAGGTTTTTTCTGTGTTTTTTGATTTTACACGTGATTTTAATGCTTGTTTTATATCCTTAGCCCAGGCTTTGTGAGATCCGCTAGGAGTTGAAAAGAAAACATCACAATGACCAGCTACCCCAAAAAAGTAATATGCGCTAACCAAGCGCCTGAGGAAGAAAATATTGCACTTAAAATGTCATGGTACACTTTGCAGTAGTTACTTGAATGAGAAACGCAATGCAAACAGTCCCTAGTGAGCTTTTCTATCAACAAGTCGGAATAAATGAAAAGCTTTGTCATAAGCTTGAAATAGAACATGCTCGTGTTGAACAGTATGCCGAGGCTTATGATCATTTGAAGATACAATTTGCTAAGCTCCAACGACAGCATTTTGGTAGTAAATCTGAGCGCTACATAGAAGATCAGTTGCCACTCTTCGGTGATCTCTCAACACCGGAGGATCAAGAAGATGATGAAGCAGTTGTTGTCTCTTCTCACAAACGTAAGAAGAAGGTCAAGAATGAATTACCTGTGACGGTGAGAATCATTCCAGTACCTGATGACCAGCGTATTTGTCCTTGCGGTAAAGAAAAATGCCCAATGGGTTTTGAGACTAAAAAAATACTGAACTACAAACCAGCTGTCTTTGAAATGATTGAAGAGCGCCGTGAAAAACTAGGCTGTGATTGCGAGCAAGGTGGTGTTACGGTTGCACCTAAGCCTTTACATATCCTACCTAAGGCCGAGGCGTCTGAATCATTACTAGCGCATTTAGTGTCTAGTAAAATCAGGGATAGACAACCCTTTTATCATTTAGAAAAACAACTACGCTCACAATACGGCGTCAATCTATCCAGGCAAACTATGTCACGTTGGTTTATTGAGCTGACTAAACCTTTACAGCCGATTTATAATCTATTGAAAGATGAGCTGCTGGATTATGAAATAGCAAGTTGTGACGCGACTAAATTACAAGTCTTAAAAGAGCCTGGTCGACGGCCACAAACTAAGTCACTGATTCATTGCATGCGAGGTGGTGCTCCTGGTCGTGAGGTTATCCTGTTTGCCTATACGCCAAGTGACCACAGTGAGTTTCTAGTAGAATGGTTTCAAGGGTGGACTGGCAAGCTTCATACTGATGCAAGCCCTATATTCGACCAATTAGAAAATACCGGCGTTACGATCATTGCGTGCAACCTTCATGCCCGCAGGAAATTTGAAGAGATCACCAAGGCGACCAAAAAGAATGGGTTAGCCGCTCATGCTATGCGGGTCTATAAAAAACTCTACCGGATTGAAAGAAAGGCGAAAGAAGAAGAGATGTCGCCTGAGCAACGCCTTGCGCTTCGGCAGAAAGAATCAAAACCGATTATGGATGAGTACAAGGAGTGGCTAGAGGAGTATTATCCAAAGGTTCTACCACAATCTCATCTTGGCAGGGCAATGGAATATGTCATCAAGCATTGGGAAAACATGACTCGGTTTCTTGATGATGGTAGATGTGAGATTGATAACAATCACACAGAGAGAGACATTAAGCTCTTAGTGCTTGCAAGGAAGAACTTTCTATTTTGCGACACAATGCCAGGCGCTAACGCACTAGCAATGCATGCAAGTCTAGCTCTAACTGCTGAACTGCATCATCACAATGTCTGTCGATACTTCACCTATCTTTATGAGCGCCTACCACATTGCAAAACATTAGAAGATATTGAGGCACTGCTGCCATGGAATGTGCCGCCGGATAGCACCTAGCACGTGTTAGCTACGGAAGCAAGGACGCCCGTGGATCGCTTACTTTTATTCGCCACGAGCAATAAGCTAACCGCTTTTGGAAAACACTGCTGTAAAACAGCTATGATCGCCAAAACCGAGGCTTCACTAAAAGCATTTATGCACGTTATGGCTATTTGGAATTTTAGCGAATCATTTTTTAGCGATAAAAACAACATGAACAACTTGATTGCAGGATCAGAAGACGATCCCTACCCTATTCAAAATCAATCTCTAATAGAGCAAATGGGAATTATAAGAGATTTTGACAGCTCATCGTATTTAAGCAATATCAATGCTCCATCACTTATTGTCGGCTGTGAGAATGATATTATTTTCCCAGTTGCTAACGTAAAGAATTTGAAATCTCTTATTTCTAACGCCACCTATCAGGAAATTGAAGAGGTAGCCCATTCTGCGCATATTGAGCAGCCTAAAGCGGTTGTTGATGTAATCAATGATTTTTTACTGTCTACTAGTAATTAACATCAGCTCCATTAAATGGGTGTTTCTACGAATTACTCCTTCATTGCAGCTGTCAAAATACTGTAGCCTTTAGCATCCTCACAAAACGTATAAGCGTCCACTTTAAATTGTTCTACAATTTTAAAGCCGTTTTGGGATAAAATATCACCTAATTCATCCATGGTATATATTTATAAACTGCATGTATTGTTCACTTTCTTTTGGGTATTGTTTTTTTTGTTGAATACTAATAGTTTCATTAGCTGTGAGAATACCCTTAACTCTGTCGATTGTTGAGTGCCGGACATTATTAATTCTAGTGCCATCTTCCGTTATACTGACATTAGTCATTTTTTCACTATCGGCTTGTATCACTTCGTCGGTCATAGCATCTAGATCAAGTATATCAAACACGTAAATCCCACCATGATTTAAATTCTACTGCGTCAAAAGAGTCGACTTACAGTGTCCGCATATCACTATCTATAAACTCAATAGAAAGATTTTCCTTTAGTGCTTTTTTTCTCGCTATTTCCAAAAGAGCATGGCTAAAATCTGAGCCAACCACTTCATATCTCAAACGCGTTAAATAAAATACCTGCGCTCCTGTTCCACAAGCCATATCAAGAACGCTTTTAGCATTGTATTTTTTTAAAATTTTTTCAATTTCATTATTTTTTTCTTCTGTGTGACGCACATTAGCCGGAATATCAAAATATTCAGGATATTCAGGATATTCAGGATATTCAGGATATTGTTGATATTCTATTGGCAGCCCCAAATCTATACTTTTCAAAATTTTCTCCTCTCATGCTGGCGCAGCATCGCCACAACATGGGTATATAATAGTAATGGTTAATCTAACCAGGACACATTGAATGTTCGTTTTGTATGTGTTCCTGTCCTGGCTTCAAAGAAAATTCCAATGCAAATAATTAAAAAGCTATCTTTTTTCATAATTTTTCACATAGCTGACCTCTTCAAATCCCTCACATAGCATTATGACATCATTTTTTTGTCAGGGCTGGCTAAGCTAGACAAATGATGATCGATCTGGTCATCTAAAATAAGTTGAAGTGTCTTCATTGCATTCTTCCTTGTGAGTTATGTAATGACTATTACTCTAAATTGCAATAGCCATTTTTTTTAAAGCGTGATTTTGCTAGAATATGATAACCCCAACATGCAATACCATGAAGAATAGGTAACGAAAATAATCGCGCCAAAAATTTAAGCCGCCAACTTGGCAATTTTCGCCAAATGACGATAAACGCGTCCGTGCCTTTATGCCACAATCCTCGCCTATCTTTAACGTGCAATGTCATTAATGCTGCCTCAAGTGATATCCCGATCTTCTCCAACACATCTTTATGGTCCATAATATCGTGCCATATAAATGTATCCTTGGGAGCGATTGAACGATAGTAGTCAATCTCTCGACGACAAATCCCACAGTGACCATCATAGTAAACATCAATTAATTCTGGCATATATTATCTCGCTAGTGTTGAAAGAATGATACGCTCAAGTGTAGTATCAATTCTATGAGGCCATAGGCTGTTAATGATAATACATATATAACTATAAACCAAAAAATTCGTGACTTTTTAAATCGCTTAATAATGCAAAACATCGATGACTTTACCTCTGAAGACATGATAACTGTAATAGGTATACGCGGTTAAAACTGGTAACATAACGCATGCACCAAAGAACATAAATTTTAAAGATTTCACACCAGATGCTGCCTGCCAAAAAAACAAGTGGTAAGGTACAACATATGGATACACACTCACACAAAACCCTGCATAAGGACAAAGAAACATCACGACAGCAGCCCAATAAGATATTTGGTCTACTTTTTTGACCAATGAAATGATTAATATGAATAAGGCTAGTGACATAATCGTTGGCATCATGACAAGATATGGCCACAGATATAGGTTAAACCACCGATTGGCAATGAATGGATTAATAAATGGGGTCCACACACTCACAATAAAAAGACAAACAGATAACAAGACTGTTAAAAGGGGAGCAATACGATACATCACAGCCCTTAAATGACCCTCCGTTTTTAAGATTAATCGTGTTGAGCCTAACAGTAGGTAACCTATCACCAAGCTAACGGCTGTAAAAACACTAAAACTAGTGAGGTAATGAACACATATGAGATGGTCGCCTGATGCATTCAATGTAAATCCATGTATAAAGATTCCAAGAATAACACCTTGAATAAAAGCACATACAAGTGCTGCCAAACCAAACAGGACACTCCATCGATACTTGGCGCTGGATGATTTCAAACGAAACTCAAATGCAACGCCGCGAAATAGCAGAGCAACCCCCATCGTTAGTAACAACAAGTAGAGTGCAGGCATCAGTAAAGAGAATGCTAGCGGAAAAGCGCCATAAAGACTTGCCAAACTAAGTACTAACCAAGTCTGATTACCGTCCCATGTCGGCAAGATGGTGCTCATAGCAATATCACCATCAGCTTCCTTAAGAAAAGGTAGCAACATTCCTGTTCCTAATGTAAAACCATCAAGGACAACATACATGATCATGCAATAGACGATGATACCCACCCAGCTCAATTGATAGATATTCATGGCATATCCCTCTTGAGCCCATGATTCATGTAAGCAAAGGGATGCTGCACTACACCTTCACTCATGGGCCCATTTTTTATTATTTTAAGCAAGTAGTGGACATAAAAATAACCAAAGATAACAAAGTAGACGATAACGATGAGCACCATTGTTGCAATAACATGAGCCACTGATACTATCGATGCTGCATTTTCAGTACGTAACAAGCCATAAACAACCCAAGGTTGGCGCCCACATTCTGCAGTTATCCATCCTGTAATGATTCCTAAAAATCCAGCCGGAGAAAAGTAAAGACAAAGTTGCTGAAACCAACGTGCTTGATAGAGACGATCTCGGTATCTCAATACCAAACCTATTCCCGCTAATAGAAACATCATCAACCCAACGGCAACCATCACCCTAAAGCTGTAAAAAACTACTGCAACTATTGGTTGATCCTTAATGGGGACATCACTCAACCCTTCAAGACGCCCATTTAACTCGTGCGTATTAATTAAACTGGCTATCTTAGGAATGGTAATCGCATACTGGTTTTTTTGTAATGACTGATTGGGATAAGCAAACACCACCAATGGCGCCCCATTCTGAGTATGCCAATTTGCTTCGATGGCAGCGGTTTTCATAGGTTGATACTCATGAATAACCAAACCAACTTCATCACCAACCAAGATTTGCACCGGTATCATGATAAGCGCTGCCCATAAAGCAAATGACAAACATTTTTTAGCAAATAACAGGTGCTGATTTTTTAACAAAAAGTAACAACTTACTCCAATAATGATAAAGGCTGTTGTAAGGTAGGTCGCTAGCAGCATATGAATGAAACGCACAATGGTGGAATGATTTAAGATAACTTGATGCCAGCTTGACACCGAAAATAATTTTCCATGCATAACGGCACCAGCTGGTGTTTGCATCCATGAATTAGCAGCCAATATCCAAAAGGCAGATACAGTAACTCCTATCCACACCAACACAGTGGCAGCAAAATGCAACTTAGGCCCTACTTTTTTCCAGCCAAACAACATAATACCAAGAAAACCCGCCTCGATAAAAAAAGCAGTCATCACCTCATAGGTAAACAAGGCACCTAATACAGGACCAACATCACGTGAGAATATTGACCAATTCGTGCCGAGTTGCACTTCCATAACCAAACCAGAAACCACACCCATGCCAAAGGTCAAGGCAAATATTTTATCCAAAATTTACAAATACGAAAGTACAAAAACTTTTTTGTCTTTAAGTAGCAAGCTTCCATAATCATCAAAAAGGTTGCCAGCCCAATGCTAAATGCTGGGAAGATGATATGAAATGCTATAGTGAAAGCAAATTGTGCTCGCGAAATATCAATTGTATTCATCATGCTCCTAATCCTCTAAAATTATCATGATAGAGCGTTATTTTGTCTGTAAAAACCAACTTCAGTACTTAGAAAAACCTTTAAAATTCTAAATGGCACTCTATTGGTATCCGTTCAATATCAGCATGATTTGAAAATAATTCAAAAAGTTCTTGACAGCTTTTTCGTGCAAATTTGGAAATTTTATATTGGAATCATCGTGTGTCATAAAAGCATGATGTGCGCTCTATAACAACGCTGTATGCTCGGATTATTTTTTCATCGATCAGGTTCATGGCTTAAAAATAATTTCAGCAGTACGGCCATCTGTGTGGGGAAAATTTACCTTTTCAAACCCGTGGTATACTCTTCCTATGAAAAAACAACCTGACAAATCAGTTTTAGCCGATCTCATTGAGAGATTTAATAATACTGTTACACCAACAGCACTAGAAACAGATTTTAGCAATGTATGTGAAAGTCAGGCTGAGAAAATCATAAAGCTAGAAGACAAGGTGCAATCGTTAAATAACGCATTAAATAAATATAAAGGTGAGCAAGGAAAGCCTAATGTTAGAAAGCAAACGCGCGCTAACAAGGACAAGGATCATTCCTCCGAGAAGGATAGAAAAGGAAATAAAACCAATAAAACTAGAAAGCCAAAATCTAGTAAAAAAAATCTCGAAGTCTCTAATACAGTGACACTAACAATTAATCCAGATTCGTTGCCCAGCGATGCTGTGCCAAATGGCTCTAAGAAAACACTTATCCAGGATATAAAAATTGCTGCTAATAACACTCTTTTTTTGCGCCAACAATATTACTCCCCTTCTGAAAACAAACACTATACAGCACCTCTGCCAACTGGTTATGAGGGCCAGTTCGGCCCTACTATTAAAAGCTGGACAAGCTTCCTAAATACTCAAGGTGGTATGACGCTAGAAAGCCTTGAGACATTTTATAAAACCGCCAACATAGATATTAGTAAATCAACCATCCATAGCTTCACAATTAAAACACCTACGATACTTGAGCCCGAGAAGGTAGAAGTTGTGAAGGCAGGTTTACAATCCACGAACTACCAGCACCTAGATGACACCAACGCTAGAGAGGATGGGAAAAACCGTTATGTTAATGTATTGGGTAATGAGTATTATTCAGCTTACTTTACGCTGACCAGTAAAAGTCGATTAAGCGTCATTGAAATGTTAAGCAAAGACCACTTTGGGTTCACATTAAATGAGGCCGCTTTTAATTTACTGGCTACTATGAACTTACCCCACAAGGTAATCGAAAGCTTAAAGGTATTTCACTCATCGACTATCTTAAACAGTAAGGAGCTGGAAGTTATTCTTGATAAGGTATTAGGTGATAAAAAATTTCCAAAATATAGAAAGCTGATTACTGATGCGGCAGCTATCTCAACATATAGAAAGAGTCCTTATGCGATAGAAACACTCATTACCGATGATGCGCCACAGTTTAAGCTCATTACTGAATCACTCGCCTTGTGCTGGGTTCATGAGGGTAGGCATTATAAAAAGCTGACGCCAATTTTTAAGAAGCACCAAGACTCTGTTGACAGCTTCTTGGATAGGTTTTGGGATTATTATCATAAGCTCATTGAATATAAAAAGAACCCAGGGCAAGATGAGATAGATAAGCTATCCAATGAGTTTACTGAGTTATTCTCAACAATCACTGGCTACGAGAAACTAGATAAACAAATTGAGCTCACCTTAAAAAAGAAAAGGCAGCTATTGTTAGTGCTGGAAAAGCCAGAGCTTCCTCTACATAACAATCCAGCAGAGTTGATGGCTCGGAAGCAGGCTAGAATGCGCGATGTACACCTTCATACTATGAGTGAAGAAGGAACGAAAGCTAAGGATACAATGGTTACAATTACTGAGACATGTAAAAAGCTAGCAGTTAATGTCTTCGATTATATATATGACAGAATTACAAAAAACTATTCTATGCCTTCGCTAGCGGAATTAATTACCATCCGCTCATCACAGGCGCAGTAAACTAAAGAGAGCGCAGCATGAGCATCATGCTGAAATAAGACGGATACCTCTATTGTACCTGTCTCATCGCATAATATCTTAAATTAATTATGCTAATCAATCTAAAAAATTATTTATACCTCAAATTTTTCTCCTCTCAAAATAAATTATTAACTTTTAGGTAATAGCAATTATATCTCGTTAATAAGAACAAGAATGATCTATCCTAAAACCCTATGAAGCCTTATTATTCACTTCAACTTAAGTATCTAGGTGATCCGCTCCACTGGTCATCAATTTCCACTAAAACAGCTGATACGAGCCTTAGGCACGATTCAGTATTAGGGAAAATTCCAACTGTATGCGTCCTTCTTTTTACCTCTCTGTTTACGCGCTCAGCTATGTTACTGGTTCTTAATCTTTTTTGATGCGGCCTGTCAAAGTTCATCACTACTAAGCCCTCCGGTATATTCACTTCCAACCAAGAAGAAAGCTCTGGTGCTGTTTGCTGATATTTATCTACCGCCATAGCCAATAGTCTTTCCGACTCATGAATGTTTGAGGCATTAAATATAGCTGTAATCTCCTCAGCTACTGGTTCCTTCATTGAGCGCTTTGGTATGTGAGCCTGAGCATTTTGCTGCAAATGAAATTGGCAGCGTTGCCAAGGAACACTGGGGAACACAGCTCTTCTAGCGGCTTTTAGGCCAGTATGAGCGTCGCTAGTAATCAACTCAATACCATGTATACCTCGCTCAACCAACTGCTGAAGAAAATCACGCCAATGTACCTCAGCCTCTGATAACGCAACAGAAACACCTAGCACTGTTCTCTTGCCGGTTGATTCATCAAAGCCATAGGCTATCAATACCGCACAGTCTTGTACTGTGCCGCTAGTGCGCACCTTCTCATAACGTGCATCTAGCCAAAGATATTTTATCTTTCCTAACGGCTTATTTCGCCATTTCTTTAAATCTTCATCCAACAATTTAGCGCAACGGCTTACCTCTGTGCTTGAAATATCTGTCCCACAGAGTTGCTTTAGCACCTTTTCAACTTTGCGCGTGGAAACCCCATGCACATACATTTCAGCGACAGCCAGCTTAAGTGCTCTATCAGAGCGTACACCTCGCTCTAAGACTGATGGATAGAAGGCTTCATTGGAGTCTCTAACCTGCGGTATCTGTAGCTCAAGCTGACCTTGACCTGTGTTAATTAACCTTGGTTTAAAGCCGTTCGCATATCCGTTTCTATCGCCAGTTCGCTCATAAGGACTGGCATTTAAATGGCGCTCCCTTTCTATTAACATAGCCTCATTCATCAACCTGGAGACAAGCTTAGGTAAAGCTTCAAACCCCTCCATCGCTAAAACATGTATGGCTTCTTCGATTAAGTTCTCATTTTTATAGCAGCTCATTGTCATTCCTCTTTTTTGGTTAAGTTTACCTTAAAAGGAATTTCTAATCTGACTGAGTCGCCTGCTTATTTTCAGCAAGTCAATGGAATTTACAGAAAGGATGGCGCACTAGCATTATCATCTACTCCTTACTGCTTAAAATTTGTTTTTTTATGTCTGTGATCGCTTTAGTTGGGTTCAATCCTTTAGGGCAAACTGAAGAACAATTCATGATGCCACGACAACGATAGACGCTATATGCATCTGTCATTTTTTGAAGTCGTCCTGATTTATTTACATCGCGACTATCAGTGAGAAAGCGTTGCGTATTTAAGAGTGCTGCTGGACCCATAAACTTATCAGGATTCCACCAATATGATGGGCATGCTCCCGAGCAACAGCCACATAAAATACACTCATAAAGTCCATCTAATTGTGCGCGCTCCTCGGGCGACTGAATTTGCTCTTTCTCTGGGAGTTCTAAAGCTGGCTGCAAATAGGGCTCTCCACGCTTATATTGCTCATAGAAATTCTCCATATCTACAATGAGGTCTCTGATGACGGGAAAACCAGGCAAAGGCCTCAACGAAATCTTGTTTGGCAAACTACTTAAAGGCGTGATACAAGATAGTCCATTCTTACCATTAATATTCATACCATCAGAGCCACAAACACCTTCCCCGCAAGAGCGACGAAAACCAAGTGTGTCATCCACTTGCTTGATGTACTCAAGCGCATCTAATAACATCTGGCCTTGAAAATCCTCTCGATTGATATGGTATTTACGCATATAAGGCTTTTTATCTTTGTTAGGATCATACCGGTAAATATCGATGATGTGTTCACGATTCATATTATTCCCTCTCCTGTAGCTCGATCGGATCAACTTTATGAGGCAATTGATTCACCCCACGATAAGCGATATGCCCATCTGCAAAATAAAGACTGTGTTTCTGCCAGTGAACGTCATCACGCTCTGGCATGTCATAACGTGAATGCGCCCCACGACTTTCTTTACGATTCTTAGCAAGATGCGCTGTTGCTTTGGCAACAGCCATTAGATTATCTAGCTCGAGCGCTTCTATTCTGGCATAGTTAAATGTGCTTGAACGGTCATTCAAAAGCCCAAACTGAATGCGTTTTTCAAGTATCCGTTCAATATCAGCATGATTTGAAAATAATTCAAAAAGTTCTTGACAGCTTTTTCGTGCAAATTTGGAAATTTTATATTGGAACCATCGTGTGTCATAAAAGCATGATGTGCGCTCTATAACAACGCTGTATGCTCGGATTATTTTTTCATCGATCAGGTTCATGGCTTAAAAATAATTTCAGCAGTACGGCCATCTGTGTGGGGAAAATTTACCTTTTCAAACCCGTGGTATACTCTTCCTATGAAAAAACAACCTGACAAATCAGTTTTAGCCGATCTCATTGAGAGATTTAATAATACTGTTACACCAACAGCACTAGAAACAGATTTTAGCAATGTATGTGAAAGTCAGGCTGAGAAAATCATAAAGCTAGAAGACAAGGTGCAATCGTTAAATAACGCATTAAATAAATATAAAGGTGAGCAAGGAAAGCCTAATGTTAGAAAGCAAACGCGCGCTAACAAGGACAAGGATCATTCCTCCGAGAAGGATAGAAAAGGAAATAAAACCAATAAAACTAGAAAGCCAAAATCTAGTAAAAAAAATCTCGAAGTCTCTAATACAGTGACACTAACAATTAATCCAGATTCGTTGCCCAGCGATGCTGTGCCAAATGGCTCTAAGAAAACACTTATCCAGGATATAAAAATTGCTGCTAATAACACTCTTTTTTTGCGCCAACAATATTACTCCCCTTCTGAAAACAAACACTATACAGCACCTCTGCCAACTGGTTATGAGGGCCAGTTCGGCCCTACTATTAAAAGCTGGACAAGCTTCCTAAATAGTGACTGACAGAAAACCTACTAATTCTTAGTCTTTGTTGTTTTATTACACTTTCATTTTTTTATATCCGCGCGAGATCATAATAAAAATAGCATGTTAAGCCCTGGCCGCGTACAAAAAAATGAAATCTCGCTGTTTTGATACGAAAAAAAGCATCCTGCTTTCTGGAATACAATGGGATATTCTGAGGCTGACTAGGCAGCTAACGGTGGGCTGCGACCTCGAATGCGTTTTTTTAGTCGCGCTGCTTTCCTTTGCTCAGCTCTTTGTATAAGACTTCCGATACGATCTATGTTTTTTCCAACAATCGCTAAGCCAACATAGCTCTTAAAGCCATCAATGCCGTGATCTAGGCATTGATCCAACCCATGAACTTCAAGAGCATTAATACTGGATTCTACCGCAGAATGCTTTTGTTTCGCTTTCACAAACGAGTCTGACTTTTCAATTTCCTGTGCTTCCTTTGAGAGTCGACCTTTTCTCGGCAATGCAACAACTTCCAAAATATCTGCTAACGCAGATTGATTTTCTTTTGAATGAAAGCCCTTATCAAAACTACATGTGTTTAACTCTGGGAACTTTTGTTGGGTCTCTTGAACCATAGATACGGCGACCTTGTCATCAGTCTCATTCTCCATCACACGATGATGCAATATAAATTGGTGTTGATCCTCCAAGACACAGACTTTCATTCCTAATTCGACTGGTACACCAGCCTTTCCTTTTACAATCCATTCAGTATGTGGCTGAAAGACAGAAAAGACTTTTTCTTCATGCGGGATCTTTTCATCCAATAATATTCGGCGTTTAATTTGATCAACTTGGCGATCTGCATGAACCGTGAACATTTCTATACTTTCAACCAGTGGCGCATCTTGCGGCTTCAGTAGATCGGCTTTCTGGATAGCGTTTATTGAGGCATGTGCTTTATCTAAATATTTTTGCGCAATATTGAGATACTCCTGATGAGCATCCTTGATTGCCTTGTCCTTTTTGTTTTGTTGATCTGCTTGCTTGCTCTTACTGCGCTTTTTTAGTTGAGCTATTCGCATGAGCCGTTTCAGATGCTTGATGTTATATCGATATTGACGCCAGTCACTCAATCCGCTGTGTTCACACAGCTTGGCCACCTGCTGAATTATTTTGCGCATTGCGTCAAACAGTAAGCTTATGTCTGTTGGAAAATGTACGTCTGTTTCAACCACAAAGGAATCGCAACGGCCTCGCAGAGGCTCACTTTTTTTTAACAATGAATGACCAGCTTTCACAACAACTTGATTAATCTCATCTAACAACTCGGGAGTGAGTAGCGAGACATTGTCTTTAATTGTTTGCAGCTGATACTCTATTTTATCGAAAAAATCAGCATGCCCTAGCATTTCACGAATGGTTTTATGTTGATTCACAAGTTCATGCAGTCGATCATAATCACAATTTAGACTCAGGCGGAGTACTCCCATGACCAATATTTTCCATAATTCCATACCAGGGCGTCCATTATTCTTGTCAACCTCAGGTGCAATCCGAGCCTCTAGTAGTTCGAAAATCTCCTTCCGTACAGAGGGTGTACTATAAATAAACTGTAGCCCTTTTAATAATTTTGGAATGTCATCCCGTGATTTAGAGCTGATTTGAATTTTAGAAATATCTACTTGGCCAATTTGCATTTGTGGATTTTGGGCTAGTCTTGTCATTCTTGCTTTCCAGTGAAGAGTTACCATGCTGTGGCGAAAAATCATCGAAGATTAAGGCATTATATCGAAAATAAGCTGTAAATAGCTGGAAAACGAGTATTTAGTGCTGTTTTTTGAAAATCTTCATGTGACCAGTTCGCCCCGAAACATTGAAAATAAAAGGCTTTGCGGGTTTTCTGTCAGTCACTAAATACTCAAGGTGGTATGACGCTAGAAAGCCTTGAGACATTTTATAAAACCGCCAACATAGATATTAGTAAATCAACCATCCATAGCTTCACAATTAAAACACCTACGATACTTGAGCCCGAGAAGGTAGAAGTTGTGAAGGCAGGTTTACAATCCACGAACTACCAGCACCTAGATGACACCAACGCTAGAGAGGATGGGAAAAACCGTTATGTTAATGTATTGGGTAATGAGTATTATTCAGCTTACTTTACGCTGACCAGTAAAAGTCGATTAAGCGTCATTGAAATGTTAAGCAAAGACCACTTTGGGTTCACATTAAATGAGGCCGCTTTTAATTTACTGGCTACTATGAACTTACCCCACAAGGTAATCGAAAGCTTAAAGGTATTTCACTCATCGACTATCTTAAACAGTAAGGAGCTGGAAGTTATTCTTGATAAGGTATTAGGTGATAAAAAATTTCCAAAATATAGAAAGCTGATTACTGATGCGGCAGCTATCTCAACATATAGAAAGAGTCCTTATGCGATAGAAACACTCATTACCGATGATGCGCCACAGTTTAAGCTCATTACTGAATCACTCGCCTTGTGCTGGGTTCATGAGGGTAGGCATTATAAAAAGCTGACGCCAATTTTTAAGAAGCACCAAGACTCTGTTGACAGCTTCTTGGATAGGTTTTGGGATTATTATCATAAGCTCATTGAATATAAAAAGAACCCAGGGCAAGATGAGATAGATAAGCTATCCAATGAGTTTACTGAGTTATTCTCAACAATCACTGGCTACGAGAAACTAGATAAACAAATTGAGCTCACCTTAAAAAAGAAAAGGCAGCTATTGTTAGTGCTGGAAAAGCCAGAGCTTCCTCTACATAACAATCCAGCAGAGTTGATGGCTCGGAAGCAGGCTAGAATGCGCGATGTACACCTTCATACTATGAGTGAAGAAGGAACGAAAGCTAAGGATACAATGGTTACAATTACTGAGACATGTAAAAAGCTAGCAGTTAATGTCTTCGATTATATATATGACAGAATTACAAAAAACTATTCTATGCCTTCGCTAGCGGAATTAATTACCATCCGCTCATCACAGGCGCAGTAAACTAAAGAGAGCGCAGCATGAGCATCATGCTGAAATAAGACGGATACTTTTTCAATCTGTTCTAACATATGCAGACCTTTCTCCATGGCCTTACCCTCACGAAACACCCCACTGGCGATAGAAACGGATATGCGAACGGCTTTAAACCAAGGTTAATTAGTGACTGACAGAAAACCTACTAATTCTTAGTCTTTGTTGTTTTATTACACTTTCATTTTTTTATATCCGCGCGAGATCATAATAAAAATAGCATGTTAAGCCCTGGCCGCGTACAAAAAAATGAAATCTCGCTGTTTTGATACGAAAAAAAGCATCCTGCTTTCTGGAATACAATGGGATATTCTGAGGCTGACTAGGCAGCTAACGGTGGGCTGCGACCTCGAATGCGTTTTTTTAGTCGCGCTGCTTTCCTTTGCTCAGCTCTTTGTATAAGACTTCCGATACGATCTATGTTTTTTCCAACAATCGCTAAGCCAACATAACTCTTAAAGCCATCAATGCCGTGATCTAGGCATTGATCCAACCCATGAACTTCAAGAGCATTAATACTGGATTCTACCGCAGAATGCTTTTGTTTCGCTTTCACAAACGAGTCTGACTTTTCAATTTCCTGTGCTTCCTTTGAGAGTCGACCTTTTCTCGGCAATGCAACAACTTCCAAAATATCTGCTAACGCAGATTGATTTTCTTTTGAATGAAAGCCCTTATCAAAACTACATGTGTTTAACTCTGGGAACTTTTGTTGGGTCTCTTGAACCATAGATACGGCGACCTTGTCATCAGTCTCATTCTCCATCACACGATGATGCAATATAAATTGGTGTTGATCCTCCAAGACACAGACTTTCATTCCTAATTCGACTGGTACACCAGCCTTTCCTTTTACAATCCATTCAGTATGTGGCTGAAAGACAGAAAAGACTTTTTCTTCATGCGGGATCTTTTCATCCAATAATATTCGGCGTTTAATTTGATCAACTTGGCGATCTGCATGAACCGTGAACATTTCTATACTTTCAACCAGTGGCGCATCTTGCGGCTTCAGTAGATCGGCTTTCTGGATAGCGTTTATTGAGGCATGTGCTTTATCTAAATATTTTTGCGCAATATTGAGATACTCCTGATGAGCATCCTTGATTGCCTTGTCCTTTTTGTTTTGTTGATCTGCTTGCTTGCTCTTACTGCGCTTTTTTAGTTGAGCTATTCGCATGAGCCGTTTCAGATGCTTGATGTTATATCGATATTGACGCCAGTCACTCAATCCGCTGTGTTCACACAGCTTGGCCACCTGCTGAATTATTTTGCGCATTGCGTCAAACAGTAAGCTTATGTCTGTTGGAAAATGTACGTCTGTTTCAACCACAAAGGAATCGCAACGGCCTCGCAGAGGCTCACTTTTTTTTAACAATGAATGACCAGCTTTCACAACAACTTGATTAATCTCATCTAACAACTCGGGAGTGAGTAGCGAGACATTGTCTTTAATTGTTTGCAGCTGATACTCTATTTTATCGAAAAAATCAGCATGCCCTAGCATTTCACGAATGGTTTTATGTTGATTCACAAGTTCATGCAGTCGATCATAATCACAATTTAGACTCAGGCGGAGTACTCCCATGACCAATATTTTCCATAATTCCATACCAGGGCGTCCATTATTCTTGTCAACCTCAGGTGCAATCCGAGCCTCTAGTAGTTCGAAAATCTCCTTCCGTACAGAGGGTGTACTATAAATAAACTGTAGCCCTTTTAATAATTTTGGAATGTCATCCCGTGATTTAGAGCTGATTTGAATTTTAGAAATATCTACTTGGCCAATTTGCATTTGTGGATTTTGGGCTAGTCTTGTCATTCTTGCTTTCCAGTGAAGAGTTACCATGCTGTGGCGAAAAATCATCGAAGATTAAGGCATTATATCGAAAATAAGCTGTAAATAGCTGGAAAACGAGTATTTAGTGCTGTTTTTTGAAAATCTTCATGTGACCAGTTCGCCCCGAAACATTGAAAATAAAAGGCTTTGCGGGTTTTCTGTCAGTCACTAATTAACACAGGTCAAGGTCAGCTTGAGCTACAGATACCGCAGGTTAGAGACTCCAATGAAGCCTTCTATCCATCAGTCTTAGAGCGAGGTGTACGCTCTGATAGAGCACTTAAGCTGGCTGTCGCTGAAATGTATGTGCATGGGGTTTCCACGCGCAAAGTTGAAAAGGTGCTAAAGCAACTCTGTGGAACAGATATTTCAAGCACAGAGGTAAGCCGTTGCGCTAAATTGTTGGATGAAGATTTAAAGAAATGGCGAAATAAGCCGTTAGGAAAGATAAAATATCTTTGGCTAGATGCACGTTATGAGAAGGTGCGCACTAGCGGCACAGTACAAGACTGTGCGGTATTGATAGCCTATGGCTTTGATGAATCAACCGGCAAGAGAACAGTGCTAGGTGTTTCTGTTGCGTTATCAGAGGCTGAGGTACATTGGCGTGATTTTCTTCAGCAGTTGGTTGAGCGAGGTATACATGGTATTGAGTTGATTACTAGCGACGCTCATACTGGCCTAAAAGCCGCTAGAAGAGCTGTGTTCCCCAGTGTTCCTTGGCAACGCTGCCAATTTCATTTGCAGCAAAATGCTCAGGCTCACATACCAAAGCGCTCAATGAAGGAACCAGTAGCTGAGGAGATTACAGCTATATTTAATGCCTCAAACATTCATGAGTCGGAAAGACTATTGGCTATGGCGGTAGATAAATATCAGCAAACAGCACCAGAGCTTTCTTCTTGGTTGGAAGTGAATATACCGGAGGGCTTAGTAGTGATGAACTTTGACAGGCCGCATCAAAAAAGATTAAGAACCAGTAACATAGCTGAGCGCGTAAACAGAGAGGTAAAAAGAAGGACGCATACAGTTGGAATTTTCCCTAATACTGAATCGTGCCTAAGGCTCGTATCAGCTGTTTTAGTGGAAATTGATGACCAGTGGAGCGGATCACCTAGATACTTAAGTTGAAGTGAATAATAAGGCTTCATAGGGTTTTAGGATAGATCATTCTTGTTCTTATTAACGAGATATAATTGCTATTACCTAAAAGTTAATAATTTATTTTGAGAGGAGAAAAATTTGAGGTATAAATAATTTTTTAGATTGATTAGCATAATTAATTTAAGATATTATGCGATGAGACAGGTACAATAGAGTGCCATTTAGAATTTTAAAGGTTTATCTAAGTACTGAAGTTGGTTTTTACAGACAAAATAACGCTCTATCCAGACATCATGCCTGTTTGGTAACTTTCACCGACTCCTGCATCCATCAATAAATGCCTTACACCGGCGTAGGTATGATAACTGATGACAGCGATAATACTGGAAAGGAAGAACTTGCTCAAAGGGCGTGACAAGCAGTTAACAACAGCCTCATAAGCACTCTGGCTGTGAATGGATACAAGAAATAGCAAGATTAACCAAGGAATGGCAACAAACAAAATGACGCCACTAATACGGTGAAAAATAGAAATCACTGCCGTAACAGGGAAAGTCATTTTACTAAAATTTAGAAAACGTACTGTATTGTCGTTCATTTGCCCAACCCTTAACCAATTTGCTAATTGATAGGTGCTATTGTAGCAACCAGATATTCATATTGATAATTAATAATTATTGTGATATACATAACCTGTCTTTATGTATTTTCAACTTATTGATTATGGATAATGTTTTGAAAAACCCGCTACCGATAGCCAAGCTACGCATGTTTGCTGAAACCGTTTGTCAGAATTCTATCACCAAGGCAGGCGAACAACTTAATGTGACCCAGCCAGCCGTGTCCACGGCCATCAAGAATCTCGAATCATTTTTCGACGTTAAGCTTATCGAGTTAATCAGCAAGAAGATTCACCTAACGGCAGCAGGACATGTGCTCTACAAAAGTTGGCTTGACGTATCAGTATCGATGGAAAACCTACAGTTTGAGATGGAGTCTTTTCATTAGACCTTCTGCGAAACTAAATACTGGGCGAGCTTATGCTCGTTTGTAGTTTTAGAATCCGGCTTGAAGATTGAGAATCCCAGCAATAATATTAAATCTCATATTGTGTTTTCTGCGAAAATTCCTATACACCTCCCCAAGAATGCGGAATTTTTTAAATTTTGAGAATTGATGTTCAACCCTAATACGGATCTTGCTGTGATTACGGTTATCCTCTTTTTGTTGAGTAGTTAATTTGCCGCCTTTGGGCTTTTTATGAGGTAAGTTAACCAAGGGGTCAGTATGTTGAATTCCTTGGTATCCTAGATCAGCATATTTTTCTGCTGGTGGCAGTGGGCTGCCACGTTGTCGGATCTTAATATCATGAACCCTCCCAGGCATTGTTTGAGAGACGTTGATTATTTTTCCGGATGTACTCATTGCTATCTCCACCTTTTGAGTATGTCTTTTCTTTTTACCAGAATAATAATCTTTACGTGGCTTCTTCTTTTTGGGGCGCTGAATAGGCTGCTCCGTTACATCCATTAATATAGCGCAAACCGCATCTTCTGTTAGGGTTCTGTCTTTTTTAATATGAATATGCTTGGCCACTAAGGGTTCTAAGCGTTTAAATAAGCGGCAGACATTACTGTCATCCAAACCAACAAAGTAACCTAAGAATTCATGTGTTACATAAGTGCGATAGTACATCATGAGAAGCAAAAGGCGATCATGGTGCGTGGTGAGTTTCGGGCGCCTTCCCAGCGGGTGCTGCCTTTATATAATGTAGAAAATATAGCATAATATACACTTTAACTTGATTACGGATGGTGTTTGGATGTTAGCTAGAATTCTCTCTGATGAAAATAATGAATTAACTATTGAGCTCAAGCTTCCACTAAAAGGATCCATGCTTGAATGTGAGGATGCAATTCTTGACGGCCTTAATGAGGTTGGAACATTAGCCACTGAAAAAGCTTTAAGTAAGTTTGATGCAGATGGCTCTCCTATCCATGTTGGAAAAATAAAGCTAACAGCACGAAGTAGAGATGAAGCAAATTACCAAACGCCTTATGGAGTTGCTCGAGTTAAGCGTTATGTTTATCAAACCTCTAAAGGCGGGAAGATCTTTTGTCCTTTAGAAGATAAGGCTAGAATTATCCAAGGATCAACACCGCGATTTGCAAAAATAATCTCACATAAATACTCAAACTTACCTGCTCCTAGTGTTATTGATGATCTCAAGGTCAATCATAACCGTAAAATCTCACATTCATACTTGCAACGGGCAACTGATTTTGTTGGCGGTATTGCACAAGCCAAAGAGGCTGAGTGGGAATATGAAGAGCCAAAGCTTGATGCAGGCATTGAGATGCTAAGTATTAGCTTAGATGGTGCATATGTTCTCACCGTTGATGATGGTTATAGAGAGAGCATGGTTGGAACTATTTCCATGTATGATAAGCATGGTGCACGCCTGCACACAACCTACGTTGCAGCATCACCAGAATATGGAAAAGATGAATTCTTTAATAGGCTTGAAAAGGAAATAAAGCTGAAAAAGAAATATTACCCTGATGCTAAAACAATTGGCGTTGCTGATGGAGCAAAAAATAATTGGCCATTTCTAAAAAAACATACTGATACGCAAATTTTAGATTTTTGGCATGCAACTGAATATCTCGGCGAAGCATCAAAGGCAGTATTTACCAAAAAATCTGAAAGAGATGAGCGTGATGTTTGGCTCGAAGAGAGATGTCATGACTTAAAGCACAAGAAAGGTGCGGCAGGTAGAATACTTGCTGAGCTTAAAGAGCATCTAAATAAAAAACTGAATAAATCGCTTAGAGAAAAGCTAGAAGGAACAATTACGTATTTTGAAAATAATATTAAAGAAAAGCGAATGTCGTATCATAATTTGATTAAGCAGAATGCACCAATTGGCTCTGGCGTCACTGAAGCAGCATGTAAAACAATTGTTAAACAAAGATTAGGCGGATCAGGAATGCGCTGGAAAGACAAGGGAATGAAAATCGTTTTATGCTTGAGAACACTAGTAAAGACTAAAGGCAGATGGGATCAGTTTTGGGAGAAGGTCAATGATTTTGGCGTGCCAGCAGCAATATAGCCTACATTATATAGAGGCAGAACCCTTCCCAGCTTACTAAACTCATCATCAAGTGATGACTTCACTTGTTGGTGTATCGTTTCAAAATCATCAAGTCAGGCCGGCTTCGCCGGCAACTTTCTAAGCCTCTAAGAGTTTAGTCTTTACAAAGCCACGAGTATTATTAAGTCTCAAACTAGTCAAACCTGCCCATGGAATAATAACGAACCCCAGTTCGGAGTTAATAGTGATCAAGTAATTAAATTCTAATTGCTTGGCAACCTTTTCACTGCAGTAATTGTTAATGGCTCAATAATATAAGCAGCCAACCCAGCAACAAGATGTGTAATAGCATTTGCAACCGAGCGATGTCTGGTGTGCCAAATATGAAACTTATGTTTCAAGCAGCCAAAAACAGTCTCAATGATCCCTCGCTGATTTAATAACTGTTGCTCGTGATCGCTAAGTGGCTGCGCATTTTTCATATTTTTTCTTTTGCGTGTAATTAACTTCAAACCGCTATCAAGTAGTTTTTCAAAAACAGCCTTCCCAATATAGCCTTTATCTCCGAAGGCCAAACCCTCCAGCCCTTCAAACAATGAGACACCTGCAGCTAAATCATGATGATTGCCGGGCGTGACTTTAAAGGCGATTAACTCACCTATGTCATTGATTACTAAATGAAGTTTCAGACCAAAAAACCAACCAACAGATGTTTTTCCAAGTTTTGCAACCGCTTTAAATGTGCGGTGGCGTTTAGTGCGTTTAATGTGACAGTTTGGTAGGCAACTTGAGTCAATGTAGTAAATGCCACTACGCCTGCCACCGTTAAGAGTAATAAAAATTGTCAGTGGCATTAGCGCTCTAGGCATCAATTCAATAAAACGTGAGTAACTGGGTAAATTAGGGAAGTAATGTCCCCAGTATGTTCTTAGAAAGCCAGTATAAAAATATTTAAAGTTTCTATAGCCGATCATTTGGAACAAAATCATGATTGTCATAATCTCGCTATAAGCTAAATAACAAGGTGGACCTGACTTTTTTTCTGCAGATGAAGGGAGTAGATCTTTGCGCTCAAGTGCTGCAAATTCCTCAGCAAAATCATCTATGCGACAAAATAACTCTATAACCTCGCGCTCATGTATCATAACCACATCCATTATTAGTAATAATTTCAAAAGGTTATATAAGTTTTTCACTAAATCCAAGGCTGCCATAACTCCGAACTGGGCTTAACGAATAAAAATAACACACCTGCTATAGAAATTGCTTCAGGTAGCTGAGCAATAACTCACCTACTATACGCGCTTCTCATTTTACTCTAAGAATAATGAAACGCTTTAGTATCAAACAAATCTTGGTAACCAATCAGAACTGGTGGAACTTTCACACCAAGTACAAAGATAAAATCAGAGAAGCTATTGTCATTGGCATTGTTAAGCTGCTTAGCTGCAAACATCCTATGCGTGGCCATAAAGAGTATCATTGCAGTAATCAAAACTGTTCACACGTCAAATACATCCGCCATACCTGCAAAGCTAAAAGCTGTTCATCGTGTGGTAAAAAAGCCACAGAAGTATGGATACAACAACAAATGGCAATCTTACCCAACACTGCATGGCAACACATCACATTCACCATGCCCTCTACTCTTTGGGACTGCTTTTGGACAAACAGAGAGCTTCTTAATTTACTCCCACCATTAGCAGCAAAGGTGTTACTCAAGCTTGCTAAAAACAAGAGGGTTAAACCCGGTGTATTTATCGCGCTTCACACCTTTGGCAGAGATCTAAAGCGCAATGTGCATCTTCATGCGTCAATCACTCTGGGTGGTATCAACAAAGAGTTAACACAATGGAAAAGCCTCTACTTCCATCAACCTACACTAATGTCCATGTGGCGTTATGAGGTCATTAACCTTTTTAGAAACCACCACCAGGACAAAGGGCTTATTCTGCCAAATCAGTTAGCCTCTACACTGAACCACACTTTCAACTTTAATCAACTGCTTGATCAGCTTTACCAAAAACGATGGGTAGTACATTGCGCAAAGCCCTCAAAGAATCACAAACAAAACGTTAAATACTTAGGTCGATACACCAAACGTCCTCCTATTGCTGAGTCAAAAATTAAAAACTTTGATGGGAGCAGCCTCAGTTTTAATTATCTTGATCACGTCTCTAAAACCTACAAGCAATTTAAATTAACCGCGGAAGAGTTTATTGCTCGATTTATTCAACACATTCCTGATGTTGGCTTTCGTATGGTGCGTTATTATGGGTTTCTTGCTAACCGGGTGCGAGGTGAGATGCTACCCAAGGTCAGACTCCTATTAGGTGAAACTGATCCAAACACACCCCAGGTCAATTACCGCACCTTAATGCAAAATAATTTTAACATTGACCCCTATGAATGTGTTCTATGCGGTAGCCAAATGTTTTTAGCTAACTGCTGGTATAGACAACCTAACCGTTACAAATTGCTATCAAAGCATCGTGAACTCGCCTTACTGAAAAAAATCTAATAACTTCCTAGGGGGGGTAGTCCGTCCAAAACAACAAATAACAGCTAGTTTTGGCTATTGTTTGTCATAACTAACCCTGCCCCACCACTAAATCGATTTTATAAAAAATACCTGTGCTAAAATTACTCATTTTAATTGGTGGTATTTTTACCAATTGACACATTGAAATTCCTTAATATCAAGGGTCAAACCAGTTAACTTTTTAAAAATACGCGGGCGGTTACTGATAGAGCGTTATTTTGTCTGTAAAAACCAACTTCAGTACTTAGAAAAACCTTTAAAATTCTAAATGGCACTCTATTGTACCTGTCTCATCGCATAATATCTTAAATTAATTATGCTAATCAATCTAAAAAATTATTTATACCTCAAATTTTTCTCCTCTCAAAATAAATTATTAACTTTTAGGTAATAGCAATTATATCTCGTTAATAAGAACAAGAATGATCTATCCTAAAACCCTATGAAGCCTTATTATTCACTTCAACTTAAGTATCTAGGTGATCCGCTCCACTGGTCATCAATTTCCACTAAAACAGCTGATACGAGCCTTAGGCACGATTCAGTATTAGGGAAAATTCCAACTGTATGCGTCCTTCTTTTTACCTCTCTGTTTACGCGCTCAGCTATGTTACTGGTTCTTAATCTTTTTTGATGCGGCCTGTCAAAGTTCATCACTACTAAGCCCTCCGGTATATTCACTTCCAACCAAGAAGAAAGCTCTGGTGCTGTTTGCTGATATTTATCTACCGCCATAGCCAATAGTCTTTCCGACTCATGAATGTTTGAGGCATTAAATATAGCTGTAATCTCCTCAGCTACTGGTTCCTTCATTGAGCGCTTTGGTATGTGAGCCTGAGCATTTTGCTGCAAATGAAATTGGCAGCGTTGCCAAGGAACACTGGGGAACACAGCTCTTCTAGCGGCTTTTAGGCCAGTATGAGCGTCGCTAGTAATCAACTCAATAACATGTATACCTCGCTCAACCAACTGCTGAAGAAAATCACGCCAATGTACCTCAGCCTCTGATAACGCAACAGAAACACCTAGCACTGTTCTCTTGCCGATTGATTCATCAAAGCCATAGGCTATCAATACCGCACAGTCTTGTACTGTGCCGCTAGTGCGCACCTTCTCATAACGTGCATCTAGCCAAAGATATTTTATCTTTCCTAACGGCTTATTTCGCCATTTCTTTAAATCTTCATCCAACAATTTAGGGCAACGGCTTACCTCTGTGCTTGAAATATCTGTTCCACAGAGTTGCTTTAGCACCTTTTCAACTTTGCGCGTGGAAACCCCATGCACATACATTTCAGCGACAGCCAGCTTAAGTGCTCTATCAGAGCGTACACCTCGCTCTAAGACTGATGGATAGAAGGCTTCATTGGAGTCTCTAACCTGCGGTATCTGTAGCTCAAGCTGACCTTGACCTGTGTTAATTAACCTTGGTTTAAAGCCGTTCGCATATCCGTTTCTATCGCCAGTTCGCTCATAAGGACTGGCATTTAAATGGCGCTCCCTTTCTATTAACATAGCCTCATTCATCAACCTGGAGACAAGCTTAGGTAAAGCTTCAAACCCCTCCATCGCTAAAACATGTATGGCTTCTTCGATTAAGTTCTCATTTTTATAGCAGCTCATTGTCATTCCTCTTTTTTGGTTAAGTTTACCTTAAAAGGAATTTCTAATCTGACTGAGTCGCCTGCTTATTTTCAGCAAGTCAATGGAATTTACAGAAAGGATGGCGCACTAGCCGGTTACTGAGTTGCTGATAGCTTAATAGCATATGCCTTTCCATGAATGATTATTAATCAGGCAATTATAAGCAAATTTTAGCTAGTTTCTAGAACTGCCCTTAGTTACGCAGAAGGTCTATTCAGGAGTGGCTGGCAAGCTGCGCATTGTGATGGTCTCAAGCGGCAAGTATTTTGTACCAGAGGTCATCCATCGCTTTTTACAAACCTATCCTAACGTGAAGTTTAGTTGCGATATCAAACGACGCGACTTCATCACTAAGGCCATGGATAACAATACGTATGATTTAGCTATATTAACTGACCCCCCGCACAGCCCACACCTTTCTCAATACACATTGCGCGACAACACGCTCGTTTTTATTATTCACCCAGCACATCCGCTTGCTCAAAAAAAGTCAGTAACACTGAGCGAGTTGGAAGCAGTGCCTTTTATCATGCGTGAAAGCACGGCACTCATATCGCAAATGCTGCTAGAATTATCTGTTCATAACCGTCTAACACTAAAGACGCTGTTTGAAATGGATAGTACTGAAGCGGTTAAGCAAGCTGTTATTTCTGGCCTTGGCACGGCACTCGTCCCTCGCTTGTGCATTGAAAGAGAACTAAAGTATGGCATTCTCAAGTTACTCAACATAGACGGCATTCAATTATGTAACAAATGGGTGCTCACCTGCGCCAAATACACAGAGCATCTAAAGATATTTCAAAATTTTTTATCGTTTTCAAAAAAATGAGGCAATAAAAGTACTGGTTTACTAACAACTTAAATGAACATCAATTATATTCTCATGAAAAAAAGAGTGGGCTTTCAGCAAGCATGCTTGACTTACCAAATTTCTCTATTTGAACCTATCCATCAGCGCCACAGATGACGACTAGCAAAACCAATATCTCCTGATAACACTGGTGGCATAAATTAGCATTTCTTGTCCTGGGATCCTTAATCTACGAGAAGTGATTCTTGATGTTATTAACAAGTTGAGTTTGATCCATGCTTTCGTATCCACTCATTTTTAATTTCATCAGCAGATTCTGCAATATCCTTCTAATCGAAAATACCACCAGGTGCAATCTTGCGATAGGGTGCTGCCTTTATATAATGTAGAAAATATAGCATAATATACACTTTAACTTGATTACGGATGGTGTTTGGATGTCAGCTAGAATTATCTCTGATGAAAATAATGAATTAACTATTGAACTCAAGCTTCCACTAAAAGGATCCATGCTTGAATGTGAGGATGCAATTCTTGACGGCCTTAATGAGGTTGGAACATTAGCCACTGAAAAAGCTTTAAGTAAGTTTGATGCAGATGGCTCTCCTATCCATGTTGGAAAAATAAAGCTAACAGCACGAAGTAGAGATGAAGCAAATTACCAAACGCCTTATGGAGTTGCTCGAGTTAAGCGTTATGTTTATCAAACCTCTAAAGGCGGGAAGATCTTTTGTCCTTTAGAAGATAAGGCTAGAATTATCCAAGGATCAACACCGCGATTTGCAAAAATAATCTCACATAAATACTCAAACTTACCTGCTCCTAGTGTTATTGATGATCTCAAGGTCAATCATAACCGTAAAATCTCACATTCATACTTGCAACGGGCAACTGATTTTGTTGGCGGTATTGCACAAGCCAAAGAGGCTGAGTGGGAATATGAAGAGCCAAAGCTTGATGCAGGCATTGAGATGCTAAGTATTAGCTTAGATGGTGCATATGTTCTCACCGTTGATGATGGTTATAGAGAGAGCATGGTTGGAACTATTTCCATGTATGATAAGCATGGTGCACGCCTGCACACAACCTACGTTGCAGCATCACCAGAATATGGAAAAGATGAATTCTTTAATAGGCTTGAAAAGGAAATAAAGCTGAAAAAGAAATATTACCCTGATGCTAAAACAATTGGCGTTGCTGATGGAGCAAAAAATAATTGGCCATTTCTAAAAAAACATACTGATACGCAAATTTTAGATTTTTGGCATGCAACTGAATATCTCGGCGAAGCATCAAAGGCAGTATTTACCAAAAAATCTGAAAGAGATGAGCGTGATGTTTGGCTCGAAGAGAGATGTCATGACTTAAAGCACAAGAAAGGTGCGGCAGGTAGAATACTTGCTGAGCTTAAAGAGCATCTAAATAAAAACCTGAATAAATCGCTTAGAGAAAAGCTAGAAGGAACAATTACGTATTTTGAAAATAATATTAAAGAAAAGCGAATGTCGTATCATAATTTGATTAAGCAGAATGCACCAATTGGCTCTGGCGTCACTGAAGCAGCATGTAAAACAATTGTTAAACAAAGATTAGGCGGATCAGGAATGCGCTGGAAAGACAAGGGAATGAAAATCGTTTTATGCTTGAGAACGCTAGTAAAGACTAAAGGCAGATGGGATCAGTTTTGGGAGAAGGTCAATGATTTTGGCGTGCCAGCAGCAATATAGCCTACATTATATAGAGGCAGCACCCTTGCGATAATAGTCAATCTATTATGAACATAAGCCACATTTGCTATTATAAAATACTGTGATCATGTTATTTCTCATTTCTGTTACTACTCCATCGCTTGGAAAATTATTTCACCTCATTCCAAATTTTTGACTATTTTTTCACCATAAAAAAGGATTTTCACAAACAAGGTATATTTTAGTCGGTAAACCAGACTTCTGTTTCATTCAATATTGCTCAAAAATCTTCTACTATCATCACGAATAGCTTTTTGTTTCTTTTCGTCCATTCGATCAAATGTCTTGTACATCATGCCAATGCGATGATTTCCTCTCAGTTTTTTACGATTGCGGTCTAAAAAGTCCCAATAAAGATAATTAAAAGGGCATGCGTTAGCGCCATTCTTTTTTGTTACTTTGTAGCTGCAGTTTTTGCAATAATTAGACATTTTATTGATGTAGTTGCCACCAGCAGCATAAGGTTTGCTGGCCAGATATCCGCCATCAGAAAATAAAATCATACCAGATACATTTGGAAGCTCAACCCACTCATAAGCATCAGCATAAACAATCAAGAACCACTCATTCACAGCTTTGGGATCAATGCCAGCCAACAAGGCAAAATTGCCAAGCACCATAAGACGCTGAATATGATGGGCATAAGCATTTTGTTTTGTCTCCAGTACGCATTGCCGTAGGCAGTTCATTTTTGTATTTGAGGTCCAGTAAAAATCCGGCAGTTCCCGCTTGGCCTCGAAGAAATTCTTATCTGCATAGGTCGGCATTTTAAGCCAATAAATGCCACGTACATACTCACGCCAACCGATGATTTGACGAATAAATCCTTCTGCGGCATTGAGCGGCACGTCTCCTTGATAGTAGGCTATTTCTGCTGCCTGCACACATTCAAGAGGGAGAAGCAAGCCGCAATTCAGATAACAGCTGATATGTGAATGATACATCCAAGGCTCACCTTCAAGCATTGCATCCTGATAATCTCCAAATTTTCTTAACCTTTTTTTAATAAATTGATCGAGAACTTGCAGCGCATCGGCGCGTGTGACAGCAAAATAAAATGGCTCCAAATCACCAAAATGATCTGAAAAGCTATCATAAACAAGAGATATTACTTCTTGCGTTATATCATCGACCTTGCTGATATAAGGTGGTGGTATAGTGAGACCCTCTTTGGGCGGTTTCCTGTTTTCGGTATCATAGTTCCATTGCCCCCCAATGGGAGCATCATCCTGCATCAAGATACCGTATTTCTTTCGCATTTCACGGTAGAAGTATTCCATACGAAGCTGCTTACGACCTTTTTCCCAAGAGGAAAATTCATCGGGAGTGCATAAAAAGCGATCATCCTCTTTGAGTTCAACGGGGATACTCAATTCATCTCCTAGACTTCTTATAGCTTTAAGCACACGATACTCACCTGGATGCGTAATAATGATGCTATCGAAAGTATGTTTTTGCAGAATGCGTCGAACTTCACCTGTCAAGGATCCTGCATTACCTGGATCACTCAATTTTGTATATTCAACTTTGTAACCTTTAATTTTTAGCGCTTCGGCAAAATGTCTCATTGCTGAAAATAGAAATGCAATTTTCTTTTTATGGTGTTTGACATAGGTTGCCTCGTTGAAAACCTCACACATCAGAACGACATCCACGCTGGGATCATAACCTTTCAGGCTTGAGATAGACTCTGAGAGTTGGTCACCTAAAATAAGTCGTATACTACTCATGATTCCCCCCTTTTTAATGATTAAAAAGCTATTAATGATGACTCAATTGACTGCTTTATATCAACAATATCTTTTGGGTAGGTTTATTCCAGCTTGATACCAGCTTTTTTTAGAATATGTTCGAGGCTTCCCATAGCATATTCTCCGCTTGCAGCTTTCGTTAATGCCAGATTATCCGATAGTCTTAGGTCTTGGCGAAACCAATGGATGGCAATTTTATCGGTCATAGCGGCAATCCCTCTTTAGTATTGTTTTTTTTATTTCACCCAATACTCTTGGCAAACCTGACTTCCACACCTCAAAATAATCGTTATTGAAATTTTGTTCTCTCAAACAATCGTAGGCTGTATCCATTTTTTTAAACTCAATGCATGGTTCGTCTTTCAGATTTTGTCTAATATTACTCATCGATTGATCAAGCTCACGCGGGCATTCTTGCAAAAAAAAATAATTCCGCTTACTCATATCGGAATGATGCCAAAGTTCTGACTCAAGAATATAGAATAGAGAGGTAAAACAGAGCCACTTTTAGCAGCCTGTGTTAAAGATTCATGATTCCTTATTCGTAAATCTCTTTTGAACCAAACAATATGCATTTAAGCTAAGATCTCCTTACCGTCCCAAGCAAAAAATTTACCTGTTTGCTCTGGCGTCAGATTTGCTAAAACATCCAATAGCTTCGCAGCAGAGTATTCAGGCGTAAACAACTTCCCCTTTGCTACATTAGATTGAAATGGTTTTGATAAATTACTGTCAACCGTACCAGGATGGAGACCGATGATAATCGCCCGTTTGTTTCTTCGGCCAATCTCAATTGAGGCATTCTTGATGATCATATTAAGCGCTGCTTTTGAGGCACGATAAGCATACCAACCACCAAGTTGATTATCAGATATACTACCTACACGCGCAGATAGCGCTGCAAATATTGATGACTGATCTGTATTCAGCTTCGGCAGGAAATATTTGGATATAAGAGCAGGAACGATAGTATTGACCTCAAAAATGCGATGAAAATTTTCTGCTGATAAGTCTCTCAAAGATTTTTCTGGCATAATTTCGACATCGTGTAATATACCATTAGCCACAATGACCAAATCTAGGGGTTTTTCTTTTGTAGCTAGTTCAGCAGCTTCAGCAATAGAGTCCTCGCTGCTATAATCAATTTGATGCTCGCCATTTCTAGAAAAAGCAAACAAGCTTGCGCTCGGATATTTTTTAGATAGGAGCGTAGTAAAAGCACTTCCTATGGCACCAGAAGCGCCAATAATGGCGATATTTTTTCTGCCAAAGCTCATAAAGCGCTCTCTTTCATTTTAAAGATCAGGGTGTAGGCAGAGGTAAAAGCTCCCTCAACGCGACCACCAAGACACCAATCACCACAAGCAGCCAGTTTATGCTCATAATCTAAGAATATAGGGCTGTTCTCGTCTTTTTTGGCATTGTTGGCATAGCGCCATCCATGAGCAGTTTTGTGATTCGCTGAACTGACATCATATTGGATAATGTGGCTAGCTTCTGAAATTAAATGCTGCATTACTTTTTCACGATCATCGTCAATATGAGCTTCTGCGTATTGTTCAGATGAATGTACCATAAGAGTATAGCGATCTGCTCGTTGTGGTTTATGGCTATTAACTGCAATCCAACTCACGTCTGCATTTGTTACATCAGCAGCGTCGAATTGGAGAGACAAGTTTTGTTCAAACCCAAGCATGAGCGAAAAACATGCACGCATATCAATGTCTTTGATATTCCGATGATATTTGAAGAATTCAGGTAGCAGTTCTCCAGCCTGTGGCGAAGGCGATGTACATATAACCCAATCAAAGCCATAGTAGTTCTCACCTTTATCATCGCTTAATTGCCATTTTCCATCATGCTCAATAGATACTATCCTTGTGTTGATGTAAACATTCAGGCCCTCAGCTAAATATTTGGCAACCTTATTCATCCCCGGAACACCTACATAACGTGGCTCCTCGTCACTCCAGTTTCTTCTTTCTAGAATGTGACTGCCATCAAACTTAAAATAACGCGCATTCCATCGCTCAATGATAGATTGATCTATCAGTGGCTGAATAAAATCTTGGAATGGCTTGGTTCTGGCTGTGAAATATTGTGCCCCATGATCAAAAAAGTAAGGTCCTGCTCTCCTTGTTGACATACGCCCACCTACTCCACGCGCCTTTTCAAAAAGGATAATCTCAGCATGATCTTTTAATAAATGAGCTGCTGACAGGCCTGACAAACCCGCACCAATGACAGCAATTTTTGTCATGATACAATCCCTGAAATAATGAGTGAAACAATCACGATTACTGAAACGAGCAGACGTGTCTGAAAGTATTGACGAGTGATTAAAGCAGTCTGAAAAAGACGATGATCAATCATAAGTAAAATAACAAATGCAGCAACAAACATTATCATTAGAATTTTGAAACTAAACATCAAAAAGCCAAACAATAGCAAAATCGCTGCAATATTGCTTAAAATTGGCAACACACGATACCAGAAACCCTGAATATATAGGTGCTGTCCCCAATGTGCTCCTGCTAAAAATGATGAAATCACAAGTCCATATATACTCAATACTTTTTCAATTGAACCAAGCAATGGTATCTGCTGAATACCAGAAATCAAACAAACAGCGCAGAAAATAAAAGGGATGGCACCAGCATAAGTTAGATAAGGGAGAATCTTGCTCATGACTTTTCCTTATTTGAACTAGTTTGCTTCGGATTTTTTCTCGCTATTTCCAAAAGAGCAGGGCTAAAATCTGAGCCAACCACTTCATATCCCAAACGCGTTAAATAAAATACCTGCGCTCCTGTTCCACAAGCCATATCCAAGACTCTTTTGGCGTTGTGTTTTTTTAAAATTTTTTCGATTGCTTTATTTTTTTCTTCTGTATAACGCGCGTTAGCCGGAATATTAAAATATTCAGGATATTGTTGATATTCTATTGGCAACCCCAAATCTATACTTTTCAAAATTTTCTCCTCTCATGCTGGCGCAGCATTGCCACAACATGGGTACATAGTAGTAATGGTTAATCTAACCAGGACACATTGAATGTCCGGGTTGTCCGGGTTAATGTCCTGGTTCCAACAAAAACCATTTAGTTTTTGGCCCAAGTTGTCCGTCGTTATCTACATATCCCCTCTCCTTCAGGGCTTGCAAATCTCGACGCAGCGTCCTATCCGTAATATCTTCCCCTAACTTATCAAGGATTTCCTTGGGAGATAGTCTGTTATTTTTCAATAGGTTAACTATCCTCGCTTGCCTTGGGCTCAATTTACCCTCGGCTCTTTTACCTTCTTCGGTAACAATGCCTCCTACCTTAAACCTTGGATCTCGTTCAAATGTAATACTGAAAAAAGTATTACTCTCTATAGCGGGTTGCGCAAGCTCAGCATCAGTCATGAGCTCCATAATACGTCGAATACCACTACCGATTCTTTCAGCCTTGTCAATTCTTGAAAACATATCCGCTATTGTTTCGTTCCGTCGTATCGATATTTGAGTAAGCGCGTTAACACTAACACCTGGTGGCAAACCGCCTGGATTTTTAATCACAACACGATCTTCATGCACTTCAACCATGAGGCTGGTTCCTTGCATGGAATAATCGCGGTGAATGACCGCGTTAACAATAGCCTCTCTTAATGCTTCTAATGGGATTTCACAAATATCATATCGGTTAACACCTCTTATCTCACTGCGAACATTTAGATGCTTTCTAAGAAAAGTCATTGCTTCATGAAATTGCGTAATCAAATCATCTTGAACATCAAAACGATCATAAATATGAACCCCTGTTGTGCCTTTAAAAGCAACCAAGATCATTTCACACTGCAGAATAAAATGCCTTGGATTCTCAGCGAAAAACAATACCCCTGCATTATTTATTTTATTGTCATTGGCTAGACGTAGGCTATTAAGTAATTTCTGTGGTTCAACTCTATCTAGTGTGATTTTGGTTTCAGTTAAAAATCTTTTGATCTTCGATGATGAAATATCTTCCCAAGAAACGTCCTTATTTACCTGCTCTTCAAATCTTGGTTTATTGCTTGATGATTCAAACAACAATTTAAGCTCTTTTTGATTCATCTTTTGTGTAGCAGCATCCAAACGACGAAAATATCCAGCAGAACAGCTATGAGGTTTATCATCACTTTCATCGATCGTAATAATCACTACTTGGTCAATCTGCTCAATGCCTTTTAAAGGAACAGCTGGTTCACAATTCCTTGCTAAACTATTTATTTTAGCCTTAAGATCATTGGTTAACGTTTCACCAACAATTTGACCGGAATCATCAACACCAAGAAAGATACGACCACCGTGGGTATTGGCTAAAGCAACCATATCCTTATCAAGCTTACTCGAAAAGCTTTCTTTGAACTCAATGGTCAAGCCCTCACCTTCTTTCAACAGCAGTTTTAATTCATCTATTTTCACAATTAATTAACCTAACTCTTATAAGTTGCAGCAATATCTCGCCTGCTACATGCTACATTTGCTACATCTCTACCTCATCGGTAAAATGTTCAACAATCCAATCAACCTCATCTGGAGATGTAAAATGTATAACCACTTTACCCTCCCTTTTCTCGTTGATGTTAACCGCGACTTTTGATGACAGGGTCCTGGATAGCTTATTAACCCATCCTTGGACTTTGCCGTCGTATGGTGATGATTTCGTTTCTTTGGGCTTCTTAGTGAGCTGCACCAACCGTTCTGCCTCGCGAACCGTCAGGTTTTTCTCAACGATTTTATACGCATATTCAATTTGTTGATCGCTTGGTAATGACAATAGGGCCCTTGCATGCCCCATCTCTAGCTTACCAGCAATTAACAACCTTCGGACTTCATCGGTTAAGTTAAGTAGCCTCAATAGATTAGTAATCGTTGCCCTGCTCTTGCCAACCATTTTAGCAATTGCTTCATGTGATAGTCTGTGCTCTTCATTTAACTGAAGAAAGGTTTGTGCAAGCTCAATTGGATTTAGTTCTTCCCTTTGTATATTCTCAATCAAAGAAATAGCAATATTTCTTTCAGAATCGTTTTGTTGGACGATCGCGGGAATAACGGTAAGTCCTGCTAATTTGGATGCTCTCCAGCGTCTCTCGCCAGCAATAATTTCAAATCTATCTTCTTCCGCCTTCTGAACAATAATGGGTTGGACAACACCATGCTGTTTAATAGATGATGCAAGTTCTTCAAGTGCCGTTGTCTCAAAATTTTTTCGAGGTTGATTCGGGTTGGGATGAATTTGTGATAAATAGATTTCTTCAACCGACACGGCATCAACATTGTTTTTTAGGTCAATTGGTTCAAAGGCTGGGAATTTCATATTAATCAGCCTCACTTGCTTTTAGTACTGCTGGCCTTTGAAGCAGATGCTCTTTTAATTTATTTTCACTACTTCTGATAAGGTTTTCATAATTTTCTTTCATACTTGTATTTTTAGAATTAGAAATAATGTCTAAAAGACGCTTCCAATGCTCTACTTCACAGTTTAATTCGCGCAGTTTATGTTGCCATTGCTGATCTTCTTCGTTTATTTTGCGTTGTTCTTTATTTTCATCCAATAATTGCTCACTACTCTTATAGTCATTTTTTATTGCGCTCATAAAATATGCCACCGGATAAAAACCAGTTTTATCTTTCTTGACGTGTTGCTTTGTGTAGGCAATTTTCTGGTAGAGGTACTCATGTGGATATTTTCTTAAAATATTATCAAGAACAGAATCACTAATTTTCCCAAAGTGCTTTGCGATTTCATCTAAAATTTCTTGAGTATCGTCATCTGTAATGACATCTTGTTTGCTCCCGCATTTTTGTTTTGGATTGACCTTTAGCTCAAATCCTGTGACTTTTCGACCCATTCTTACTGGTTGAAGATCTACAAAAAACCCAGCTCTGTCATTAACTTCCTCAATAGCAGGTTTAATGACATTGCGAGTTAGCTCGCGCATTGTTGAATACTTTTCATCACTCACGCCCAGCAACTTACGAAATGTCTCCAGCTGAATAATTTTGCCTTTTTGCATATTGACAAACCGTGTGCTGTTTTCATAAAGTGAGTGGCCGTATTTAGACTCAAACTCCGCTTGTAGATCTACATCAATCGTGCCATAAATATCGGGACTACCTACAAATTCCAGCATAAACTTGTGAAAGGAGAAATTAAATGTCCCGTTTTGATAGAAGGTTGGTGACCCATGCAGAACTCTTAGATTCAAAAAAGACACACTGGATGGGACTCGATCTTTTAGTAAGTTCCATTCAATTTTTAGTGAAGCAAGCGTATCAACAGATTCTTTTAGATACTGAGTATTGTTGCTATTAAAGTTCACTGCGTTGATCAATGCTGAAATAGGCATAACACATTCAACTGCGATAGATTCATTTTGGCTGTTATTATTTTGTTGATTGATTGCCTGATGCAAAAGGACATTAAAGATTTTCCGTTGCAAAGAACTCATCATGGAGTATGCATGGATGATTGCAACATGTTTTCTTAATACGTTCTCTGCTAGCATAACCTATTCCATCTGGTCTCTAATACTCACGTCTTTCTCGTGAGCCGACTTAAAATAGCTGCCCTGATCACAGCCGCCTGCGGCCCTCTTATATCAGGAAAAGCTTTTACAACTTCGTTGCGGACTTCCGCAAAAATACACCGCTGCTCAAAGGTCATATAAATTTTATCAAAGACAAAATCTTCATTGTTTCCTTCAGCGTTACGCACCATTTCTTTATAAT
Source organism: Gammaproteobacteria bacterium (assembly GCA_965196985.1). Lineage (GTDB taxonomy): Bacteria > Pseudomonadota > Gammaproteobacteria > UBA12402 > UBA12402 > 2-12-FULL-35-23. The sequence continues at coordinate 3,398 of CBDALO010000029.1, read as the reverse complement.
CTGGGTTCTCCTTCAACATGAGAATCGCTTCATTAACCCAATCACTTTTCTTTTTCAGGTTATAGTTTTCAGAGTTGATTAGTGTCTCTCGCAGTCGTTGCTTGATCACTTTATTCACAGTAAAAGTGATTATTTTTTTATCCTCATTATTGTCACTAAGCTTCAGCTTATTCATTCTTGTGAGGCTCCTTGTTCAATTAAGGCCATTATTTTTTTGAAGCCTTTTTCAGTCGCCTCTACATTGTCCCACTGGAATTTATCAAAAACTTCCTGCATGTTTTTTATTATATTTTCTTCTAGCGCATTACTGGTCAACAATGCATTTACAAGCACCTTAACCACATTTGGTTTTACTGTGCCTAACCGCACACTTGTTTTTTTTCTGCCTCGCGTTTCCTTCTTTTTCTTGACAGAATTTTCTAGATCTTTTTTAAGGCTTGCTATCTCTTCAAAAGATGCTCCGGCAATAGCCGCCTGTAGCAATGTTGTTTGATGCTCAGAGCTTTTCGCCGAACAAATTAGCTCGATTAGTTTGATATTTTCGATTTTTCCAGACTCAATCGCTTTTTTAATTTCTGGTTTACTTTGTAATATTAGAATGTATCGTCTCGTTTGGGTGATCGACATACCAGTCAAATCACCAAGTAATTTAGCTGTTATCTTTTCTTGAGATTGTTGGTTCTCTTTTTTATATTCTTGGATAATCGCTTCAATGCTTGCTACCCTTTCTGCAAGGCTCAAATCAGATCGTTCATTATTCTCAATCCATTGCAACACTTTTAATTTCGTACCAACTGGTCTTTGCCCTGCAATTCTTGCAATAATTTCTTTTTTCCCTGCTATAGCAGATGCTAATGTACGCCTCTCCCCTGCTATAAGTCTGCACTTGTTTCCAAATCGATAAACATAAATTGGGTTAATCAGTTGATCATCTTTTATGGTTTTAGCAAGTGACTCTAGCGATTTCCAATCCTGCTTTTTCCTTTCATATTCTGGGTCATTTTTATCAATGCCATTGATTGCATCTTCAAGTGTTAAAACCAATTCACGATTGTTTTCAGGATCAAGTTCTACCTTGCTTAAAGGTAAAACTTCAATTGAAAGTTCTCCGGCATAATTATTTGCGATCTCTAATGTTCGTGTAATCGCTTCTTTTGTTGCGGCACTCTTAGTGTTATCTAACTTGAATTTACTAACCATGTGCTACTTCCTCTGTTTCAAAAGCTGTTTTATAGGTATTTTCAAAGACTCGCTCATAAACATGTTGGCACCATTTTTCACTTTCAATTCTTGCAGGATTAGATGGTGCGAGATTAAAAACACAATTTGGTTTTGCATCATCAACAACAAGCTCAGCGTAAATCGTTCTTAATGCAATTGGTGGTAATAACCAGTTTTCAGAACCTTCAATTTCATGGAGATCATTTAAAAATTTACTATGCACTGCTGTTCGTCTAACTTGATTTGGCAATATTCCTGCAATTTGTATTGAATCATCTTTTGGTCGTCTTAATTGTTCTTGTGAAATAGCCTCTATCATGCCAATAGTTCCATTGATACCGTATTGTTCCAATTCCGTAGGTAGCAACCCATGGGTTGCGGCTCTTAAACCAGCCATTGTCAGAGGACCAAACTGCGGGTTTGTGTCAATAATAATAAACTCGTAATCACTGTGCGTTGACAAAAGTGTCGTAAATTCTTTTAAGCGATTGATTACTTTTTCTTTAACATCAACTTTTAAAACACGCTGTGCATCTTCAAGCAACGACGCAAACGAAGGAAAGCACTGTAGATTGTCAAGCCATGTCGGATAAGGGTAAATTGGACGGCCAAGAAAAATATCTGCGATACTGCTAATGCCATCCCAATGAGGATCATCTTCTGGTAAGTTTTCTGGATCCCACTCAGGATGTGGTTTTGGCATATATCCTGTTGGATGAGCTGGGTCTCTTGTCATTGGAATTAAACTTGATGATGAATTACCTTGAGGATCCAGATCAATGAAAGCACCTTTCATATTTTTACATTCAGCAAAATACTGTGCAAGGGTAAGTGCTATAGTCGACTTCCCTATTCCACCTTTGTTTCCAGCTGTTGTGATTACTTTCATTTCTTCCTCCAAAAGGATATTTTGTACTATAAGCTCTAGAATAGCCAGAATAAAGTTTTTTTACAAGCGGTGTTTTGTACTTTTAAAAGAAAATATATATTTCTTTTCTTATTTCTAATATTTTCCTGTGGATGAATATCTGTAAGCTAATGAAATATAGGCGAAATTTCTGGAATTAACGTGTAGCTTTATGGGGATTATGGTGTAGGTTTTTAGGATGTCGAGTGTAGCTTTATGGGGATGTTGGTGTAGATTTATGAGAAAATGTAGTTTTATGGGATTTGTAGGTGTAGCTTTATGGGAATGGTGTAGGTTTATGGGATCTTTTCTGCTTCTCCCCTACCCCAAATAAAAATGATTTACTTACAATTTTCCACCTTTATCCAAAAGTATGGCGTTAACTGGTTTTATAAAACAGAAACTTCTTTTGTTGATTTTCGCATGCATTATATCATTTTTTAATCTGACATTTTTTAAGCGCACGCTTCTTCGATGCGATTTTTATATAACTCTATTCATTGTGTATTCAAAGTGGCTACATGAACTTAGATTTGGTATTTCAATATCAATGCTGGTCCAGTATAAGCCAATCTAACTAAACCCAGAAGAGTTCAACCACTTTCGACCAACACCTTTGTTTTTATTTCAATAAGAATGCCCATTTTTATGTGTGTCTGAGCTGATTGTAATTGAAGCTTTTGCTTGTTATTCACGCATCTAAAATCACAGCAGCTTATGCTCACCAGAAACGCAAAACAATAATTTGCTCAGTGCAATTTGAGACTTGCTTTGTTAAAACAATCTAAGCTTAAAATACAGGTTTGTTATCAATAATTTACTGATACTCACAAAATAAAATATTATAAGAACGTGGTATTTGGATGGTGTTTGATAGATTTTGAAAGACTTCTTTAAAGGGTGTAAATTTCAATCTCGTTTTTTGACTACCCTAAACTTTACTTTGTTAATTTTTTATTTTTCCGCGTTAGTTAATTTCAATAGAGCAGGGTGGTTAGATTGGGCTTTCTTTTATACTGCTTATGACTATACAAGGGTTTTTGGTCCTGCTGCTACTTCATTAATCATAGACTCAAAATAGCCCTGTCCTTGGTAGAATTTTCCAAGCATCCTTAGCACTTTTATAAACTCATCTCTGTTAAAGATAATAAAGTTTCGGTTTTGTATTTCATGATGAGAAGCACTTTAAGTGATGGTTCCATGATGGAGTGGCTGCCTCTTGTTGAGCAAGAATCCAGACATCCATCAACAAGATTAATGTATCGAATGC
>CBDALO010000028.1:0-5539 GCA_965196985.1 Gammaproteobacteria bacterium | reverse complement strand
AGGGGGCTTTTTTTTATAAAGCTTCATAGCAAGTATCAAGCTTTCCTAGCACCATACATTAGGCTCTACTCCGTCGCTAACATTCTGCGTAGACTTTTGCTGCAGGCTTGCGCGGTATGGTGGATTTCTTTAATTGGATAACCGTTGTTACGTCTATCTTTATTTAGGGGAATTGAGCTAGTTTTATCTCATAATAAACAAGGTTTTTAGTAACCTATCAAGGTAAAATAACTTGATATAAAAACTATAGTGAAATTAGTCATGCGCAGAATCATAAAAGCGATTAAAAGCCTGAGTGATTACCTGATCCTGCTGAAAAAAAATCCAGAGCTACTAAGGCCAGAGCAGTGCAGCCATTGCGGTGCAGGTGGACTATGGTCACATGGATCATATGATCGAAAACCAGATAGGAACCCAGGTAAAGGACGCTCTTTAAATCCCACCCCTGTTTTGAGATTTTATTGTCATCAATGTAAACGTACTTGTTCAACCCTACCTGAGATACTTTCTCCAAAGCGTTGGTATTGCTGGTCAGTTCAGCAGGCAGTGTTAATGAGCGTGCTCCTGGGAAAAGTATTAGCTCATCAGGTCAGGAGCAAGGTGTTAGTCGACACACCGTTGCTAGGTGGTTTCACTGGTTGGTTGACCACTTCGTTGATTACTCCTTCCATATCAAAGCACATCCGTTGTGGTTAGATAGAGCGTTATTTTGTCTGTAAAAACCAACTTCAGTACTTAGAAAAACCTTTAAAATTCTAAATGGCACTCTATTGTACCTGTCTCATCGCATAATATCTTAAATTAATTATGCTAATCAATCTAAAAAATTATTTATACCTCAAATTTTTCTCCTCTCAAAATAAATTATTAACTTTTAGGTAATAGCAATTATATCTCGTTAATAAGAACAAGAATGATCTATCCTAAAACCCTATGAAGCCTTATTATTCACTTCAACTTAAGTATCTAGGTGATCCGCTCCACTGGTCATCAATTTCCACTAAAACAGCTGATACGAGCCTTAGGCACGATTCAGTATTAGGGAAAATTCCAACTGTATGCGTCCTTCTTTTTACCTCTCTGTTTACGCGCTCAGCTATGTTACTGGTTCTTATTCTTTTTTGATGCGGCCTGTCAAAGTTCATCACTACTAAGCCCTCCGGTATATTCACTTCCAACCAAGAAGAAAGCTCTGGTGCTGTTTGCTGATATTTATCTACCGCCATAGCCAATAGTCTTTCCGACTCATGAATGTTTGAGGCATTAAATATAGCTGTAATCTCCTCAGCTACTGGTTCCTTCATTGAGCGCTTTGGTATGTGAGCCTGAGCATTTTGCTGCAAATGAAATTGGCAGCGTTGCCAAGGAACACTGGGGAACACAGCTCTTCTAGCGGCTTTTAGGCCAGTATGAGCGTCGCTAGTAATCAACTCAATACCATGTATACCTCGCTCAATCAACTGCTGAAGAAAATCACGCCAATGTACCTCAGCCTCTGATAACGCAACAGAAACACCTAGCACTGTTCTCTTGCCGGTTGATTCATCAAAGCCATAGGCTATCAATACCGCACAGTCTTGTACTGTGCCGCTAGTGCGCACCTTCTCATAACGTGCATCTAGCCAAAGATATTTTATCTTTCCTAACGGCTTATTTCGCCATTTCTTTAAATCTTCATCCAACAATTTAGCGCAACGGCTTACCTCTGTGCTTGAAATATCTGTTCCACAGAGTTGCTTTAGCACCTTTTCAACTTTGCGCGTGGAAACCCCATGCACATACATTTCAGCGACAGCCAGCTTAAGTGCTCTATCAGAGCGTACACCTCGCTCTAAGACTGATGGATAGAAGGCTTCATTGGAGTCTCTAACCTGCGGTATCTGTAGCTCAAGCTGACCTTGACCTGTGTTAATTAACCTTGGTTTAAAGCCGTTCGCATATCCGTTTCTATCGCCAGTTCGCTCATAAGGACTGGCATTTAAATGGCGCTCCCTTTCTATTAACATAGCCTCATTCATCAACCTGGACACAAGCTTAGGTAAAGCTTCAAACCCCTCCATCGCTAAAACATGTATGGCTTCTTCGATTAAGTTCTCATTTTTATAGCAGCTCATTGTCATTCCTCTTTTTTGGTTAAGTTTACCTTAAAAGGAATTTCTAATCTGACTGAGTCGCCTGCTTATTTTCAGCAAGTCAATGGAATTTACAGAAAGGATGGCGCACTAGCTGTGGTTACAGCTTGGGCGACATAGTGATCCACAAGCGTTTTGGTTGGCCTGCCTTGGTGAGCATGATTTATCGAGCATCATGCTTTTTCTTAACAACACAGGAGTGAGCATCCCATAATTAATTAACGTGAAAAAAAGTTGAGATGGATATTTTCTGTAAACCTCACGACCCCACACAGTTTGAGCGTAGCATTCTCAACTCAAGTTGTGATTAACTCATTGCAAGTAGTTAAATCACACAGGAATTGCAAAATGAACAAGCCCATTCACCCAACAGCACTGTTTCGCCTAAGTGTTTTAGGTGAGCTATGTAGCCGAAATAGTTTTGAGCATGGTGAGCTCAAGAGCATTATTAAAAGGTTGTCCCAGCAAACCTACAACATTCCAGGTAGTAAGCGTGTTCACCTCAGTGCTAAAACAATTGAGAATTGGTATTACGCCTGGTTAAAGCAGGGTATTGATGGATTAGTTCCTAAAACTCGACGAGACAAAGGCCAGTGTCACATCAATCCAGAGCTACAAGAGTTAATTATTTCCACTAAACAGGAAAGCCCTTCAAGATCAATTCCGACCGTGATTAAACTCTTAGAAACTCAAGGGAAGGTAGCACGAGGTGAATTATCTCACGCAACAGTTCACCGCTTATTAGTAAAACACGGCCTGTCTAAAAGAACAGTCACACCTTCTAACCAAATTGAGCGCCGCTCATTTGAGGCGCTCACAGCTTGTGATATTTGGTATGGCGATGTCATGCATGGTCCAACGATTTACGATGGCCAAAGAAGAGTTAAAAGCTATTTGGTGAGTATTTTTGATGATGCCTCAAGGTTGGTCTGTCACAGTAAATTTTGTACTGATGAGAGTGCCATTACTATTGAGCATGTGTTGAAAGAGGCATTACTCAAACGTGGGCTTCCTGTTAAGCTCATCATTGACAACGGCCCTGCCTACCGTGCTAAAACGTTGCAAACCATTTGTGCTCGTTTGAAAATTCAATTGATTTACGGCAGGCCCTATGAACCGCAAAGCAAAGGCAAACTAGAGCGTTGGCATAGAACAGTACGCGAGCAATTCCTAGCTGAATGCAACCTGGATTCCATTCATAGTTTCAATGCGCTGAATGATCGATTTTGGGCTTGGGTTGAGCGTGTTTATCATCAAGCCTCGCAAAGCGCCCTGCCTGACAAGATGACCCCGTTACAACGCTATCAGCAAGACCTCACTAAAATTCAGCCGTTAGGTTGTTTGGCCGATAAGCTAGATGATTACTTCCTGCATCGCATTAAGCGCCGAGTCAGGAAGGATGGCACGGTAAGCTGGAATAATCGACTCTTTGAAGTTCCATTTGAACTGGCTCAACAAGAGGTTTATTTAGTGGTTGATCCGCATAGTGACTCCGCCCGTCACGTCGAATCATTGGAATATCAATACCTTGGTGCAGTGGGAGAGCTGGACAAACATAACAACCTTTCTAGAACCCGAGCTAGACCTCAGATGCCGGAACAACCAGCAAGAAAAACCTCGCTAGTTGAGATTGTTTATAACCAAGTTAAAGAGGATTTGGATATCACTGAGGAGGATGAGTAAGATGTATCTTCAACATTTTGGCTTGAAATTTGATCCATTGGGTAAATCAAACATTATTGAATTGGCGCAGTCAAAGCGACTAGAACAGCAACTTAATGGTTTGCTAGAAACACGCGGCTTAGCAGTGATTACTGGCGACTCAGGGACAGGAAAGACCACGGCGCTAAGATACTGGAGCAATAAACTCAACCCGCTGACCCATCAAGTCATTTATCAATCAGACACTCACTTTCGGTCATTTGATGTGTACTCTCAGCTTGCCGAAAATCTAGGTTTAGAAAACTATTACCGATTCTCTAAACTTTGGAGAGACTTGAAGCAGAGCTTGATCGCGCTCTACCATGATAAAAACGTTCAGCCTATTTGGATTCTAGACGAGGCGCATCAGCTTAGTAATGATTTCATTCTACGATTACCTGACTTCCTTAATTTCAGTTTTGACAGCAAAGACGTCATGACGATTATCTTATGTGGACTCCCATCACTTCTAGCAACATTGCAGAGACCAGCCTATGAACCTATCAACTCTAGAATTCAGTGCTTTATTAGGTGGCATGCAATTGAAGATAGCAGGGATTTTGAGAGCATTATTCACGCTGCTTTTGAGAAGGCAGGAATGAGCAGCAGCTTATTCACTGAAACAGGTATTCGTGCAGTACACATGGCCACAAAAGGTAGGCTTCGTTATGTTGATAGGCTCATGCGACATGCGTTGCTAATCGCCGCTAATATGAATTTAAACCATATACCGGATGATGTCATTAATCAGGCAATTCATGAGCTAAAAGGTTAACTATTTGACACCATCTCACGCAAAATAGGTTGAGATGGTTTCTCTAAATTATTGTGGGACGTTACACCGTGATCAGCAGCGAGTTGGATCAATTTATCAAGTATCATTTTGTCGATAATAGGCTGGCGGGCAAGTATCCAAAGTTTAGAGCGAGCTTGGTTGCCAACGACAGCATATTGATAGTGTGGATCAACGTAGAGTATCCAGTAGCTTCCTGTAAAAGGCCAAAAGAATTGAGTTTTTAAACGGTGGTTGTTTTTACTGATAGACCAAGCTTTACCGCGAGCAACGGCTGGCCAGCCATTACGCCAGCAAGCATTGACCACGTGTAGTTTATTTTTTTTGTTAAGGAGTAGCTGGCCTGAGTGCAAGCACATGCGCGTTGTATAGCAAGAGGGATACTGGCAACTTCATACCATAGACCGCTATAAAGTTTGAGATTTATAGTTTCAACGTTGGAAGGTAAAGCGCTCGCAAAGCTTAATGAGCTAGTAATTAGTAATAGAGCTAATAAAAAAACGCTTATTCTCTGCATGCCTGGATGCTCATTTCTAGTTGTTGAATACGGCGATTGTCTGCTTGTGTAACGATAAACTGAAAATCTTTAATTCGTGCTTGCTCACCACGCTTAGGTAAGTGGCCAAGTTGATTAAGCACTAGACCTCCAATGGTATCAAACTGAGCGCTGCTCAGCTGGCAGGAAAAATGCTCGTTAAAATCTTCTATGGGTGTTAGCGCATTAATTTGGTAGCGATTTTCAGTGAGTTTGTGAATAAAGCAAGTTTCCTTATCCGGATCAAACTCATCTTCGATATCACCAACGATTTGTTCAAGCACGTCTTCAATAGTAATTAAACCTGCAATGCCACCGTATTCATCAGCAACAATAGCTAGGTGGTTATGGGTGCGGCGAAAGTCTTTTAGTAGGCTG
>CBDALO010000027.1:0-23058 GCA_965196985.1 Gammaproteobacteria bacterium | reverse complement strand
TCTACATTATATAAAGGCAGCACCGTATACGTTTGTATTGATGGCAACGGATACCCAAGGGGCTTCCATTCAAACTGAATTTAATATTTACGTGCCAAACCGTGTCCCTGTTTTATCGACATCTTACGCAGATACGGACTTAGGGCCATTAGAATCATTAAGTTATCCGGTATCGGGCCATTTTACCGATGCGGACAGTGATGAACTGTCTTATTCTCTTAGCAAACCAGGTTGGATTCACTACAGCTCTGAAGCGAAAACCCTATTCGGCACTCCGCCACAGCTTATCGAGAACTATCCAATTACAGTAACCGCAGACGATGGTCAAGGTGGTCAGAGCAAGGCAAGGTTTACCATTCACGTTGACCCAACGGCGATCGAACTCAACACGGCCCAACAATTACAATTAGTGCTTTACGGTGGTTCGGCGGCATTGGTGATGCTCGTGGTGTCGTGCTTTGTGGTGCGTCGTCGCAATAAAGTTGAGTCTGCTAAGCGAGCAGCTCGAGAGATTATGGCTCGCTTGCGACAGGGTCCAAGCGATAGCATTAATTTTGAGGGAAACATTAAAGCCCCTCTATTAGCATTATTAACTTCAGTTAAAACAATAAATCCGCAGACTGAGGTTGGCAGGTTATTGTCTGAACTCCAGCGAATTGAACGGGAAATGTTAAATTATTATGCGCACTCAGAAAGGGCTTCTATTACGGAGTTGTTGGTCAACAATGGTTTTCTTGAAGCGATACTGGAGAGTTTGCGTATTTCGATAGTTGATCCGGGGTGGTCCTGTGGGATGCAGCAGGGATTGGCCGAGCTTTTTTCTCGGAGTCTGCGTTTGCTTTGGATTTGTCATACCGGTAGGCGGCATAAGTTAGATACACAGAGTAAAGAAAAGTTGTTGCTAGGGGCGAAGAATCTGTTAGTTGAGTTGAGTCCTGGTTGGTTTAGGTCACTGCATAAATTGCCAGCAGCTAAGTTGGCTGTTGTGTACCAGGTGTTATTAGCAAGAGAAGTCTTATTAAGTATTCGGTGAGCTTGCGGTAAGTATGTGTGAACCAATAAGTTGGATAAGGTAAACTTTCGTTGCCGAGTACTTTATTGGGCTTGATAATTATCCATTATCTTCATTAACCTATTGACTTAGAAAAGAAAATTATTTTATTGTGACGACAGTTTCTTACGCATCACGTGAAATAATTATGCCAACCGCAACTGAAATACCGGATATAGCGACTAAATCAGAGCATGAAATTGCAGAATTTCGTGCTCGCTTGAATCAGTCCAATCTTGGTGATGAGGATAAGGAGCTTGCAGGTGGTTGTTTGGACCTTGCTCTTTGGTTGCCCGAGGTGCTTCAACAGCAGAAAATTACAATTAAACAATTACGTGAACTTATTTTTGGAGCTGACAGTAATCAGTCACCCAAGAAGAATCAGGAGAATAAGGGCCAAGAATCTGAAAGTAATATTGAGGGTGTTGGCAATAACTCTGACGATAATACATCAGGCAATAAAAAAGGTGATAGTCAATCAGATAAGAAAGGGAAATCCGGTCATGGCAGGCGAGGTAATCAGGATTACCGGAATGCCACTGATGTTTATTGCCATGTTGCTGACCATGCATGTGGCGATGCCTGTCCTGGAGGATGTGGTGGGAAACTGTATAAGGTTAAAAAAGCCGGTGTAGTTATTCGTATAACTGGCAACTCATTAGGCACGGCAACACGGTATCATTTGGAAAAGCTTCGCTGCGCCTTGTGTGGGCTTATTATCACTGCCCAGTTACCCACGGATGTTAGGAAGCAACCAAAGTATGACGCTAAGTTTAAAGCAATGCTGTGCTTGCAAAAGTATTACATTGGCGTGCCTTTTTACCGTCAAGAAAAGTTCCAAGAGTTACTAGGCTTTCCGTTACCCTCAAGTACACAGTTCGAGCTTTGTGAGCAGGTGGCTGATATCGGCTATCGTGTGTTTGATGTTTTAGAACAGTATGGCGCGAACGGTGATATTATTCAGCATGATGACACATTCGCAAAGATACTTTCGATACTATCTGATAACAAGGCGGACCTTAATAAACCAAGAAAAGGGATGTATACAACAGCCATTTTAAGCAAGACTATTGGTGCTCACCAGGTTGCTCTATTTTATGCAGGCGAGCATCACGGCGGCGAAAACTTATCACAACTATTAGCAAACAGGGTGGCTGAAAAAAAGAAGGTGATTCAAATGTGTGATGCGTTAGCAGCCAACATGCCGAAAGAGTTACAAACTATCATCTGCAATTGCTTAGCTCATGGTTTTAGAACGTTTCGTGATTTACTTGAATATTATCCTGAGCCTTGTTTGCACGTTATGCAAATCCTGGGTGAGGTTTATCGAAATGATGAGCAAACAAAGCAAATGGACCCACATCAACGCTTACTTTATCATCGAAAGCATAGCAAACCATTGATGCTTAAACTGCATGGTTGGCTCAATAAGCAATTATCTAACAAAGTGGTAGAACCAAATAGTCACCTTGGTAAGGCGATGAAGTATATGTTAAAGCACTGGAAAAAGCTTCGGCGATTCTTAACGACACCAGGAGCGCCACTAGATAACAACATTGTCGAGGCGATACTAAAGATTCCTATTCGCATTAGAAAAGCTGCAATGTTTTATAAAACTCAGCATGGCGCTAACATCGGTAGCATCTTATTATCTCTTATTGTTACAGCTCAATTGTGCGGGGAAAACCCACTCGATTACTTAGTTGCCTTGCAGGAAAATAAATCAAGTGTTTTTAAGGATCCCTCCTTATGGTTGCCATGGAATTACCAGATTGAAGATAAAGGAGGTTTGGTCGATGAAGAGGCCGCTTGACTTATTACAGGAGGTTGACTAGCGAGCCTTCTCCATGGCTCACCGAGATGACTAGTGATAGGGTTACCTTGGTTAAGCAGAATCATTAGCTGCGTGCTATCGATATGGTACGTGGCTGAGTGGGAGTTTGGCCACCATTGTAACTTTCCTTGCGAAAAACGCTTTAGACAAAGCCAGAATCCATTGCCATCATAAACTAGAAGTTTCACTGAGGTACGGCGGCTATTCGTAAAAGCAAAGACCGTACCAGAGAATGGATCCTCACCCAGCCGTTGCTGGCAAAGCGCAACTAAAGCATCAATACCCTTTCTAAAATCAGCAGGTCTGACTGATAACAATAGCCTCATTTGAGGCGTGAATTGCAGCATACACTACCCCTTGCAAAAAGTAAGAATCAGATTAATGGTTTCAGCATACTCCGGCTTAGGCAGTTGTAACACGACGCCATCAGTTCTTGTAATGCTAATCAGTTGCTGTGAAAGCACAACTGAATCCTGAATAGTGGCTTCAACAAAACATTCATCGGCTTGGTCATCATCAGAATTGGCAACTGATGTACTGCTGGCTAATAATTCTTTTTCATTAATTTTTTTGTTGAGCCGTTTAGAGCTGATTGATAATCGTTCAGTAATGTCCTTTTTTGTATAAGCAGGATAGAGCGCAATAATTTTCACCCAAAGGTCTTCTGGAATCTCCCATGGCTCTTTTGATGATGAACGCCATGACTTGAGCGATTGAGCAATATTATCTAGTGTTGAAGGTGTTGCTGACTTGGGTGTAACGACTTTTTTATCAAATGTTTTGCCAAACATAATAGGACCTTTCTAAATAGTTTTACTATCGGTCCTTTAGGATAAAGTAACTAGCTGACCTAATGCACACATGCTTGCCGCAAGCTCACAGTATTCGAGATAGGTCGACGTGGAGTCAAACGACAGCAAGGGTATTGCAGAATTTATTGTCGCCTGCAGGGATGGTTAAAGAGGCGGTTCGATTTTGGCGGGATGCGCCAAGTAGTTGGCAGCTTGAGTTGGTGGGGTTGCAGGAAAGGATAAGGGGATTGGCGGGGATGTCGCCGACTCAATATGCTCAGGAGTTAAAACGAATCAAGCGAATTATTAAAGGAAGCACAAGCTGGGAGTTTTGTTATGGAGTGGCTTTATTTATTAGGGAACAAACTGCCAGGCTTGAGCAATCGTCACAGTTAAGTAGAGCGTTAGGAGAAAAACGGGAGATTCTTAAGACGCATAAAGTAGTATTAGTTCGCGGTATACAAGAAGAGGTGTTGCCAGTAACGAACCCACTTGCTAGTAGTGGGGGATCTAGTCGAGGAGGTCAAGGTTCTCTTTCAGTTGCAAGTTTTGCAGCCAGCTTCTATGCTGCGAAACAAGGTGTATCACAGCGAGCAGTAACGCTTCGAGGAGGTGGTAGACGGCTTCCTGGTGGATCACGGCGTAGTGTGGTAAGTGGGGCTTAGCGAGTTTGATAGTAATAAATGTTAGAGATCTGGTTTAGCTAATTTCTTCATCAGGTCGCGGTAATGAGATGGTTACCTTCAGTCCGTGAGGGGTGATGTTTTCTAATAATATTTTACCCTCATGGGAGAGAATGATGTTTTCGGTAACAGCAAGGCCTAGGCCAATGCCACCAGTACTACGGGAGCGTGATTGCTCGCCACGGAAGAAAGGTTTAAAGACTTCAGCTAAATCTTCTTCAGGAACGCCTGGTCCTTGGTCGGTAATCGTAATAACGTAGTGATCTTCTGAAAGAGTAAGTGAGACCTCAGCCTGTTCGCCGTACTTAATCGCATTATCAATGACATTTGAAAAAGCTCGTTTTAAGGCAAGGGCATTACCTTGCATCGCTAGATTTTTATTGGGACCATCATAGATTATTGGTTTGCCTAGGTCTTGGTCATCTTGGCAAAGCGCTGCTAGTAATGAGGCTAGGTCGATAGTGGATTTTTGCAAGGCGAACTGTTCATCACGGAAGAAGGCTAAACTTTCATTGATCATGCGAGCCATTTCATCAAGGTCGGTGATAATTTTATTTTGTAATTCATCATCATCAAGTAGTTGTGCGCGAAGTTTTAAGCGTGTAATAGGTGTGCGCAAGTCATGAGAAATAGCGGCAAGCATTTGAGTTCGGTCTTGGACTAAGTGAGTAATGCGGTCTTGCATTTGGTTAATGGCTTTAGCAGCTTCACGTACCATTTGCGGTCCATTGGCTTCAGAAAGTTGTGGTGCGTGTAGAGTGCGTCCCATAGCTTCGACTGATTGGACAAAGCGTTTTAACGGCTTGTTATAACGGTTTAGTGACCAGATCATCAGGATCAAAGCCAGGATAACGATTAATTCAAAGCCAAATAAAATAAACTGTGTGGTCCAGGAATTTTGAAAAATAATAGCAGAGATGTTTAACCATAAGTCATCACCAAACTTTACTGATAGCTGAATGCTGCGTGATGATTTGGGGATTGTGCGAATTTTTAGTAATACGTCCCATATTTTTAGCTGTGAAACGCGGATTTTGTATTTTGGGTAATGGTTTAGGCTGATTGTTACATTAGGAATATCGATAGCGTTAACGATGTAGCGGCGTTTGTCTTTGGGGTTTATTTCTACAGCTTCAATTAAGGTAATAATTTGCCTGGCAATGATGCCGCGGTTGATTTGGAGTTGAGTATTTTTTGTGTAGCTAGATAAAGTAAGGAAGGCAATTAAGTGCGCAACAAACATGAGTAGCACGATGACAATTAACACCATGCTCCAGCCACTTTTTATAAAAAGGAATTTTTTCTGTTTAGCCATGTTTTACTATTGCCGTAAATAAATAACCGCCACCACGTACGGTTTTAATTAATAGGGGTTTTCTTGGGTTCTCTTTAATTTTTTGCCGTAAGCGGCTAACTTGCATATCGATGCTGCGATCAAATGGGCCAGCGTAGTGGTGACCTGTTGCATCAAGTAGTTGGTCGCGACTTAAAATTTGCTGCGGGTGCTTTAAAAATGCCATAAGTAAATCAAATTCTCCGCTGCTTAAGCTGACTTCGATTTTATCAGGTGAAACCAGGTGGCGGTTGGTAAGGTTTAGCATCCAGTCGTTAAAGTAAATGGCGTTAGGTTGAGTAGCTGGTTTAGCTTCATCAATTATTTCTTCAGTATTTTGACTGCGACGTAAAATGGCGCGAATGCGAGCTAATAACTCACGTGGATTAAAAGGTTTGGCAAGGTAGTCATCTGCACCTACTTCAAGTCCAATGATGCGGTCAGTGTCCTCGCCTGCAGCGCTTAACATGATAATAGGAATAGAGTGTGAGCTTTGTAGCTTACGACATAAGGTAATACCATCGTCGCCCGGTAGCATCATATCAAGGATGATCAAATCAATGAGATGTTTATCAAGTTGGTCAAACATCTCAATACCATCGTGGGCGGTGTAAATAGTGAAGTTATGTTTTGCTAAGAATTGGCTGAGTAAAGTACAAATTTCAACGTCGTCATCAACGATTAGCAGGTTGGTGCTGTTGCTCATGGATCCTTTTTTCTCGCTGGTTTAGTTAGCCCTATAGGGTGGTAGCGCTGCTAACTTTGGGGTTGGCTTGTTACTGCTTTATTATTAAGCTTTGTTCCCCACAGAGGTTGGCGCTATAATCGTTGCCGTTTAGGTTCAAGCATACCTGAACTTTACATTAGAATCGATAGCCTAGCCATTGGCCCCATGAGAGGAATGACCATGACAGCAATTACTCAGATTACAGCAAGAGAAGTTTTAGATTCACGCGGTAACCCAACAGTAGAGGCAGAAGTAAAGCTTGCTTCAGGTACGGTAGGTCGAGCTTGTGCGCCTTCTGGTGCCTCGACTGGTTCAAGTGAAGCACTGGAGCTGCGTGATAAAGATCCTGCTCGTTTTAGTGGTAAAGGTGTATTGCAGGCAGTGAAAAATATTGAACAGATTATTGCGCCGGCGTTGCTAGGTCGTGACGTGACTGCCCAAGCCGAGCTTGATCAGGTGATGTTGGACCTCGATGGTACAGAGAATAAAAGTAACTTGGGTGCGAACGCCATTCTTGCTGTGTCACTAGCTTGTGCACATGCTGCAGCTAATTTAAAGCAAGTTGGCCTGTACCGTTATTTGGCTGATCGTGAGGAGTACGTAATGCCAGTGCCGATGATGAATGTTATTAATGGCGGTGCACATGCTGATAACAACGTTGATATCCAGGAGTTTATGATTTTGCCAGTGGGTGCACCTAGTTTGCAGGAGGCGGTACGCTATGGCGCTGAGATTTTTCATGCGTTAAAAAGCGTGTTAAAGCAACGTGGTTTGAATACTTCGGTCGGTGATGAAGGTGGGTTTGCGCCAGATTTGCCTTCAAATAAAGCAGCTTTGGAAGAGATCTTAGCAGCAGTTGAAAAGGCTGGTTTTAAAGTAGGCGAAGAGGTTTTGTTAGGTTTAGATGTTGCTAGTAGTGAATTTTATCGGGATGGTCAATATCATTTGGGCTCTGAAAATCAAAGCTTGAATTCAGCACAGTTTGTTGAATATTTAACGGGGCTTACGAAGCAGTATCCAATTATTTCTATTGAGGATGGTATGGATGAAAGTGATTGGGTTGGGTGGAAGCTTTTGACCCAAGCGATTGGTGACCAGGTGCAATTAGTGGGTGATGATTTGTTTGTGACGAATACTAAAATCCTACAACGTGGTATCGATGAGAAAATTGCAAATGCGATTTTGATTAAATTTAATCAGATTGGTACACTGACCGAAACATTAGCCGCGATTTCACTCGCACAACAAGCAGGTTATAACGCAGTGATCTCGCATCGCTCAGGTGAAACGGAGGATACAACTTTGGCAGACTTAGCAGTTGCGACTAATGCCGGTCAAATTAAAACGGGTTCATTGTGCCGTACTGATCGAGTTGCTAAGTACAATCAATTAATTCGTATTGAGCAGGCATTGGCAAGTAAGGCGCATTATGCTGGTCGTTCGGTCTACGCGAAGTTTTTACAAGGAGTTGATTGTCAGTAATGTCTACGCGGTCGTTAATCATTTCGTTATTGTTGTTATTCGGCATCTTGCAGTACAAGCTGTGGGTGTCGAGTAATGGTGTGGCGCAAACGCTTAACTTGAACCGCGCTATCTCTGCACAAGACCAGGCTAATGAAGTTTTGTTAAAGCGCAACCACGAATTAACTGATCAGATTGATGAGTTAAAACAAGGCAAAGCCAGCGTGGTTGACCTTGCTCGCAATGAGTTGGGAATGGTTAAGCCGCATGAGACCTATTATCAGTTTGTGAATTAGCTCTACTTCAAACGGCCTCTTATGGTGCTTGTTCAGGATTTATAAGCAGGCTATTTTAGTTGTCTACTTGCTCAATTAATAAAATCCACTTATTATAGCGATCAAACAATTATTTCAAAGAGGTCTTTATGTCTCGTCCACAGCGTCCTTCAGCAGATGGAACCCGGCGTCGGATTATTAATGCGGCTTGTAAGTGTTTTTTAGAGAAGGGTTTTCATGGTGCCTCTATGCAGCGGATTGCTGATGAGGCAGAAGTTAATCAAAACCTGATTTTTCATCACTTCCAAAATAAACGTAATTTGTGGATTAAAGTCAAAGAGTGCATTGTTGAGAAGAGCCAGCTATCGTTTAAGCCTGATGTGTCTAATTTACGCAACTTTATTACTGGCGTGGTTAAGGCGAGGTTTGCGCTTTACGACGGTAGCCCAGAATTAGTGCGTTTGATCAAGTGGCAGGTGCTAGAGCCAGAGAGTGCGCAATTATCAGGTTGCAGTCCAGCCGCGCCAAGTACTTGGCTAGATTCAATTAGTTACTTGCAGCGTCGTGGTGAGATTAAGCCTGATCTTGAGCCAAATAATGTCATTTTATTAATAGCAGGCAGTGTATTTGCCCCTTTTCTTAATGGCCATGTCGAGCAATTCTCTGAGCAGCAGAAACAAGCCTACCAGCAGTTTGTGATTGATGCGTGTGTGAGTGCTTTGGTGGCTACCTAGTTAGCCCGGAAAAACACCTTTAAACCAAGCGTGGCAAAGGATTAAAGGAAATTTTCTAAAGGTAAAGTTTCCCAGGAAAAGACTAACTACCTAAGTTGGTTTAACACTTATTCTTTGCATCGACTAGTCGGAAGAACAAGTCTTGATCGCTTGTGGATTGTACAGCAATCCCCTCATCACAAACTTGATAACATTTAGCAATTAAGCTAGCAACTAAACCGACCCCTGCTTCAATACCTACACCTGTCAATGCAGATAGAAAGGCACCTAAAGCGGTTAGTTCGTCAGGGTTTTCATGAAGTCCGTCTAATATTGCTTCGCCAAGAGGTGCGCTAATTGCTGTAATAGTAGAAATGATGCCAAGTACTTTGGCAGGTGTTAGTTCTCCAAGTAAGTCGAACTTGTCTAAGGCTAAGGCTAGGCTTGCCATAAGTGTGGCACTTATTCCTGTTGCTTCAGCAACCGCTAAAACGTCTTCACCTAATACCCATGCGCCTAGAGTATTTGCCAGTGTTGCGGCTCCTGAGGCAGCAAGTACTCGAGGCATATATCTCCCCCAAAAACTTGAGCAACAGACAGAACAAAAACCTGGATTAGATGGCATATGGATTACCCTGTGATTATTATTTGTCCTGATTGTAAAGGGATCATCTATACAATCAAGCAAAAGCTGTTTTTTTATTTACGCAATGGGATAGGTGTTTAAGCTGTACGATTAGGTCTAAGCTTTTAATAAGTTCATTTTAGTTGCAAGATTCATTATGAATACTTATTCTGGTCATTAAAAATCAACAGGAGGTGTGGGCTGTGTTGAATCGAATAATATTAATTTTAGCTATTCTACTATCGAGTTTATATGGATCTACTTTTGCTTCCACTTTAAATAATACCAGTAATAGTAATGTGCTAAACCCACCGCCTAAGGGTGATGGTGCCATGATTAACAATGTATCTGGAGTCCTTCACGATGCGCAAATCAATCCGAGTAAAGCCAATTTCTTGACGACAGGTGTTTCTAACTTGGCTAAAGATTCTCAAGGGCAGGCTGTTTATTTATTGCCAGACTTCATGGGTGTGCAGTTTGGCTGGGCAGTAGTAAGCTCAACTATTAAAATACAGACACAGTGCCCTACTGCAGCCACTAATTATAAACCTACACAAATGATCACTTACTATTCTGAGCCTTTGGTTCCGCAGTCTATTGATGGCGCTAGTAGTGCAGTGGCGCCATGTATTCCAGGACAAACTGTAACAAGCACTTTGAAAAAAGCTGCGCAGCAAGCTGGGGCAAAGAATGTCGTTATTATGCCGATGATTAGCAGCAATGCTAGCCTGCTTCAGCAGGTGGTGCCATTGAGTGTGGGAGGTTCTAAACCTTATACAATGCAGGTCGCAAAACAAAAGCTTGATCAATTAGCTAAGGCTGTCGCAACAGCTATTAATAATGACCCCAATGCGGATGGTGTTTCTTTTGATCTAGAGAATCCTGCTTTTGGAAAAAATAGTGCAGGGAAACCTTTGCCTAGTTATGAGGAGGCTGATTTTTATTTTATTTCACAATTGGCTAATTACTTAGTAGGCAATAAGTATGTGGGTATCTTTGATGGTAACCAGTTGTATGCTTATGCCCAATCGAACAATCAGACTTGGCCTGCTAATGTATTTGCTTTAAGGGCGTTATATGGTAGTGGCTCTTGTGGGGCTGGCAGCAATGACAATATGTATTGCACGCCAACTGGCTATGCTGACGGTCAAGCAACGGTTAGTTTTCCCTATTCAAATATCAAGGTTATGTATGTTGTTCCGGCTTCAGCGACAACACAACTGTATGAGCACGCAAGGCTTTATAATTCTGAAAACTACCCAAAATTTAAATCAGCAAAATAATGCTGAAATATTGTGTAAAAATGACTATGCTTTGTCTTTTTAACAAGACTAACGAGATGAGTATAAATGTTAAACTTCGCCGATTACGCTGCCCCTCTTTTTTCAAAATTAACTGGGAAAGTTGTTTTAAAAAAATCTATCGACGATTGTAGGAAAGCTATTAACTGAAGGTAGTTGTAAGTTGTTCAGTTCATCAAAAGATAACAATGAGTATAAAAAGATGATTCGTACACTTACCGGTGAAAATAAAAGCACCGATTTAGATCCAATAAAAACAAATGATGTATTGCTAGAACAGAGCTGTGAAAAACTTTCACACGCCAGTAAAATTGATGTTCTTCATGATCCTTCTGATATTAGAAAGCCACATAGCAAGCAAACTGAAAATCTAGGTAATGTAAGGAGTCTGGACGGGGATATTATCAATGGTTACAGCACGCATAACGCAGTTGCATTAGTACCTGGTGATAAGGCTGTGCATCTACTATCGCATGTAAGCTACAGCAATAAAGACCCTAAGTTTTTAAAAGCTGAGCATATTAAGAAAATAGAGGCTGGAAAGCCATTTGAGGGAGATAAAGAGGCCAAGAGTCTTTATGAATCTGGTGATTACTTTAATAAAAAGCTGCTGTCTATTCGTGAAATAGAAAAAATAGGAATCTGCCTAAAATCAAAGAATGAAGATGCAACCATTACCCATATTCTAGATAGAGAGTTTGATGATAATGACTATCTCTCACTAATTGATACAAACCTAGATCAAGACTTTATTATTCGCTCAAAAATAACAAGAACAATAGAAGGTAGAGGTGATGATGGTAAAAAGCTTAAGCTGATTAACGCTGATTTTGATGCTCAAGGCGAAAAGCAATTCCAAAAGTTAACAGTTGGAAAGAATTGCGTACAAGACGG
This sequence comes from Gammaproteobacteria bacterium, assembly GCA_965196985.1. Classification (GTDB taxonomy): domain Bacteria; phylum Pseudomonadota; class Gammaproteobacteria; order UBA12402; family UBA12402; genus 2-12-FULL-35-23. The sequence continues at coordinate 11,370 of CBDALO010000027.1, read as the reverse complement.
AAAAATAACTATTTATTTTGGAGAGTTTGAGAACTTCAATGCAATTAAAATCCAAATTACAGGCAGAGATGGTAGGAGAATTTTTAAGAATGACATGCTGCTATTAACTAATAAAAAAGTAACGACTTTTGATGAGGCGTATGAGGTATACATAGCCTATCTATCTCGTGCGAAAATTGAATATGTTTTTAAATTTCTCAAGGAAGGACTAGGCTGGGAAAATATGCAGATAAAAAATTTTAAAGGGATACAAAATCTACTGGCTGTATGTTTTTATGTGGCCTCATATTTGTATGAGATAGGTAAGGAAAAAGCTTATGACGATTACGCAATTATGCTAGCTAAATTAGGAGATGGTAAGGGCAAGGTGACACGACACTTTATTGCGAAGGGTATTAGAAAACTTCTAACGTATCACTTAGTAGAGCAATTTTTTAAAGAAAATAGTGTTTCTCAAGAAGAACAAAAAGAATTATCGAATTCAGTTCAGGTAGGGAGATAACAATTTTGGGTAGTTCTCAGTATAATTATGTGAAAAACAACCAAAAAACTAGTACAGGGACTTATCCAGGCATTCCTGTCACTCCTATCTTGATTAAGTCGCAACAAGCTAGTTGCAGTGACTGTAATAGTGCAACTACAGAGTGTTTAAAAAGAAAGTGCATTAAGCAAATAAGCTTTAACTACGCAGATGAGACTAAGGGAATGAGTACCGCGAGTTACCCGGCTGCTGCATGTCAATCTATTGCAGCTTCTGAGCAGCAGATGCTTACAGTTTTATGTAACCCAACTGCTGGCACCAACGCTCCTGCAGGAGTATATGCGCCATATGTTGGAGTCTGTCAGTACAATGCACCTGCTGTTTATGGCTTGTTTCAAGAAGCTTGTACGGAATTTACTAGTGGTTATACTCAGGCGGACTATATGAAGGTGGCATTGAATAAAGTAGCTTATGCTATTGCAGGGAAGTCAAAGAAAACTGTTTATCCTCAAAATATTCTGGGGATTATGATGTATACAGCCAATACAAATAATTTCAATGCACTAAATGCTGCTAAAGGATATTATTCAAAACTGGGTGATATTGGCAGCTTAAAACAAGTATTTGGTGTTTTTCCTACAGAAATTAATGCGGGTGTTTGGTCCGTTTATAACAGCTACAAAGAAACAGCAGCGGCTGCTTATTGTCAACCAGTCAACAACTAGTACCATTAACTAGCTATTTTTATTTAGTTTGGCCCCACCCTGTTAAGGTCAAGAAAAGTGGGGCCACTTCATTGAACTATAAATCTTTTGCCTTTTGTTTTTGGACTCTCTTTCAGAATGTGTGGGTAAGTAAACAGCCAGTGAGTTTTGTGTTTTTGTTGTTTAGAGCTGCAGAACGGGTGGCACGAATCAAGCTGTAGCTCGGATTGAAAATGCGAAGCATTTGATAATCCGGGGTTAAACCATACTCAGCCCCGGATTTTCACTTCGTTTAATCCGGGCTACGCACTGGGAAACGATTCGTGACAGGACCCGTTAGTCGTAAAAGCTTTGAAAAATGCAAAGCTCATTTTACCCATAGATTCCGTTGTTAACCTGTTTTTGAATAAGCGCTTGTCGCAACATCGTCATGATCTGCTGTCGTAACCAAGCTTTTTGGGCTGACTGGCTCATTGGTAGATTAACGTTAGCCAGTAGTTTGCTTGGTTGATCGAAAGTTTTTGCAACTTGCTGTTCAAACAAGTAACCAACGATTTGGTCCGCTGCCATCGTTGGGTGTACACCGTTCCAGAATAAATACCCTTGGCAGTTCGCTTGTGGTGGTTGTGCATTACCATAAGCAACGTTACTTAGCTCGCAAGCCTTGCCTAGGTTTGCTTTCGGGAACAAGTTGTCATAAGGCGCTTGATTCTCTGCCATGGCATTAAACCAATCATAGGCAGGAACTAGCTGGACGTCAGCACTAGGGTAATTTTTCTGCTCAAGTTGTACAACCAGACCTAGGCTTTTGGCATAAATGGCTGAGACAATTGAGTCTAAGAATTTTAATGTTGGGCTCATACCTTGAACGGCCGGTGCCATTTTTGTTGAGTCAAATAGGGTGAATAAATAAATATGTTTGGCGTTTAAGTCTGGTTGGCTGAGTAGCTTATTAATAGTGAGATAGTTATTCCAGCTGATGCCAACTAGTAAGTTAGTTAGCGCCTTGAGTATTTGTGAAAAGCTACCGTGTTGTAGGATATTCGCATCGGCATACATATCATTTCCGCCAATCCAAATAGCATAAAGTGTATTGGGGCCAACATTGACTCTATGGTTTGCTACATCTTGTAAAAGCAAATCAACTTGTTTTTGTGAGCCAGGAATCTGCATTTTTATTTCATTAGCTGGTGTGCGATTCTCGGCATAGTTTTTTTGTGCGGCTAAGATGCTTTGTACAGTGCAGCTGGTTGGATCTAGATAGTTGTAATTAGCACAGTTGGCAATAGACATGGCAGAGGCCCAGGCATAGTCAACAGAGTCTTGAGAGCTGGTGGGTTGTTTGCTATTAATTACGCTAACCCAAGGTAATAAAGACTGGCTTGCAGTTAGGCCATCTTGATAGGCATCAGTTAAAAAGAATTCCGGCCAGTTATAGCTGCGGTCTTGACGAGCTTGTTTGCCAATAGTCGGTTGGGCTGGTAGTTCGCTTCTGCTTGCTAAATGGGGCCATTGATAAGGAGCGTGTTGTAGCTTAAACAACTGAACTAGAGAAACTTTATAGCCATTCTCGTTAATTGGGTTAGTAATCGGTATATAAAATGCAGTTTGCAGGTCAGCTAGGGTTTTTGGTGGAGTATGGACAAAAGCGGTTGGTGTTTCAGGGAAGTTGCCAATATCCGATAAACTGTCACCGAGAACAATTAAATTAGAGAAGAAAGGCTTCGCAAAGGCGGTAATAGCTAGTGAACTAATAAACAAACTGATTAATAACTTACGCATTATCTCATCCTTGCGAATTAAGCAGGTCAACACATTAAGAAGAGCTAATGAAGCTGTCAAAGCTTTCTTGTTGATAAGGTCAAGAGGCTGCGTCAGGAGTTACACTCCAAGGTTGCTGCTTTTGGTTTAAAATCAAACATCCTGTCTATACTCACCTTTAGGCTTTGTAAAATAAGAAGAAATGGGAGTGTCTCATGGTGTCTAATAACGATTTCAATATTTTTTTAACTAACCTTGGTGCCTTTGAGTCAGGTATAGATACTACACAAACCTACGGTCCAAATGATCTGGATTGGCTTATGGTGTTTGACCCGGCTAAAGGTGGTGTTGATCGAAATTCAGTGGATCTAACTAGCTCAGATGATTTATCGATGTTGCAATATCATGTGCATAATACTTTGGGTTTTCTAGGTAAATATCAATTTGGTGAACCTTTGTTAATTGACCTTGGCTATTATTCACCGGCATCAACTGGCTATTACGGTTCAACAGCAACAAATGAGTGGCAGGGAACTTGGACTGGCAAAAATGGGGTAACGAGTAAAGAAGATTTTATGAGTGTTGCGCAAGAGACAGCAATTCGCGAAGCCTTTGCAATGAATATGACGATCATTGAGCAACGCTTGGCGCAAGCAGGGCACACGCTTGATGACTTTTTAGGTCAGGAGTTTAGTTTTACTTTTCGTGGTGAAGAAAAGTTTGGAGTGATTTCAGTGTCTGGGGTTTTGGCTAGTGCGCATTTACAAGGCCCTGGAGGGGTGGCGAACCTACTGCTAAACGGTGCGGTGAGTCACGATGAGTATGGAACCAATATTTTATCTTATATGGGTGAATTTGGCGGTTATGATACGCCATTTGGTACCGCAGGTGATGATAGTTTATCAGGTACGGATTATAGTGAAACTTTTGTTGGTGGAGAGGGGCTTAATGTTATCGAAACTGGTGGTGGTACAGATAAAATTATCATCGCTGAAAATATTGGTGGTGAAGACCGTGTAGTGGATTTTGATATTAATAACGATGTTGTTTCATTGCAGAACTTTAATGGATTGCAGTTTTATGACCTGGTGTTAAATGATCATCAGGGTGATGCGGAAATTATTTTTCCTAATGGACAAAAGGTTGTTTTAGAAAATGTAAACGCGAGTGAACTTAGTGCACAGCAGTTTGTGCAAGGTAATATTGTGCTGGGTTGGAATTACAATGGTGGTGATAAGGTTATTGAAAACTTCAATCCTGACCATGATTTGATTGACCTTAATTATGCATTCGGTCTCAATAATTTAAGTCTCTACGAAGAAAACGGTTCAACGGTTGTTGAGGTGGTTGATAATAATCAGCGTTTTGTTTTGAAAGATATTCCTTTGGCCGAGTTGGGCGCATTTCATTTTTTAAAGCGCCGGTTGGTTTCGCCGAGGCCTTCTTTGCTGAGAGCTTGCCGGCCCCGCCAATAGTTGACCCAGAGTCAATTGATACTGTAAGCAATGAGTCTAGTGTTCCGGCAGTTGAGCAGTCTAATGTTGATCCTGTTCGCCCAGTCGTTGAAGGTAGCTATGCAGTATCCGTCTTATTTCAGCATGATGCTCATGCTGCGCTCTCTTTAGTTTACTGCGCCTGCGATGAGCGGATGGTAATTAATTCCGCTAGCGAAGGCATAGAATAGTTTTTTGTAATTCTGTCATATATATAATCGAAGACATTAACTGCTAGCTTTTTACATGTCTCAGTAATTGTAACCATTGTATCCTTAGCTTTCGTTCCTTCTTCACTCATAGTATGAAGGTGTACATCGCGCATTCTAGCCTGCTTCCGAGCCATCAACTCTGCTGGATTGTTATGTAGAGGAAGCTCTGGCTTTTCCAGCACTAACAATAGCTGCCTTTTCTTTTTTAAGGTGAGCTCAATTTGTTTATCTAGTTTCTCGTAGCCAGTGATTGTTGAGAATAACTCAGTAAACTCATTGGATAGCTTATCTATCTCATCTTGCCCTGGGTTCTTTTTATATTCAATGAGCTTATGATAATAATCCCAAAACCTATCCAAGAAGCTGTCAACAGAGTCTTGGTGCTTCTTAAAAATTGGCGTCAGCTTTTTATAATGCCTACCCTCATGAACCCAGCACAAGGCGAGTGATTCAGTAATGAGCTTAAACTGTGGCGCATCATCGGTAATGAGTGTTTCTATCGCATAAGGACTCTTTCTATATGTTGAGATAGCTGCCGCATCAGTAATCAGCTTTCTATATTTTGGAAATTTTTTATCACCTAATACCTTATCAAGAATAACTTCCAGCTCCTTACTGTTTAAGATAGTCGATGAGTGAAATACCTTTAAGCTTTCGATTACCTTGTGGGGTAAGTTCATAGTAGCCAGTAAATTAAAAGCGGCCTCATTTAATGTGAACCCAAAGTGGTCTTTGCTTAACATTTCAATGACGCTTAATCGACTTTTACTGGTCAGCGTAAAGTAAGCTGAATAATACTCATTACCCAATACATTAACATAACGGTTTTTCCCATCCTCTCTAGCGTTGGTGTCATCTAGGTGCTGGTAGTTCGTGGATTGTAAACCTGCCTTCACAACTTCTACCTTCTCGGGCTCAAGTATCGTAGGTGTTTTAATTGTGAAGCTATGGATGGTTGATTTACTAATATCTATGTTGGCGGTTTTATAAAATGTCTCAAGGCTTTCTAGCGTCATACCACCTTGAGTATTTAGGAAGCTTGTCCAGCTTTTAATAGTAGGGCCGAACTGGCCCTCATAACCAGTTGGCAGAGGTGCTGTATAGTGTTTGTTTTCAGAAGGGGAGTAATATTGTTGGCGCAAAAAAAGAGTGTTATTAGCAGCAATTTTTATATCCTGGATAAGTGTTTTCTTAGAGCCATTTGGCACAGCATCGCTGGGCAACGAATCTGGATTAATTGTTAGTGTCACTGTATTAGAGACTTCGAGATTTTTTTTACTAGATTTTGGCTTTCTAGTTTTATTGGTTTTATTTCCTTTTCTATCCTTCTCGGAGGAATGATCCTTGTCCTTGTTAGCGCGCGTTTGCTTTCTAACATTAGGCTTTCCTTGCTCACCTTTATATTTATTTAATGCGTTATTTAACGATTGCACCTTGTCTTCTAGCTTTATGATTTTCTCAGCCTGACTTTCACATACATTGCTAAAATCTGTTTCTAGTGCTGTTGGTGTAACAGTATTATTAAATCTCTCAATGAGATCGGCTAAAACTGATTTGTCAGGTTGTTTTTTCATAGGAAGAGTATACCACGGGTTTGAAAAGGTAAATTTTCCCCACACAGATGGCCGTACTGCTGAAATTATTTTTAAGCCATGAACCTGATCGATGAAAAAATAATCCGAGCATACAGCGTTGTTATAGAGCGCACATCATGCTTTTATGACACACGATGATTCCAATATAAAATTTCCAAATTTGCACGAAAAAGCTGTCAAGAACTTTTTGAATTATTTTCAAATCATGCTGATATTGAACGGATACGCTATGCATTTACTTGGAATTGGGGGGCTAATGAAGTTATTGCAGGCTTTGACTTGAACCAAGAAGTTATCGATTTGCAGCCGTTTTGGACTAGTTATGCGGGCTTTAAGCTTTACGACAATGAAGATGGTGATGCAGTTGTTGATTTAACTAATCTAAATAATCAAACCATTACTCTGCTTGGTGTATCAGTTAGTGAGCTAGGTAGCCAGCATTTTATTGGAGTAACGGGCTTGTTTAATGAAGCTTTACTAGACGCTATTGTTCCATCCGTTGACGAGTTAGTTGGTGATTCAATCGATACAACCTTGCCGGATGCTGGCAGTGAAGTAACTTTGTCCGAGCAAGGGCAGGCTCATATATTTACTTGGTTGTGGGGGAGTGAGTCAATCGTTAATGATTTTAATGTTGAGCAGGATACTATTGATTTGCAGTCGTTTTGGACTAGCTACGATAGCTTTACTATCTATAACAATGCTTTTGGTGATGCTGTAATTGATTTAATGGAGTTAAATAATCAAACCATTATTTTGTCTGGTGTTTCGGTCGAGGAGCTAACTGCTAATAATATCCGTGGTGTATCTGGTAATTTTGTTAGTGCGGTTGAGCTAAATTCAGTTGCAGCCGATCCAGTTTCATCAGAAGAAGAATTGGGTTTGTTATCACCAGAGGTATTGAGCTTCACTTGGAACTGGGGTAGTCGTGACGTGATTGAGAATTTTGATGTTAACCAAGATATCGTTGACTTGCGAGCATTTTGGGCTAGCGAAGAACAAGTCCCAGTTTACGACGATGCCAGCGGTAATGCGGTGATTGATTTGCTTAATCTTAATAATCAAACCATTACTTTGGTTGGAGTGTCTGCCGATGAGTTAGGTGAAACTAATTTATTGTTTTAACCGACTTCTTTAAAAAGAAGTGTTGTTGCATAAATCATTTTTTTGCCTAACAACACGTTATCCTCTGATTTGCGCATTGCTTTTGCTTCATGGCTCGCTACGCTGCGCTTTACTTACGCAAAAGCAATGCGTAAATCAGTTTAACCCAACTTGTTTACCCCGTTTTTTATTTATGCAGCAACGCCTTCAAAAGAAGCTTGGCTATTTGTTGCTCGTAGAGGTGATTTCTGCTCTGATGCGCTTAGTTTTGCAGGTGTAAGCTATGCTATTTACTTGGTGGGTAAATAGGATGAAGGGTTTTAGTGGGTGCTGCCTCTATATAATGTAGGCTATATTGCTGCTGGCACGCCAAAATCATTGACCTTCTCCCAAAACTGATCCCATCTGCCTTTAGTCTTTACTAGTGTTCTCAAGCATAAAACGATTTTCATTCCCTTGTCTTTCCAGCGCATTCCTGATCCCCCTAATCTTTGTTTAACAATTGTTTTACATGCTGCTTCAGTGACGCCAGAGCCAATTGGTGCATTCTGCTTAATCAAATTATGATACGACATTCGCTTTTCTTTAATATTATTTTCAAAATACGTAATTGTTCCTTCTAGCTTTTCTCTAAGCGATTTATTCAGGTTTTTATTTAGATGCTCTTTAAGCTCAGCAAGTATTCTACCTGCCGCACCTTTCTTGTGCTTTAAGTCATGACATCTCTCTTCGAGCCAAACATCACGCTCATCTCTTTCAGATTTTTTGGTAAATACTGCCTTTGATGCTTCGCCGAGATATTCAGTTGCATGCCAAAAATCTAAAATTTGCGTATCAGTATGTTTTTTTAGAAATGGCCAATTATTTTTTGCTCCATCAGCAACGCCAATTGTTTTAGCATCAGGGTAATATTTCTTTTTCAGCTTTATTTCCTTTTCAAGCCTATTAAAGAATTCATCTTTTCCATATTCTGGTGATGCTGCAACGTAGGTTGTGTGCAGGCGTGCACCATGCTTATCATACATGGAAATAGTTCCAACCATGCTCTCTCTATAACCATCATCAACGGTGAGAACATATGCACCATCTAAGCTAATACTTAGCATCTCAATGCCTGCATCAAGCTTTGGCTCTTCATATTCCCACTCAGCCTCTTTGGCTTGTGCAATACCGCCAACAAAATCAGTTGCCCGTTGCAAGTATGAATGTGAGATTTTACGGTTATGATTGACCTTGAGATCATCAATAACACTAGGAGCAGGTAAGTTGAGTATTTATGTGAGATTATTTTTGCAAATCGCGGTGTTGATCCTTGGATAATTCTAGCCTTATCTTCTAAAGGACAAAAGATCTTCCCGCCTTTAGAGGTTTGATAAACATAACGCTTAACTCGAGCAACTCCATAAGGCGTTTGGTAATTTGCTTCATCTCTACTTCGTGCTGTTAGCTTTATTTTTCCAACATGGATAGGAGAGCCATCTGCATCAAACTTACTTAAAGCTTTTTCAGTGGCTAATGTTCCAACCTCATTAAGGCCGTCAAGAATTGCATCCTCACATTCAAGCATGGATCCTTTTAGTGGAAGCTTGAGCTCAATAGTTAATTCATTATTTTCATCAGAGAGAATTCTAGCTAACATCCAAACACCATCCGTAATCAAGTTAAAGTGTATATTATGCTATATTTTCTACATTATATAAAGGCAGCACCCGTTTTAGTGAAGCTGTAGAAGATCCTGTAACTCTAGAAGAGTTGACAGTTGAGAACGCTGTTTTATATGCCGCTAAAAACAAAGGAAGGTTAGATAAAGAAGAGATCAGTTTGCGCTGGGTGACTTATTCCAGTTTGGAGGACTTGGTTGCTCAGGGTAATAACTGTCCCTTTACTCGGGGAGAGTTTTTGTGGTGTGTGAAGTTAAGTGATTTAGAAGGCTTAGAGCCAATAGATAAAGAGGGTAGGTTGTTTACCGAAAATAAAGAGTTACTTGTATGGCTTGCAGATTATGAAGAAAAGTTAGAGGGGTTCAAAGCAAAGTTTTATGTTATTGCCAATGCAAAAAAAATTAATAAAATAACATTGGCTGTGTTAAGCGCTGGAGTGAGTAGGCTTGTGAAAGCTAGCCCCCCTTTGGTTTTATCTGAAGAGATTCAGGATGGTAAAGAGCTAAAGGTTCCTATTGTCAAAGTAAAAAACTTGCTTATTAATTTTGATAGATTTAGATACAAGTTAAGAGATAGCGGTAGCAAGCACCTTCTAGGCATATTAAATGATTTTTTTGCTGGGATTTGTTCAGTCTTGCCAGATGAGTTAATAACTAGACCTTCTGCGAAACTAAATACTGGGCGAGCTTATGCTCGTTTGTAGTTTTAGAATCCGGCTTGAAGATTGAGAATCCCAGCAATAATATTAAATCTCATATTGTGTTTTCTGCGAAAATTCCTATACACCTCCCCAAGAATGCGGAATTTTTTAAATTTTGAGAATTGATGTTCAACCCTAATACGGATCTTGCTGTGATTACGGTTATCCTCTTTTTGTTGAGTAGTTAATTTGCCGCCTTTGGGCTTTTTATGAGGTAAGTTAACCAAGGGGTCAGTATGTTGAATTCCTTGGTATCCTAGATCAGCATATTTTTCTGCTGGTGGCAGTGGGCTGCCACGTTGTCGGATCTTAATATCATGAACCCTCCCAGGCATTGTTTGAGAGACGTTGATTATTTTTCCGGATGTACTCATTGCTATCTCCACCTTTTGAGTATGTCTTTTCTTTTTACCAGAATAATAATCTTTACGTGGCTTCTTCTTTTTGGGGCGCTGAATAGGCTGCTCCGTTACATCCATTAATATAGCGCAAACCGCATCTTCTGTTAGGGTTCTGTCTTTTTTAATATGAATATGCTTGGCCACTAAGGGTTCTAAGCGTTTAAATAAGCGGCAGACATTACTGTCATCCAAACCAACAAAGTAACCTAAGAATTCATGTGTTACATAAGTGCGATAGTACATCATGAGAAGCAAAAGGCGATCATGGTGCGTGGTGAGTTTCGGGCGCCTTCCCAGCTTACTAAACTCATCATCAAGTGATGACTTCACTTGTTGGTGTATCGTTTCAAAATCATCAAGGGTCAAACCAGTTAACTTTTTAAAAATACGCGGGCGGTTACTGAGTTGCTGATAGCTTAATAGCATATGCCTTTCCATGAATGATTATTAATCAGGCAATTATAAGCAAATTTTAGCTAGTTTCTAGAACTGCCCTTAGTTACGCAGAAGGTCTACTGAGTCAATGCGCAATACTCCGCAGCCAAAGCTGTGGAGCTTAAGCGGTTTTTTTGCTGGGATAAATCGTGACTTAGAAGTGAAGAACATTGTGAGTGCGATGCACGTTTTTCGTGACCATTGCGGGTTAAATAGTATGAGGGGAAAGTGTGAAGCTTGGTTTAACCAATATGCCCCTCCGACATTATTGGTGCATACACCCTAAGGTGTGAATTTAGATGAGAAATGATTTACGCAGCAACGCTAGGGATTGGTAGGTATTACTATAAAATTTCCGGAAATATAATAGTTGCACTATAAAATTTCCGGAAATATAATAGTTGCACTATAAAATTTCCGGAACGATCATGTTTATTCATCGCACGCTTGATATTGCTAACCTGCTGAATAAAAAGTCGTTTTTTCTGTTTGGTCCTAGGGCCACAGGGAAGTCATCTTTACTACATCACCAACTAGGCTCCGGTGTGCCGGTTTTTGACTTATTAGATAATGCCTTGTTTTTAAGGTTGCAGGCTCAACCGGGGCTATTTGCGGAAATATTACTAAATTATCCTGATGCGAAGCTTTTCGTTATCGACGAAATACAACGTTTGCCTATTTTGCTCAATGAGGTACATCGTCAGATTGAGCGACGTCAGGTTAAGTTTTTACTCACAGGAAGCAGTGCTAGAAAGCTCAAGCATACAGGGGTTAACTTGCTTGCAGGGCGTGCTTGGCAGGCACAGCTATTTCCTTTGACTTG
>CBDALO010000026.1:0-7115 GCA_965196985.1 Gammaproteobacteria bacterium | reverse complement strand
CTGCGAAAATTCCTATACACCTCCCCAAGAATGCGGAATTTTTTAAATTTTGAGAATTGATGTTCAACCCTAATACGGATCTTGCTGTGATTACGGTTATCCTCTTTTTGTTGAGTAGTTAATTTGCCGCCTTTGGGCTTTTTATGAGGTAAGTTAACCAAGGGGTCAGTATGTTGAATTCCTTGGTATCCTAGATCAGCATATTTTTCTGCTGGTGGCAGTGGGCTGCCACGTTGTCGGATCTTAATATCATGAACCCTCCCAGGCATTGTTTGAGAGACGTTGATTATTTTTCCGGATGTACTCATTGCTATCTCCACCTTTTGAGTATGTCTTTTCTTTTTACCAGAATAATAATCTTTACGTGGCTTCTTCTTTTTGGGGCGCTGAATAGGCTGCTCCGTTACATCCATTAATATAGCGCAAACCGCATCTTCTGTTAGGGTTCTGTCTTTTTTAATATGAATATGCTTGGCCACTAAGGGTTCTAAGCGTTTAAATAAGCGGCAGACATTACTGTCATCCAAACCAACAAAGTAACCTAAGAATTCATGAGTTACATAAGTGCGATAGTACATCATGAGAAGCAAAAGGCGATCATGGTGCGTGGTGAGTTTCGGGCGCCTTCCCAGCTTACTAAACTCATCATCAAGTGATGACTTCACTTGTTGGTGTATCGTTTCAAAATCATCAAGGGTCAAACCAGTTAACTTTTTAAAAATACGCGGGCGGTTACTGAGTTGCTGATAGCTTAATAGCATATGCCTTTCCATGAATGATTATTAATCAGGCAATTATAAGCAAATTTTAGCTAGTTTCTAGAACTGCCCTTAGTTACGCAGAAGGTCTATTGTATAGTGGATTAACTTGTTTAAAATAGGCAGGCATTTGTTCATTCATAGCCATTGCAGTAAACATTCTAGTTGCTGTGCCAGTGAAGGCTGAGGCTGTTCCAATTGGAGCAACCGTTGCTCCAAAGTAGGCAACAAAACTCAGTAGTCCCAGGCCAACTAAGCCCATAAGTTGGACAATTGGTGCATAAAGTTGAATTGTAGCCCAGCCATGACTTAATTGGCTGGTAGGCATTGCGCCAATAAAAGCAGTTTGCAATAGCAGGTAAATAAGTAAACTAAAAACAACAGCAATAATAATTGAAATGGGGATGGTCCGATAAGGTTGTTTGATTTCATTTGCAAAGGAGATCACAGTCTGAAAGCCATTGAATGCAACAATAATACCTGTTGTGAGAATGGCTGTTAATATTGACCTTGTTCCATAGGGAGTAAAGCTATGATGATAAAGTGTAAAGTTATGAGGATGAAAAGCGGTAACTAAAATAGCTATCCCAATGAAAAGGGGGGACTAAAACTTTAATAACGGCAAAAATATTATTTGCTTTAACAAGTGTTTTTGCACCCCAGAAATTTAATAGGCTAAAACAGATAACTAACAGGATAGAGAGGCTATCACCATAAAGTGTCAGTTCTTTGTTGGCAAACAGTAATGGCTGAATTTGAGGAAATAGGTTAATTAAGTATTCAACGGTGGCATCTGCTTCTAAGGCAATGACAGCAACGATGCCTAGCCAGTTTGCAATAGCAAAAGGAAAAGCAAAGTAAACATTGTGTGATAAGGTTGGGATAATGGCCGATAAGCCTCGCCTAGGATATAAAGCAGCAATTTCGGCAAAACATAAACCAAGCAAGATGATAATAAATGCACCAAGTGACCATGAAATTAGAGAAGCAGGTCCTGCAACAGCAGCAGCACGATAGGGGGCAAATAACCAGCCACTTCCAATTATTGAAGAAATGGTATCCGTCTTATTTCAGCATGATGCTCATGCTGCGCTCTCTTTAGTTTACTGCGCCTGTGATGAGCGGATGGTAATTAATTCCGCTAGCGAAGGCATAGAATAGTTTTTTGTAATTCTGTCATATATATAATCGAAGACATTAACTGCTAGCTTTTTACATGTCTCAGTAATTGTAACCATTGTATCCTTAGCTTTCGTTCCTTCTTCACTCATAGTATGAAGGTGTACATCGCGCATTCTAGCCTGCTTCCGAGCCATCAACTCTGCTGGATTGTTATGTAGAGGAAGCTCTGGCTTTTCCAGCACTAACAATAGCTGCCTTTTCTTTTTTAAGGTGAGCTCAATTTGTTTATCTAGTTTCTCGTAGCCAGTGATTGTTGAGAATAACTCAGTAAACTCATTGGATAGCTTATCTATCTCATCTTGCCCTGGGTTCTTTTTATATTCAATGAGCTTATGATAATAATCCCAAAACCTATCCAAGAAGCTGTCAACAGAGTCTTGGTGCTTCTTAAAAATTGGCGTCAGCTTTTTATAATGCCTACCCTCATGAACCCAGCACAAGGCGAGTGATTCAGTAATGAGCTTAAACTGTGGCGCATCATCGGTAATGAGTGTTTCTATCGCATAAGGACTCTTTCTATATGTTGAGATAGCTGCCGCATCAGTAATCAGCTTTCTATATTTTGGAAATTTTTTATCACCTAATACCTTATCAAGAATAACTTCCAGCTCCTTACTGTTTAAGATAGTCGATGAGTGAAATACCTTTAAGCTTTCGATTACCTTGTGGGGTAAGTTCATAGTAGCCAGTAAATTAAAAGCGGCCTCATTTAATGTGAACCCAAAGTGGTCTTTGCTTAACATTTCAATGACGCTTAATCGACTTTTACTGGTCAGCGTAAAGTAAGCTGAATAATACTCATTACCCAATACATTAACATAACGGTTTTTCCCATCCTCTCTAGCGTTGGTGTCATCTAGGTGCTGGTAGTTCGTGGATTGTAAACCTGCCTTCACAACTTCTACCTTCTCGGGCTCAAGTATCGTAGGTGTTTTAATTGTGAAGCTATGGATGGTTGATTTACTAATATCTATGTTGGCGGTTTTATAAAATGTCTCAAGGCTTTCTAGCGTCATACCACCTTGAGTATTTAGGAAGCTTGTCCAGCTTTTAATAGTAGGGCCGAACTGGCCCTCATAACCAGTTGGCAGAGGTGCTGTATAGTGTTTGTTTTCAGAAGGGGAGTAATATTGTTGGCGCAAAAAAAGAGTGTTATTAGCAGCAATTTTTATATCCTGGATAAGTGTTTTCTTAGAGCCATTTGGCACAGCATCGCTGGGCAACGAATCTGGATTAATTGTTAGTGTCACTGTATTAGAGACTTCGAGATTTTTTTTACTAGATTTTGGCTTTCTAGTTTTATTGGTTTTATTTCCTTTTCTATCCTTCTCGGAGGAATGATCCTTGTCCTTGTTAGCGCGCGTTTGCTTTCTAACATTAGGCTTTCCTTGCTCACCTTTATATTTATTTAATGCGTTATTTAACGATTGCACCTTGTCTTCTAGCTTTATGATTTTCTCAGCCTGACTTTCACATACATTGCTAAAATCTGTTTCTAGTGCTGTTGGTGTAACAGTATTATTAAATCTCTCAATGAGATCGGCTAAAACTGATTTGTCAGGTTGTTTTTTCATAGGAAGAGTATACCACGGGTTTGAAAAGGTAAATTTTCCCCACACAGATGGCCGTACTGCTGAAATTATTTTTAAGCCATGAACCTGATCGATGAAAAAATAATCCGAGCATACAGCGTTGTTATAGAGCGCACATCATGCTTTTATGACACACGATGATTCCAATATAAAATTTCCAAATTTGCACGAAAAAGCTGTCAAGAACTTTTTGAATTATTTTCAAATCATGCTGATATTGAACGGATACGAATCGTGCCTAAGGCTCGTATCAGCTGTTTTAGTGGAAATTGATGACCAGTGGAGCGGATCACCTAGATACTTAAGTTGAAGTGAATAATAAGGCTTCATAGGGTTTTAGGATAGATCATTCTTGTTCTTATTAACGAGATATAATTGCTATTACCTAAAAGTTAATAATTTATTTTGAGAGGAGAAAAATTTGAGGTATAAATAATTTTTTAGATTGATTAGCATAATTAATTTAAGATATTATGCGATGAGACAGGTACAATAGAGTGCCATTTAGAATTTTAAAGGTTTTTCTAAGTACTGAAATTGGTTTTTACAGACAAAATAACGCTCTATCGATTTTTGGAAAATTAAAGCAAATATACTATGCCTTCTCCTATGAAAAATACTATACAAAAGAACAGCTCTTAACCCAACTTTGCCCTTTCTAAAATTAAACCTATCCAAATCAATGACTTACATTTTAAAAAAACGTTTAGGGTCACTACAACTTAACAAATTGTTTTTTCAGTGTGCCCAGGTTGTGAATTCATGCCTAACGATTTATAGATCACAACTTGCTCTGGAGTTGCCTTTGAGGTTCTTCTAACAGAAAGTAGTTTATTATTTTCAAGCCGCATCGTAGTCGTGATACGAACCTGAGTGCTAAAAATCTGCCGTATAGTTTGCCAGCTACTATCAATGTTCTGCAATTTAAGTTGATGGCGAATAGTGTGTAGTAAGTGATAAGCAAGAATACTAATAAACAGATGGGCATCAACTCGCTCTTGCTTTTGATGGTAGATAGGACGTAGGCCTAACTCTGATTTTAATGATCTGAATGCCGATTCAACATCAGTTAGAGTTGTATAGATTCTCCAAATTGTTTTTTCATCTAAATCCATTCTGTTACTACGCAAACAATATGCGCCCAGATTCTCAGAGTTAACTTTACTCCAACTGATTTTCGTAACCTTATCAGCCTCTGAATCAAGCGTGATAGTGTATCGACCTGAAACACGTTTATGGCGCTCCTTTATTCGACCTAAACGCAAGGTTACTTTCTCAATTGCTTTCATTCCGGTTTTTTTAGTGAGTCCATTAGCTAACTTAATTAATTCCTCTTCGAAACGAGTCTCAGCCTTACTAATCATATTTAAGCTTTTTTCTTCCTTAGCCTGAGAATGGCAGTACAGTAAGACTTCATTTGCTTCAGTATCTTTAATTAATTGCGCTGTAACCGTATTATTTACTGATTCTTTTACTAGCACTTTATCAATGTTTTCATCGACAACAGGCAATGCTCTACGGCTCACTACAATATAATGGAAACCTTTTTCAGTAAGCCATGAAATATTTTCTTCAGTTGCAAAACCAGCATCTAAGATAATTGTTGCCTCTGGCTGTGCATGAAGCTCAGTTAGCATTTCGGATAATGTTTTAGGCTCGCTAACATTCCCTTTGAAAAATTCACTGCGTTGCGGGAACCCTGAGCCATCCAGCACGAGTCCTAGAGAAACAAGCGGACAATCAGACCGCTTCTCCTTTGATCGACCATGCTGTGCGTGATCATTCTGTAATGCTCTACCCTCAAAGTAGGTATTGGTTATATCGTAGAGAGTGATCACCTGATTTAAACTAAAGAGATTTTTCTCACGTTCGAATAATTGATCTTCAATCATTTGCTTATGTTTGAGTAACTCATCAGCAGTCTTATAGAATTTCTTGAGTGATAGTTCTGAGAAATCAGTACCCAGTAATTCATCTAACGCACTTTGATTGCTTAAATAATAGTGCGTACTTAAATCACTTCCTGGGGCAACTAGCCGCCCAATGATGGTAGCAAGCATCAGGTGACATTGTTTTTGATTAAAGCCCAAAGCCCTGAACAATTCCTCAAGTTGTAATTGCCTGGCAGCATGTAAGCCCAACGCCTCAGCTCCAACGTGTCGTATGTCCGCGCTCTCAATGGAGTTAACATCCACTGTTTTAAAGTCAGGTTCTACCGCGCTTACTGAATTAACAGCGATACTTGTCTCATTGTCATCAGCAAACCTAGAGCGAATGCGTTTTACATACATTTGCGCCTGTTTTTCGAGATGTGCTGGTATTGAAATTAACGTGCCTTGACCCGTTAAAATTTCCTCAATACGGTCAGCAAGCAATTTCCAACTGTCCTTCTTTACTGAAAAATTCGCACCAAGATTTAAAATCAGTCTTTGACGTACTTTGCCGTCAGCAGTGCGATGAGTATCAACAAGTCGGTAGGTTGCGTAAGACTTACCTGTCCGAGGACTCTTTTGTGTAGAGGTTCGAATATACATAACTCAATACTCTCATCACTTCACCAGCCCATGCAACCCCTTATTGCCATTATGTGTCACTACATTCGAGAATTCACGTTTCTAGGCAAGTAAAATCAATGGGTTGAGTTAAAAATAGTGATGAAATTTTTGATTTTCAGGGTGAAATGGCCAAACTTGGGTTAACAGCTTATCTTAACTTGGCTCCCTACGGTAGTAATGTTTCAGGAGTAGGTGCGGCAAGCATGATCTATTTTAAAACCAGTCCTAAGAATCTTAGTTTAGCGCAAGCGCTAACTTTAGTTGTTATACCTCAGAATCCTGTGGTTCGCCGTCCAAGGAGTCATCACCTTAATGAGAATCTATTGCAGGCACGTCACCACCTGCAGTTGATCTGGAAAAAAGCCTATGGGTTAACTGATTTGCAAAGAGCTGAATTTAATCTGCCGCTTCAGCTTTTCACCAGAAGGCAGCTTCCATTCCTAGCGCCACATTTTGTAGATTTTGTACTGGCCAACCATAAACAAAGTGGTGTAGTAAGAACAACGCTAAACTACAATATACAACACCTAATTAAGCGGCTGACTCATTCTTACTTATCACAGCATCGTTCTCAAGGTGTTACCAATGTAGCAATTTTGTTAATTGATAGAGATAAAATGTCTATTGTTGCTATGTTGGGTTCAGGTAATTATTTCGACACTAGTATTGATGGAGAAGTTAATGGAACTTTAGCTTATCGCTCGCCCGGCTCAACATTAAAACCTTTTATCTATGCTAGGGCCATCCAATATGGAGTTATTATCCCAAAAACTATCTTGTCAGATGCACCTATGAGATTTGGTCACTATGCTCCAGAGAATAGTGACGATAGATTTTTAGGCCCCATTACCGCACAAAAAGCACTCGTCTTTAGTCGTAACATTCCAGCGGTTGCACTTGATAATCAGTTGCGCGCACATAACCATGGTCTTTATCAACTATTAAAACAGGCTAAATTGCCACGTCTTATGCCACAATCACACTATGGATTGAGCCTAGTGTTAGGAGGAGGTGAGATTCAAATGACT
>CBDALO010000025.1:0-3606 GCA_965196985.1 Gammaproteobacteria bacterium | reverse complement strand
GTAGAGGTTTTGGTAATTATTTCTCTTCTTGTTTGTGGCTCAAGTATTGGAAATCGAGCATTATAGTGCTCATGATTATAATCGGAATTATCATCTTCAAGCTGATGCATTCTAATCGCATTCCTATCCGAGTGAAAATCTACAGAATATATCGCAACAAGATTGGCGCGAAGCTTCCTTAGTCCCTCAGCCATAATGCCCGAAAAAAGAGTTAGGTTTGTTAACCCGCTAACCAAAACTTTTATAAAGAAATTATCAAATGCCATAGCGTAAGGCCCAATTGACTGGGCTAATTCACCCGTTTTTTCTAGTTTTGTTAATTCATCAATATTGAGCTTGGTCATTAATGTGGCGCCAAAGAGTCCTACTAATTTTTCAGGAGTCCAGTGTTTTTTCCAAAAGCACTCGTTGTGAAGACGCTTCAGGTCTTTGATTCCTTGCGCGTGATTGTTCTCTAAGGTAGTGAGAATACGACAGTACCTTGCAGCCAGTGCTTCATAACTTTCTTTGGTCTCTAAGGTTAAGAGTGCTTTTTGCTCAGTAATATAAGCCTCTAGTTCAGCCTGATACACATGTATAGAGCCATTAAAAAAACGGTAATTAGCTTTTTGGAAGAGGGTTATGGTTAACCCCATAATTTCTTTTGATAATAAAATTCCTTCTGGAATTAAACCTAAAAATGCCAATGCTCTTTGTATGACTACTGGAGCATGTAAAACTTGTTGTGCAGAATAAAGCGCGGCACCTCCAGAAGTGATATTACCTGGTATGCCCGCCAAATAAGTTGTTGCACACAAAACACCCAGTAGAAGAAGAGCAGTAATTTTCCCCGTCACGCCATTATTAGAATAAATTTCATACAGCTGTTTGGCTAAACTAATGAATTGACCATATGCGAGTACACCATTAACACTCCCCGAAACGATCGCTGCCACACCTGTAATAGAAATAGCAAGTGGCTCAGGCATGGTTTTTCTTAACACAGCAATGAGAGAGAGTGCTTGCTGAAAATAGGACAAGGCAACCGCTGACGCTGTCACACCAGATAATAATTTGACGGATCTAGAGAGATCTGAAGTTTGTAGTGGGTGAGCTGGTTGATTAAAAGGTACTGAAATAAGCACACTATCATTGCTCTCACTATCTCCTGTCTCTGATTCTGATGGGCTCATAAGTTGACTCTATTTCCTTGGGTATATACAACAACTCTACCTTACTGAATCAGTGTTGCTTGATACCTTAATGCACTGTGAGGAGTGGTGGTGATATTTACCTATAAATAGAGTTACATCATTAAGTTTTTAAAGATCATTGAACCCCTTTTTCTTGGTGGTCATAGTTAACCCAGTGGTTAGCTGTTTATAGTCTAGCCAGTAATCTATGCGCTGCTTCTGCTAGTAGGGCAGATCGACTTTTATGCTGATTATTAGCAACAAGATCAACAGCACGGATGAGCGCACTATCCATGATGATATTGATCCGTTTTGCTTTCCCTGTTGGTGGTATAACAGCAATAAATAAGGGAACAGAGGTTTTTAAATCATATGTTTTTAATAGATCATCAATAGACGTAGGATGTTTAGGAAGTGTCTCACCAGACTCCATCATTAATTCCATATGCGCAATAAGTCCATCACGTGTATTTTTTCTCGCTATATCTAAAGTTTTTCCTTCTGAACCAAAGCCAGGGAAATCTGGAAGAAAAACTGTATAACCATCTTTAACTTTTTCGGCTAAACCAATATATTCAATTACCATAATGTTACCCCTTTAACTTTGCCTGCTTAAAGATGCTGTTGATTAATCCTTTACCAAGCTCTTTTTTAGGATGTGGAACAGTAACAATTCCAGTTTTTTGCTCATGTTTGAAGTGGTGATGACTTCCTGTCACTCTGACTTCAAACCATCCACCAGCTTTTAATATTTTAATAATATCTCGGCTGCTACAAGCTTTCGGCATAAATATTCTTATCCCTATTAATACACACTATTTATGTGTATTGTATATTTTAAAATTAACATTTACAATCTGATACTGAAATAAAAACCCCGCAAAACCCGTTCGGATTTTGCCCCTGATAACAAGGTTAAACCGGGTGCTGCCTCTATATAACTGATCCCATCTGCCTTTAGTCTTTACTAGTGTTCTCAAGCATAAAACGATTTTCATTCCCTTGTCTTTCCAGCGCATTCCTGATCCGCCTAATCTTTGTTTAACAATTGTTTTACATGCTGCTTCAGTGACGCCAGAGCCAATTGGTGCATTCTGCTTAATCAAATTATGATACGACATTCGCTTTTCTTTAATATTATTTTCAAAATACGTAATTGTTCCTTCTAGCTTTTCTCTAAGCGATTTATTCAGTTTTTTATTTAGATGCTCTTTAAGCTCAGCAAGTATTCTACCTGCCGCACCTTTCTTGTGCTTTAAGTCATGACATCTCTCTTCGAGCCAAACATCACGCTCATCTCTTTCAGATTTTTTGGTAAATACTGCCTTTGATGCTTCGCCGAGATATTCAGTTGCATGCCAAAAATCTAAAATTTGCGTATCAGTATGTTTTTTTAGAAATGGCCAATTATTTTTTGCTCCATCAGCAACGCCAATTGTTTTAGCATCAGGGTAATATTTCTTTTTCAGCTTTATTTCCTTTTCAAGCCTATTAAAGAATTCATCTTTTCCATATTCTGGTGATGCTGCAACGTAGGTTGTGTGCAGGCGTGCACCATGCTTATCATACATGGAAATAGTTCCAACCATGCTCTCTCTATAACCATCATCAACGGTGAGAACATATGCACCATCTAAGCTAATACTTAGCATCTCAATGCCTGCATCAAGCTTTGGCTCTTCATATTCCCACTCAGCCTCTTTGGCTTGTGCAATACCGCCAACAAAATCAGTTGCCCGTTGCAAGTATGAATGTGAGATTTTACGGTTATGATTGACCTTGAGATCATCAATAACACTAGGAGCAGGTAAGTTTGAGTATTTATGTGAGATTATTTTTGCAAATCGCGGTGTTGATCCTTGGATAATTCTAGCCTTATCTTCTAAAGGACAAAAGATCTTCCCGCCTTTAGAGGTTTGATAAACATAACGCTTAACTCGAGCAACTCCATAAGGCGTTTGGTAATTTGCTTCATCTCTACTTCGTGCTGTTAGCTTTATTTTTCCAACATGGATAGGAGAGCCATCTGCATCAAACTTACTTAAAGCTTTTTCAGTGGCTAATGTTCCAACCTCATTAAGGCCGTCAAGAATTGCATCCTCACATTCAAGCATGGATCCTTTTAGTGGAAGCTTGAGCTCAATAGTTAATTCATTATTTTCATCAGAGAGAATTCTAGCTAACATCCAAACACCATCCGTAATCAAGTTAAAGTGTATATTATGCTATATTTTCTACATTATATAAAGGCAGCACCCACCACGAGTAACCTCAAAAACGTTACCAACTTCTTTTGCTACCCACTCCCCCGCATCCTTAAACTCAGGAAAACGAAGCTGAGGCAGGCTATTCCCATCTACTGGAAATAGCTTTTGCATTAACCCTTTTTTATGTTCTTTGAGTATCTCGACTTTTTGAGATAGAGCTTTTATAA
>CBDALO010000024.1:0-2867 GCA_965196985.1 Gammaproteobacteria bacterium | reverse complement strand
ATGTTGGTGACCTTAATTATTCAAAGGGAGGAATTTAACATACTAGTTACACTTGCCGAAAGGTGTGGCCGCTGCTAGAGTCCTACCCCAAAAATGTTATGGAATAACAAGGACGAGTAAAACTTATGTTTAATAGGATACGTGGTTTATTTTTCGAACGATCTTTCAATCGATCTTGGGACAGCAAATACACTGATCTATGTACGAGGAAAGGGAATAGTCCTTGATGAGCCATCAGTTGTTGCGATCAAGGTCGGTAAAGACCCGCAAAGCATGAAATCGGTTGTTGCGGTCGGTAGCGAAGCTAAGGCTATGCTCGGCAGAACACCAGGCCATATCGAAGCGATGCGTCCATTAAAGGACGGTGTGATTGCTGATTTTACGATCACAGAAAAAATGCTGCAGTCTTTTATACATAAAGTTCACGGTGAACGTTTTCTCAAACCAAGCCCGCGAGTGTTGGTTTGTGTGCCTTGTGGTTCTACTCAAGTTGAGCGACGAGCGATCAAGGAGTCGACTTTAGGTGCCGGTGCACGTGAGGTTTACTTGATCGACGAGCCTATGTCTGCGGCGATCGGTGCGGGTATGCCAGTTAGTGATGCTAGCGGTTCGATGGTGTTAGATATTGGTGGTGGTACAACTGAGGTCGCAGTCATTTCGTTGAATGGTATTGTTTATGCCGACTCTGTACGTATTGGTGGTGATCGGTTTGATGACGCGATTATTAATTATGTCAGACGTAATTACGGCTCATTGATCGGTGATGCAACGGCTGAGCGCGTAAAGCATGAAATTGGTTGTGCCTATCCCGGTAATGAAGTTCAAGAAATGGAAGTTCGCGGTCGAAACCTAGCAGAAGGTTTACCTAGAAGCTTTACTTTGAATAGTAATGAGGTTTTAGAGGCGCTACAAGGAGCCATTATCAGGTATAGTAGGGGCTGTGAAACACGCTTTGGAAAAAACGCCACCAGAATTAGCGGCGGATGTTTCTGAAAGAGGCATTGTTGTGACTGGCGGTGGCGCGTTGTTGAGAGATATGGATCGTTTATTGATGGAAGAAACAGGCTTACCTGTTATTGTCGCTGAAGATCCTCTCACCTGTGTTGCCCGTGGTGGTGGCCGCGTGTTAGAAATGGTTGAAGAACACGGGCCAGAAGTTCTGTCTTTAGATTAAAAGGTAATTTATTTTAACGAGTGAAATAGGAGTTATCCGATTAAGCCACTATTTCCCAAAAATCCTCGTCTCGGCATTCGACTTGTGTTGTGTGTCGTAGTTTCGATCGTGATGATGACGGGTTGATCGAAAGATGGACTATCTCGAAACAGTGCGAACTCACTTATCTACCGTTGTTTACCCCGTTCAATATCTTGTTAATCTTCCGGTAAAAATTGGCGATTGGATGTCAGAGTCTCTGGATACGCGAGATAATCTGTTAAAAGAAAACGCTGAGCTCAAAGCACAAAATTTACTACTAAAAACACATACCCATAAATATCAATCTCTGGTTTTGGAAAATCAACGTCTTCGCGGCTTGATAGAGTCACCTATTCGACAAGGTGAGCGAGTGTTAGTCGCAGACTTTATGGCTGTTGAACAAGATAGCTCGACGCAGAAGTTTGTACTGAATAAAGGTTCTGGAGAAGGAGTTTATCTAGGACAACCTATTGTCGATTCCCAAGGGATTATGGGACAAGTCGTGCATGTCGGCTTATCGTCGAGTACCGGAATGAAGGTTACTGACAGTGAACATGCGGTGCCAGTTGAGGTGATCCGTAGTGGCGTTAGAGCGATAGCCATTGGTGAAGGAGTTAGTGGTGAAATGCGTTTGGACTTTGTCCCTCCTGAGTCAGATATCAATGAAGGTGATCTGTTAGTGACAACTGGTTTGGGTGGGCACTTTCCTGATGCTTATCCTGTCGGTACAGTTTCTGAGGTGACCTTACACCCAGGGGATAATTTCATGATGATTAAGGTAAAACCTGTTGCTAACTTGACGAAAGCACGAGAGGTTTTATTGGTCTGGCCTGGAATTAGCGATTTGGATATGGAAGCTAGCCCTGGCCAAGTTGCCACCAGGTAGCTTTTTTATGCGACATAATTATTGGGTAATTTTGCTGACAGTGTTTGCAGCGCTGGTTTCTGACAGTGATGCCTTATCCTGATTGGGTAGACGCTTGGCGGCCAGCCTGGTTGGTGATGGTGGTGATCTATTGGAGCATGGCTTTACCACAAAGAGTCAGCGTGGGAACGGCCTGGGTCTCAGGGATTTTGCTCGATGTATTAAAAGGCTCCTTGTTAGGACAGCACGCAATAGGCTTAGCGATAGTTGCTTACGTGACAGCTAAGCTTCATTTGCAGATCAGGCAACATCCTTTATACCAACAATCATTCTTTGTAGGTTTGATGATCACCTTCTACATTTGTTTGATCGTTTGGATCAACGGCATGATTGATCGACCACCTCAGTCTTGGTCATTTTTATTCCCAGTGATTACCAGTATGTTGCTATGGCCTTGGTTATTTGTCATTTTGAGAGATATTCGACGCCGAGCGCGAGTCACATAATCGAGAGCATGCTTTGAGAGGGCGAAAGCAGTTATGTCTCGACTGATCCTTAGAAATACCGATCGAGAGAACAAGATTTTTTCTCATCGCTTGATTGTGGCGATCATCTTTATGTTGCTGCTGTTTAGCTTTTTGGCCTTTCGTCTCGCCAGTTTACAGATCACTCAACACGAACATTTTACCACTCGCTCAAAAGAGAACCGAGTAAAGATCTTGCCACTAGCTCCGCCTAGAGGCTTGATCTATAGTCGTGATGGCGTGTTGCTAGCTGAGAATATTCCAACCTTTAGCCTTGAGGTTG
>CBDALO010000023.1:0-5849 GCA_965196985.1 Gammaproteobacteria bacterium | reverse complement strand
CTTGTCACGTTTTCGCAGGACAATTGTTGGTTCTTGTGGGGTTTTATCACCCTCCCAAAAAAAGTAAGAAGTAAGTTCCCTGGCTTGATTGCAGTAACTATATAAAATAAACGACGGATTAAACAACAAAATAATTAAATATGAAAATACAAAATGTTTCGAGAGAATCCTATTTAATGCACTGTCAAAAAGGTTAATACGCAAAAAACTATGTTCTGGCTATCAAAAAGTGTTACATTCTTACGAGAACCCCTCTTCTTTATACATTACTAAACAATCTATAATATTATGCAAATATCTAATATAAATGTCCTTGACTTGATGACCAATTTAAAATACTACGCGTTTCATGTGTGAGGAAATTCTACAAAATTGTGACAACTGAGACCAGGTCCCAATTTTGATTTAGAAGGCGGCGAAATCACTCAAACAGGGGCAAGCATGTTCCAGGATATAAAAAGATTCTCACGGATTGATTGATAAACGCAGCACGGCACAGGATTAACAAGAAACTCAGCATTTGGGCTCAAACAATTGAAAAACGCACCTTAACCTGATGTACTAGCTTCAGGGTTAGTGCCATTCGAAAGAGGAGCCTAAATAATGGAGGAGAGTTAACTGCTCAACCCGAGTTAATAACCTCAATCCGAGTTAATAACGATCGCTTTTTGCTTGCCCTGTGTTCGCTTGCTAGAAACATTCAAGGGGTTTACCCGGTCTCAATGTTTGAATCAAACTTTTATGGCAGTATCACATTTCATGCGCAGCATAACTTTTTGGGATATATGGCAAATTCTTCGTAAAAACTGCTTGCTATATTTCAATTCATGTCTTTGAATATAAATCAATCTGGTTTGTAGTGATTTGGCTGATGGCAAGGGCAGGAGTTTACTATCTGATTTGAAAATGTAGCCAAAGATCTCAGTAATAGCATTGCAGCGGTATACCGTGCAAATTGTTTAAAGCTAAGATGAATCTAAAGGGTATTTATTGATCAAGAAAGTATAGAGAGGCAGACATCTTTCAGACCAGGCTACATAGGATGTTGTTATGTCTTTGTGAGACGCTAAGGAACGCGTAGGGTAGATTGGACTTTGAACTTCCTCTCACATGGAAAGCAGTAATAGAATCCTTCCTAAAAATTAGTTTACGAAAAAGCGTTCGATTTTTAGTTGACAATTGTGATTAACTTATTATCATGTTCATTGAAACTTCTTTGATACGCTAAATATGTCACGGAAAAGTCGGAAAATTGCATCCGAAGAAGGCACTTGGCTTACTAACTATATCTTTGCTTGTATTAGATGACCTTGACTATTAACCTCAAAGCAAAACTCTTTTTATGGAACCAAGATTTCGCTTCTCCATCTACTTTGTCTTCTTTTTTGAGTTTGCTTTCGATTTTCAAAGCATAGGTACCTTCACTCAAAGGCATTCGGGAATGCAAAAAGCCCAGCCTGCCTTTCTGGGATATCTCGAACATTGTTTGGTTGCCAGAGCTGATAATGTACTCCACTTGCTTTTCAACACCTTTGATGGCCGGCAAAAACTTCAGCAGCGGTTCTGTACTCTTGACACCTTTGCCAACGGTCACAAGCATTGGTTTAAGCCCACGTCTTCTTCCTGCTCCTCTGGCTCTACGGAAAGATCGTACGCCAAATCCACCACTGTTGTACAGGTTGCTTGAGAGTCCAGTGTAGCCACTTGAATATGCTGAGTAGCCGCTGTAGCCACGGTTTGCACCAGAATATCCACCACCTTGGTAGTATGGATCTTGGTACGAGTTAGACAATGGCTGACCACTGCTGCCGGATTGCTGGTAGAAGCCTGACTGGAAGAAGCCTCCCGAATCGGAAGTGGAATCTTCAGATGAGAAGTCCAGTGGCTGAGTGTCAGTACCAACAGCGCTGGCAACGGCTGATGTTGCTGCCTCCTCCGCCTCTTTTTGAAGAGGAACAGACTCCTCAGCATCGGAGTCACAGGTTGTGCATGTAATACCAGTAGCAATGATGCAATGTCTGGAATCGGTGAGAAAAATAATAAATACAGATGCCACTTTCAATATTTGACTTATTTGTTTTAAAGTCATAAATTCTCATGAGAAACCAGGAGCTAACTGCTTGATAGCTCTGCATACAATGCAATCTGCTTCAAATAACTTATAAAAACTAGTGGATGAGCTACAAGAAACAAAATTAAGGGGGCGAAGCTAGAACTTGAATCTAGGGGACGAACATGGGCGGAGAATCTACGAAGCCGCCATACATAAGAAAGGAACCCTTTGAACCCTTTGAACCCTTTAACCCTTTAATCCACAATCTAGCCCAATGACCTTCAGCGATATATGTTATTTCGTTAGAGAGTCTAATCCTATCAAAATTTGGATAGACCTGCTTCTAAAAATTCGTAAAGATTTTCGCTTCAAATCTCGCTCATAAATTCTTTTACCCCCTTGCAACCTGAGCAAACGCTTTTAATGTTACTGGATAGCTGTATTATCAGCGGGAGTAAAAGGGTTTAGTAGAAATTGGAATTTTGGTACATACCCCTGGTTTGGCTTCAATCCGGATGGACATCCGCACTCAAATCCACCATCAGTGTTCTTGCAGCTGTATTGACATGGGTTATTGCCAGTGCATTCATCAACATCTGAAATGTCAACAAGTACATCGTTTTAAACATATCTATACACAATCCAAGCATTGTCAGGGTGTATGGAAAAATTTCAACGTTATTATAGGAATATTTGTCGATTTGAATCCAATGCATTATTACTACTTAGATCACAGCGTATCCTAGGTGATGAAGTCACGCACTTCCAATCCAGTCAAGCAAGCTGACTGTCCTTCAGTAAATCTTTTCCCCTAAAAAAAGTCTTTAAACAGGCAAATGGTTATAAAACCAAGCCTTATAACTGGCATAACTCAGCCCAGTCTTAGCCACAAATATCCATGTTTGCATAGGGTGAACCTTACCAGCTTAGAATGAACTGTTACAACTAAAGGCCCTGGAATCGACTACCCCCAAGCAAATCCAGGGCCTTAATTAAAGGGCCATAACTTCGATCTTACATTCGGTTCTAAGACATGCACATGGTCACAAATCGTCAATGTAATAACCAAATGTAAGGCACTCCGTAACCGGCCTTTGCAAGAACATTAGTGACACCATGAACCGACGCAGAGAACAAAAACTTACCTCCACATCCACCCTTGTCATAGCGGTAGCCAGTACTACAACTGCACAAGTAGTCGCCGAGAGTGTTTGTGCAATGACCGCTTCCGCAAGCACCAGAATCGCATTCATTTACATCTGAAAACAAAATATATTTAGTTTCAAAAACATAAAGTAACCTACCTCAAAGTATCACTGCATTGTTGATATAGTTCAGCAAGATATGTTATCCAAATGCAATATTGTTGCCTGAAGGTCTTAAGGTCATTATTGAACGGATTATGTTCTGATAAACAATATATAATTAAGCTGCCAACGATACTGAGGAGAACTTATCATACAATCTTTTTCAGATGGGTTACGACAAACCATGGGCAAGCTAACTAAAACTATATCTGAATACTTTGCATTTCAATTGATTAAATGCATACTGTCGACAGTTTAATTTACATTTCACTTTTCCGAATTACCGGATCTTCAAACTCTGTTTCAATGCTTTGTCTTAAAACTTGCAAAGATAAGATGACGAAATAGCTACGGACGCGACATACAATATTACAGTTTAATTATCAAGAAAAGGCTAAGCACGTTGAAACTAATTATTTCGTTCAAAGCTTCTCAGTATATGAAATTTGATCGTCAAATTTCAGACAAATGGCAGACAAGGCCATCTTTAGGGACCTTGGAATCAACCTATATTGAATCTCAGAAGCCTGATTTGTGCAGACAGAAATAGTTCGTTTGCATGCCATGATTCTCAAAGGGGCACACTCGCCATACAACAATTACGCATACATTTATAGAAAATTTATTTGCACTTACCAACACACTGGTTGTAGAAATAGTGACGACTGTATCCCTTAGGGCAGTTGCATCTGTAGGAGCCATCAGTATTTTCACATCCATATTGACATTGGGTGTTTCCATAACACTCATCGATATCTGTAGGAATATAAACGCAAATTTAGGGCTTTTGTAAGATGTACATTGCACTTTGATGTTTCATAGAAAGTATCACCTGAAACTTCTGAGTGACACATCGGCCACAGATAGAACTAAATTGTTTCAACTAATAATATGAAAGGTGAACGAGTACACGCTCTGGGAAATCAACGCAGTTTTCAGATATTAAGATATTCGTATATTCAGCGTAACAAAATTAATTTTTGGTGAAGAGCAAAAAAAAGATACCAACCAACACATTGTTTTTTTTCCTTGTCGTAAATGAATCCCATTTGACATCTGCATGTGTAACCTCCTGGTGTGTTGATACATTGATGTCCATATCCGCAGATGTATTGGTTGTAAAGGCATTCGTCGGTGTCTGAAAGGGGAGGGGATTGATTCTAAGCATCTTAGGTAATTAATAACAAGGGTGGTTATGGTTGTTTTGAGGACTATGTTGATGATTGTGTTGATGATGGTGATGATGCGGTGATGATGATGATGATGCTGTGATTATGTTGATGATTACACTGTTGATGACGCTGATGATTATCTTGATGGCGTTCATGACGATGTTGATGATTATGCTGATTAAGCTGATTCTGTTGATTATGTAAATGACTATTTTGATTATGTTGACAATGTTGTTGATTCTGGTGATTTTAGTCATTTCGTTGATGATTAACAATGCAATATCAATATACAGTAACAATGCAAATAACATCAATCCAATGCACAATGTACGTACCCACACACTGAGCTCCCATTTTGTGATAACCATCTGGACATGCGCATCTGAAAGATCCGACGGTGTTGATGCATTTGTGGTCACATTTGTGTTTATTTGTAGCACATTCATCATCATCTGAAGAGCAACAAAAATTGGATTAAGGATTTCCGACAATAGGTCTTCATAGACAGACCATACGATACGTAGATAATACGGCGGGTTATTAATTAGTAAGTGTGTACATACCAACACATTTCTTGGTTTTTTGATCAAAGACAAATCCTTCTTTGCATTTGCATGTGTATGAGCCTGGCAGGTTGGTGCAGCCCATTTCACATGGGTTGTTCTTACATTCATCGATATCTGCAAGGTAAACAAGTTAACGTCATAGGTATGTAAACATTAAGATTTATATAGATATTGTATAGATAGATGTTGTTATGAAGAGCTAGGTCTGCTGAAGCTTGGTAATGTTGGGGTAAGGTAAGGCTAATTAGGGTTGTGTAGGGTAGGGTTAGTGACGGTGGGGTAGGGTAGGGTTGATAGGTGTTGGGAAGGGTAGGGTTAATGTTGGTGGGAGTGGGTAGGGTAAATGTGGGTGGGATATAGATGGATGAATTAGGGTGAGCTAGGGTAAGATGGTTTGGGGTGCGATACTGCAAGATATCGACGAGGGCTTTGTTCCGATATAATCAAAATGAGAAATGTAATAGGTAGCGAATCAAACTAGATTATAACAACATTAACATACCAGTGCACTTCTTGCCGTCCATTGAAAGCTTGAAACCTGGGTTACACATGCACATAAATGAATCACCAGTGTTCATACATTTACCATTTTCACAGGCACCAGCTATCATATCACACTCGTTGATCTCTGTAAATATGAGCATAAGAAATTTTGGTTAGATTGATGTGTCAATGTAAAGTAATACAAATCTATTACATGCCAACAGGCAGTTTTTTGCCAAAAGCGCACACTTCGCGCTGCCATGCAAGT
>CBDALO010000022.1:0-10939 GCA_965196985.1 Gammaproteobacteria bacterium | reverse complement strand
TGTCGCAAATTAATGGTTATTTGATATAATACCGACCAAATTTAGCATTGAATAATAATGCTGAGAACTACCCAAAATTGTTATCTCCCTACCTGAACTGAATTCGATAATTCTTTTTGTTCTTCTTGAGAAACACTATTTTCTTTAAAAAATTGCTCTACTAAGTGATACGTTAGAAGTTTTCTAATACCCTTCGCAATAAAGTGTCGTGTCACCTTGCCCTTACCATCTCCTAATTTAGCTAGCATAATTGCGTAATCGTCATAAGCTTTTTCCTTACCTATCTCATACAAATATGAGGCCACATAAAAACATACAGCCAGTAGATTTTGTATCCCTTTAAAATTTTTTATCTGCATATTTTCCCAGCCTAGTCCTTCCTTGAGAAATTTAAAAACATATTCAATTTTCGCACGAGATAGATAGGCTATGTATACCTCATACGCCTCATCAAAAGTCGTTACTTTTTTATTAGTTAATAGCAGCATGTCATTCTTAAAAATTCTCCTACCATCTCTGCCTGTAATTTGGATTTTAATTGCATTGATGTTCTCAAACTCTCCAAAATAAATAGTTATTTTTCCGTCTTGTACGCAATTCTTTCCAACTGTTAACTTTTGGAATTGCTTTTCGCCTTGAGCATCAAAATCAGCGTTAATCAGCTTAAGCTTTTTACCATCATCACCTCTACCTTCTATTGTTCTTGTTATTTTTGAGCGAATAATAAAGTCTTGATCTAGGTTTGTATCAATTAGTGAGAGATAGTCATTATCATCAAACTCTCTATCTAGAATATGGGTAATGGTTGCATCTTCATTCTTTGATTTTAGGCAGATTCCTATTTTTTCTATTTCACGAATAGACAGCAGCTTTTTATTAAAGTAATCACCAGATTCATAAAGACTCTTGGCCTCTTTATCTCCCTCAAATGGCTTTCCAGCCTCTATTTTCTTAATATGCTCAGCTTTTAAAAACTTAGGGTCTTTATTGCTGTAGCTTACATGCGATAGTAGATGCACAGCCTTATCACCAGGTACTAATGCAACTGCGTTATGCGTGCTGTAACCATTGATAATATCCCCGTCCAGACTCCTTACTTTACCTAGATTTTCAGTTTGCTTGCTATGTGGCTTTCTAATATCAGAAGGATCATGAAGAACATCAATTTTACTGGCGTGTGAAAGTTTTTCACAGCTCTGTTCTAGCAATACATCATTTGTTTTTATTGGATCTAAATCGGTGCTTTTATTTTCACCGGTAAGTGTACGAATCATCTTTTTATACTCATTGTTATCTTTTGATGAACTGAACAACTTACAACTACCTTCAGTTAATAGCTTTCCTACAATCGTCGATAGATTTTTTTAAAACAACTTTCCCAGTTAATTTTGAAAAAAGAGGGGCAGCGTAATCGGCGAAGTTTAACATTTATACTCATCTCGTTAGTCTTGTTAAAAAGACAAAGCATAGTCATTTTTACACAATATTTCAGCATTATTTTGCTGATTTAAATTTTGGGTAGTTTTCAGAATAATACGGTTACAGCGCAATTAGTTAAAGATACTGAAGCAAATGAAGTCTTACTGTACTGCCATTCTCAGGCTAAGGAAGAAAAAAGCTTAAATATGATTAGTAAGGCCGAGGCTCGTTTCGAAGAGGAATTAATTAAGTTAGCTAATGGACTCACTAAAAAAACCGGCATGAAAGCAATTGAGAAAGTAACATTGCGTTTAGGTCGAATAAAAGAGCGGCATAAACGTGTTTCAGCTCGCTACACTATCACGCTTGATTCAGAGGGTGATAAGGTTACGCAAATCAGTTGGAGTAAAGTTAACTCTGAGA
Source organism: Gammaproteobacteria bacterium (assembly GCA_965196985.1). Classification (GTDB taxonomy): domain Bacteria; phylum Pseudomonadota; class Gammaproteobacteria; order UBA12402; family UBA12402; genus 2-12-FULL-35-23. The sequence goes on along the minus strand of CBDALO010000022.1, from coordinate 9,097 downwards.
ATCTGGGTGCATATTGTTTGCGTAGTAACAGAATGGATTTAGATGAAAAAACAATTTTGAGAATTTATACAACTCTAACTGACGTTGAATCGGCATTCAGATCATTAAAATCAGAGTTAGGCCTGCGTCCTATCTACCATCAAAAGCAAGAGCGAGTTGATGCCCATCTGTTTATTAGTATTCTTGCTTATCACTTACTACACACTATTCGCCATCAACTTAAATTGCAGAACATTGATAGTAGCTGGCAAACTATACGGCAGATTTTTAGCACTCAGGTTCGTATCACTACTACAATGCAGCTTGAAAATAATAAATTGCTTTCTATTAGAAGAACCTCTAAGGCAACTCCAGAGCAAGTTGTGATCTATAAATCGTTAGGCATGAATTCAGAACCTGGGGACACTGAAAAAACAATTTGTTAAGTTGTAGTGACCCTAAACGTTTTTTTAAAACGTAAGTCATTGATTTGGATAGGTTTAATTGTAGAACGGACAAAGTTGGGTTAAAAGGAATTTCTAATCTGACTGAGTCGCCTGCTTATTTTCAGCAAGTCAATGGAATTTACAGAAAGGATGGCGCACTAGCATATTCGTGACTATTGTGACTAACTTTTTTTCCAGATAATCCGCATCGTTCTAAACGTTTAGTTAAGTAAGTTTCATAAGCTTCTTGGGTAGATTTATTTTTCAGTAACAATGAGCTTGCTAAGGCGTCATCAATATATACACTTGCTAGCTCTTTATTAAATAGAATCTTCCCACCAGTTTGAGCTGCCGCTCCTATTACATCGAAGCATTGCTCCAAGAAACTAAGGTAAAGGTACTTTTCCCTATGTTTGATAATGGTTGATTTCAATTCTTCTAGAGCAGGCGCTGTAGATTCTGCTTGAACAAAGTGACCCCAGTGAAAGTTTAAATGAGTTTTTTGTAGTTCGTTGAACTCTTGCTTGCTAAGCTCAGCAATGCTCGGTAAATATTTTTCACAAACCAGCTTGCCCTTGAGTAATAAAGCTTCCATAAATTGATCAGGGTCTTGTTTATCAATCTTCTCGCTTTGAAAAACGATTTCTCGTAACTTCCTTACTTTTCCTAGATCACTAATAACTAATCCTAATGCTAGAAGTTCAGGTTTTTTTTCTTTTGATAGTAAGGTGACAAGATATTTGAATTGTTTGTCATTAATATTTTCTCCGTATAGTACGGCTATAGTCTTAAAAAAGTTATAGTTATTTTCCTTCGTAGCTGTATAAGCCATTAATGATAGCATGGTTCTTTCCAGTTTAATGCTTCGTTTGCAGTTTACAACAGTGCTTAGTAGTGTTGTGATTTGTTTTGGCATTGTTTTTTTGAGCTCGCCAAGGTTGTCTTGAAGCGCCTCATAAAGTGTTTTTAACCAATCTGAGAGGCTTTCAATGTGGTAGTCTGTTGTTGCATTAACGGTTGGTGATAGGAACATTAGTACTTCTGGATATTTCTTAAAGAGCTTGGTAAAGAAAGTTTTATCTAATTTCATATATGTGCCTTATGAACTAAAGGTTTAATAAGCCTTGATTGCTTTTAGAGCGGAGTTTTTCCTTAAACCTAACTGCAATGAATTGTGGAGAATTTAGTATGTAGATAGATTAATAGCTTAAAACTAAGTAGCTTATCAAAGACTTAACGAATTCTGCTGGTAGGTGTGGAGCTGCTTTAGGTGATCATTGTTTTGGTTATTCTTACAGTGCTTTCAAGCACCTCGATCTAAAGCGAATTTATTGCCAACCTAAAGCTGACAACAGTGGATCTAACCAAGTGTTAACCCTATTGGTCTTTAAGTTGGTGAAAAAATACAAAACGATTTCACCCCTATTTGCTTTGAGCGATAGAGCGTTATTTTGTCTGTAAAAACCAACTTCAGTACTTAGAAAAACCTTTAAAATTCTAAATGGCACTCTATTGTACCTGTCTCATCGCATAATATCTTAAATTAATTATGCTAATCAATCTAAAAAATTATTTATACCTCAAATTTTTCTCCTCTCAAAATAAATTATTAACTTTTAGGTAATAGCAATTATATCTCGTTAATAAGAACAAGAATGATCTATCCTAAAACCCTATGAAGCCTTATTATTCACTTCAACTTAAGTATCTAGGTGATCCGCTCCACTGGTCATCAATTTCCACTAAAACAGCTGATACGAGCCTTAGGCACGATTCAGTATTAGGGAAAATTCCAACTGTATGCGTCCTTCTTTTTACCTCTCTGTTTACGCGCTCAGCTATGTTACTGGTTCTTAATCTTTTTTGATGCGGCCTGTCAAAGTTCATCACTACTAAGCCCTCCGGTATATTCACTTCCAACCAAGAAGAAAGCTCTGGTGCTGTTTGCTGATATTTATCTACCGCCATAGCCAATAGTCTTTCCGACTCATGAATGTTTGAGGCATTAAATATAGCTGTAATCTCCTCAGCTACTGGTTCCTTCATTGAGCGCTTTGGTATGTGAGCCTGAGCATTTTGCTGCAAATGAAATTGGCAGCGTTGCCAAGGAACACTGGGGAACACAGCTCTTCTAGCGGCTTTTAGGCCAGTATGAGCGTCGCTAGTAATCAACTCAATACCATGTATACCTCGCTCAACCAACTGCTGAAGAAAATCACGCCAATGTACCTCAGCCTCTGATAACGCAACAGAAACACCTAGCACTGTTCTCTTGCCGGTTGATTCATCAAAGCCATAGGCTATCAATACCGCACAGTCTTGTACTGTGCCGCTAGTGCGCACCTTCTCATAACGTGCATCTAGCCAAAGATATTTTATCTTTCCTAACGGCTTATTTCGCCATTTCTTTAAATCTTCATCCAACAATTTAGCGCAACGGCTTACCTCTGTGCTTGAAATATCTGTTCCACAGAGTTGCTTTAGCACCTTTTCAACTTTGCGCGTGGAAACCCCATGCACATACATTTCAGCGACAGCCAGCTTAAGTGCTCTATCAGAGCGTACACCTCGCTCTAAGACTGATGGATAGAAGGCTTCATTGGAGTCTCTAACCTGCGGTATCTGTAGCTCAAGCTGACCTTGACCTGTGTTGATTAACCTTGGTTTAAAGCCGTTCGCATATCCGTTTCTATCGCCAGTTCGCTCATAAGGACTGGCATTTAAATGGCGCTCCCTTTCTATTAACATAGCCTCATTCATCAACCTGGAGACAAGCTTAGGTAAAGCTTCAAACCCCTCCATCGCTAAAACATGTATGGCTTCTTCGATTAAGTTCTCATTTTTATAGCAGCTCATTGTCATTCCTCTTTTTTGGTTAAGTTTACCTTAAAAGGAATTTCTAATCTGACTGAGTCGCCTGCTTATTTTCAGCAAGTCAATGGAATTTACAGAAAGGATGGCGCACTAGCCTTTGAGCAGTAGGTTAACTGTTATGTGATTGATAAAAGATGTTTGTTGGAGGGGCTCGCTCTTTTGGGGAAAGTCCAGTTTTTAGTCCAAAAATGTTACTGATGTGTCCGATATAATCTGTAGTCTATGTCTTCCGGTAAGGACTCTGAAAGCTTGGCTCCCCGAGACGGGCTCGAACCGCCGACCCAGTGATTAACAGTCACTTGCTCTACCAACTGAGCTATCGGGGAACACATTGGTTAAGGCCCGCTATGATAATTAGCTAGCACCTTTAGGTCAATGATTTTTTAGTTGTTTTTCAAGCTGTTGGCGCTGGCTGAAAAGGTGCGGGGTATTAATATGCTAAAAGTTAGTAAAAGAATAGTAAGCCAGTCTTTATTGGTCAGAGATGATGCAGAACTTGCTGCTTTATTCATTCGTCGAAGTGTAATGCTAGCCAAATGCAAGTCTCGTTAGGGGTTGTCCAGCTTACTCGATGTTTGGTATGAGCAGGGATCAATAGGTGATCTCCAGGAGTTAGGGTGACTTCGTTGTTATCTTCAAAGAGCAAGCGCGCCTGGCCTTTTAACAAGACTACCCATTCGGTTTGTGCTTGATCATACCACTGATTTTCTGGTGTTGTTTGCCCCGTCGAGATAATTCGTTCTAGTTTGAATTGCTTTCCAGCCTGTAGGGTTTCAAAAAGCTCGTTGGGTAGGTTTTTGGTTGGTAAGTTCGAAAAGAGATTGTTCATAATATAGTCTCTATAGAGGGTTGCTTTTTTAATAATATCACTGGAAGTGAGCCTTTCAAAGATTGGGTAACTAGGTGAAAATATTTGATAAATAATGTAAAAAGCTATTGACGTTTGGGGAAGCTGTTCTTACAATGCGCAGCTCAGTTCGGGGCTATAGCTCAGCTGGGAGAGCGCTTGCATGGCATGCAAGAGGTCGGCGGTTCGATCCCGCCTAGCTCCACCAGGGCTTAGTGAACTGATATGTTTTCTGTGAGGAGTGAAGGTTAGGAGTTTACATCAGTAAATGACTAATCTGATACGACGAAGATAACGCAGCATAAACGAAAAAGCAGAAGATTATATTGTGTCCCCATCGTCTAGAGGCCTAGGACATCGCCCTTTCACGGCGGCAACAGGGGTTCGAATCCCCTTGGGGACGCCACTTTACTCTTTTAAAGTGGCGTAAATTCCTTAGATCTTTTTCCTGAATAAACCTAAGTTTATATAAGGGTTTAACTTAAGCTCATACCATACTATATGACATTGATGGCGAGGCGCTTATCGTTCTATCTGTATTCGATTCATTAACTAAATCATTAAGCAGCTCTCCTGTGCGAGACCAGCCGCTGGGGAAAAAACCAAAACCTGCTTCGGCTAGGTTGGGGTAATGAAATTTTGCTTGTTTAATGGTTTCTTCTAAAGGCAGCTCTTGATCTTTCCCATTACGATGAGCTTGGCAAATTTTATTTATTATATACTTTAGTCCGTCAATTTTATCATTTTTCAGTGTGGTTCGCGTGGTAAAGTTTCTCGCGCTTAGTTCGGTTCTCAATTCATCTATACGTTCTTTTAGTTCTTTTAATGCATGTAAAAGGAAGCCTGATAAGTCTTGCATAGTTTTAGCCTGATTAGCCAAGGCTCTATCGTGCTCAAGAAAACTAAAGCGATTTTCAATTCTTTTAATTAATTTGTTGCTTAGTAGTTCTTGAACTTTAGATGAAGGGTGGACTTTGTTCCAAAACATATATCTTGCACTTTCAGGAGCAGCGCCAGGGCTTGGAGTGTAGTTTGCTTTATCATCACTGAGATTAGAGGTAAGGGTGCTGCCTCTATATAATGTAGGCTATATTGCTGCTGGCACGCCAAAATCATTGACCTTCTCCAAAAACTGATCCCATCTGCCTTTAGTCTTTACTAGTGTTCTCAAGCATAAAACGATTTTCATTCCCTTGTCTTTCCAGCGCATTCCTGATCCGCCTAATCTTTGTTTAACAATTGTTTTACATGCTGCTTCAGTGACGCCAGAGCCAATTGGTGCATTCTGCTTAATCAAATTATGATACGACATTCGCTTTTCTTTAATATTATTTTCAAAATACGTAATTGTTCCTTCTAGCTTTTCTCTAAGCGATTTATTCAGTTTTTTATTTAGATGCTCTTTAAGCTCAGCAAGTATTCTACCTGCCGCACCTTTCTTGTGCTTTAAGTCATGACATCTCTCTTCGAGCCAAACATCACGCTCATCTCTTTCAGATTTTTTGGTAAATACTGCCTTTGATGCTTCGCCGAGATATTCAGTTGCATGCCAAAAATCTAAAATTTGCGTATCAGTATGTTTTTTTAGAAATGGCCAATTATTTTTTGCTCCATCAGCAACGCCAATTGTTTTAGCATCAGGGTAATATTTCTTTTTCAGCTTTATTTCCTTTTCAAGCCTATTAAAGAATTCATCTTTTCCATATTCTGGTGATGCTGCAACGTAGGTTGTGTGCAGGCGTGCACCATGCTTATCATACATGGAAATAGTTCCAACCATGCTCTCTCTATAACCATCATCAACGGTGAGAACATATGCACCATCTAAGCTAATACTTAGCATCTCAATGCCTGCATCAAGCTTTGGCTCTTCATATTCCCACTCAGCCTCTTTGGCTTGTGCAATACCGCCAACAAAATCAGTTGCCCGTTGCAAGTATGAATGTGAGATTTTACGGTTATGATTGACCTTGAGATCATCAATAACACTAGGAGCAGGTAAGTTTGAGTATTTATGTGAGATTATTTTTGCAAATCGCGGTGTTGATCCTTGGATAATTCTAGCCTTATCTTCTAAAGGACAAAAGATCTTCCCGCCTTTAGAGGTTTGATAAACATAACGCTTAACTCGAGCAACTCCATAAGGCGTTTGGTAATTTGCTTCATCTCTACTTCGTGCTGTTAGCTTTATTTTTCCAACATGGATAGGAGAGCCATCTGCATCAAACTTACTTAAAGCTTTTTCAGTGGCTAATGTTCCAACCTCATTAAGGCCGTCAAGAATTGCATCCTCACATTCAAGCATGGATCCTTTTAGTGGAAGCTTGAGCTCAATAGTTAATTCATTATTTTCATCAGAGAGAATTCTAGCTAACATCCAAACACCATCCGTAATCAAGTTAAAGTCTCTTCCAATGCAAGATGAGCCTGAAATAGCCCCCACTTTCCAATGCAAAGTGGGCCTGAAGTTGTTGCGTGATCGGTATCCGTTCAATATCAGCATGATTTGAAAATAATTCAAAAAGTTCTTGACAGCTTTTTCGTGCAAATTTGGAAATTTTATATTGGAATCATCGTGTGTCATAAAAGCATGATGTGCGCTCTATAACAAGGCTGTATGCTCGGATTATTTTTTCATCGATCAGGTTCATGGCTTAAAAATAATTTCAGCAGTACGGCCATCTGTGTGGGGAAAATTTACCTTTTCAAAACCGTGGTATACTCTTCCTATGAAAAAACAACCTGACAAATCAGTTTTAGCCGATCTCATTGAGAGATTTAATAATACTGTTACACCAACAGCACTAGAAACAGATTTTAGCAATGTATGTGAAAGTCAGGCTGAGAAAATCATAAAGCTAGAAGACAAGGTGCAATCGTTAAATAACGCATTAAATAAATATAAAGGTGAGCAAGGAAAGCCTAATGTTAGAAAGCAAACGCGCGCTAACAAGGACAAGGATCATTCCTCCGAGAAGGATAGAAAAGGAAATAAAACCAATAAAACTAGAAAGCCAAAATCTAGTAAAAAAAATCTCGAAGTCTCTAATACAGTGACACTAACAATTAATCCAGATTCGTTGCCCAGCGATGCTGTGCCAAATGGCTCTAAGAAAACACTTATCCAGGATATAAAAATTGCTGCTAATAACACTCTTTTTTTGCGCCAACAATATTACTCCCCTTCTGAAAACAAACACTATACAGCACCTCTGCCAACTGGTTATGAGGGCCAGTTCGGCCCTACTATTAAAAGCTGGACAAGCTTCCTAAATACTCAAGGTGGTATGACGCTAGAAAGCCTTGAGACATTTTATAAAACCGCCAACATAGATATTAGTAAATCAACCATCCATAGCTTCACAATTAAAACACCTACGATACTTGAGCCCGAGAAGGTAGAAGTTGTGAAGGCAGGTTTACAATCCACGAACTACCAGCACCTAGATGACACCAACGCTAGAGAGGATGGGAAAAACCGTTATGTTAATGTATTGGGTAATGAGTATTATTCAGCTTACTTTACGCTGACCAGTAAAAGTCGATTAAGCGTCATTGAAATGTTAAGCAAAGACCACTTTGGGTTCACATTAAATGAGGCCGCTTTTAATTTACTGGCTACTATGAACTTACCCCACAAGGTATCGAAAGCTTAAAGGTATTTCACTCATCGACTATCTTAAACAGTAAGGAGCTGGAAGTTATTCTTGATAAGGTATTAGGTGATAAAAAATTTCCAAAATATAGAAAGCTGATTACTGATGCGGCAGCTATCTCAACATATAGAAAGAGTCCTTATGCGATAGAAACACTCATTACCGATGATGCGCCACAGTTTAAGCTCATTACTGAATCACTCGCCTTGTGCTGGGTTCATGAGGGTAGGCATTATAAAAAGCTGACGCCAATTTTTAAGAAGCACCAAGACTCTGTTGACAGCTTCTTGGATAGGTTTTGGGATTATTATCATAAGCTCATTGAATATAAAAAGAACCCAGGGCAAGATGAGATAGATAAGCTATCCAATGAGTTTACTGAGTTATTCTCAACAATCACTGGCTACGAGAAACTAGATAAACAAATTGAGCTCACCTTAAAAAAGAAAAGGCAGCTATTGTTAGTGCTGGAAAAGCCAGAGCTTCCTCTACATAACAATCCAGCAGAGTTGATGGCTCGGAAGCAGGCTAGAATGCGCGATGTACACCTTCATACTATGAGTGAAGAAGGAACGAAAGCTAAGGATACAATGGTTACAATTACTGAGACATGTAAAAAGCTAGCAGTTAATGTCTTCGATTATATATATGACAGAATTACAAAAAACTATTCTATGCCTTCGCTAGCGGAATTAATTACCATCCGCTCATCACAGGCGCAGTAAACTAAAGAGAGCGCAGCATGAGCATCATGCTGAAATAAGACGGATACCGTGATCGTTCATCCTATATGGATGAATATCAATATGAACGACATAGAATTAAACACACTTGCCCAGATTGAGCAATTTCTATCCTCATCAACCCAGCTTACCTTTGAAGCTACATCACGAGCAGAATCTTACCTATGGGTTACGAACACATTAAAAAAATTTGCTTATTGCGGTATGTGCAAAAAGGACAAAGGATTGATTCGTGATTACCTGCAACGAATGACTGGTTACTCACGTTCACAAATTACTAGGCTAATTGCTCAGTATCAAAAGTCAGGAAAAGTTGTTGTTAAGCAACGATCACCTAGAAATAAGTTTAGCTTAATCTATACGCATGAGGATACTTGGTTGTTAGCTGAAACGGATCAGGTTCATCAAACGCTTAGCGGGCCTACCACAAAAAAACTTTGCGAGAGAGCCTTTCATTTGTTTGGAGATAAGCGTTATGCGCGTCTTGCTTTTATCTCAGTCTCTCATCTTTACAATCTTCGACAAACTGAAACCTACCAGCGCAAACGGCAC
>CBDALO010000021.1:0-50551 GCA_965196985.1 Gammaproteobacteria bacterium | reverse complement strand
TTCATTGGCAAAATGGCTTTAACCTATTGTAGTTCTGTAGTCTTGTACATTACGTCGTTTTAGAGCATTTTTATGTGAATTTAATCGACAGTTTTTGAAAAAATCAATGTTTTTTTGATAAACACTGTTTTAGGCCAAGTTAGTGTTATTGCAAATGATATGGTTTTTTGTAAAACTAGTAGTTATTCATTGGCAAAATGGCTTTGTTCTATTGTAGTTAGTCTTTACGTCGTTTTAGAGCATTTTTATGTGAATTTAATTGACAGTTTTTGAAAAAATCAATGTTTTTTTGATAAACACTCTAGGCCAAGTTAGTGTTATTGCAAATTATGGTTTTTCTGTAAAACTAGCAGTTATTAATTGGCAAAATGGCTTTGTTCTATTGTAGTTTTGTACTTAACGTCGTTTTAGCATTTTTATGTGAATTTAATCGACAGTTTTTGAAAAAATCAATGTTTTTTTGATAAACACTGTTTTAGGCCAAGTTAGTGTTATTGCAAATAATATGGTTTTCTTGTAAAACTAGTGTGTTATTTCAAATGATATGGATTTTTCTGTAAAACTAGTAGTTATTCATTGGCAAAATGGCTTTGTTCTATTGTAGTTCTATACTTTACGTCGTTTTAAAGCATTTTTATGTGAATTTAATCGACAGTTTTTGAAAAATCAATGTTTTTTTGATAAACACTGTTTTAGGCCAAGTTAGTGTTATTGCAAATAATATGGTTTTCTTGTAAAACTAGTAGTTATTCATTGGCAAAATGGCTTTAATCTATTGTAGTTCTGTACTTTACGTCGTTTTAGAGCATTTTTATGTGAATTTAATTGACAGTTTTTGAAAAAATCAATGTTTTTTTGATAAACACTGTTTTAGGCCAAGTTAGTGTTATTGCAAATAATATGGTTTTCTTGTAAAACTAGTAGTTATTCATTGGCAAAATGGCTTTGTTCTATTGTAGTTTTGTACTGTACTTTACGTCGTTTTAGAGCATTTTTATGTGAATTTAATTTGCAAAATGACAGTTTTTGAAAAAATCAATGTTTTTTTGATAAACACTGTTTTAGGCCAAGTTAGTGTTATTGCAAATAATATGGTTTTCTTGTAAAACTAGTAGTTATTCATTGGCAAAATGGCTTTAATCTATTGTAGTTCTGTACTTTACGTCGTTTTAGAGCATTTTTATGTGAATTTAATCGACAGTTTTTGAAAAAATCAATGTTTTTTTGATAAACACTATTTTAGGCCAAGTTAGTGTTATTGCAAATGACATGGTTTTTCTGTAAAACTAGCAGTTATTCATTGGCAAAATGGCTTTGTTCTATTGTAGTTTTGTACTTTACGTCGTTTTAGAGCATTTTTATGTGAATTTAATCGACAGTTTATGAAAAAATCAATGTTTTTTTGATAAACACTGTTTTAGGCCAAGTTAGTGTTATTGCAAATAATATGGTTTTCTTGTAAAACTAGTAGTTATTCATTGGCAAAATGGCTTTAATCTATTGTAGTTCTGTACTTTACGTCGTTTTAGAGCATTTTTATGTGAATTTTATTGACAGTTTTTGAAAAAATCAATGTTTTTTTGATAAACACTGTTTTAGGCCAAGTTAGTGTTATTTCAAATGATATGGATTTTTCTGTAAAACTAGTAGTTATTCATTGGCAAAATGGCTTTGTTCTATTGTAGTTCTATACTTTACGTCGTTTTAAAGCATTTTTATGTGAATTTAATCGACAGTTTTTGAAAAATCAATGTTTTTTTGATAAACACTGTTTTAGGCCAAGTTAGTGTTATTGCAAATAATATGGTTTTCTTGTAAAACTAGTAGTTATTCATTGGCAAAATGGCTTTAATCTATTGTAGTTCTGTACTTTACGTCGTTTTAGAGCATTTTTATGTGAATTTAATTGACAGTTTTTGAAAAAATCAATGTTTTTTTGATAAACACTTATTTAGGCCAAGTTAGTGTTATTGCAAATTATATGGTTTTTCTGTAAAACTAGCAGTTATTAATTGGCAAAATAGCTTTGTTCTATTGTAGTTTTGTACTTTACGTCGTTTTGAAGCATTTTTATGTGAATTTAATCGACAGTTTTTGAAAAAATCAATGTTTTTTTGATAAACACTGTTTTAGGCCAAGTTAGTGTCATTGCAAATGATATGGTTTTCTGTAAAACTAGCAGTTATTCATTGGCAAAATGGCTTTAATCTATTGTAGTTCTGTACTTTACGTCGTTTTAGAGCATTTTTATGTGAATTTAATCGACAGTTTTTGAAAAAATCAATGTTTTTTGATAAACACTGTTTTATGCCAAGATAGTGTAATTGCAAATAATATGGTTTTCTTGTAAAACTAGTAGTTATTCATTGGCAAAATGGCTTTGTTCTATTGTACTTCTGTACATTACGTCGTTTTAGAGCATTTTTATGTGAATTTAATTGACAGTTTTTGAAAAAATCAATGTTTTTTTGATAAACACTGTTTTAGGCCAAGTTAGTGTAATTGCAAATAATATGGTTTTCTTGTAAAACTAGTAGTTATTCATTGGCAAAATGGCTTTAATCTATTGTAGTTCTGTACTTTACGTCGTTTTAGAGCATTTTTATGTGAATTTAATCGACAGTTTTTGAAAAAATCAATGTTTTTTTGATAAACACTGTTTTAGGCCAAGTTAGTGTTATTGACAAATAATATGGTTTTCTTGTAAAACTAGTAGTTATTCATTGGCAAAATGGCTTTAATCTATTGTAGTTCTGTACTTTACGTCGTTTTAGAGCATTTTTATGTGAATTTAATTGACAGTTTTTGAAAAAATCAATGTTTTTTTGATAAACACTGTTTTAGGCCAAGTTAGTGTTATTGCAAATGATATGGTTTTTCTGTAAAACTAGCAGTTATTCATTGGCAAAATGGCTTTGTTCTATTGTAGTTTTGTACTTTACGTCGTTTTAGAGCATTTTTATGTGAATTTAATCGACAGTTTTTGAAAAAATCAATGTTTTTTTGATAAACACTGTTTTAGGCCAAGTTAGTGTTATTGCAAATAATATGGTTTTCTTGTAAAACTAGTAGTTATTCATTGGCAAAATGGCTTTAATCTATTGTAGTTCTGTACTTTACGTCGTTTTAGAGCATTTTTATGTGAATTTAATCGACAGTTTTTGAAAAAATCAATGTTTTTTTGATAAACACTGTTTTAGGCCAAGTTAGTGTTATTGCAAATGATATGGTTTTTCTTGTAAAACTAGTAGTTATTCATTGGCAAAATGGCTTTGTTCTATTGTAGTTCTGTACATTACGTCGTTTTAGAGCATTTTTATGTGAATTTAATCGACAGTTTTTGAAAAAATCAATGTTTTTTTGATAAACACTGTTTTAGGCCAAGTTAGTGTAATTGCAAATAATATGGTTTTCTTGTAAAACTAGTAGTTATTCATTGGCAAAATGGCTTTAATCTATTGTAGTTCTGTACTTTACGTCGTTTTAGAGCATTTTTATGTGAATTTAATCGACAGTTTTTGAAAAAATCAATGTTTTTTTGATAAACACTGTTTTAGGCCAAGTTAGTGTTATAATGAATATGGTTTTCTTGTAAAACTAGTAGTTATTCATTGGCAAAATGGCTTTGTTCTATTGTAGTTCTGTACTTTACGTCGTTTTAGAGCATTTTTATGTGAATTTAATCGACAGTTTTTGAAAAAATCAATGTTTTTTTGATAAACACTGTTTTAGGCCAAGTTAGTGTTATTGCAAATGATATGGTTTTCTTGTAAAACTAGTAGTTATTCATTGGCAAAATGGCTTTAATCTATTGTAGTTCTGTACTTTACGTCGTTTTAGAGCATTTTTATGTGAATTTAATCGACAGTTTTTGAAAAAATCAATGTTTTTTTGATAAACACTGTTTTAGGCCAAGTTAGTGTTATTGCAAATAATATGGTTTTCTTGTAAAACTAGTAGTTATTCATTGGCAAAATGGCTTTAATCTATTGTAGTTCTGTACTTTACGTCGTTTTAGAGCATTTTTATGTGAATTTAATTGACAGTTTTTGAAAAAATCAATGTTTTTTTGATAAACACTGTTTTAGGCCAAGTTAGTGTTATTGCAAATGATATGGTTTTTCTGTAAAACTAGCAGTTATTCATTGGCAAAATGGCTTTGTTCTATTGTAGTTTTGTACTTTACGTCGTTTTAGAGCATTTTTATGTGAATTTAATCGACAGTTTTTGAAAAAATCAATGTTTTTTTGATAAACACTGTTTTAGGCCAAGTTAGTGTTATTGCAAATAATATGGTTTTCTTGTAAAACTAGTAGTTATTCATTGGCAAAATGGCTTTAACCTATTGTAGTCTTGTACATTACGTCGTTTTAGAGCATTTTTATGTGAATTTAATCGACAGTTTTTGAAAAAATCAATGTTTTTTTGATAAACACTGTTTTAGGCCAAGTTAGTGTAATTGCAAATAATATGGTTTTCTTGTAAAACTAGTAGTTATTCATTGGCAAAATGGCTTTAACCTATTGTAGTCTTGTACATTACGTCGTTTTAGAGCATTTTTATGTGAATTTAATCGACAGTTTTTGAAAAAATCAATGTTTTTTTGATAAACACTGTTTTAGGCCAAGTTAGTGTTATTGCAAATAATATGGTTTTTCTTGTAAAACTAGTAGTTATTCATTGGCAAAATGGCTTTGTTCTATTGTAGTTCTGTACTTTACGTCGTTTTAGAGCATTTTTATGTGAATTTAATCGACAGTTTTTGAAAAAATCAATGTTTTTTTGATAAACACTGTTTTAGGCCAAGTTAGTGTTATTGCAAATAATATGGTTTTCTTGTAAAACTAGTAGTTATTCATTGGCAAAATGGCTTTAATCTATTGTAGTTCTGTACTTTACGTCGTTTTAGAGCATTTTTATGTGAATTTTATCGACAGTTTTTGAAAAAATCAATGTTTTTTTGATAAACACTGTTTTAGGCCAAGTTAGTGTTATTTCAAATGATATGGATTTTTCTGTAAAACTAGTAGTTATTCATTGGCAAAATGGCTTTGTTCTATTGTAGTTCTATACTTTACGTCGTTTTAAAGCATTTTTATGTGAATTTAATCGACAGTTTTTGAAAAATCAATGTTTTTTTGATAAACACTGTTTTAGGCCAAGTTAGTGTTATTGCAAATAATATGGTTTTCTTGTAAAACTAGTAGTTATTCATTGGCAAAATGGCTTTAATCTATTGTAGTTCTGTACTTTACGTCGTTTTAGAGCATTTTTATGTGAATTTAATTGACAGTTTTTGAAAAAATCAATGTTTTTTTGATAAACACTGTTTTAGGCCAAGTTAGTGTTATTGCAAATGATATGGTTTTCTCTGTAAAACTAGCAGTTATTCATTGGCAAAATGGCTTTAATCTATTGTAGTTCTGTACTTTACGTCGTTTTAGAGCATTTTTATGTGAATTTAATCGACAGTTTTTGAAAAAATCAATGTTTTTTTGATAAACACTGTTTTAGGCCAAGTTAGTGTTATTGCAAATGATATGGTTTTTCCGTAAAACTAGTAGTTATTCATTGGCAAAATGGCTTTGTTCTATTGTAGTTTTGTACTTTACGTCGTTTTAGAGCATTTTTATGTGAATTTAATCGACAGTTTTTGAAAAAATCAATGTTTTTTTGATAAACACTGTTTTAGGCCAAGTTAGTGTTATTGCAAATAATATGGTTTTCTTGTAAAACTAGTAGTTATTCATTGGCAAAATGGCTTTAATCTATTGTAGTTCTGTACTTTACGTCGTTTTAGAGCATTTTTATGTGAATTTTATCGACAGTTTTTGAAAAAATCAATGTTTTTTTGATAAACACTGTTTTAGGCCAAGTTAGTGTTATTTCAAATGATATGGATTTTTCTGTAAAACTAGTAGTTATTCATTGGCAAAATGGCTTTGTTCTATTGTAGTTCTATACTTTACGTCGTTTTAAAGCATTTTTATGTGAATTTAATCGACAGTTTTTGAAAAATCAATGTTTTTTTGATAAACACTGTTTTAGGCCAAGTTAGTGTTATTGCAAATAATATGGTTTTCTTGTAAAACTAGTAGTTATTCATTGGCAAAATGGCTTTAATCTATTGTAGTTCTGTACTTTACGTCGTTTTAGAGCATTTTTATGTGAATTTAATTGACAGTTTTTGAAAAAATCAATGTTTTTTTGATAAACACTTATTTAGGCCAAGTTAGTGTTATTGCAAATTATATGGTTTTTCTGTAAAACTAGCAGTTATTAATTGGCAAAATAGCTTTGTTCTATTGTAGTTTTGTACTTTACGTCGTTTTGAAGCATTTTTATGTGAATTTAATCGACAGTTTTTGAAAAAATCAATGTTTTTTTGATAAACACTGTTTTAGGCCAAGTTAGTGTCATTGCAAATGATATGGTTTTTCTTTAAAACTAGCAGTTATTCATTGGCAAAATGGCTTTAATCTATTGTAGTTCTGTACTTTACGTCGTTTTAGAGCATTTTTATGTGAATTTAATCGACAGTTTTTGAAAAAATCAATGTTTTTTCGATAAACACTGTTTTATGCCAAGATAGTGTAATTGCAAATAATATGGTTTTCTTGTAAAACTAGTAGTTATTCATTGGCAAAATGGCTTTGTTCTATTGTACTTCTGTACATTACGTCGTTTTAGAGCATTTTTATGTGAATTTAATCGACAGTTTTTGAAAAAATCAATGTTTTTTTGATAAACACTGTTTTAGGCCAAGTTAGTGTAATTGCAAATAATATGGTTTTCTTGTAAAACTAGTAGTTATTCATTGGCAAAATGGCTTTAATCTATTGTCGTTCTGTACTTTACGTCGTTTTAGAGCATCTTTATGTCAATTTAATCGACAGTTTTTGAAAAAATCAATGTTTTTTTGATAAACACTGTTTTAGGCCAAGTTAGTGTTATTACAAATAATATGGTTTTCTTGTAAAACTAGTAGTTATTCATTGGCAAAATGGCTTTGTTCTATTGTAGTTTTGTACTTTACGTCGTTTTAGAGCATTTTTATGTGAATTTAATCGACAGTTTTTGAAAAAATCAATGTTTTTTTGATAAACACTGTTTTAGGCCAAGTTAGTGTTATTGCAAATGATATGGTTTTTCTGTAAAACTAGCAGTTATTCATTGGCAAAATGGCTTTGTTCTATTGTAGTTCTGTACTTTACGTCGTTTTAGAGCATTTTTATGTGAATTTAATCGACAGTTTTTGAAAAAATCAATGTTTTTTTGATAAACACTGTTTTAGGCCAAGTTAGTGTTATTGCAAATAATATGGTTTTCTTGTAAAACTAGTAGTTATTCATTGGAAAATGGCTTTAATCTATTGTAGTTCTGTACTTTACGTCGTTTTAGAGCATTTTTATGTGAATTTAATCGACAGTTTTTGAAAAAATCAATGTTTTTTTGATAAACACTCTTTTAGGCCAAGTTAGTGTTATTTCAAATGATATGGTTTTTTTTGTAAAACTAGTAGTTATTCATTGGCAAAATGGCTTTGTTCTATTGTACTTCTGTACATTACGTCGTTTTAGAGCATTTTTATGTGAATTTAATCGACAGTTTTTGAAAAAATCAATGTTTTTTTGATAAACACTGTTTTAGGCCAAGTTAGTGTTATTGCAAATAATATGGTTTTCTTGTAAAACTAGTAGTTATTCATTGGCAAAATGGCTTTAATCTATTGTAGTTCTGTACTTTACGTCGTTTTAGAGCATTTTTATGTGAATTTAATGGACAGTTTTTGAAAAAATCAATGTTTTTTTGATAAACACTGTTTTAGGCCAAGTTAGTGTTATTGCAAATGATATGGTTTTTCTGTAAAACTAGCAGTTATTCATTGGCAAAATGGCTTTGTTCTATTGTAGTTTTGTACTTTACGTCGTTTTAGAGCATTTTTATGTGAATTTAATCGACAGTTTTTGAAAAAATCAATGTTTTTTTGATAAACACTGTTTTAGGCCAAGTTAGTGTTATTGCAAATAATATGGTTTTCTTGTAAAACTAGTAGTTATTCATTGGCAAAATGGCTTTAATCTATTGTAGTTCTGTACTTTACGTCGTTTTAGAGCATTTTTATGTGAATTTAATCGACAGTTTTTGAAAAAATCAATGTTTTTTTGATAAACACTGTTTTATGCCAAGTTAGTGTAATTGCAACTAATATGGTTTTCAAAACTAGTAGTTATTCATTGGCAAAATGGCTTTAATCTATTGTAGTTCTGTACTTTACGTCGTTTTAGAGCATTTTTATGTTTTAATTGACAGTTTTTGAAGCAATGTTTTTTTGATAAACACTGGCCAAGTTAGTGTTATTGCAAATATAAGGTTTTTCTGTAAAACTAGCAGTTATTCATTGGCAAAATGGCTTTGTTCTATTGTAGTTTTGTACTTTACGTCGTTTTAGAGCATTTTTATGTGAATTTAATCGACAGTTTTTGAAAAAATCAATGTTTTTTTGATAAACACTGTTTTAGGCCAAGTTAGTGTTATTGCAAATAATATGGTTTTCTTGTAAAACTAGTAGTTATTCATTGGCAAAATGGCTTTAACCTATTGTAGTCTTGTACATTACGTCGTTTTAGAGCATTTTTATGTGAATTTAATCGACAGTTTTTGAAAAAATCAATGTTTTTTTGATAAACACTGTTTTAGGCCAAGTTAGTGTTATTGCAAATAATATGGTTTTCTTGTAAAACTAGTAGTTATTCATTGGCAAAATGGCTTTAATCTATTGTAGTTTTGTACTTTACGTCGTTTTAGAGCATTTTTATGTGAATTTAATCGACAGTTTTTGAAAAAATCAATGTTTTTTGATAAACACTGTTTTAGGCCAAGTTAGTGTTATTGCAAATGATATGGTTTTTCTGTAAAACTAGCAGTTATTCATTGGCAAAATGGCTTTGTTCTATTGTAGTTTTGTACTTTACGTCGTTTTAGAGCATTTTTATGTGAATTTAATCGACAGTTTTTGAAAAAATCAATGTTTTTTTGATAAACACTGTTTTAGGCTAAGTTAAGTGTTATTGCAAATAATATTGTTTTCTTGTAAAACTAGTAGTTATTCATTGGCAAAATGGCTTTAATCTATTGTAGTTCTGTACTTTACGTCGTTTTAGAGCATTTTTATGTGAATTTTATCGACAGTTTTTGAAAAAATCAATGTTTTTTTGATAAACACTGTTTTAGGCCAAGTTAGTGTTATTTCAAATGATATGGATTTTTCTGTAAAACTAGTAGTTATTCATTGGCAAAATGGCTTTGTTCTATTGTAGTTCTATACTTTACGTCGTTTTAAAGCATTTTTATGTGAATTTAATCGACAGTTTTTGAAAAAACAATGTTTTTTTGATAAACACTGTTTTAGGCCAAGTTAGTGTTATTGCAAATGATATGGTTTTTCTGTAAAACTAGCAGTTATTCATTGGCAAAATGGCTTTAATCTATTGTAGTTCTGTACTTTACGTCGTTTTAGAGCATTTTTATGTGAATTTAATCGACAGTTTTTGAAAAAATCAATGTTTTTTTGATAAACACTGTTTTCGGCCAAGTTAGTGTTATTGCAAATAATATGGTTTTCTTGTAAAACTAGTAGTTATTCATTGGCAAAATGGCTTTAATCTATTGTAGTTCTGTACTTTACGTCGTTTTAGAGCATTTTTATGTGAATTTAATCGACAGTTTTTGAAAAAATCAATGTTTTTTTGATAAACACTCTTTTAGGCCAAGTTAGTGTTATTGCAAATGATATGGTTTTTCCGTAAAACTAGCAGTTATTCATTGGCAAAATGGCTTTGTTCTATTGTAGTTTTGTACTTTACGTCGTTTTAGAGCATTTTTATGTGAATTTAATCGACATTTTTTGAAAAAATCAATGTTTTTTTGATAAACACTGTTTTAGGCCAAGTTAGTGTTATTGCAAATAATATGGTTTTCTTGTAAAACTAGTAGTTATTCATTGGCAAAATGGCTTTAATCTATTGTAGTTCTGTACTTTACGTCGTTTTAGAGCATTTTTATGTGAATTTTATCGACAGTTTTTGAAAAAATCAATGTTTTTTTGATAAACACTGTTTTAGGCCAAGTTAGTGTTATTTCAAATGATATGGATTTTTCTGTAAAACTAGTAGTTATTCATTGGCAAAATGGCTTTGTTCTATTGTAGTTCTATACTTTACGATGTTTTAAAGCATTTTTATGTGAATTTAATCGACAGTTTTTGAAAAAATCAATGTTTTTTTGATAAACACTGTTTTAGGCCAAGTTAGTGTTATTGCAAATAATATGGTTTTCTTGTAAAACTAGTAGTTATTCATTGGCAAAATGGCTTTAATCTATTGTAGTTCTGTACTTTACGTCGTTTTAGAGCATTTTTATGTGAATTTAATTGACAGTTTTTGAAAAAATCAATGTTTTTTTGATAAACACTTATTTTGGCCAAGTTAGTGTTATTGCAAATTATATGGTTTTTCTGTAAAACTAGCAGTTATTAATTGGCAAAATAGCTTTGTTCTATTGTAGTTTTGTACTTTACGTCGTTTTGAAGCATTTTTATGTGAATTTAATCGACAGTTTTTGAAAAAATCAATGTTTTTTTGATAAACACTGTTTTAGGCCAAGTTAGTGTCATTGCAAATGATATGGTTTTTCTTTAAAACTAGCAGTTATTCATTGGCAAAATGGCTTTAATCTATTGTAGTTCTGTACTTTACGTCGTTTTAGAGCATTTTTATGTGAATTTAATCGACAGTTTTTGAAAAAATCAATGTTTTTTCGATAAACACTGTTTTATGCCAAGATAGTGTAATTGCAAATAATATGGTTTTCTTGTAAAACTAGTAGTTATTCATTGGCAAAATGGCTTTGTTCTATTGTACTTCTGTACATTACGTCGTTTTAGAGCATTTTTATGTGAATTTAATCGACAGTTTTTGAAAAAATCAATGTTTTTTTGATAAACACTGTTTTAGGCCAAGTTAGTGTAATTGCAAATAATATGGTTTTCTTGTAAAACTAGTAGTTATTCATTGGCAAAATGGCTTTAATCTATTGTCGTTCTGTACTTTACGTCGTTTTAGAGCATCTTTATGTCAATTTAATCGACAGTTTTTGAAAAAATCAATGTTTTTTTGATAAACACTGTTTTAGGCCAAGTTAGTGTTATTACAAATAATATGGTTTTCTTGTAAAACTAGTAGTTATTCATTGGCAAAATGGCTTTGTTCTATTGTAGTTTTGTACTTTACGTCGTTTTAGAGCATTTTTATGTGAATTTAATCGACAGTTTTTGAAAAAATCAATGTTTTTTTGATAAACACTGTTTTAGGCCAAGTTAGTGTTATTGCAAATGATATGGTTTTTCTGTAAAACTAGCAGTTATTCATTGGCAAAATTGCTTTGTTCTATTGTAGTTCTGTACTTTACGTCGTTTTAGAGCATTTTTATGTGAATTTAATCGACAGTTTTTGAAAAAATCAATGTTTTTTTGATAAACACTGTTTTAGGCCAAGTTAGTGTTATTGCAAATAATATGGTTTTCTTGTAAAACTAGTAGTTATTCATTGGAAAATGGCTTTAATCTATTGTAGTTCTGTACTTTACGTCGTTTTAGAGCATTTTTATGTGAATTTAATCGACAGTTTTTGAAAAAATCAATGTTTTTTTGATAAACACTCTTTTAGGCCAAGTTAGTGTTATTTCAAATGATATGGTTTTTTTTGTAAAACTAGTAGTTATTCATTGGCAAAATGGCTTTGTTCTATTGTACTTCTGTACATTACGTCGTTTTAGAGCATTTTTATGTGAATTTAATCGACAGTTTTTGAAAAAATCAATGTTTTTTTGATAAACACTGTTTTAGGCCAAGTTAGTGTAATTGCAAATAATATGGTTTTCTTGTAAAACTAGTAGTTATTCATTGGCAAAATGGCTTTAATCTATTGTAGTTCTGTACTTTACGTCGTTTTAGAGCATTTTTATGTGAATTTAATGGACAGTTTTTGAAAAAATCAATGTTTTTTTGATAAACACTGTTTTAGGCCAAGTTAGTGTTATTGCAAATGATATGGTTTTTCTGTAAAACTAGCAGTTATTCATTGGCAAAATGGCTTTGTTCTATTGTAGTTTTGTACTTTACGTCGTTTTAGAGCATTTTTATGTGAATTTAATCGACAGTTTTTGAAAAAATCAATGTTTTTTTGATAAACACTGTTTTAGGCCAAGTTAGTGTTATTGCAAATAATATGGTTTTCTTGTAAAACTAGTAGTTATTCATTGGCAAAATGGCTTTAATCTATTGTAGTTCTGTACTTTACGTCGTTTTAGAGCATTTTTATGTGAATTTTATCGACAGTTTTTGAAAAAATCAATGTTTTTTTGATAAACACTGTTTTATGCCAAGTTAGTGTAATTGCAAATAATATGGTTTTCTTGTAAAACTAGTAGTTATTCATTGGCAAAATGGCTTTAATCTATTGTAGTTCTGTACTTTACGTCGTTTTAGAGCATTTTTATGTAAATTTAATTGACAGTTTTTGAAGAAATCAATGTTTTTTTGATAAACACTCTTTTAGGCCAAGTTAGTGTTATTGCAAATGATAAGGTTTTTCTGTAAAACTAGCAGTTATTCATTGGCAAAATGGCTTTGTTCTATTGTAGTTCTGTACTTTACGTCGTTTTAGAGCATTTTTATGTGAATTTAATCGACAGTTTTTGAAAAAATCAATGTTTTTTTGATAAACACTGTTTTAGGCCAAGTTAGTGTTATTGCAAATAATATGGTTTTCTTGTAAAACTAGTAGTTATTCATTGGCAAAATGGCTTTAACCTATTGTAGTCTTGTACATTACGTCGTTTTAGAGCATTTTTATGTGAATTTAATCGACAGTTTTTGAAAAAATCAATGTTTTTTTGATAAACACTGTTTTAGGCCAAGTTAGTGTTATTGCAAATAATATGGTTTTCTTGTAAAACTAGTAGTTATTCATTGGCAAAATGGCTTTAATCTATTGTAGTTTTGTACTTTACGTCGTTTTAGAGCATTTTTATGTGAATTTAATCGACAGTTTTTGAAAAAATCAATGTTTTTTGATAAACACTGTTTTAGGCCAAGTTAGTGTTATTGCAAATGATATGGTTTTTCTGTAAAACTAGCAGTTATTCATTGGCAAAATGGCTTTGTTCTATTGTAGTTTTGTACTTTACGTCGTTTTAGAGCATTTTTATGTGAATTTAATCGACAGTTTTTGAAAAAATCAATGTTTTTTTGATAAACACTGTTTTAGGCCAAGTTAGTGTTATTGCAAATAATATTGTTTTCTTGTAAAACTAGTAGTTATTCATTGGCAAAATGGCTTTAATCTATTGTAGTTCTGTACTTTACGTCGTTTTAGAGCATTTTTATGTGAATTTTATCGACAGTTTTTGAAAAAATCAATGTTTTTTTGATAAACACTGTTTTAGGCCAAGTTAGTGTTATTTCAAATGATATGGATTTTTCTGTAAAACTAGTAGTTATTCATTGGCAAAATGGCTTTGTTCTATTGTAGTTCTATACTTTACGTCGTTTTAAAGCATTTTTATGTGAATTTAATCGACAGTTTTTGAAAAAACAATGTTTTTTTGATAAACACTGTTTTAGGCCAAGTTAGTGTTATTGCAAATGATATGGTTTTTCTGTAAAACTAGCAGTTATTCATTGGCAAAATGGCTTTAATCTATTGTAGTTCTGTACTTTACGTCGTTTTAGAGCATTTTTATGTGAATTTAATCGACAGTTTTTGAAAAAATCAATGTTTTTTTGATAAACACTGTTTTAGGCCAAGTTAGTGTTATTGCAAATAATATGGTTTTCTTGTAAAACTAGTAGTTATTCATTGGCAAAATGGCTTTAATCTATTGTAGTTCTGTACTTTACGTCGTTTTAGAGCATTTTTATGTGAATTTAATCGACAGTTTTTGAAAAAATCAATGTTTTTTTGATAAACACTCTTTTAGGCCAAGTTAGTGTTATTGCAAATGATATGGTTTTTCCGTAAAACTAGCAGTTATTCATTGGCAAAATGGCTTTGTTCTATTGTAGTTTTGTACTTTACGTCGTTTTAGAGCATTTTTATGTGAATTTAATCGACATTTTTTGAAAAAATCAATGTTTTTTTGATAAACACTGTTTTAGGCCAAGTTAGTGTTATTGCAAATAATATGGTTTTCTTGTAAAACTAGTAGTTATTCATTGGCAAAATGGCTTTAATCTATTGTAGTTCTGTACTTTACGTCGTTTTAGAGCATTTTTATGTGAATTTTATCGACAGTTTTTGAAAAAATCAATGTTTTTTTGATAAACACTGTTTTAGGCCAAGTTAGTGTTATTTCAAATGATATGGATTTTTCTGTAAAACTAGTAGTTATTCATTGGCAAAATGGCTTTGTTCTATTGTAGTTCTATACTTTACGATCGTTTTAAAGCATTTTTATGTGAATTTAATCGACAGTTTTTGAAAAATCAATGTTTTTTTGATAAACACTGTTTTAGGCCAAGTTAGTGTTATTGCAAATAATATGGTTTTCTTGTAAAACTAGTAGTTATTCATTGGCAAAATGGCTTTAATCTATTGTAGTTCTGTACTTTACGTCGTTTTAGAGCATTTTTATGTGAATTTAATTGACAGTTTTTGAAAAAATCAATGTTTTTTTGATAAACACTTATTTTGGCCAAGTTAGTGTTATTGCAAATTATATGGTTTTTCTGTAAAACTAGCAGTTATTAATTGGCAAAATAGCTTTGTTCTATTGTAGTTTTGTACTTTACGTCGTTTTGAAGCATTTTTATGTGAATTTAATCGACAGTTTTTGAAAAAATCAATGTTTTTTTGATAAACACTGTTTTAGGCCAAGTTAGTGTCATTGCAAATGATATGGTTTTTCTGTAAAACTAGCAGTTATTCATTGGCAAAATGGCTTTAATCTATTGTAGTTCTGTACTTTACGTCGTTTTAGAGC
The DNA here is from genome assembly GCA_965196985.1 of Gammaproteobacteria bacterium. Taxonomy (GTDB): domain Bacteria; phylum Pseudomonadota; class Gammaproteobacteria; order UBA12402; family UBA12402; genus 2-12-FULL-35-23. Next base: position 35,509 of record CBDALO010000021.1, on the reverse strand, counting down.
ATTTTTATGTGAATTTAATCGACAGTTTTTGAAAAAATCAATGTTTTTTCGATAAACACTGTTTTATGCCAAGATAGTGTAATTGCAAATAATATGGTTTTCTTGTAAAACTAGTAGTTATTCATTGGCAAAATGGCTTTGTTCTATTGTACTTCTGTACATTACGTCGTTTTAGAGCATTTTTATGTGAATTTAATTGACAGTTTTTGAAAAAATCAATGTTTTTTTGATAAACACTGTTTTAGGCCAAGTTAGTGTAATTGCAAATAATATGGTTTTCTTGTAAAACTAGTAGTTATTCATTGGCAAAATGGCTTTAATCTATTGTCGTTCTGTACTTTACGTCGTTTTAGAGCATCTTTATGTCAATTTAATCGACAGTTTTTGAAAAAATCAATGTTTTTTTGATAAACACTGTTTTAGGCCAAGTTAGTGTTATTACAAATAATATGGTTTTCTTGTAAAACTAGTAGTTATTCATTGGCAAAATGGCTTTGTTCTATTGTAGTTTTGTACTTTACGTCGTTTTAGAGCATTTTTATGTGAATTTAATCGACAGTTTTTGAAAAAATCAATGTTTTTTTGATAAACACTGTTTTAGGCCAAGTTAGTGTTATTGCAAATGATATGGTTTTTCTGTAAAACTAGCAGTTATTCATTGGCAAAATGGCTTTGTTCTATTGTAGTTCTGTACTTTACGTCGTTTTAGAGCATTTTTATGTGAATTTAATCGACAGTTTTTGAAAAAATCAATGTTTTTTTGATAAACACTGTTTTAGGCCAAGTTAGTGTTATTGCAAATAATATGGTTTTCTTGTAAAACTAGTAGTTATTCATTGGAAAATGGCTTTAATCTATTGTAGTTCTGTACTTTACGTCGTTTTAGAGCATTTTTATGTGAATTTAATCGACAGTTTTTGAAAAAATCAATGTTTTTTTGATAAACACTCTTTTAGGCCAAGTTAGTGTTATTTCAAATGATATGGTTTTTTTTGTAAAACTAGTAGTTATTCATTGGCAAAATGGCTTTGTTCTATTGTACTTCTGTACATTACGTCGTTTTAGAGCATTTTTATGTGAATTTAATCGACAGTTTTTGAAAAAATCAATGTTTTTTTGATAAACACTGTTTTAGGCCAAGTTAGTGTAATTGCAAATAATATGGTTTTCTTGTAAAACTAGTAGTTATTCATTGGCAAAATGGCTTTAATCTATTGTAGTTCTGTACTTTACGTCGTTTTAGAGCATTTTTATGTGAATTTAATGGACAGTTTTTGAAAAAATCAATGTTTTTTTGATAAACACTGTTTTAGGCCAAGTTAGTGTTATTGCAAATGATATGGTTTTTCTGTAAAACTAGCAGTTATTCATTGGCAAAATGGCTTTGTTCTATTGTAGTTTTGTACTTTACGTCGTTTTAGAGCATTTTTATGTGAATTTAATCGACAGTTTTTGAAAAAATCAATGTTTTTTTGATAAACACTGTTTTAGGCCAAGTTAGTGTTATTGCAAATAATATGGTTTTCTTGTAAAACTAGTAGTTATTCATTGGCAAAATGGCTTTAATCTATTGTAGTTCTGTACTTTACGTCGTTTTAGAGCATTTTTATGTGAATTTAATCGACAGTTTTTGAAAAAATCAATGTTTTTTTGATAAACACTGTTTTATGCCAAGTTAGTGTAATTGCAACTAATATGGTTTTCTTGTAAAACTAGTAGTTATTCATTGGCAAAATGGCTTTAATCTATTGTAGTTCTGTACTTTACGTCGTTTTAGAGCATTTTTATGTAAATTTAATTGACAGTTTTTGAAGAAATCAATGTTTTTTTGATAAACACTCTTTTAGGCCAAGTTAGTGTTATTGCAAATGATAAGGTTTTTCTGTAAAACTAGCAGTTATTCATTGGCAAAATGGCTTTGTTCTATTGTAGTTTTGTACTTTACGTCGTTTTAGAGCATTTTTATGTGAATTTAATCGACAGTTTTTGAAAAAATCAATGTTTTTTTGATAAACACTGTTTTAGGCCAAGTTAGTGTTATTGCAAATAATATGGTTTTCTTGTAAAACTAGTAGTTATTCATTGGCAAAATGGCTTTAACCTATTGTAGTCTTGTACATTACGTCGTTTTAGAGCATTTTTATGTGAATTTAATCGACAGTTTTTGAAAAAATCAATGTTTTTTTGATAAACACTGTTTTAGGCCAAGTTAGTGTTATTGCAAATAATATGGTTTTCTTGTAAAACTAGTAGTTATTCATTGGCAAAATGGCTTTAATCTATTGTAGTTTTGTACTTTACGTCGTTTTAGAGCATTTTTATGTGAATTTAATCGACAGTTTTTGAAAAAATCAATGTTTTTTTGATAAACACTGTTTTAGGCCAAGTTAGTGTTATTGCAAATGATATGGTTTTTCTGTAAAACTAGCAGTTATTCATTGGCAAAATGGCTTTGTTCTATTGTAGTTTTGTACTTTACGTCGTTTTAGAGCATTTTTATGTGAATTTAATCGACAGTTTTTGAAAAAATCAATGTTTTTTTGATAAACACTGTTTTAGGCCAAGTTAGTGTTATTGCAAATAATATTGTTTTCTTGTAAAACTAGTAGTTATTCATTGGCAAAATGGCTTTAATCTATTGTAGTTCTGTACTTTACGTCGTTTTAGAGCATTTTTATGTGAATTTTATCGACAGTTTTTGAAAAAATCAATGTTTTTTTGATAAACACTGTTTTAGGCCAAGTTAGTGTTATTTCAAATGATATGGATTTTTCTGTAAAACTAGTAGTTATTCATTGGCAAAATGGCTTTGTTCTATTGTAGTTCTATACTTTACGTCGTTTTAAAGCATTTTTATGTGAATTTAATCGACAGTTTTTGAAAAAACAATGTTTTTTTGATAAACACTGTTTTAGGCCAAGTTAGTGTTATTGCAAATGATATGGTTTTTCTGTAAAACTAGCAGTTATTCATTGGCAAAATGGCTTTAATCTATTGTAGTTCTGTACTTACGTCGTTTTAGAGCATTTTTATGTGAATTTAATCGACAGTTTTTGAAAAAATCAATGTTTTTTTGATAAACACTGTTTTCGGCCAAGTTAGTGTTATTGCAAATAATATGGTTTTCTTGTAAAACTAGTAGTTATTCATTGGCAAAATGGCTTTAATCTATTGTAGTTCTGTACTTTACGTCGTTTTAGAGCATTTTTATGTGAATTTAATCGACAGTTTTTGAAAAAATCAATGTTTTTTTGATAAACACTCTTTTAGGCCAAGTTAGTGTTATTGCAAATGATATGGTTTTTCCGTAAAACTAGCAGTTATTCATTGGCAAAATGGCTTTGTTCTATTGTAGTTTTGTACTTTACGTCGTTTTAGAGCATTTTTATGTGAATTTAATCGACATTTTTTGAAAAAATCAATGTTTTTTTGATAAACACTGTTTTAGGCCAAGTTAGTGTTATTGCAAATAATATGGTTTTCTTGTAAAACTAGTAGTTATTCATTGGCAAAATGGCTTTAATCTATTGTAGTTCTGTACTTTACGTCGTTTTAGAGCATTTTTATGTGAATTTTATCGACAGTTTTTGAAAAAATCAATGTTTTTTTGATAAACACTGTTTTAGGCCAAGTTAGTGTTATTTCAAATGATATGGATTTTTCTGTAAAACTAGTAGTTATTCATTGGCAAAATGGCTTTGTTCTATTGTAGTTCTATACTTTACGATGTTTTAAAGCATTTTTATGTGAATTTAATCGACAGTTTTTGAAAAATCAATGTTTTTTTGATAAACACTGTTTTAGGCCAAGTTAGTGTTATTGCAAATAATATGGTTTTCTTGTAAAACTAGTAGTTATTCATTGGCAAAATGGCTTTAATCTATTGTAGTTCTGTACTTTACGTCGTTTTAGAGCATTTTTATGTGAATTTAATTGACAGTTTTTGAAAAAATCAATGTTTTTTTGATAAACACTTATTTTGGCCAAGTTAGTGTTATTGCAAATTATATGGTTTTTCTGTAAAACTAGCAGTTATTAATTGGCAAAATAGCTTTGTTCTATTGTAGTTTTGTACTTTACGTCGTTTTGAAGCATTTTTATGTGAATTTAATCGACAGTTTTTGAAAAAATCAATGTTTTTTTGATAAACACTGTTTTAGGCCAAGTTAGTGTCATTGCAAATGATATGGTTTTTCTTTTAAAACTAGCAGTTATTCATTGGCAAAATGGCTTTAATCTATTGTAGTTCTGTACTTTACGTCGTTTTAGAGCATTTTTATGTGAATTTAATCGACAGTTTTTGAAAAAATCAATGTTTTTTCGATAAACACTGTTTTATGCCAAGATAGTGTAATTGCAAATAATATGGTTTTCTTGTAAAACTAGTAGTTATTCATTGGCAAAATGGCTTTGTTCTATTGTACTTCTGTACATTACGTCGTTTTAGAGCATTTTTATGTGAATTTAATCGACAGTTTTTGAAAAAATCAATGTTTTTTTGATAAACACTGTTTTAGGCCAAGTTAGTGTAATTGCAAATAATATGGTTTTCTTGTAAAACTAGTAGTTATTCATTGGCAAAATGGCTTTAATCTATTGTCGTTCTGTACTTTACGTCGTTTTAGAGCATCTTTATGTCAATTTAATCGACAGTTTTTGAAAAAATCAATGTTTTTTTGATAAACACTGTTTTAGGCCAAGTTAGTGTTATTACAAATAATATGGTTTTCTTGTAAAACTAGTAGTTATTCATTGGCAAAATGGCTTTGTTCTATTGTAGTTTTGTACTTTACGTCGTTTTAGAGCATTTTTATGTGAATTTAATCGACAGTTTTTGAAAAAATCAATGTTTTTTTGATAAACACTGTTTTAGGCCAAGTTAGTGTTATTGCAAATGATATGGTTTTTCTGTAAAACTAGCAGTTATTCATTGGCAAAATGGCTTTGTTCTATTGTAGTTCTGTACTTTACGTCGTTTTAGAGCATTTTTATGTGAATTTAATCGACAGTTTTTGAAAAAATCAATGTTTTTTTGATAAACACTGTTTTAGGCCAAGTTAGTGTTATTGCAAATAATATGGTTTTCTTGTAAAACTAGTAGTTATTCATTGGAAAATGGCTTTAATCTATTGTAGTTCTGTACTTTACGTCGTTTTAGAGCATTTTTATGTGAATTTAATCGACAGTTTTTGAAAAAATCAATGTTTTTTTGATAAACACTCTTTTAGGCCAAGTTAGTGTTATTGCAAATGATATGGTTTTTTTTGTAAAACTAGTAGTTATTCATTGGCAAAATGGCTTTGTTCTATTGTACTTCTGTACATTACGTCGTTTTAGAGCATTTTTATGTGAATTTAATCGACAGTTTTTGAAAAAATCAATGTTTTTTTGATAAACACTGTTTTAGGCCAAGTTAGTGTAATTGCAAATAATATGGTTTTCTTGTAAAACTAGTAGTTATTCATTGGCAAAATGGCTTTAATCTATTGTAGTTCTGTACTTTACGTCGTTTTAGAGCATTTTTATGTGAATTTAATGGACAGTTTTTGAAAAAATCAATGTTTTTTTGATAAACACTGTTTTAGGCCAAGTTAGTGTTATTGCAAATGATATGGTTTTTCTGTAAAACTAGCAGTTATTCATTGGCAAAATGGCTTTGTTCTATTGTAGTTTTGTACTTTACGTCGTTTTAGAGCATTTTTATGTGAATTTAATCGACAGTTTTTGAAAAAATCAATGTTTTTTTGATAAACACTGTTTTAGGCCAAGTTAGTGTTATTGCAAATAATATGGTTTTCTTGTAAAACTAGTAGTTATTCATTGGCAAAATGGCTTTAATCTATTGTAGTTCTGTACTTTACGTCGTTTTAGAGCATTTTTATGTGAATTTAATCGACAGTTTTTGAAAAAATCAATGTTTTTTTGATAAACACTGTTTTATGCCAAGTTAGTGTAATTGCAAATAATATGGTTTTCTTGTAAAACTAGTAGTTATTCATTGGCAAAATGGCTTTAATCTATTGTAGTTCTGTACTTTACGTCGTTTTAGAGCATTTTTATGTGAATTTAATTGACAGTTTTTGAAGAAATCAATGTTTTTTTGATAAACACTCTTTTAGGCCAAGTTAGTGTTATTGCAAATAATATGGTTTTTCTGTAAAACTAGCAGTTATTCATTGGCAAAATGGCTTTGTTCTATTGTAGTTTTGTACTTTACGTCGTTTTAGAGCATTTTTATGTGAATTTAATCGACAGTTTTTGAAAAAATCAATGTTTTTTTGATAAACACTGTTTTAGGCCAAGTTAGTGTAATTGCAAATAATATGGTTTTCTTGTAAAACTAGTAGTTATTCATTGGCAAAATGGCTTTAACCTATTGTAGTCTTGTACATTACGTCGTTTTAGAGCATTTTTATGTGAATTTAATCGACAGTTTTTGAAAAAATCAATGTTTTTTTGATAAACACTGTTTTAGGCCAAGTTAGTGTTATTGCAAATAATATGGTTTTCTTGTAAAACTAGTAGTTATTCATTGGCAAAATGGCTTTAATCTATTGTAGTTTTGTACTTTACGTCGTTTTAGAGCATTTTTATGTGAATTTAATCGACAGTTTTTGAAAAAATCAATGTTTTTTTGATAAACACTCTTTTAGGCCAAGTTAGTGTTATTGCAAATGATATGGTTTTTCTGTAAAACTAGCAGTTATTCATTGGCAAAATGGCTTTGTTCTATTGTAGTTTTGTACTTTACGTCGTTTTAGAGCATTTTTATGTGAATTTAATCGACAGTTTTTGAAAAAATCAATGTTTTTTTGATAAACACTGTTTTAGGCCAAGTTAGTGTTATTGCAAATAATATTGTTTTCTTGTAAAACTAGTAGTTATTCATTGGCAAAATGGCTTTAATCTATTGTAGTTCTGTACTTTACGTCGTTTTAGAGCATTTTTATGTGAATTTTATCGACAGTTTTTGAAAAAATCAATGTTTTTTTGATAAACACTGTTTTAGGCCAAGTTAGTGTTATTTCAAATGATATGGATTTTTCTGTAAAACTAGTAGTTATTCATTGGCAAAATGGCTTTGTTCTATTGTAGTTCTATACTTTACGTCGTTTTAAAGCATTTTTATGTGAATTTAATCGACAGTTTTTGAAAAAACAATGTTTTTTTGATAAACACTGTTTTAGGCCAAGTTAGTGTTATTGCAAATGATATGGTTTTTCTGTAAAACTAGCAGTTATTCATTGGCAAAATGGCTTTAATCTATTGTAGTTCTGTACTTTACGTCGTTTTAGAGCATTTTTATGTGAATTTAATCGACAGTTTTTGAAAAAATCAATGTTTTTTTGATAAACACTGTTTTCGGCCAAGTTAGTGTTATTGCAAATAATATGGTTTTCTTGTAAAACTAGTAGTTATTCATTGGCAAAATGGCTTTAATCTATTGTAGTTCTGTACTTTACGTCGTTTTAGAGCATTTTTATGTGAATTTAATCGACAGTTTTTGAAAAAATCAATGTTTTTTTGATAAACACTCTTTTAGGCCAAGTTAGTGTTATTGCAAATGATATGGTTTTTCTTGTAAAACTAGCAGTTATTCATTGGCAAAATGGCTTTGTTCTATTGTAGTTTTGTACTTTACGTCGTTTTAGAGCATTTTTATGTGAATTTAATCGACATTTTTTGAAAAAATCAATGTTTTTTTGATAAACACTGTTTTAGGCCAAGTTAGTGTTATTGCAAATAATATGGTTTTCTTGTAAAACTAGTAGTTATTCATTGGCAAAATGGCTTTAATCTATTGTAGTTCTGTACTTTACGTCGTTTTAGAGCATTTTTATGTGAATTTTATCGACAGTTTTTGAAAAAATCAATGTTTTTTTGATAAACACTGTTTTAGGCCAAGTTAGTGTTATTTCAAATGATATGGATTTTTCTGTAAAACTAGTAGTTATTCATTGGCAAAATGGCTTTGTTCTATTGTAGTTCTATACTTTACGATCGTTTTAAAGCATTTTTATGTGAATTTAATCGACAGTTTTTGAAAAAATCAATGTTTTTTTGATAAACACTGTTTTAGGCCAAGTTAGTGTTATTGCAAATAATATGGTTTTCTTGTAAAACTAGTAGTTATTCATTGGCAAAATGGCTTTAATCTATTGTAGTTCTGTACTTTACGTCGTTTTAGAGCATTTTTATGTGAATTTAATTGACAGTTTTTGAAAAAATCAATGTTTTTTTGATAAACACTTATTTTGGCCAAGTTAGTGTTATTGCAAATTATATGGTTTTTCTGTAAAACTAGCAGTTATTAATTGGCAAAATAGCTTTGTTCTATTGTAGTTTTGTACTTTACGTCGTTTTGAAGCATTTTTATGTGAATTTAATGGACAGTTTTTGAAAAAATCAATGTTTTTTTGATAAACACTGTTTTAGGCCAAGTTAGTGTCATTGCAAATGATATGGTTTTTCTTTTTAAACTAGCAGTTATTCATTGGCAAAATGGCTTTAATCTATTGTAGTTCTGTACTTTACGTCGTTTTAGAGCATTTTTATGTGAATTTAATCGACAGTTTTTGAAAAAATCAATGTTTTTTCGATAAACACTGTTTTATGCCAAGATAGTGTAATTGCAAATAATATGGTTTTCTTGTAAAACTAGTAGTTATTCATTGGCAAAATGGCTTTGTTCTATTGTACTTCTGTACATTACGTCGTTTTAGAGCATTTTTATGTGAATTTAATCGACAGTTTTTGAAAAAATCAATGTTTTTTTGATAAACACTGTTTTAGGCCAAGTTAGTGTAATTGCAAATAATATGGTTTTCTTGTAAAACTAGTAGTTATTCATTGGCAAAATGGCTTTAATCTATTGTCGTTCTGTACTTTACGTCGTTTTAGAGCATCTTTATGTCAATTTAATCGACAGTTTTTGAAAAAATCAATGTTTTTTTGATAAACACTGTTTTAGGCCAAGTTAGTGTTATTACAAATAATATGGTTTTCTTGTAAAACTAGTAGTTATTCATTGGCAAAATGGCTTTGTTCTATTGTAGTTTTGTACTTTACGTCGTTTTAGAGCATTTTTATGTGAATTTAATCGACAGTTTTTGAAAAAATCAATGTTTTTTTGATAAACACTGTTTTAGGCCAAGTTAGTGTTATTGCAAATGATATGGTTTTTCTGTAAAACTAGCAGTTATTCATTGGCAAAATGGCTTTGTTCTATTGTAGTTCTGTACTTTACGTCGTTTTAGAGCATTTTTATGTGAATTTAATCGACAGTTTTTGAAAAAATCAATGTTTTTTTGATAAACACTGTTTTAGGCCAAGTTAGTGTTATTGCAAATAATATGGTTTTCTTGTAAAACTAGTAGTTATTCATTGGAAAATGGCTTTAATCTATTGTAGTTCTGTACTTTACGTCGTTTTAGAGCATTTTTATGTGAATTTAATCGACAGTTTTTGAAAAAATCAATGTTTTTTTGATAAACACTCTTTTAGGCCAAGTTAGTGTTATTTCAAATGATATGGTTTTTTTTGTAAAACTAGTAGTTATTCATTGGCAAAATGGCTTTGTTCTATTGTACTTCTGTACATTACGTCGTTTTAGAGCATTTTTATGTGAATTTAATCGACAGTTTTTGAAAAAATCAATGTTTTTTTGATAAACACTGTTTTAGGCCAAGTTAGTGTAATTGCAAATAATATGGTTTTCTTGTAAAACTAGTAGTTATTCATTGGCAAAATGGCTTTAATCTATTGTAGTTCTGTACTTTACGTCGTTTTAGAGCATTTTTATGTGAATTTAATGGACAGTTTTTGAAAAAATCAATGTTTTTTTGATAAACACTGTTTTAGGCCAAGTTAGTGTTATTGCAAATGATATGGTTTTTCTGTAAAACTAGCAGTTATTCATTGGCAAAATGGCTTTGTTCTATTGTAGTTTTGTACTTTACGTCGTTTTAGAGCATTTTTATGTGAATTTAATCGACAGTTTTTGAAAAAATCAATGTTTTTTTGATAAACACTGTTTTAGGCCAAGTTAGTGTTATTGCAAATAATATGGTTTTCTTGTAAAACTAGTAGTTATTCATTGGCAAAATGGCTTTAATCTATTGTAGTTCTGTACTTTACGTCGTTTTAGAGCATTTTTATGTGAATTTAATCGACAGTTTTTGAAAAAATCAATGTTTTTTTGATAAACACTGTTTTATGCCAAGTTAGTGTAATTGCAAATAATATGGTTTTCTTGTAAAACTAGTAGTTATTCATTGGCAAAATGGCTTTAATCTATTGTAGTTCTGTACTTTACGTCGTTTTAGAGCATTTTTATGTTTTAATTGACAGTTTTTGAAGCAATGTTTTTTTGATAAACACTGTTTTAGGCCAAGTTAGTGTTATTGCAAATGATATGGTTTTTCTGTAAAACTAGCAGTTATTCATTGGCAAAATGGCTTTGTTCTATTGTAGTTTTGTACTTTACGTCGTTTTAGAGCATTTTTATGTGAATTTAATCGACAGTTTTTGAAAAAATCAATGTTTTTTTGATAAACACTGTTTTAGGCCAAGTTAGTGTAATTGCAAATAATATGGTTTTCTTGTAAAACTAGTAGTTATTCATTGGCAAAATGGCTTTAACCTATTGTAGTCTTGTACATTACGTCGTTTTAGAGCATTTTTATGTGAATTTAATCGACAGTTTTTGAAAAAATCAATGTTTTTTTGATAAACACTGTTTTAGGCCAAGTTAGTGTTATTGCAAATAATATGGTTTTCTTGTAAAACTAGTAGTTATTCATTGGCAAAATGGCTTTAATCTATTGTAGTTTTGTACTTTACGTCGTTTTAGAGCATTTTTATGTGAATTTAATCGACAGTTTTTGAAAAAATCAATGTTTTTTTGATAAACACTGTTTTAGGCCAAGTTAGTGTTATTGCAAATGATATGGTTTTTCTGTAAAACTAGCAGTTATTCATTGGCAAAATGGCTTTGTTCTATTGTAGTTTTGTACTTTACGTCGTTTTAGAGCATTTTTATGTGAATTTAATCGACAGTTTTTGAAAAAATCAATGTTTTTTTGATAAACACTGTTTTAGGCCAAGTTAAGTGTTATTGCAAATAATATTGTTTTCTTGTAAAACTAGTAGTTATTCATTGGCAAAATGGCTTTAATCTATTGTAGTTCTGTACTTTACGTCGTTTTAGAGCATTTTTATGTGAATTTTATCGACAGTTTTTGAAAAAATCAATGTTTTTTTGATAAACACTGTTTTAGGCCAAGTTAGTGTTATTTCAAATGATATGGATTTTTCTGTAAAACTAGTAGTTATTCATTGGCAAAATGGCTTTGTTCTATTGTAGTTCTATACTTTACGTCGTTTTAAAGCATTTTTATGTGAATTTAATCGACAGTTTTTGAAAAAACAATGTTTTTTTGATAAACACTGTTTTAGGCCAAGTTAGTGTTATTGCAAATGATATGGTTTTTCTGTAAAACTAGCAGTTATTCATTGGCAAAATGGCTTTAATCTATTGTAGTTCTGTACTTTACGTCGTTTTAGAGCATTTTTATGTGAATTTAATCGACAGTTTTTGAAAAAATCAATGTTTTTTTGATAAACACTGTTTTCGGCCAAGTTAGTGTTATTGCAAATAATATGGTTTTCTTGTAAAACTAGTAGTTATTCATTGGCAAAATGGCTTTAATCTATTGTAGTTCTGTACTTTACGTCGTTTTAGAGCATTTTTATGTGAATTTAATCGACAGTTTTTGAAAAAATCAATGTTTTTTTGATAAACACTCTTTTAGGCCAAGTTAGTGTTATTGCAAATGATATGGTTTTTCCGTAAAACTAGCAGTTATTCATTGGCAAAATGGCTTTGTTCTATTGTAGTTTTGTACTTTACGTCGTTTTAGAGCATTTTTATGTGAATTTAATCGACATTTTTTGAAAAAATCAATGTTTTTTTGATAAACACTGTTTTAGGCCAAGTTAGTGTTATTGCAAATAATATGGTTTTCTTGTAAAACTAGTAGTTATTCATTGGCAAAATGGCTTTAATCTATTGTAGTTCTGTACTTTACGTCGTTTTAGAGCATTTTTATGTGAATTTAATCGACAGTTTTTGAAAAAATCAATGTTTTTTTGATAAACACTGTTTTAGGCCAAGTTAGTGTTATTTCAAATGATATGGATTTTTCTGTAAAACTAGTAGTTATTCATTGGCAAAATGGCTTTGTTCTATTGTAGTTCTATACTTTACGATGTTTTAAAGCATTTTTATGTGAATTTAATCGACAGTTTTTGAAAAATCAATGTTTTTTTGATAAACACTGTTTTAGGCCAAGTTAGTGTTATTGCAAATAATATGGTTTTCTTGTAAAACTAGTAGTTATTCATTGGCAAAATGGCTTTAATCTATTGTAGTTCTGTACTTTACGTCGTTTTAGAGCATTTTTATGTGAATTTAATTGACAGTTTTTGAAAAAATCAATGTTTTTTTGATAAACACTTATTTTGGCCAAGTTAGTGTTATTGCAAATTATATGGTTTTTCTGTAAAACTAGCAGTTATTAATTGGCAAAATAGCTTTGTTCTATTGTAGTTTTGTACTTTACGTCGTTTTGAAGCATTTTTATGTGAATTTAATCGACAGTTTTTGAAAAAATCAATGTTTTTTTGATAAACACTGTTTTAGGCCAAGTTAGTGTCATTGCAAATGATATGGTTTTTCTTTTAAAACTAGCAGTTATTCATTGGCAAAATGGCTTTAATCTATTGTAGTTCTGTACTTTACGTCGTTTTAGAGCATTTTTATGTGAATTTAATCGACAGTTTTTGAAAAAATCAATGTTTTTTCGATAAACACTGTTTTATGCCAAGATAGTGTAATTGCAAATAATATGGTTTTCTTGTAAAACTAGTAGTTATTCATTGGCAAAATGGCTTTGTTCTATTGTACTTCTGTACATTACGTCGTTTTAGAGCATTTTTATGTGAATTTAATCGACAGTTTTTGAAAAAATCAATGTTTTTTTGATAAACACTGTTTTAGGCCAAGTTAGTGTAATTGCAAATAATATGGTTTTCTTGTAAAACTAGTAGTTATTCATTGGCAAAATGGCTTTAATCTATTGTCGTTCTGTACTTTACGTCGTTTTAGAGCATCTTTATGTCAATTTAATCGACAGTTTTTGAAAAAATCAATGTTTTTTTGATAAACACTGTTTTAGGCCAAGTTAGTGTTATTACAAATAATATGGTTTTCTTGTAAAACTAGTAGTTATTCATTGGCAAAATGGCTTTGTTCTATTGTAGTTTTGTACTTTACGTCGTTTTAGAGCATTTTTATGTGAATTTAATCGACAGTTTTTGAAAAAATCAATGTTTTTTTGATAAACACTGTTTTAGGCCAAGTTAGTGTTATTGCAAATGATATGGTTTTTCTGTAAAACTAGCAGTTATTCATTGGCAAAATGGCTTTGTTCTATTGTAGTTCTGTACTTTACGTCGTTTTAGAGCATTTTTATGTGAATTTAATCGACAGTTTTTGAAAAAATCAATGTTTTTTTGATAAACACTGTTTTAGGCCAAGTTAGTGTTATTGCAAATAATATGGTTTTCTTGTAAAACTAGTAGTTATTCATTGGAAAATGGCTTTAATCTATTGTAGTTCTGTACTTTACGTCGTTTTAGAGCATTTTTATGTGAATTTAATCGACAGTTTTTGAAAAAATCAATGTTTTTTTGATAAACACTCTTTTAGGCCAAGTTAGTGTTATTTCAAATGATATGGTTTTTTTTGTAAAACTAGTAGTTATTCATTGGCAAAATGGCTTTGTTCTATTGTACTTCTGTACATTACGTCGTTTTAGAGCATTTTTATGTGAATTTAATCGACAGTTTTTGAAAAAATCAATGTTTTTTTGATAAACACTGTTTTAGGCCAAGTTAGTGTAATTGCAAATAATATGGTTTTCTTGTAAAACTAGTAGTTATTCATTGGCAAAATGGCTTTAATCTATTGTAGTTCTGTACTTTACGTCGTTTTAGAGCATTTTTATGTGAATTTAATGGACAGTTTTTGAAAAAATCAATGTTTTTTTGATAAACACTGTTTTAGGCCAAGTTAGTGTTATTGCAAATGATATGGTTTTTCTGTAAAACTAGCAGTTATTCATTGGCAAAATGGCTTTGTTCTATTGTAGTTTTGTACTTTACGTCGTTTTAGAGCATTTTTATGTGAATTTAATCGACAGTTTTTGAAAAAATCAATGTTTTTTTGATAAACACTGTTTTAGGCCAAGTTAGTGTTATTGCAAATAATATGGTTTTCTTGTAAAACTAGTAGTTATTCATTGGCAAAATGGCTTTAATCTATTGTAGTTTTGTACTTTACGTCGTTTTAGAGCATTTTTATGTGAATTTTATCGACAGTTTTTGAAAAAATCAATGTTTTTTTGATAAACACTGTTTTATGCCAAGTTAGTGTAATTGCATTATAATATGGTTTTCTTGTAAAACTAGTAGTTATTCATTGGCAAAATGGCTTTGTTCTATTGTAGTTCTGTACTTTACGTCGTTTTAAATTTTTATGCATTTTTATGTGAATTTAATCGATAGTTTTTGAAAAAGCAGTCAATGTTTTTTTGATAAACACTGTTTTAGGCCAAGTTAGTGTATTGCAAATAATATGGTTTTCTTGTAAAACTAGTAGTTATTCATTGGCAAAATGGCTTTAACCTATTGTAGTCTTGTACATTACGTCGTTTTAGAGCATTTTTATGTGAATTTAATCGACAGTTTTTGAAAAAATCAATGTTTTTTTGATAAACACTGTTTTAGGCCAAGTTAGTGTAATTGCAAATAATATGGTTTTCTTGTAAAACTAGTAGTTATTCATTGGCAAAATGGCTTTAATCTATTGTAGTTTTGTACTTTACGTCGTTTTAGAGCATTTTTATGTGAATTTAATCGACAGTTTTTGAAAAAATCAATGTTTTTTTGATAAACACTGTTTTAGGCCAAGTTAGTGTTATTGCAAATAATATGGTTTTTCTGTAAAACTAGTAGTTATTCATTGGCAAAATGGCTTTGTTCTATTGTAGTTCTGTACTTTACGTCGTTTTAGAGCATTTTTATGTGAATTTAATCGACAGTTTTTGAAAAAATCAATGTTTTTTTGATAAACACTGTTTTAGGCCAAGTTAGTGTTATTGCAAATAATATTGTTTTCTTGTAAAACTAGTAGTTATTCATTGGCAAAATGGCTTTAATCTATTGTAGTTCTGTACTTTACGTCGTTTTAGAGCATTTTTATGTGAATTTTATCGACAGTTTTTGAAAAAATCAATGTTTTTTTGATAAACACTGTTTTAGGCCAAGTTAGTGTTATTTCAAATGATATGGATTTTTCTGTAAAACTAGTAGTTATTCATTGGCAAAATGGCTTTGTTCTATTGTAGTTCTATACTTTACGTCGTTTTAAAGCATTTTTATGTGAATTTAATCGACAGTTTTTGAAAAAACAATGTTTTTTTGATAAACACTGTTTTAGGCCAAGTTAGTGTTATTGCAAATGATATGGTTTTTCTGTAAAACTAGCAGTTATTCATTGGCAAAATGGCTTTAATCTATTGTAGTTCTGTACTTTACGTCGTTTTAGAGCATTTTTATGTGAATTTAATCGACAGTTTTTGAAAAAATCAATGTTTTTTTGATAAACACTGTTTTAGGCCAAGTTAGTGTTATTGCAAATAATATGGTTTTCTTGTAAAACTAGTAGTTATTCATTGGCAAAATGGCTTTAATCTATTGTAGTTCTGTACTTTACGTCGTTTTAGAGCATTTTTATGTGAATTTAATCGACAGTTTTTGAAAAAATCAATGTTTTTTTGATAAACACTCTTTTAGGCCAAGTTAGTGTTATTGCAAATGATATGGTTTTTCCGTAAAACTAGCAGTTATTCATTGGCAAAATGGCTTTGTTCTATTGTAGTTTTGTACTTTACGTCGTTTTAGAGCATTTTTATGTGAATTTAATCGACAGTTTTTGAAAAAATCAATGTTTTTTTGATAAACACTGTTTTAGGCCAAGTTAGTGTTATTGCAAATAATATGGTTTTCTTGTAAAACTAGTAGTTATTCATTGGCAAAATGGCTTTAATCTATTGTAGTTCTGTACTTTACGTCGTTTTAGAGCATTTTTATGTGAATTTTATCGACAGTTTTTGAAAAAATCAATGTTTTTTTGATAAACACTGTTTTAGGCCAAGTTAGTGTTATTTCAAATGATATGGATTTTTCTGTAAAACTAGTAGTTATTCATTGGCAAAATGGCTTTGTTCTATTGTAGTTCTATACTTTACGATGTTTTAAAGCATTTTTATGTGAATTTAATCGACAGTTTTTGAAAAATCAATGTTTTTTTGATAAACACTGTTTTAGGCCAAGTTAGTGTTATTGCAAATAATATGGTTTTCTTGTAAAACTAGTAGTTATTCATTGGCAAAATGGCTTTAATCTATTGTAGTTCTGTACTTTACGTCGTTTTAGAGCATTTTTATGTGAATTTAATTGACAGTTTTTGAAAAAATCAATGTTTTTTTGATAAACACTTATTTTGGCCAAGTTAGTGTTATTGCAAATTATATGGTTTTTCTGTAAAACTAGCAGTTATTAATTGGCAAAATAGCTTTGTTCTATTGTAGTTTTGTACTTTACGTCGTTTTGAAGCATTTTTATGTGAATTTAATCGACAGTTTTTGAAAAAATCAATGTTTTTTTGATAAACACTGTTTTAGGCCAAGTTAGTGTCATTGCAAATGATATGGTTTTTCTGTAAAACTAGCAGTTATTCATTGGCAAAATGGCTTTAATCTATTGTAGTTCTGTACTTTACGTCGTTTTAGAGCATTTTTATGTGAATTTAATCGACAGTTTTTGAAAAAATCAATGTTTTTTCGATAAACACTGTTTTATGCCAAGATAGTGTAATTGCAAATAATATGGTTTTCTTGTAAAACTAGTAGTTATTCATTGGCAAAATGGCTTTGTTCTATTGTACTTCTGTACATTACGTCGTTTTAGAGCATTTTTATGTGAATTTAATCGACAGTTTTTGAAAAAATCAATGTTTTTTTGATAAACACTGTTTTAGGCCAAGTTAGTGTAATTGCAAATAATATGGTTTTCTTGTAAAACTAGTAGTTATTCATTGGCAAAATGGCTTTAATCTATTGTCGTTCTGTACTTTACGTCGTTTTAGAGCATCTTTATGTCAATTTAATCGACAGTTTTTGAAAAAATCAATGTTTTTTTGATAAACACTGTTTTAGGCCAAGTTAGTGTTATTACAAATAATATGGTTTTCTTGTAAAACTAGTAGTTATTCATTGGCAAAATGGCTTTGTTCTATTGTAGTTTTGTACTTTACGTCGTTTTAGAGCATTTTTATGTGAATTTAATCGACAGTTTTTGAAAAAATCAATGTTTTTTTGATAAACACTGTTTTAGGCCAAGTTAGTGTTATTGCAAATGATATGGTTTTTCTGTAAAACTAGCAGTTATTCATTGGCAAAATGGCTTTGTTCTATTGTAGTTCTGTACTTTACGTCGTTTTAGAGCATTTTTATGTGAATTTAATCGACAGTTTTTGAAAAAATCAATGTTTTTTTGATAAACACTGTTTTAGGCCAAGTTAGTGTTATTGCAAATAATATGGTTTTCTTGTAAAACTAGTAGTTATTCATTGGAAAATGGCTTTAATCTATTGTAGTTCTGTACTTTACGTCGTTTTAGAGCATTTTTATGTGAATTTAATCGACAGTTTTTGAAAAAATCAATGTTTTTTTGATAAACACTCTTTTAGGCCAAGTTAGTGTTATTTCAAATGATATGGTTTTTTTTGTAAAACTAGTAGTTATTCATTGGCAAAATGGCTTTGTTCTATTGTACTTCTGTACATTACGTCGTTTTAGAGCATTTTTATGTGAATTTAATCGACAGTTTTTGAAAAAATCAATGTTTTTTTGATAAACACTGTTTTAGGCCAAGTTAGTGTAATTGCAAATAATATGGTTTTCTTGTAAAACTAGTAGTTATTCATTGGCAAAATGGCTTTAATCTATTGTAGTTCTGTACTTTACGTCGTTTTAGAGCATTTTTATGTGAATTTAATGGACAGTTTTTGAAAAAATCAATGTTTTTTTGATAAACACTGTTTTAGGCCAAGTTAGTGTTATTGCAAATGATATGGTTTTTCTGTAAAACTAGCAGTTATTCATTGGCAAAATGGCTTTGTTCTATTGTAGTTTTGTACTTTACGTCGTTTTAGAGCATTTTTATGTGAATTTAATCGACAGTTTTTGAAAAAATCAATGTTTTTTTGATAAACACTGTTTTAGGCCAAGTTAGTGTTATTGCAAATAATATGGTTTTCTTGTAAAACTAGTAGTTATTCATTGGCAAAATGGCTTTAATCTATTGTAGTTCTGTACTTTACGTCGTTTTAGAGCATTTTTATGTGAATTTAATCGACAGTTTTTGAAAAAATCAATGTTTTTTTGATAAACACTGTTTTATGCCAAGTTAGTGTAATTGCAAATAATATGGTTTTCTTGTAAAACTAGTAGTTATTCATTGGCAAAATGGCTTTAATCTATTGTAGTTCTGTACTTTACGTCGTTTTAGAGCATTTTTATGTAAATTTAATTGACAGTTTTTGAAGAAATCAATGTTTTTTTGATAAACACTCTTTTAGGCCAAGTTAGTGTTATTGCAAATGATAAGGTTTTTCTGTAAAACTAGCAGTTATTCATTGGCAAAATGGCTTTGTTCTATTGTAGTTTTGTACTTTACGTCGTTTTAGAGCATTTTTATGTGAATTTAATCGACAGTTTTTGAAAAAATCAATGTTTTTTTGATAAACACTGTTTTAGGCCAAGTTAGTGTTATTGCAAATAATATGGTTTTCTTGTAAAACTAGTAGTTATTCATTGGCAAAATGGCTTTAACCTATTGTAGTCTTGTACATTACGTCGTTTTAGAGCATTTTTATGTGAATTTAATCGACAGTTTTTGAAAAAATCAATGTTTTTTTGATAAACACTGTTTTAGGCCAAGTTAGTGTTATTGCAAATAATATGGTTTTCTTGTAAAACTAGTAGTTATTCATTGGCAAAATGGCTTTAATCTATTGTAGTTTTATACTTTACGTCGTTTTAGAGCATTTTTATGTGAATTTAATCGACAGTTTTTGAAAAAATCAATGTTTTTTGATAAACACTGTTTTAGGCCAAGTTAGTGTTATTGCAAATGATATGGTTTTTCTGTAAAACTAGCAGTTATTCATTGGCAAAATGGCTTTGTTCTATTGTAGTTTTGTACTTTACGTCGTTTTAGAGCATTTTTATGTGAATTTAATCGACAGTTTTTGAAAAAATCAATGTTTTTTTGATAAACACTGTTTTAGGCTAAGTTAAGTGTTATTGCAAATAATATTGTTTTCTTGTAAAACTAGTAGTTATTCATTGGCAAAATGGCTTTAATCTATTGTAGTTCTGTACTTTACGTCGTTTTAGAGCATTTTTATGTGAATTTTATCGACAGTTTTTGAAAAAATCAATGTTTTTTTGATAAACACTGTTTTAGGCCAAGTTAGTGTTATTTCAAATGATATGGATTTTTCTGTAAAACTAGTAGTTATTCATTGGCAAAATGGCTTTGTTCTATTGTAGTTCTATACTTTACGTCGTTTTAAAGCATTTTTATGTGAATTTAATCGACAGTTTTTGAAAAAACAATGTTTTTTTGATAAACACTGTTTTAGGCCAAGTTAGTGTTATTGCAAATGATATGGTTTTTCTGTAAAACTAGCAGTTATTCATTGGCAAAATGGCTTTAATCTATTGTAGTTCTGTACTTTACGTCGTTTTAGAGCATTTTTATGTGAATTTAATCGACAGTTTTTGAAAAAATCAATGTTTTTTTGATAAACACTGTTTTCGGCCAAGTTAGTGTTATTGCAAATAATATGGTTTTCTTGTAAAACTAGTAGTTATTCATTGGCAAAATGGCTTTAATCTATTGTAGTTCTGTACTTTACGTCGTTTTAGAGCATTTTTATGTGAATTTAATCGACAGTTTTTGAAAAAATCAATGTTTTTTTGATAAACACTCTTTTAGGCCAAGTTAGTGTTATTGCAAATGATATGGTTTTTCCGTAAAACTAGCAGTTATTCATTGGCAAAATGGCTTTGTTCTATTGTAGTTTTGTACTTTACGTCGTTTTAGAGCATTTTTATGTGAATTTAATCGACATTTTTTGAAAAAATCAATGTTTTTTTGATAAACACTGTTTTAGGCCAAGTTAGTGTTATTGCAAATAATATGGTTTTCTTGTAAAACTAGTAGTTATTCATTGGCAAAATGGCTTTAATCTATTGTAGTTCTGTACTTTACGTCGTTTTAGAGCATTTTTATGTGAATTTTATCGACAGTTTTTGAAAAAATCAATGTTTTTTTGATAAACACTGTTTTAGGCCAAGTTAGTGTTATTTCAAATGATATGGATTTTTCTGTAAAACTAGTAGTTATTCATTGGCAAAATGGCTTTGTTCTATTGTAGTTCTATACTTTACGATCGTTTTAAAGCATTTTTATGTGAATTTAATCGACAGTTTTTGAAAAATCAATGTTTTTTTGATAAACACTGTTTTAGGCCAAGTTAGTGTTATTGCAAATAATATGGTTTTCTTGTAAAACTAGTAGTTATTCATTGGCAAAATGGCTTTAATCTATTGTAGTTCTGTACTTTACGTCGTTTTAGAGCATTTTTATGTGAATTTAATTGACAGTTTTTGAAAAAATCAATGTTTTTTTGATAAACACTTATTTTGGCCAAGTTAGTGTTATTGCAAATTATATGGTTTTTCTGTAAAACTAGCAGTTATTAATTGGCAAAATAGCTTTGTTCTATTGTAGTTTTGTACTTTACGTCGTTTTGAAGCATTTTTATGTGAATTTAATCGACAGTTTTTGAAAAAATCAATGTTTTTTTGATAAACACTGTTTTAGGCCAAGTTAGTGTCATTGCAAATGATATGGTTTTTCTTTTAAAACTAGCAGTTATTCATTGGCAAAATGGCTTTAATCTATTGTAGTTCTGTACTTTACGTCGTTTTAGAGCATTTTTATGTGAATTTAATCGACAGTTTTTGAAAAAATCAATGTTTTTTCGATAAACACTGTTTTATGCCAAGATAGTGTAATTGCAAATAATATGGTTTTCTTGTAAAACTAGTAGTTATTCATTGGCAAAATGGCTTTGTTCTATTGTACTTCTGTACATTACGTCGTTTTAGAGCATTTTTATGTGAATTTAATCGACAGTTTTTGAAAAAATCAATGTTTTTTTGATAAACACTGTTTTAGGCCAAGTTAGTGTAATTGCAAATAATATGGTTTTCTTGTAAAACTAGTAGTTATTCATTGGCAAAATGGCTTTAATCTATTGTCGTTCTGTACTTTACGTCGTTTTAGAGCATCTTTATGTCAATTTAATCGACAGTTTTTGAAAAAATCAATGTTTTTTTGATAAACACTGTTTTAGGCCAAGTTAGTGTTATTACAAATAATATGGTTTTCTTGTAAAACTAGTAGTTATTCATTGGCAAAATGGCTTTGTTCTATTGTAGTTTTGTACTTTACGTCGTTTTAGAGCATTTTTATGTGAATTTAATCGACAGTTTTTGAAAAAATCAATGTTTTTTTGATAAACACTGTTTTAGGCCAAGTTAGTGTTATTGCAAATGATATGGTTTTTCTGTAAAACTAGCAGTTATTCATTGGCAAAATTGCTTTGTTCTATTGTAGTTCTGTACTTTACGTCGTTTTAGAGCATTTTTATGTGAATTTAATCGACAGTTTTTGAAAAAATCAATGTTTTTTTGATAAACACTGTTTTAGGCCAAGTTAGTGTTATTGCAAATAATATGGTTTTCTTGTAAAACTAGTAGTTATTCATTGGAAAATGGCTTTAATCTATTGTAGTTCTGTACTTTACGTCGTTTTAGAGCATTTTTATGTGAATTTAATCGACAGTTTTTGAAAAAATCAATGTTTTTTTGATAAACACTCTTTTAGGCCAAGTTAGTGTTATTTCAAATGATATGGTTTTTTTTGTAAAACTAGTAGTTATTCATTGGCAAAATGGCTTTGTTCTATTGTACTTCTGTACATTACGTCGTTTTAGAGCATTTTTATGTGAATTTAATCGACAGTTTTTGAAAAAATCAATGTTTTTTTGATAAACACTGTTTTAGGCCAAGTTAGTGTAATTGCAAATAATATGGTTTTCTTGTAAAACTAGTAGTTATTCATTGGCAAAATGGCTTTAATCTATTGTAGTTCTGTACTTTACGTCGTTTTAGAGCATTTTTATGTGAATTTAATGGACAGTTTTTGAAAAAATCAATGTTTTTTTGATAAACACTGTTTTAGGCCAAGTTAGTGTTATTGCAAATGATATGGTTTTTCTGTAAAACTAGCAGTTATTCATTGGCAAAATGGCTTTGTTCTATTGTAGTTTTGTACTTTACGTCGTTTTAGAGCATTTTTATGTGAATTTAATCGACAGTTTTTGAAAAAATCAATGTTTTTTTGATAAACACTGTTTTAGGCCAAGTTAGTGTTATTGCAAATAATATGGTTTTCTTGTAAAACTAGTAGTTATTCATTGGCAAAATGGCTTTAATCTATTGTAGTTCTGTACTTTACGTCGTTTTAGAGCATTTTTATGTGAATTTTATCGACAGTTTTTGAAAAAATCAATGTTTTTTTGATAAACACTGTTTTATGCCAAGTTAGTGTAATTGCAAATAATATGGTTTTCTTGTAAAACTAGTAGTTATTCATTGGCAAAATGGCTTTAATCTATTGTAGTTCTGTACTTTACGTCGTTTTAGAGCATTTTTATGTAAATTTAATTGACAGTTTTTGAAGAAATCAATGTTTTTTTGATAAACACTTTTTAGGCCAAGTTAGTGTTATTGCAAATGATAAGGTTTTTCTGTAAAACTAGCAGTTATTCATTGGCAAAATGGCTTTGTTCTATTGTAGTTTTGTACTTTACGTCGTTTTAGAGCATTTTTATGTGAATTTAATCGACAGTTTTTGAAAAAATCAATGTTTTTTTGATAAACACTGTTTTAGGCCAAGTTAGTGTTATTGCAAATAATATGGTTTTCTTGTAAAACTAGTAGTTATTCATTGGCAAAATGGCTTTAACCTATTGTAGTCTTGTACATTACGTCGTTTTAGAGCATTTTTATGTGAATTTAATCGACAGTTTTTGAAAAAATCAATGTTTTTTTGATAAACACTGTTTTAGGCCAAGTTAGTGTTATTGCAAATAATATGGTTTTCTTGTAAAACTAGTAGTTATTCATTGGCAAAATGGCTTTAATCTATTGTAGTTTTGTACTTTACGTCGTTTTAGAGCATTTTTATGTGAATTTAATCGACAGTTTTTGAAAAAATCAATGTTTTTTGATAAACACTGTTTTAGGCCAAGTTAGTGTTATTGCAAATGATATGGTTTTTCTGTAAAACTAGCAGTTATTCATTGGCAAAATGGCTTTGTTCTATTGTAGTTTTGTACTTTACGTCGTTTTAGAGCATTTTTATGTGAATTTAATCGACAGTTTTTGAAAAAATCAATGTTTTTTTGATAAACACTGTTTTAGGCTAAGTTAAGTGTTATTGCAAATAATATTGTTTTCTTGTAAAACTAGTAGTTATTCATTGGCAAAATGGCTTTAATCTATTGTAGTTCTGTACTTTACGTCGTTTTAGAGCATTTTTATGTGAATTTTATCGACAGTTTTTGAAAAAATCAATGTTTTTTTGATAAACACTGTTTTAGGCCAAGTTAGTGTTATTTCAAATGATATGGATTTTTCTGTAAAACTAGTAGTTATTCATTGGCAAAATGGCTTTGTTCTATTGTAGTTCTATACTTTACGTCGTTTTAAAGCATTTTTATGTGAATTTAATCGACAGTTTTTGAAAAAACAATGTTTTTTTGATAAACACTGTTTTAGGCCAAGTTAGTGTTATTGCAAATGATATGGTTTTTCTGTAAAACTAGCAGTTATTCATTGGCAAAATGGCTTTAATCTATTGTAGTTCTGTACTTTACGTCGTTTTAGAGCATTTTTATGTGAATTTAATCGACAGTTTTTGAAAAAATCAATGTTTTTTTGATAAACACTGTTTTCGGCCAAGTTAGTGTTATTGCAAATAATATGGTTTTCTTGTAAAACTAGTAGTTATTCATTGGCAAAATGGCTTTAATCTATTGTAGTTCTGTACTTTACGTCGTTTTAGAGCATTTTTATGTGAATTTAATCGACAGTTTTTGAAAAAATCAATGTTTTTTTGATAAACACTCTTTTAGGCCAAGTTAGTGTTATTGCAAATGATATGGTTTTTCCGTAAAACTAGCAGTTATTCATTGGCAAAATGGCTTTGTTCTATTGTAGTTTTGTACTTTACGTCGTTTTAGAGCATTTTTATGTGAATTTAATCGACATTTTTTGAAAAAATCAATGTTTTTTTGATAAACACTGTTTTAGGCCAAGTTAGTGTTATTGCAAATAATATGGTTTTCTTGTAAAACTAGTAGTTATTCATTGGCAAAATGGCTTTAATCTATTGTAGTTCTGTACTTTACGTCGTTTTAGAGCATTTTTATGTGAATTTTATCGACAGTTTTTGAAAAAATCAATGTTTTTTTGATAAACACTGTTTTAGGCCAAGTTAGTGTTATTTCAAATGATATGGATTTTTCTGTAAAACTAGTAGTTATTCATTGGCAAAATGGCTTTGTTCTATTGTAGTTCTATACTTTACGTCGTTTTAAAGCATTTTTATGTGAATTTAATCGACAGTTTTTGAAAAATCAATGTTTTTTTGATAAACACTGTTTTAGGCCAAGTTAGTGTTATTGCAAATAATATGGTTTTCTTGTAAAACTAGTAGTTATTCATTGGCAAAATGGCTTTAATCTATTGTAGTTCTGTACTTTACGTCGTTTTAGAGCATTTTTATGTGAATTTAATTGACAGTTTTTGAAAAAATCAATGTTTTTTTGATAAACACTTATTTAGGCCAAGTTAGTGTTATTGCAAATTATATGGTTTTTCTGTAAAACTAGCAGTTATTAATTGGCAAAATAGCTTTGTTCTATTGTAGTTTTGTACTTTACGTCGTTTTGAAGCATTTTTATGTGAATTTAATCGACAGTTTTTGAAAAAATCAATGTTTTTTTGATAAACACTGTTTTAGGCCAAGTTAGTGTCATTGCAAATGATATGGTTTTTCTGTAAAACTAGCAGTTATTCATTGGCAAAATGGCTTTAATCTATTGTAGTTCTGTACTTTACGTCGTTTTAGAGCATTTTTATGTGAATTTAATCGACAGTTTTTGAAAAAATCAATGTTTTTTCGATAAACACTGTTTTATGCCAAGATAGTGTAATTGCAAATAATATGGTTTTCTTGTAAAACTAGTAGTTATTCATTGGCAAAATGGCTTTGTTCTATTGTACTTCTGTACATTACGTCGTTTTAGAGCATTTTTATGTGAATTTAATCGACAGTTTTTGAAAAAATCAATGTTTTTTTGATAAACACTGTTTTAGGCCAAGTTAGTGTAATTGCAAATAATATGGTTTTCTTGTAAAACTAGTAGTTATTCATTGGCAAAATGGCTTTAATCTATTGTCGTTCTGTACTTTACGTCGTTTTAGAGCATCTTTATGTCAATTTAATCGACAGTTTTTGAAAAAATCAATGTTTTTTTGATAAACACTGTTTTAGGCCAAGTTAGTGTTATTACAAATAATATGGTTTTCTTGTAAAACTAGTAGTTATTCATTGGCAAAATGGCTTTGTTCTATTGTAGTTTTGTACTTTACGTCGTTTTAGAGCATTTTTATGTGAATTTAATCGACAGTTTTTGAAAAAATCAATGTTTTTTTGATAAACACTGTTTTAGGCCAAGTTAGTGTTATTGCAAATGATATGGTTTTTCTGTAAAACTAGCAGTTATTCATTGGCAAAATGGCTTTGTTCTATTGTAGTTCTGTACTTTACGTCGTTTTAGAGCATTTTTATGTGAATTTAATCGACAGTTTTTGAAAAAATCAATGTTTTTTTGATAAACACTGTTTTAGGCCAAGTTAGTGTTATTGCAAATAATATGGTTTTCTTGTAAAACTAGTAGTTATTCATTGGCAAAATGGCTTTAATCTATTGTAGTTCTGTACTTTACGTCGTTTTAGAGCATTTTTATGTGAATTTAATCGACAGTTTTTGAAAAAATCAATGTTTTTTTGATAAACACTCTTTTAGGCCAAGTTAGTGTTATTGCAAATGATATGGTTTTTTTTGTAAAACTAGTAGTTATTCATTGGCAAAATGGCTTTGTTCTATTGTAGTTTTGTACATTACGTCGTTTTAGAGCATTTTTATGTGAATTTAATCGACAGTTTTTGAAAAAATCAATGTTTTTTTGATAAACACTGTTTTAGGCCAAGTTAGTGTAATTGCAAATAATATGGTTTTCTTGTAAAACTAGTAGTTATTCATTGGCAAAATGGCTTTAATCTATTGTAGTTCTGTACTTTACGTCGTTTTAGAGCATTTTTATGTGAATTTAATCGACAGTTTTTGAAAAAATCAATGTTTTTTTGATAAACACTGTTTTAGGCCAAGTTAGTGTTATTGCAAATGATATGGTTTTCTTGTAAAACTAGTAGTTATTCATTGGCAAAATGGCTTTAATCTATTGTAGTTTTGTACTTTACGTCGTTTTAGTTTTTATGTGAATTTAATCGACAGTTTTTGAAAAAATCAATGTTTTTTTGATAAACACTTTTTAGGCCAAGTTAGTGTTATTGCAAATAATATGGTTTTCTTGTAAAACTAGTAGTTATTCATTGGCAAAATGGCTTTATCTATTGTAGTTCTGTACTTTACGTCGTTTTAGAGCATTTTTATGTGAATTTAATCGACAGTTTTTGAAAAAATCAATGTTTTTTTGATAAACACTGTTTTAGGCCAAGTTAGTGTTATTGCAAATAATATGGTTTTCTTGTAAAACTAGTAGTTATTCATTGGCAAAATGGCTTTAATCTATTGTAGTTCTGTACTTTACGTCGTTTTAGAGCATTTTTATGTGAATTTAATCGACAGTTTTTGAAAAAATCAATGTTTTTTTGATAAACACTGTTTTAGGCCAAGTTAGTGTTATTGCAAATGATATGGTTTTTCTGTAAAACTAGCAGTTATTCATTGGCAAAATGGCTTTGTTCTATTGTAGTTTTGTACTTTACGTCGTTTTAGAGCATTTTTATGTGAATTTAATCGACAGTTTTTGAAAAAATCAATGTTTTTTTGATAAACACTGTTTTAGGCCAAGTTAGTGTAATTGCAAATAATATGGTTTTCTTGTAAAACTAGTAGTTATTCATTGGCAAAATGGCTTTAACCTATTGTAGTCTTGTACATTACGTCGTTTTAGAGCATTTTTATGTGAATTTAATCGACAGTTTTTGAAAAAATCAATGTTTTTTTGATAAACACTGTTTTAGGCCAAGTTAGTGTTATTGCAAATAATATGGTTTTCTTGTAAAACTAGTAGTTATTCATTGGCAAAATGGCTTTAATCTATTGTAGTTTTGCACTTTACGTCGTTTTAGAGCATTTTTATGTGAATTTAATCGACAGTTTTTGAAAAAATCAATGTTTTTTTGATAAACACTGTTTTAGGCCAAGTTAGTGTTATTGCAAATAATATGGTTTTTCTGTAAAACTAGTAGTTATTCATTGGCAAAATGGCTTTGTTCTATTGTAGTTCTGTACTTTACGTCGTTTTAGAGCATTTTTATGTGAATTTAATCGACAGTTTTTGAAAAAATCAATGTTTTTTTGATAAACACTGTTTTAGGCCAAGTTAGTGTTATTGCAAATAATATTGTTTTCTTGTAAAACTAGTAGTTATTCATTGGCAAAATGGCTTTAATCTATTGTAGTTCTGTACTTTACGTCGTTTTAGAGCATTTTTATGTGAATTTTATCGACAGTTTTTGAAAAAATCAATGTTTTTTTGATAAACACTGTTTTAGGCCAAGTTAGTGTTATTTCAAATGATATGGATTTTTCTGTAAAACTAGTAGTTATTCATTGGCAAAATGGCTTTGTTCTATTGTAGTTCTATACTTTACGTCGTTTTAAAGCATTTTTATGTGAATTTAATCGACAGTTTTTGAAAAAACAATGTTTTTTTGATAAACACTGTTTTAGGCCAAGTTAGTGTTATTGCAAATAATATGGTTTTCTTGTAAAACTAGTAGTTATTCATTGGCAAAATGGCTTTAATCTATTGTAGTTCTGTACTTTACGTCGTTTTAGAGCATTTTTATGTGAATTTAATCGACAGTTTTTGAAAAAATCAATGTTTTTTTGATAAACACTGTTTTAGGCCAAGTTAGTGTTATTGCAAATAATATGGTTTTCTTGTAAAACTAGTAGTTATTCATTGGCAAAATGGCTTTAATCTATTGTAGTTCTGTACTTTACGTCGTTTTAGAGCATTTTTATGTGAATTTAATCGACAGTTTTTGAAAAAATCAATGTTTTTTTGATAAACACTGTTTTAGGCCAAGTTAGTGTTATTGCAAATGATATGGTTTTTCTTGTAAAACTAGCAGTTATTCATTGGCAAAATGGCTTTGTTCTATTGTAGTTTTGTACTTTACGTCGTTTTAGAGCATTTTTATGTGAATTTAATCGACAGTTTTTGAAAAAATCAATGTTTTTTTGATAAACACTGTTTTAGGCCAAGTTAGTGTTATTGCAAATAATATGGTTTTCTTGTAAAACTAGTAGTTATTCATTGGCAAAATGGCTTTAATCTATTGTAGTTCTGTACTTTACGTCGTTTTAGAGCATTTTTATGTGAATTTTATCGACAGTTTTTGAAAAAATCAATGTTTTTTTGATAAACACTGTTTTAGGCCAAGTTAGTGTTATTTCAAATGATATGGATTTTTCTGTAAAACTAGTAGTTATTCATTGGCAAAATGGCTTTGTTCTATTGTAGTTCTATACTTTACGTCGTTTTAAAGCATTTTTATGTGAATTTAATCGACAGTTTTTGAAAAATCAATGTTTTTTTGATAAACACTGTTTTAGGCCAAGTTAGTGTTATTGCAAATAATATGGTTTTCTTGTAAAACTAGTAGTTATTCATTGGCAAAATGGCTTTAATCTATTGTAGTTCTGTACTTTACGTCGTTTTAGAGCATTTTTATGTGAATTTAATTGACAGTTTTTGAAAAAATCAATGTTTTTTTGATAAACACTTATTTAGGCCAAGTTAGTGTTATTGCAAATTATATGGTTTTTCTGTAAAACTAGCAGTTATTAATTGGCAAAATAGCTTTGTTCTATTGTAGTTTTGTACTTTACGTCGTTTTGAAGCATTTTTATGTGAATTTAATCGACAGTTTTTGAAAAAATCAATGTTTTTTTGATAAACACTGTTTTAGGCCAAGTTAGTGTCATTGCAAATGATATGGTTTTTCTGTAAAACTAGCAGTTATTCATTGGCAAAATGGCTTTAATCTATTGTAGTTCTGTACTTTACGTCGTTTTAGAGCATTTTTATGTGAATTTAATCGACAGTTTTTGAAAAAATCAATGTTTTTTCGATAAACACTGTTTTATGCCAAGATAGTGTAATTGCAAATAATATGGTTTTCTTGTAAAACTAGTAGTTATTCATTGGCAAAATGGCTTTGTTCTATTGTACTTCTGTACATTACGTCGTTTTAGAGCATTTTTATGTGAATTTAATCGACAGTTTTTGAAAAAATCAATGTTTTTTTGATAAACACTGTTTTAGGCCAAGTTAGTGTAATTGCAAATAATATGGTTTTCTTGTAAAACTAGTAGTTATTCATTGGCAAAATGGCTTTAATCTATTGTCGTTCTGTACTTTACGTCGTTTTAGAGCATCTTTATGTCAATTTAATCGACAGTTTTTGAAAAAATCAATGTTTTTTTGATAAACACTGTTTTAGGCCAAGTTAGTGTTATTACAAATAATATGGTTTTCTTGTAAAACTAGTAGTTATTCATTGGCAAAATGGCTTTGTTCTATTGTAGTTTTGTACTTTACGTCGTTTTAGAGCATTTTTATGTGAATTTAATCGACAGTTTTTGAAAAAATCAATGTTTTTTTGATAAACACTGTTTTAGGCCAAGTTAGTGTTATTGCAAATGATATGGTTTTTCTGTAAAACTAGCAGTTATTCATTGGCAAAATGGCTTTGTTCTATTGTAGTTCTGTACTTTACGTCGTTTTAGAGCATTTTTATGTGAATTTAATCGACAGTTTTTGAAAAAATCAATGTTTTTTTGATAAACACTGTTTTAGGCCAAGTTAGTGTTATTGCAAATAATATGGTTTTCTTGTAAAACTAGTAGTTATTCATTGGAAAATGGCTTTAATCTATTGTAGTTCTGTACTTTACGTCGTTTTAGAGCATTTTTATGTGAATTTAATCGACAGTTTTTGAAAAAATCAATGTTTTTTTGATAAACACTCTTTTAGGCCAAGTTAGTGTTATTTCAAATGATATGGTTTTTTTGTAAAACTAGTAGTTATTCATTGGCAAAATGGCTTTGTTCTATTGTACTTCTGTACATTACGTCGTTTTAGAGCATTTTTATGTGAATTTAATCGACAGTTTTTGAAAAAATCAATGTTTTTTTGATAAACACTGTTTTAGGCCAAGTTAGTGTAATTGCAAATAATATGGTTTTCTTGTAAAACTAGTAGTTATTCATTGGCAAAATGGCTTTAATCTATTGTAGTTCTGTACTTTACGTCGTTTTAGAGCATTTTTATGTGAATTTAATGGACAGTTTTTGAAAAAATCAATGTTTTTTTGATAAACACTGTTTTAGGCCAAGTTAGTGTTATTGCAAATGATATGGTTTTTCTGTAAAACTAGCAGTTATTCATTGGCAAAATGGCTTTGTTCTATTGTAGTTTTGTACTTTACGTCGTTTTAGAGCATTTTTATGTGAATTTAATCGACAGTTTTTGAAAAAATCAATGTTTTTTTGATAAACACTGTTTTAGGCCAAGTTAGTGTTATTGCAAATAATATGGTTTTCTTGTAAAACTAGTAGTTATTCATTGGCAAAATGGCTTTAATCTATTGTAGTTCTGTACTTTACGTCGTTTTAGAGCATTTTTATGTGAATTTTATCGACAGTTTTTGAAAAAATCAATGTTTTTTTGATAAACACTGTTTTAGGCCAAGTTAGTGTTATTGCAAATAATATGGTTTTCTTGTAAAACTAGTAGTTATTCATTGGCAAAATGGCTTTAATCTATTGTAGTTCTGTACTTTACGTCGTTTTAGAGCATTTTTATGTGAATTTAATCGACAGTTTTTGAAAAAATCAATGTTTTTTTGATAAACACTGTTTTAGGCCAAGTTAGTGTTATTGCAAATGATATGGTTTTTCTGTAAAACTAGCAGTTATTCATTGGCAAAATGGCTTTGTTCTATTGTAGTTTTGTACTTTACGTCGTTTTAGAGCATTTTTATGTGAATTTAATCGACAGTTTTTGAAAAAATCAATGTTTTTTTGATAAACACTGTTTTAGGCCAAGTTAGTGTAATTGCAAATAATATGGTTTTCTTGTAAAACTAGTAGTTATTCATTGGCAAAATGGCTTTAACCTATTGTAGTCTTGTACATTACGTCGTTTTAGAGCATTTTTATGTGAATTTAATCGACAGTTTTTGAAAAAATCAATGTTTTTTTGATAAACACTGTTTTAGGCCAAGTTAGTGTTATTGCAAATGATATGGTTTTTCTGTAAAACTAGTAGTTATTCATTGGCAAAATGGCTTTAATCTATTGTAGTTCTGTACTTTACGTCGTTTTAGAGCATTTTTATGTGAATTTAATCGACAGTTTTTGAAAAAATCAATGTTTTTTTCATAAACACTCTTTTAGGCCAGGTTAGTGTTATTGCAAATGATATGGTTTTTCTGTAAAACTAGCAGTTATTCATTGGCAAAATGGCTTTGTTCTATTGTAGTTTTGTACTTTACGTCGTTTTAGAGCATTTTTATGTGAATTTAATCGACAGTTTTTGAAAAAATCAATGTTTTTTTGATAAACACTGTTTTAGGCCAAGTTAGTGTTATTGCAAATAATATTGTTTTCTTGTAAAACTAGTAGTTATTCATTGGCAAAATGGCTTTAATCTATTGTAGTTCTGTACTTTACGTCGTTTTAGAGCATTTTTATGTGAATTTTATTGACAGTTTTTGAAAAAATCAATGTTTTTTTGATAAACACTGTTTTAGGCCAAGTTAGTGTTATTGCAAATAATATGGTTTTCTTGTAAAACTAGTAGTTATTCATTGGCAAAATGGCTTTGTTCTATTGTAGTTCTATACTTTACGTCGTTTTAAAGCATTTTTATGTGAATTTAATCGACAGTTTTTGAAAAATCAATGTTTTCTTGATAAACACTGTTTTAGGCCAAGTTAGTGTTATTGCAAATAATATGGTTTTCTTGTAAAACTAGTAGTTATTCATTGGCAAAATGGCTTTAATCTATTGTAGTTCTGTACTTTACGTCGTTTTAGAGCATTTTTATGTGAATTTTATTGACAGTTTTTGAAAAAATCAATGTTTTTTTGATAAACACTGTTTTAGGCCAAGTTAGTGTTATTGCAAATGATATGGTTTTTCTGTAAAACTAGCAGTTATTCATTGGCAAAATGGCTTTGTTCTATTGTAGTTTTGTACTTTACGTCGTTTTAGAGCATTTTTATGTGAATTTAATCGACAGTTTTTGAAAAAATCAATGTTTTTTTGATAAACACTGTTTTAGGCCAAGTTAGTGTTATTGCAAATAATATGGTTTTCTTGTAAAACTAGTAGTTATTCATTGGCAAAATGGCTTTGTTCTATTGTAGTTTGTACTTTACGTCGTTTTAGAGCATTTTTATGTGAATTTAATCGACAGTTTTTGAAAAAATCAATGTTTTTTTGATAAACACTGTTTTAGGCCAAGTTAGTGTTATTGCAAATAATATGGTTTTCTTGTAAAACTAGTAGTTATTCATTGGCAAAATGGCTTTAATCTATTGTAGTTCTGTACTTTACGTCGTTTTAGAGCATTTTTATGTGAATTTAATCGACAGTTTTTGAAAAAATCAATGTTTTTTTGATAAACACTGTTTTAGGCCAAGTTAGTGTTATTTCAAATGATATGGATTTTTCTGTAAAACTAGTAGTTATTCATTGGCAAAATGGCTTTGTTCTATTGTAGTTCTGTACTTTACGTCGTTTTAGAGCATTTTTATGTGAATTTAATCGACAGTTTTTGAAAAAATCAATGTTTTTTTGATAAACACTGTTTTAGGCCAAGTTAGTGTTATTGCAAATGATATGGTTTTCTTGTAAAACTAGTAGTTATTCATTGGCAAAATGGCTTTAATCTATTGTAGTTCTGTACTTTACGTCGTTTTAGAGCATTTTTATGTGAATTTAATCGACAGTTTTTGAAAAAATCAATGTTTTTTTGATAAACACTGTTTTAGGCCAAGTTAGTGTTATTGCAAATAATATGGTTTTTCTGTAAAACTAGTAGTTATTCATTGGCAAAATGGCTTTGTTCTATTGTAGTTCTGTACTTTACGTCGTTTTAGAGCATTTTTATGTGAATTTAATCGACAGTTTTTGAAAAAATCAATGTTTTTTTGATAAACACTGTTTTAGGCCAAGTTAGTGTTATTGCAAATGATATGGTTTTTCTTTAAAACTAGCAGTTATTCATTGGCAAAATGGCTTTAATCTATTGTAGTTCTGTACTTTACGTCGTTTTAGAGCATTTTTATGTGAATTTAATCGACAGTTTTTGAAAAAATCAATGTTTTTTTGATAAACACTGTTTTATGCCAAGTTAGTGTAATTGCAAATAATATGGTTTTCTTGTAAAACTAGTAGTTATTCATTGGCAAAATGGCTTTGTTCTATTGTACGTCTGTACATTACGTCGTTTTAGAGCATTTTTATGTGAATTTAATCGACAGTTTTTGAAAAAAATCAATGTTTCTTTGATAAACACTTTTTTAGGCCAAGTTAGTGTTATTGCAAATTATATGGTTTTCTTGTAAAACTAGTAGTTATTCATTGGCAAAATGGCTTTGTTCTATTGTACTTCTGTACTTTACTTCGTTTTAGAGCATTTTTATGTGAATTTAATTGACAGTTTATGAAAAAATCAATGTTTTTTTGATAAACACTGTTTTAGGCCAAGTTAGTGTTATTGCAAATAATATGGTTTTCTTGTAAAACTAGTAGTTATTCATTGGCAAAATGGCTTTAATCTATTGTAGTTCTGTACTTTACGTCGTTTTAGAGCATTTTTATGTGAATTTTATCGACAGTTTTTGAAAAAATCAATGTTTTTTTGATAAACACTGTTTTAGGCCAAGTTAGTGTTATTTCAAATGATATGGATTTTTCTTTAAATCTAGTAGTTATTCATTGGCAAAATGGCTTTGTTCTATTGTAGTTCTATACTTTACGTCGTTTTAAAGCATTTTTATGTGAATTTAATCGACAGTTTTTGAAAAATCAATGTTTTTTTGATAAACACTGTTTTAGGCCAAGTTAGTGTTATTGCAAATAATATGGTTTTCTTGTAACACTAGTAGTTATTCATTGGCAAAATGGCTTTAATCTATTGTAGTTCTGTACTTTACGTCGTTTTAGAGCATTTTTATGTGAAATTTATTGACAGTTTTTGAAAAAATCAATGTTTTTTTGATAACCACTGTTTTAAGCCAAGTTAGTGTTATTTCAAATGATATGGATTTTTCTGTAAAACTAGTAGTTATTCATTGGCAAAATGGCTTTGTTCTATTGTAGTTCTATACTTTACGTCGTTTTAAAGCATTTTTATGTGAATTTAATCGACGGTTTTTGAAAAATCAATGTTTTTTTGATAAACACTGTTTTAGGCCAAGTTAGTGTTATTGCAAATAATATGGTTTTCTTGTAACACTAGTAGTTATTCATTGGCAAAATGGCTTTAATCTATTGTAGTTCTGTACTTTACGTCGTTTTAGAGCATTTTTATGTGAAATTTATTGACAGTTTTTGAAAAAATCAATGTTTTTTTGATAACCACTGTTTTAGGCCAAGTTAGTGTTATTGCAAATGATATGGTTTTTCTTTAAAACTAGCAGTTATTCATTGGCAAAATGGCTTTGTTCTATTGTAGTTTTGTACTTTACGTCGTTTTAGAGCATTTTTATGTGAATTTAATCGACAGTTTTTGAAAAAATCAATGTTTTTTTGATAAACACTGTTTTATGCCAAGTTAGTGTAA
>CBDALO010000020.1:0-4609 GCA_965196985.1 Gammaproteobacteria bacterium | reverse complement strand
AAAGTTGAAAACTTACGCTATGCAGGTGCAGATATAAAAAAAGGTGAGGACATACTCAAGCATGGCGGATTACTACGCTTAGCTGATGAAATTTGGGGGGTATGTGTCTCATATGGGGGAGCACTAGATCCGCAGGCCATATATATGGGCGTTCTTGCGAGTGATAAAAATATCACTCGTGAGGACGCACAGTATTACCCTGCAGAAAAACTTGTACTGCATGACAAGAGTGTCGTAACCTTTGCGCGTGCATGGGAGATTGTCAACAGCAAAGCCTATGCCCGTGCTGTGTATGAGTACAACATGTTTAAGCTGTATGGTCTGCCAAAAGCGGGTGGATGGAAAGAACAAAATAGTATGTGGGTCTTGAGTGTAACTGCAGTAGAACGCGCAGTAAAGCAAATAGAAAAATATGAACTTGAGAAGGTGAAGCGATGAAATTAGTTCTTCATGTAATCAAGTATTTCTTCAAATACGCGAACCGCAAAAATACCAGCACAAATGCACACAGTAATCGCTGTTAGCGCGTAGATAATGAACAACATGTCCATATGGTACAAGAGGTATATACAATATGTCAAATAAAGTCAGTTTTTAGTGTTATTGCAAACGGCGTAGAGAAAACGAAAAAAGAGCTACGAAGTGTTAAAGAAACAGTCAAAGGCATTGCGAAAGAGCAAAAGAAAATTACATTCACAAAGTTTGCAATAGGGGCAGGAGTTGCTATCGGAGCAATGCGCGCACTCACCAGTGTTACAGGGAAGTACATGAAACTTGCGAAGAAACAGGAGCAAGCAGAGGCGAAGCTTGCAGCAGTTCTTAAAAGCACTGGTAATGCGGCAGGTTATAGTGCAAATCAACTCTATGAAATGGCAGGTGAGTTGCAACAAATCAGCACCTATGGTGATGAAGCCATTATTCAAATGCAAGCGGTACTCGCCACCTTTAACAAAATAAGTGGCAAGCAATTTGAAAATGCAACGCGCGCCGCGCTTGACCTCTCGGCAGTCATGGGGACTGACTTACAATCGGCAGCGGTACAACTTGGTAAGGTACTACAAGACCCTGCAAAGCACTTGTCGGCATTAAGCCGTAGTGGCGTTTCATTTTCCAAAGATGCCGAGGTGCGTATTAAGGCACTAGTTGATGAAGGGAGCGTAAAGGAAGCACAAGCGCTTATTCTCAAAGCCATACAAGAGCAAGTAGGCGGAACCGCTGAAGCACTGGCACAGACTGACAGCGGAAAAATTGAGCAGCTAACAAACGCATTTGGTGATTTAAACGAAGAAATAGGACATTTCATTAATAGTGGAATTGCAAGCTTCGCGCCAATGCTTACTCAAGCATTTTCATCTATGGCAGATGGACTAGACAGGAAAAGAAAACGGAGCGAAGTACTAAGCGGGGATTTTGGAAAAACATTAGAAGAAGTGCGAGAGAAAATTGACGCATTTGAAACAGACAAAAGCACAATAGAAGCAAGTATTAAAACACCCCTACTTTTAAGTTTTGATGAAGGATACTCTCGCAGGCTTATGGAGGAGAAATTTTACTCTCCACTCCGTGAGTTGAGAAAAATAGAAAAAGAACTACAAAAACAAGAGAACCAAGCAGCAGCGGCGAATAAAAAGGAACAAGAGAAAAAAAATGGATTGTCATTGGCACAAGGGATTTACGGGAGTACTGAACGTGGCAAATTACAAGCACAGTTAGAAAAACAACTTGAGAATCAAAACGCCTTAAAAAAGGCTTCTAAAGATAGTACGTATACCGAACGTGAGAAACTTGACATAAGCAAGGCTCAAGAAATAACATACAATAAGATACTAGAAATTAGAAAGAAAATAGCGAACTTAGGGAAAGGTGAAGGCTCTAGCATCATGGACGATGTATATAAAGATTTAGAGCGTATTAACACAGAAGACGCAAAGGCACTGAAGAAAAAACAACGCATAGCAGATATTGAAAAGAAGATTGGTTCTTATAAAAAACATCAGAGCCAGCTAAATAAACAACTAAGCACTGCAGTGGGAGAAGAGAAAAAGCAGTTAGAGTATAAGGTTGAAGTGATGCGTATAGTCTTAGGAGGATTAGAGCAAGAAAAAGAAAATCTTAATGAAATAGCGAAGAAGCAAGAAGAAATAAACAAGCTTGTGCTCATTGGCTCTGCTATGCGTAATGCGGCATCTGGCATTACGGGTACGTCTCGCGGGGGTGTTGGTAACTTCATAGGCATTGCGGGTTCTTTCAGTTCAGGCATGGGAAGCGCGTTAGAAGCGCAAGGAAAAATGCCGAAGCTTAAGAAAGACATAGCTGATGAGAAAGCAAAATTACCGAGCCTCACTGGCGATGCAAGAAAGGGTGCTGAAGAAAAGATTAAGGGGCTCGAAGGTGAGTTATCCAGCCAGCCTGCGCAAATGGCTAGCGGGTGGTTGCAAGCAACCGACTCTGCGTTGAGTTATGCGGATGCTATTACCAATTATGTTATTACTGCACAAAATCGAGCGGCACAAGCACACATTGCAAACATAGACAGGGAAATAGCCGAGCTAGAGCGTCAAAAGGAATTATCCTTACAACTTGCGAAAGAAGACGGCGCGAAAAAGTCTGAAATAATACGCGGGTATAACGAGGAAATAAAGAAACGGGAAGAAGAAAAGAAAAAAGTACAAGCGGAGCAAGCGCGCAAAAGTTTTGAATATGAAAAGAGTATGGCGATATCCAAGGCTACTATAGCCATGGCAGTTGGTATCGCCAACGCGTGGGCGAAGGGTGAGCCTATTAGCGCGGGTATTATAACAGGCCTCATAGTGGCAGCGACCGCAACGCAAATAGGGTTAATAGCGGCACAACAGCCACCAGCGTTAGCGAAAGGTGGCATAGTACCCGCGCAAACAGGTGGAGGACTCTATACGTTGGGTGAAGCAGGGAAGCCCGAAACAGTCTTGCCTTTTGATATACGCGATGAATTAGGAAGAAAAAAGCAGAATGCGCATGGTATGAATGTTCAAGTTTTTTTTTATGGGGATGTGTACGGCGATGATGAAAACGGACTTGCAAGTAAGGTGGAAGCGGCTATGAAAAAAGCGCGTTATGTAGGGGGCATTGATGAGTAGTTGTAATAACCATGTGCAGGTATTTATCGGCACGGATAGTGTAACAGGAAAAGATTTTAATGTAAGCAATTATTTGAAGCATGGGACAGTGAAAATAAATCGCACCATGCACAACAAGGGTAATAGCGTTATAGACACAGCCTCGCTCAAATTAGTGAACCATCCTGTGCTAGCAAAACATTTGATAGACATAGCGGAGACGGGCGACTTGGTGCCTGCACGCATAGAGAAC
The DNA here is from genome assembly GCA_965196985.1 of Gammaproteobacteria bacterium. GTDB lineage: Bacteria > Pseudomonadota > Gammaproteobacteria > UBA12402 > UBA12402 > 2-12-FULL-35-23. Next base: position 1,261 of record CBDALO010000020.1, on the reverse strand, counting down.
AACGGGCATGCGGTCTTTACGGGATACTTACGCGCTGGTGTCAACTTTAAGATACAAGGGCACTATGAGGCAAAGGGCACCGAAATTTTGGTGGAGCTACTTGATCAGTTGGAACTACTGAATAAGACTAGGACGTCAAAGAAAGAAGCAAGGATTTATAAAAATACCGAAGTACAGGCAGTCGTAGCCAGTATTATGTTTAGGGCAGGTCTTACTTCAAAAGTCGATTATGCGAACATCCCTAATAAAGTTGTTTACTATTTTAAGTTTAATGCTGATACAACATTTAAAAAAGCGCTCGATGAAGTACTGTTTGGCTTTCATCTTTTTGCATATGCAGATGAACTCGGTACTATAAGGTTTGCGCGTTGGTCGTACTCTTCGCCTGAAAATACAAAAACAAAACTTACGTGTGAAGACTTTATTGGAGAAACAGTAAAGTGGAATCAGAAGGAAAACGAAGACACTGCCGTACATGTTACCTATTACCAAGTAGAAAAACACGGGAATTACTATTTTAAGCATGCTCAATTTAGCATTACATCAGATGGAAGTGGAAATCATCCGTGGAAGGAATTAAATCATTTAGGGAATAAGAGTACTGTTATTGCTCTCTCACCGAATGAAGAAGAGCTAGGCTGGGATTTGCTAGATTACAATAGTGTGTACGCAAATGTTGCCGTGTATCGAAATTTAGACAAGCACGGATGGCAAGGCATTGGAGCAAAACACCTTAAGAGAGTACAAGCTAACGGGATAACACATTCGCTTACATTAGGTGCTTATGGGTGGGATTGGAGCATAGACGGCGATTTTGATATTACCATTTACCCGAAGGATGGCGCACATCCTTTTCGACTTTCGTACATGGCGCGCGTGCGTGCAAAAGACGGGAAGACAGGACCGTGGAAAAAATCAAAGTTTGACCCGAAAATTGATTTTTATGTTACTGATGCAACAATGAGACGTGAAGCGGGTATTGTGAAACACGGGAGCGGACGGAACGTAAAGAAGATTAAAGGCATTCCGTTGTACGATTTAACTGATGCAGAAGCACTCGCAAAAGCATACGTAACCTTATTGAAAAATACGGGCTTCTCTTTTTCATTCGAAAGCACTAAACGCATGGGGCTACACAGTGTACATGAGTTGGACTTGCCTCGCATTGATTTAAAAACACAGGTGCGTATTAACAAAGTTGTAGAAACTATAACGCCTGATGTTACTACATTCAAATACACGTGCGATAAGACCGCGCCCA
>CBDALO010000019.1:0-106775 GCA_965196985.1 Gammaproteobacteria bacterium | reverse complement strand
CCTGGATGGCTTTTTTCCTTTAATAGACTTTCTTGGAGCACTATACACAGTGCTTGTTGAGCAAAGGGAACAACCTATTTTTTCTTGCAATGCTGTTGAAATACTTTCTAAAACCTCTCTAAATAGCTTTTCATCAATAGGTTTAGAACTTGTAAGCGTTATAGCACGATCACTTATAGAGATGCTGGCTTCGTCTTGAATAGGCATGAAAATCTTCTTTAAGCGTTCTACATTTTCTCGAGAGCTAAAGTAAAAGGGATGGCATACTGTCTTTGAGCCCTTTTTCCTTCTGCTTCAAACCTTGTAACTTCAATTTCACCCTTAGGAACTCTGAGTTTATTAACAAGCTGTAAAACTTGCTGCTTAAACTCAAACAACTTCCTTGCCTCGACTACGCTTTGTTTAAACTTCTGCAAACTTTGCTCTGACATTGCCTGGTGCTGAAAAGTAACAAAATTAGCGCCGCTCCTTTCAATAACTTTTCCTCTGCCAAGTGATTTTTCAAAATTCTCAACTAAATATCTTATTCCCTGCCCTTCAACTTTAAAGGTAACACTAAGATTATCAACATGTGCTGGCTGATTAAAAATAAACTCACATGGCACTTCAGTGAACTCATTAATTTCTTTAATAAATTTTTCAAACGCTATTAATCGATGCCGAATATCTCTAGCTCTCTTCCCTTCGCTTGTTCTTGAGAAAGTCTCTTGCAATGCCGTACCTAGAAAAATAAGACTAGAAAGAGCAAGCTTTGAACTTGCATCGCTACTAAGTTGGCTTTCTGTCCAAAGATAACTGTAATAAAGAATAAAAAATGACATAACAAAAAGTGTTGTAATACGTTGCCTTGAAACCTTTCTCTCAAGCTTAAGAGTACTTAGTTGAATAGCATTCACTAATTCTTTCGCTTGTGTCTGAGTAGCTAGCAATTTAATATCTTCAAGAAATGACGAGGTTGGATAATATAGAAGCCTTGGCGTCAATAATGAAAACATACCATTTAATAACATCCCTGTACCAATAGTAGCAATTGTTGTTGCCCAAGTAAGAGATTGATGGCTACGCTTGCTTGCTTCATCAAGTACCGCCTGAATAAAAAAGGGTTTTAACCCATTTTCTCCCAGCTTAGTACACTCAAGAAGCGCTTGACCAATAAGTATAGCAGCCTGCCGAAGCGGAGTTACCGGATAGAGCGTTATTTTGTCTGTAAAAACCAACTTCAGTACTTAGAAAAACCTTTAAAATTCTAAATGGCACTCTATTGTACCTGTCTCATCGCATAATATCTTAAATTAATTATGCTAATCAATCTAAAAAATTATTTATACCTCAAATTTTTCTCCTCTCAAAATAAATTATTAACTTTTAGGTAATAGCAATTATATCTCGTTAATAAGAACAAGAATGATCTATCCTAAAACCCTATGAAGCCTTATTATTCACTTCAACTTAAGTATCTAGGTGATCCGCTCCACTGGTCATCAATTTCCACTAAAACAGCTGATACGAGCCTTAGGCACGATTCAGTATTAGGGAAAATTCCAACTGTATGCGTCCTTCTTTTTACCTCTCTGTTTACGCGCTCAGCTATGTTACTGGTTCTTAATCTTTTTTGATGCGGCCTGTCAAAGTTCATCACTACTAAGCCCTCCGGTATATTCACTTCCAACCAAGAAGAAAGCTCTGGTGCTGTTTGCTGATATTTATCTACCGCCATAGCCAATAGTCTTTCCGACTCATGAATGTTTGAGGCATTAAATATAGCTGTAATCTCCTCAGCTACTGGTTCCTTCATTGAGCGCTTTGATATGTGAGCCTGAGCATTTTGCTGCAAATGAAATTGGCAGCGTTGCCAAGGAACACTGGGGAACACAGCTCTTCTAGCGGCTTTTAGGCCAGTATGAGCGTCGCTAGTAATCAACTCAATACCATGTATACCTCGCTCAACCAACTGCTGAAGAAAATCACGCCAATGTACCTCAGCCTCTGATAACGCAACAGAAACACCTAGCACTGTTCTCTTGCCGGTTGATTCATCAAAGCCATAGGCTATCAATACCGCACAGTCTTGTACTGTGCCGCTAGTGCGCACCTTCTCATAACGTGCATCTAGCCAAAGATATTTTATCTTTCCTAACGGCTTATTTCGCCATTTCTTTAAATCTTCATCCAACAATTTAGCGCAACGGCTTACCTCTGTGCTTGAAATATCTGTTCCACAGAGTTGCTTTAGCACCTTTTCAACTTTGCGCGTGGAAACCCCATGCACATACATTTCAGCGACAGCCAGCTTAAGTGCTCTATCAGAGCGTACACCTCGCTCTAAGACTGATGGATAGAAGGCTTCATTGGAGTCTCTAACCTGCGGTATCTGTAGCTCAAGCTGACCTTGACCTGTGTTAATTAACCTTGGTTTAAAGCCGTTCGCATATCCGTTTCTATCGCCAGTTCGCTCATAAGGACTGGCATTTAAATGGCGCTCCCTTTCTATTAACATAGCCTCATTCATCAACCTGGAGACAAGCTTAGGTAAAGCTTCAAACCCCTCCATCGCTAAAACATGTATGGCTTCTTCGATTAAGTTCTCATTTTTATAGCAGCTCATTGTCATTCCTCTTTTTTGGTTAAGTTTACCTTAAAAGGAATTTCTAATCTGACTGAGTCGCCTGCTTATTTTCAGCAAGTCAATGGAATTTACAGAAAGGATGGCGCACTAGCAGTTACCGAGTTAAAGAGCGCTTCAGGATCAATAGGTTTGCCTGGTTTAATCGCCGCAAGATTGATAAAACTTGGCTTTAAGTTTGGTACGTGTGACAAATCCTTAAGTGAAGCTCTACTAAGCCCCCTACCAAGATCATGACACATTGTGAGAGCCTGTTCAGCTAACTTTCTTGCATCTTGAATGTACGCAACAACCCCAGACTGTTTTACTTGAGGCTGTTCTGAAACTGACTCAACCACCCCAGCAAAATCCATTAAATATTGTTGAAAAATTGGTAGCGTTTCAGGTTCAAAGCTTTGAGATTGACAAAACGGCTCATTACTCTTCTCTGCGCAGAATAAGGATTTTAGATAACCTGCTCTATTAAAGAGGTTAGTAATGGTTTCAACGTGCTCTTTAAAAAGACCACTATTTTCAGCATCGACTTCACCAACTTTTGCCTCAGTAGTATCCGTCTTATTTCAGCATGATGCTCATGCTGCGCTCTCTTTAGTTTACTGCGCCTGTGATGAGCGGATGGTAATTAATTCCGCTAGCGAAGGCATAGAATAGTTTTTTGTAATTCTGTCATATATATAATCGAAGACATTAACTGCTAGCTTTTTACATGTCTCAGTAATTGTAACCATTGTATCCTTAGCTTTCGTTCCTTCTTCACTCATAGTATGAAGGTGTACATCGCGCATTCTAGCCTGCTTCCGAGCCATCAACTCTGCTGGATTGTTATGTAGAGGAAGCTCTGGCTTTTCCAGCACTAACAATAGCTGCCTTTTCTTTTTTAAGGTGAGCTCAATTTGTTTATCTAGTTTCTCGTAGCCAGTGATTGTTGAGAATAACTCAGTAAACTCATTGGATAGCTTATCTATCTCATCTTGCCCTGGGTTCTTTTTATATTCAATGAGCTTATGATAATAATCCCAAAACCTATCCAAGAAGCTGTCAACAGAGTCTTGGTGCTTCTTAAAAATTGGCGTCAGCTTTTTATAATGCCTACCCTCATGAACCCAGCACAAGGCGAGTGATTCAGTAATGAGCTTAAACTGTGGCGCATCATCGGTAATGAGTGTTTCTATCGCATAAGGACTCTTTCTATATGTTGAGATAGCTGCCGCATCAGTAATCAGCTTTCTATATTTTGGAAATTTTTTATCACCTAATACCTTATCAAGAATAACTTCCAGCTCCTTACTGTTTAAGATAGTCGATGAGTGAAATACCTTTAAGCTTTCGATTACCTTGTGGGGTAAGTTCATAGTAGCCAGTAAATTAAAAGCGGCCTCATTTAATGTGAACCCAAAGTGGTCTTTGCTTAACATTTCAATGACGCTTAATCGACTTTTACTGGTCAGCGTAAAGTAAGCTGAATAATACTCATTACCCAATACATTAACATAACGGTTTTTCCCATCCTCTCTAGCGTTGGTGTCATCTAGGTGCTGGTAGTTCGTGGATTGTAAACCTGCCTTCACAACTTCTACCTTCTCGGGCTCAAGTATCGTAGGTGTTTTAATTGTGAAGCTATGGATGGTTGATTTACTAATATCTATGTTGGCGGTTTTATAAAATGTCTCAAGGCTTTCTAGCGTCATACCACCTTGAGTATTTAGGAAGCTTGTCCAGCTTTTAATAGTAGGGCCGAACTGGCCCTCATAACCAGTTGGCAGAGGTGCTGTATAGTGTTTGTTTTCAGAAGGGGAGTAATATTGTTGGCGCAAAAAAAGAGTGTTATTAGCAGCAATTTTTATATCCTGGATAAGTGTTTTCTTAGAGCCATTTGGCACAGCATCGCTGGGCAACGAATCTGGATTAATTGTTAGTGTCACTGTATTAGAGACTTCGAGATTTTTTTTACTAGATTTTGGCTTTCTAGTTTTATTGGTTTTATTTCCTTTTCTATCCTTCTCGGAGGAATGATCCTTGTCCTTGTTAGCGCGCGTTTGCTTTCTAACATTAGGCTTTCCTTGCTCACCTTTATATTTATTTAATGCGTTATTTAACGATTGCACCTTGTCTTCTAGCTTTATGATTTTCTCAGCCTGACTTTCACATACATTGCTAAAATCTGTTTCTAGTGCTGTTGGTGTAACAGTATTATTAAATCTCTCAATGAGATCGGCTAAAACTGATTTGTCAGGTTGTTTTTTCATAGGAAGAGTATACCACGGGTTTGAAAAGGTAAATTTTCCCCACACAGATGGCCGTACTGCTGAAATTATTTTTAAGCCATGAACCTGATCGATGAAAAAATAATCCGAGCATACAGCGTTGTTATAGAGCGCACATCATGCTTTTATGACACACGATGATTCCAATATAAAATTTCCAAATTTGCACGAAAAAGCTGTCAAGAACTTTTTGAATTATTTTCAAATCATGCTGATATTGAACGGATACCCTCAGTAGAAGTTAGAGCTTTAATAAAAACGTTAATACCTGGGAGCAAAAAAATTAACTCAACACACAAAGGACTAAGAAAAAAAACAGCTAGCCTACGGTACCACCCTGTCGTTTCTTGTTCTTTTTTGAAAAGGTTTTCAATAGCTAGCTTAACGTTGTACTCATCCTCAGGAGTTGCAAGCCTTCCTGTAATCTTGCCTGCTGTCGTCTTATCTGTCGCCTTATTCGTTGTGTCTCTGGCATAAGCAAATACTCATCAATTAATTATGAAAGAAAGTTTAGAGCGCTAGTTTTAAATAAAACTGACGTATAGACCGTACCTGGTGTGTATTTTCTCAGCTGTGAATAGATAAGAAAAAGGAGATACTAAATTCCTGCAGCAAGGCGCTGGGAGTTTTTGAGCTGGGTTGCTGACTACGACAATACTGCGCCCAGCCAAAAAGTTAGCCACTGGATTTCTACGAAGAGATTTCTTTCCTGGCGAGGCATCGTATTTTTTTATCGCTGGTTGACATAGATAAAGCTACTTCGCCAGCGTAAAAAAATACGATAACAAAGCCAGGAGAGAAATATCAAAGTAGAAATGGTGCCCGGGGCCAGACTCGAACTGGCACGGGGGATCGGCCCCCGAGGGATTTTAAGTCCCTTGCGTATACCAATTTCGCCACCCGGGCATAAAACTTCCTAAAAGCCGTTACTTTTCCCCTCTCACTTTGTCAAGCCTGCACTTCCGTTGCTCATGTATGTCTATATACACTCCGCTACGGTTCTCGGCTTTCCGCGTGAGAGAAAAAAACTCCCACCTTTTAGGAAGTTTTATCCAACCTAAAAGCCGTTACTTTTCCCCTCTCACTTTGTCAAGCTTAAGGCTAACGGTATAAAGGCTGGGGTCGGAATCGAACCGGCGTCCACGGCTTTGCAGGCCGCTGCATAACCACTCTGCCACCCAGCCATACTGCACCTAATCATTCGGTACAAACTCAGAGCTTACAAAAAAATACGCTGACTAGCAGCGCATGGCAATTTGGAGCGGGAAACGAGACTCGAACTCGCGACCCCAACCTTGGCAAGGTTGTGCTCTACCAACTGAGCTATTCCCGCGTCACTCTTAAAGAGGCGCTCATTTTATCTCAGCAGCACCTACTGTCAAGAACTATCTCTTATAACTCTTTGAAACATCAACCAGGCTTAATTAGTTAGCCCTCGAAAAGCTATCCAGGCAGTTAATGAATAAAATAAATTGCAAATTATTCAGAAAAAATTTCCCAGCAAAAGGCTAACTAGCAATAAAGAATCTTAGATTTTTTATTGAGTTAAATCTGAAAAATGTCAGATTTGTTCGTTAGCAAGGCGGGCCGAGAACCAGCGCGGAGTGTACAGAGACGTACATGAGCACTGGAAGCGCAGGCCCAACACAGCTAACGGGCAAAGATGGCATTTTTCAGATTTAACTAATCACTTCACTCCAAGCTGCTCGCAAATAATCAACCAGCGTCCAAATTGATAATATTGCTGCTAGATAGAGCGCTAAATAAGCAATTACTGAACGCCAGTCTAAAACATGCGCATCACAACCTAATAACAAAATCGCTGCGACGTTTTGAGTAACTGTTTTTATTTTAGCCAGTTTGGTAACAGCAACCGCTTCGCGATTACCCTGCTCTGCCATCCACTCTCGTAAACCAGAAACAACCACCTCTCTTCCCAAAATCAATAAAACCGGCACTGTTACATAAGGCATACCTTTTTCACCAACAACTAAAATAAGCGCTGTCGCCAGCAAGACCTTATCAGCTATAGGATCAAGCAAAGCGCCAAACTTGGAGGTCACCTGCCACTTTCTTGCTAAGTAGCCATCAAGCACATCTGTAAGAGCCGCTACAACATAAAGCGTCACCATAATTACCTTGGCCCAAAACCACGGCAAAAAGAATAAAATCGCCAAAATAGGAATTACAAAGATTCGCAATAATGTTAACCAGGTAGGTAAGTTCACAAATGCCTTCCTTCTGTTTGTTGATAGTTGCTGCTTATGCTAACGAAATGCCTCTCAATGTAAAGCATCATAGATTTTTTCTGCAAGCGACTTGCTCACACCTGGTACATTAGCAATTTCTGTGACACTAGCTTGATAGAGCTGCTGCAAGCCACCGAAGTGTTTCAACAAGGCTTGTCGACGCTTAGCCCCCACGCCCGCCACAGATTCCAGAGAGGAGGACTGTCGAGACTTTTTTAACTTCTGTCGATTGTGAGTAATAGCAAAGCGATGCGCTTCATCACGAATCAATTGCAATAAATGCAATGCCGGTGAGTCAGGCTGCAAGAAAATCTGTTTTTCTTTTGTATTAAAAAATAAGCTCTCAAAACCTGCCTTACGAGTAGGCCCTTTAGCAATAGCTAATACAGGCAATTGCGTTAATTGCAACTCTTCCATCACTGCCAATGCCTGTGAAAGCTGCCCCTTACCACCATCAACTAAAATTAAATCTGGCAAAATACCTTCTTCTTTTTTTATGCGCTGATAGCGCCGCAATAAAGCTTCCTTCATTGCAGCATAGTCATCGCTTGCTTTGGCAGCTTGAATGCTAAAGCGTCGATACTGTTGATTAAGCAACCCAGAACGCTCACAAATCACACAAGAAGCAACCGTTGCCTCTCCACGATGATGACTGATATCGAAGCACTCAATTCTATTTAGCTCTGATAGCTGTAAGCTTTTTGCTAAGGCATTAAACTTCTTATCAAAGCTTTGCTTCGCTGATAAACGTGTTATTAAGTTCTGCTCAGCACCTCGCTTGGCAATAGCTAACCATTTTGCCGTATCACCTCTCACCGCTGACTGCAGCTGCAGCTGTACCTTACGTTGTTGCTTTTCAGTAAAAGCCGTCATCAAAGTTTGCCGAGCTACTAGCTCACGATCAACGACTACTTGCGGAGGAATAAAGCCAGCTTCATTGAGATAATACTGAGTTAGAAATGTCACCAACAACTCCTCTGGAGACTCGGTAAGTTTAAGCTTCAAATAAAAGCTTTTATTACCCAGCACCCGCCCATCCCGTACCAATAACAAATAAACACACACCAAGTCTGCGCTAATAGCAATAGCAACCAAATCCACATTACGCTGACCCGATTCAACATGCTGTTTCATTTGCACACTACGCAAACTAGCAAGCTGGTCACGATACCTTGCTGCTATCTCGTATTGCTGCTCTGCAGCAGCCTGCTCCATACGTTGCTGTAAGCTTTGCTGCACTTGCTCACTTTTCCCCTCAAGAAAGGCAATCGCATTAGCAAAGTCAGCTTGATAAGCCTGCTCACTAATTAAGCCCACGCAAGGACCACTACAGCGCTTTATTTGATACTGCAAACACGGCCTTGATCTATTAGAAAAAAAGCTATTATTACAAGACCTTAGCAGAAAGACCTTTTGTAATAAGTTAAGCGTTTCTCGCACTGAATGCACACTAGGGTAAGGGCCAAAGTACTTCCCTGGCAAACGCTTAGCACCACGGTAAAAATCCAACCGAGGATAACTCTGCTTGGTTGCCGCATAAATATAGGGATAGCTCTTATCATCTCTGAATAAAATATTGTACTTAGGTTTATGCTGTTTGATTAAGTTGTTTTCTAAGACTAATGCTTCTACTTCAGTTTCGGTAATAATAAGCTCGATATGAACAATCTGCTTAACAAGCGAGGCCGTTTTAGGAGAAATATTCTTTTTAAAATAAGTAGTTAGGCGCTTTTTTAAATTTTTTGCCTTACCAACATAGAGTATCTTACTGTCTTTACCAAGCATTTGGTAAACGCCTGGCAAAGGAGTGGCTTGTTTAAGAAAGGATTGAGAGTCAAAGAGCTGCTCTTGCTCACTCATGCTTACCGTCACCATCAAGCTGGCTATCAATTACCCCGTAACGCAATGCTAAGTGGGTCATTTCAACATCACTGTTTACACCAAGCTTTTTAAAAATACGATAGCGATAGGTGTTAACAGTCTTAGTGCTTAAATGTAGCTGTTCAGCAATTTTTGGCACCTTTTCACCACGGGTAATCATTAACATGACTTGCAGCTCTCGCTCAGAAAGCGCATCAAAGGGTGAATCACGATTATCAAAGCGCTTTAAAGCTAACTGTTGAGCGATCTCAGCACTCAGATAACGCTGCCCCTGATAGACTTGCTTTATTGCCTGTATCACTTCATCTGACTCACAGTCTTTAGTCAGATAACCAACCGCCCCACTTTTAAGGAAGCGAACAGGGTAAACCTCATCATCACTTACCGTTAATACAATCACTTTAATACGAGGGTTATAGTGAACAAGTTTGCGAGTCGCTTCTAAGCCACCAATCCCAGGCATATGAATATCCATCAAGACAACGTCAATTTCCTCTGTTCGCGCCAGCTGCACAGCTTCTTCACCGCTGCCAACCTCGCCAACGATTTTGATATCACGACTATCAGCTAGAATCCGCTTAATACCAGCTCGTACAATTTGATGGTCGTCAACCAGAATAACCCTAATCATCGTCTCGTAATTCTCTTAGAAATAATCGCTGTATTCTATAGGGATTAACCTGCATTGCAAGTATCATAAGCAACCACTCTCAAAATGAATTAACTGTATTACCCTCACCTTTCCTATAGCTAATTTCACCTGAAGCGACAAAGCAACTTTTAAGCTATCTTGCCTGCAGCTCTACTGCTTCTCCAGCCCCGAGCATACCCTCTGGCAAATGGTCCTTGGCAAAATTTTCTACAGCCCTGCGTATATTATCCCTAGCCCCCTGGGCTGCTGAAGTAAGTAAACCAGGGCGTCCATTATTATAAAGGTAGTGTTTTTGTTTTATACAATCACGCAATCCGCTTTCATCTAAGAATGGCTTAAAAACTGCCGTGAGACCAATTAAGTCTTCATTCTTTAGTAATTGAATAAAAAAGGAATCCTTACGAAGTTTCCCCCCCTTCCTCGCTCACCAACCAGCAAGCATTAGCTAAGAAGTGTGCTTCAAAATCTTCAAAAACATACTGCAGATAGTTTTCTTTCACCATAAAGACTCGCTCCTCTTCATACCGCAAAGCGGCCTTTACTAAAGCGTGTGAAAAGCATATCTGCTTTCTTAGCTCATGCCAGTGTTGATAGCTAGCATCTGGTTTATGCAAACTACATAATCGGCCGTCATAATATTCAAGCATTGACTCGAGCCTTTTAGCTGAATCATCATCATTGACACTACGCAGCTTGCTATAAGCGTAGCAAGCTAAATCTATCTCTTGCTGCCTAGCAAACAGTAACAATAACTTTCTAACACTAGCCCACCCTCCATCAATGCTTGCCAAAGGAATTCCCGTTTTCTTAAAAAAGCTTTCAGGCGCCATATTCTCAATGGCTAACTCAACAGCAAGCGCCTCATGGACTTCATCACAATAACTTACATCCCCAAAAGGCTTGATAACGATACTCAAAAGCTTAGAAAAATCATTATCTTCTATTTTTTTAACAAGCCCCCCAAATCGTTTTGACTGCTGCAGTAGCAAACGAATCCTTGCGAAACTATCGCTCCCCCCCCCTATAGCCGCTATCATATGACCTAGCAAACCATTTAAAGTTTTCAAAAGAAAATTTTCTAGTCGATAAAACTCTAACTGATAGGCTGCAGCAATCCCTTTTGCAAGCAAGCTATCATCAGCTAAGCTAAAATACTCTGGCAGCTGATCTCTAATATTATCCATCGAGCTTATAGCAACTTGCCGGGCATGTTGTTTACAATAATAGACCTTCTGCGTAACTAAGGGCAGTTCTAGAAACTAGCTAAAATTTGCTTATAATTGCCTGATTAATAATCATTCATGGAAAGGCATATGCTATTAAGCTATCAGCAACTCAGTAACCGCCCGCGTATTTTTAAAAAGTTAACTGGTTTGACCCTTGATGATTTTGAAACGATACACCAACAAGTGAAGTCATCACTTGATGATGAGTTTAGTAAGCTGGGAAGGCGCCCGAAACTCACCACGCACCATGATCGCCTTTTGCTTCTCATGATGTACTATCGCACTTATGTAACACATGAATTCTTAGGTTACTTTGTTGGTTTGGATGACAGTAATGTCTGCCGCTTATTTAAACGCTTAGAACCCTTAGTGGCCAAGCATATTCATATTAAAAAAGACAGAACCCTAACAGAAGATGCGGTTTGCGCTATATTAATGGATGTAACGGAGCAGCCTATTCAGCGCCCCAAAAAGAAGAAGCCACGTAAAGATTATTATTCTGGTAAAAAGAAAAGACATACTCAAAAGGTGGAGATAGCAATGAGTACATCCGGAAAAATAATCAACGTCTCTCAAACAATGCCTGGGAGGGTTCATGATATTAAGATCCGACAACGTGGCAGCCCACTGCCACCAGCAGAAAAATATGCTGATCTAGGATACCAAGGAATTCAACATACTGACCCCTTGGTTAACTTACCTCATAAAAAGCCCAAAGGCGGCAAATTAACTACTCAACAAAAAGTGGATAACCGTAATCACAGCAAGATCCGTATTAGGGTTGAACATCAATTCTCAAAATTTAAAAAATTCCGCATTCTTGGGGAGGTGTATAGGAATTTTCGCAGAAAACACAATATGAGATTTAATATTATTGCTGGGATTCTCAATCTTCAAGCCGGATTCTAAAACTACAAACGAGCATAAGCTCGCCCAGTATTTAGTTTCGCAGAAGGTCTAATGAATAAGCTTATCTTTATAAACTCTAGTGAAATAGGCTTTATCAATAAAAGCAAGCTCAGCAACATCAACCAAACCAATATTGTGGTCTTTACTTTTAAAGAAAGGGATTAGGGCAGCTAAAGTTCCACAAGCCACTCTCTGAATAAAAGAAGGGTCAGTTTCATATTGTTTATAAATACGAGCAATACAACCTCTTTGTGAATATCTATCAGCAAAGTGCTTAGCAGCAGTAAGCACCTCACCTCTAGAGAGATAGGTGGGAGAGCACTCTAAAAAACCACTCTTTCTACCTGTGTCCTCCAAATACAAACGTTGATCAAAACAGTTACGCAAACCTTCCTCATCTAGCAACCTCTCAATTAAGGCTACTGCTCCACGACACCGCACTTGCTCCAACACTTCAATAAAGAAAGAGTTCTCGTGCAACTTACCGCCATAGTGAGAAATTAATTCACATAGATTGCCTAGCGTGTGTTTATCAGCTTGGTAATAGACAAAGCTCCTATACTCCGGATTAACAAGGTACTTGCTACGGTCTATACTGTAAATGTAAAAAGCGGTTACCATGATTAAGGAAAACCAAACACTCCGTCCAAACTTATCCCACTCCTCTTCACCGGGAGCGCCATCTTCTGGGTCTGAGAAAGACCTAAGTAAACCTCTATAATATCTAACGATACCTCTAGCCTTAGAAACTTCGGGATGCCTACTACACTCAACCAACTCGCTATAAACTTGCCTAGCTTTTTCTTCTGTAATCATGGACTGCTCCTCTATTATTATTTGTAACTCAACCTTAAAGTACCCCGGCAAATAGCCATCGATGTTGCAACCTTGATACAGCCAGATAAAGCTGCAGCTCTGGCTTACTCCTCCATGCACAAGTTGTAGAGTCAAACCAAATTACGTACTTAGTTAAATCCGACTAGTTACTCCTACACTTCTTATCACACACATTTCCACCTCAACTTCACCTTCATTAGCAGCAGTCTTTGTATGCTTATCAGCAAACACAGCCACAGCTTTTTGTATCCGATCTCGAGCTGCTTTGGTAGGAGAGCTAAATAACTCAGTTATACTCTCATCGCCACGTGGCAGATAGCGTCGATTGTAAATACAATCACGCAGATCAGTTTCACAAAGAAATGGCTCCAAAACAGCATCAAAACCAATACTGCCTTGGTTTTCTAATAAAGCGATAAAAAAAGAATCTTTACGCAAACGACCGCCTTGAGCTGTAACCAAGCGACATAGTTCAACTAATGAGTGCTGCTCAGCTCGCTCTAGGACAAATCGCTTGTACTCCGAACAAATTCTTTTTTTAGGGCGCCCTTGATAGAAATAAAACGCCTTAGTCAAAGCCAGTGAAAAGCAAAGCTTTAAACTTAAGTCATGCCAGTTTTTATAAGTGGCTTCTTTCCCTTTTGCTTCAAGCTCAGCAACTTGGGGCTGATAAAATTCAGCAGCAACTTCGAACAGTTGGTAGTCGGTTGCTAGTTCACTCAATTCATTATAAGCCGCCTTTACCGTGTTCTTCTCTATCTTCCAAATCAAAGTATTTGCTTTTGACTTAACGCCAGCCCAACCTCCAGGGAAGCCAGCTGGCTCAACCCAGTTAAACGCTTAAATTCTGTATCCGTCTTATTTCAGCATGATGCTCATGCTGCGCTCTCTTTAGTTTACTGCGCCTGTGATGAGCGGATGGTAATTAATTCCGCTAGCGAAGGCATAGAATAGTTTTTTGTAATTCTGTCATATATATAATCGAAGACATTAACTGCTAGCTTTTTACATGTCTCAGTAATTGTAACCATTGTATCTTTAGCTTTCGTTCCTTCTTCACTCATAGTATGAAGGTGTACATCGCGCATTCTAGCCTGCTTCCGAGCCATCAACTCTGCTGGATTGTTATGTAGAGGAAGCTCTGGCTTTTCCAGCACTAACAATAGCTGCCTTTTCTTTTTTAAGGTGAGCTCAATTTGTTTATCTAGTTTCTCGTAGCCAGTGATTGTTGAGAATAACTCAGTAAACTCATTGGATAGCTTATCTATCTCATCTTGCCCTGGGTTCTTTTTATATTCAATGAGCTTATGATAATAATCCCAAAACCTATCCAAGAAGCTGTCAACAGGGGTGCTGCCTTTATATAATGTAGAAAATATAGCATAATATACACTTTAACTTGATTACGGATGGTGTTTGGATGTTAGCTAGAATTCTCTCTGATGAAAATAATGAATTAACTATTGAGCTCAAGCTTCCACTAAAAGGATCCATGCTTGAATGTGAGGATGCAATTCTTGACGGCCTTAATGAGGTTGGAACATTAGCCACTGAAAAAGCTTTAAGTAAGTTTGATGCAGATGGCTCTCCTATCCATGTTGGAAAAATAAAGCTAACAGCACGAAGTAGAGATGAAGCAAATTACCAAACGCCTTATGGAGTTGCTCGAGTTAAGCGTTATGTTTATCAAACCTCTAAAGGCGGGAAGATCTTTTGTCCTTTAGAAGATAAGGCTAGAATTATCCAAGGATCAACACCGCGATTTGCAAAAATAATCTCACATAAATACTCAAACTTACCTGCTCCTAGTGTTATTGATGATCTCAAGGTCAATCATAACCGTAAAATCTCACATTCATACTTGCAACGGGCAACTGATTTTGTTGGCGGTATTGCACAAGCCAAAGAGGCTGAGTGGGAATATGAAGAGCCAAAGCTTGATGCAGGCATTGAGATGCTAAGTATTAGCTTAGATGGTGCATATGTTCTCACCGTTGATGATGGTTATAGAGAGAGCATGGTTGGAACTATTTCCATGTATGATAAGCATGGTGCACGCCTGCACACAACCTACGTTGCAGCATCACCAGAATATGGAAAAGATGAATTCTTTAATAGGCTTGAAAAGGAAATAAAGCTGAAAAAGAAATATTACCCTGATGCTAAAACAATTGGCGTTGCTGATGGAGCAAAAAATAATTGGCCATTTCTAAAAAAACATACTGATACGCAAATTTTAGATTTTTGGCATGCAACTGAATATCTCGGCGAAGCATCAAAGGCAGTATTTACCAAAAAATCTGAAAGAGATGAGCGTGATGTTTGGCTCGAAGAGAGATGTCATGACTTAAAGCACAAGAAAGGTGCGGCAGGTAGAATACTTGCTGAGCTTAAAGAGCATCTAAATAAAAAACTGAATAAATCGCTTAGAGAAAAGCTAGAAGGAACAATTACGTATTTTGAAAATAATATTAAAGAAAAGCGAATGTCGTATCATAATTTGATTAAGCAGAATGCACCAATTGGCTCTGGCGTCACTGAAGCAGCATGTAAAACAATTGTTAAACAAAGATTAGGCGGATCAGGAATGCGCTGGAAAGACAAGGGAATGAAAATCGTTTTATGCTTGAGAACACTAGTAAAGACTAAAGGCAGATGGGATCAGTTTTGGGAGAAGGTCAATGATTTTGGCGTGCCAGCAGCAATATAGCCTACATTATATAGAGGCAGCACCCCTGTCAACAGAGTCTTGGTGCTTCTTAAAAATTGGCGTCAGCTTTTTATAATGCCTACCCTCATGAACCCAGCACAAGGCGAGTGATTCAGTAATGAGCTTAAACTGTGGCGCATCATCGGTAATGAGTGTTTCTATCGCATAAGGACTCTTTCTACTGAGAACTACCCAAAATTGTTATCTCCCTACCTGAACTGAATTCGATAATTCTTTTTGTTCTTCTTGAGAAACACTATTTTCTTTAAAAAATTGCTCTACTAAGTGATACGTTAGAAGTTTTCTAATACCCTTCGCAATAAAGTGTCGTGTCACCTTGCCCTTACCATCTCCTAATTTAGCTAGCATAATTGCGTAATCGTCATAAGCTTTTTCCTTACCTATCTCATACAAATATGAGGCCACATAAAAACATACAGCCAGTAGATTTTGTATCCCTTTAAAATTTTTTATCTGCATATTTTCCCAGCCTAGTCCTTCCTTGAGAAATTTAAAAACATATTCAATTTTCGCACGAGATAGATAGGCTATGTATACCTCATACGCCTCATCAAAAGTCGTTACTTTTTTATTAGTTAATAGCAGCATGTCATTCTTAAAAATTCTCCTACCATCTCTGCCTGTAATTTGGATTTTAATTGCATTGATGTTCTCAAACTCTCCAAAATAAATAGTTATTTTTCCGTCTTGTACGCAATTCTTTCCAACTGTTAACTTTTGGAATTGCTTTTCGCCTTGAGCATCAAAATCAGCGTTAATCAGCTTAAGCTTTTTACCATCATCACCTCTACCTTCTATTGTTCTTGTTATTTTTGAGCGAATAATAAAGTCTTGATCTAGGTTTGTATCAATTAGTGAGAGATAGTCATTATCATCAAACTCTCTATCTAGAATATGGGTAATGGTTGCATCTTCATTCTTTGATTTTAGGCAGATTCCTATTTTTTCTATTTCACGAATAGACAGCAGCTTTTTATTAAAGTAATCACCAGATTCATAAAGACTCTTGGCCTCTTTATCTCCCTCAAATGGCTTTCCAGCCTCTATTTTCTTAATATGCTCAGCTTTTAAAAACTTAGGGTCTTTATTGCTGTAGCTTACATGCGATAGTAGATGCACAGCCTTATCACCAGGTACTAATGCAACTGCGTTATGCGTGCTGTAACCATTGATAATATCCCCGTCCAGACTCCTTACTTTACCTAGATTTTCAGTTTGCTTGCTATGTGGCTTTCTAATATCAGAAGGATCATGAAGAACATCAATTTTACTGGCGTGTGAAAGTTTTTCACAGCTCTGTTCTAGCAATACATCATTTGTTTTTATTGGATCTAAATCGGTGCTTTTATTTTCACCGGTAAGTGTACGAATCATCTTTTTATACTCATTGTTATCTTTTGATGAACTGAACAACTTACAACTACCTTCAGTTAATAGCTTTCCTACAATCGTCGATAGATTTTTTTAAAACAACTTTCCCAGTTAATTTTAAAAAAAGAGGGGCAGCGTAATCGGCGAAGTTTAACATTTATACTCATCTCGTTAGTCTTGTTAAAAAGACAAAGCATAGTCATTTTTACACAATATTTCAGCATTATTTTGCTGATTTAAATTTTGGGTAGTTTTCAGCTTTCTATATGTTGAGATAGCTGCCGCATCAGTAATCAGCTTTCTATATTTTGGAAATTTTTTATCACCTAATACCTTATCAAGAATAACTTCCAGCTCCTTACTGTTTAAGATAGTCGATGAGTGAAATACCTTTAAGCTTTCGATTACCTTGTGGGGTAAGTTCATAGTAGCCAGTAAATTAAAAGCGGCCTCATTTAATGTGAACCCAAAGTGGTCTTTGCTTAACATTTCAATGACGCTTAATCGACTTTTACTGGTCAGCGTAAAGTAAGCTGAATAATACTCATTACCCAATACATTAACATAACGGTTTTTCCCATCCTCTCTAGCGTTGGTGTCATCTAGGTGCTGGTAGTTCGTGGATTGTAAACCTGCCTTCACAACTTCTACCTTCTCGGGCTCAAGTATCGTAGGTGTTTTAATTGTGAAGCTATGGATGGTTGATTTACTAATATCTATGTTGGCGGTTTTATAAAATGTCTCAAGGCTTTCTAGCGTCATACCACCTTGAGTATTTAGGAAGCTTGTCCAGCTTTTAATAGTAGGGCCGAACTGGCCCTCATAACCAGTTGGCAGAGGTGCTGTATAGTGTTTGTTTTCAGAAGGGGAGTAATATTGTTGGCGCAAAAAAACTGAGAACTACCCAAAATTGTTATCTCCCTACCTGAACTGAATTCGATAATTCTTTTTGTTCTTCTTGAGAAACACTATTTTCTTTAAAAAATTGCTCTACTAAGTGATACGTTAGAAGTTTTCTAATACCCTTCGCAATAAAGTGTCGTGTCACCTTGCCCTTACCATCTCCTAATTTAGCTAGCATAATTGCGTAATCGTCATAAGCTTTTTCCTTACCTATCTCATACAAATATGAGGCCACATAAAAACATACAGCCAGTAGATTTTGTATCCCTTTAAAATTTTTTATCTGCATATTTTCCCAGCCTAGTCCTTCCTTGAGAAATTTAAAAACATATTCAATTTTCGCACGAGATAGATAGGCTATGTATACCTCATACGCCTCATCAAAAGTCGTTACTTTTTTATTAGTTAATAGCAGCATGTCATTCTTAAAAATTCTCCTACCATCTCTGCCTGTAATTTGGATTTTAATTGCATTGATGTTCTCAAACTCTCCAAAATAAATAGTTATTTTTCCGTCTTGTACGCAATTCTTTCCAACTGTTAACTTTTGGAATTGCTTTTCGCCTTGAGCATCAAAATCAGCGTTAATCAGCTTAAGCTTTTTACCATCATCACCTCTACCTTCTATTGTTCTTGTTATTTTTGAGCGAATAATAAAGTCTTGATCTAGGTTTGTATCAATTAGTGAGAGATAGTCATTATCATCAAACTCTCTATCTAGAATATGGGTAATGGTTGCATCTTCATTCTTTGATTTTAGGCAGATTCCTATTTTTTCTATTTCACGAATAGACAGCAGCTTTTTATTAAAGTAATCACCAGATTCATAAAGACTCTTGGCCTCTTTATCTCCCTCAAATGGCTTTCCAGCCTCTATTTTCTTAATATGCTCAGCTTTTAAAAACTTAGGGTCTTTATTGCTGTAGCTTACATGCGATAGTAGATGCACAGCCTTATCACCAGGTACTAATGCAACTGCGTTATGCGTGCTGTAACCATTGATAATATCCCCGTCCAGACTCCTTACTTTACCTAGATTTTCAGTTTGCTTGCTATGTGGCTTTCTAATATCAGAAGGATCATGAAGAACATCAATTTTACTGGCGTGTGAAAGTTTTTCACAGCTCTGTTCTAGCAATACATCATTTGTTTTTATTGGATCTAAATCGGTGCTTTTATTTTCACCGGTAAGTGTACGAATCATCTTTTTATACTCATTGTTATCTTTTGATGAACTGAACAACTTACAACTACCTTCAGTTAATAGCTTTCCTACAATCGTCGATAGATTTTTTTAAAACAACTTTCCCAGTTAATTTTGAAAAAAGAGGGGCAGCGTAATCGGCGAAGTTTAACATTTATACTCATCTCGTTAGTCTTGTTAAAAAGACAAAGCATAGTCATTTTTACACAATATTTCAGCATTATTTTGCTGATTTAAATTTTGGGTAGTTTTCAGAAAAAAAGAGTGTTATTAGCAGCAATTTTTATATCCTGGATAAGTGTTTTCTTAGAGCCATTTGGCACAGCATCGCTGGGCAACGAATCTGGATTAATTGTTAGTGTCACTGTATTAGAGACTTCGAGATTTTTTTTACTAGATTTTGGCTTTCTAGTTTTATTGGTTTTATTTCCTTTTCTATCCTTCTCGGAGGAATGATCCTTGTCCTTGTTAGCGCGCGTTTGCTTTCTAACATTAGGCTTTCCTTGCTCACCTTTATATTTATTTAATGCGTTATTTAACGATTGCACCTTGTCTTCTAGCTTTATGATTTTCTCAGCCTGACTTTCACATACATTGCTAAAATCTGTTTCTAGTGCTGTTGGTGTAACAGTATTATTAAATCTCTCAATGAGATCGGCTAAAACTGATTTGTCAGGTTGTTTTTTCATAGGAAGAGTATACCACGGGTTTGAAAAGGTAAATTTTCCCCACACAGATGGCCGTACTGCTGAAATTATTTTTAAGCCATGAACCTGATCGATGAAAAAATAATCCGAGCATACAGCGTTGTTATAGAGCGCACATCATGCTTTTATGACACACGATGATTCCAATATAAAATTTCCAAATTTGCACGAAAAAGCTGTCAAGAACTTTTTGAATTATTTTCAAATCATGCTGATATTGAACGGATACTAAATTCTTCTGATTGCATGGTTTCTTTATCGCACAAAGCTAATAAGCTTTGCTGTACCCCTCTCCACCCTAATTTTTGTTGCACTTCATGCCTTAGTTTACCCAAAAACACCTTAACTTCACCTTCAGAAAGTGAGCTAAGGAATGCCCCATCCAGTTCATTTGACGTAAGCAATAATGCTTTTAAATCACAGCTATCAACTGCTAAGGCCAAGCAGACTAACAACCTATTCCTATCACCATCAATGAGCTTGGTAGCTAGCTTATCCAGCTGTAACTCCCGAACACGATTTATTGCTGCTTCGATTAAGTCATCACTTACTAGTTCAAAACAGTCTGGTAAAAAATGCTTTACTTCAGCCACCGTAGTTAAAGCAGGGTTAAATTCCGTCCGGCCACCTTCCCCATCTATAAGAAAGTAGTCGCGAAATTCTCCAAGCATGCTTGCAACAGCAAGATCACGAACAAAGCCCCCATTGCAGTAGTAACGTAAAAAATCAGTTTCATATTTCTTCGCAAACTTCTCTCTTTTAATAAACTTAATTTCTTCAGGGCTAACCACTCCTATTAAGGGGTGCTGTTTCTCAAACCAAGCACAGAGTTCCTCCACGCCCGAGCAAGCAACTAATTGAATAAAGACTGGTTTACGTCTGAGTTTATTGAAAATATCTTGAATTAAGCTTTGTTTGTAATACTTTTTAGCAAAAGCATTTACAGCCAAGCAAACTTGTTCTCTAAAAGAAGAACTACTGCCATAACCAAAGTAAGAACGAAGTTCCAAATAGCGTTGCAAGCTAGTGCACTGCTGCCGCCCTTCTCTTAAAAAGAGATCAATAGCCGTTTTAAAGCCAACACTTTCACCCTGCAATAACAGCAACATAAAAAAGGAGTTGGGACGGAGCGCCCCTCTTTGATTATAAGGAACTAACGCACAGGCGTTATTTATCGAATGGTGATTGATATCTTCAAAAACAAAGGAAGCATAACCACTGCTATGCCCGGGCTCTAGGTTTTGCTCATACTGTCGATGCGCCTTCACCAATGCTAAAGAAAAACAAATCCTACGCCCAAACCTATCCCAATCAGCTTCATTAGCTCTAGGGTCTCTAGCTTCTAAGTTTGTTAAAAGCTTATCGTAATAGCCAACAAGCTTATCGAGCCTCTGATCCGTTTCGCCAATGTCTTCCAATTCATAATAAGCTGATTTTGCTTGTTCTTGTGTTATTTGCATAGCCCACACCCCCACAGTTGTTGCTATCTTTTGTGTCAAAAAACTCTTTCAGTTAAGGTGTTACAAACCACTAATGATGGTCAAAAAATGCAAAATGACGCGGTCTGTAAGCTGGTTTATTGAAAGAGCCGCCTTTTTATTATTGCGAGATATCTTACAAGAAAAATATCGCAAGGATTAGAGTAGCTTTTACTTGATTAATGAAGTTAAATCTGAAAATAGCTAATGTGGGCCCAGCCAAAAAAAACCGTAGTAAAGTGAGAAGAGCGCGTAGCCGGATTGAACGAAGTGAAAATCCGGGACTAAGTGTGCCTTAACCCCGGATTATTAAATACTTCGCATTTTCAATCTGGGCTACAGCTCGATTCGTGCTACCCGTTCTGCAGCTCTGAACAATAAAGAAGGGCTCTTCCCCGAAAAATCGGTAACAAAGTGATAAGGGAAATATCGAAGCAGAAATCGGAGAGAGAGGGATTCGAACCCCCGGAGCCTTTGCAGACTCAACGGTTTTCAAGACCGCCGCATTCAACCGCTCTGCCATCTCTCCAAATTGAGCCCGGAAGAATACCCGAAACTCACCTTAAGTGGAAGTTTTTATTACGACTTTTCCCCGCAAAAAGGCTTGAATGATGAGTATTTGACCCAATATAATAGCTTACTTATTTGAACCTAAGAGGTGCTTATGCAACAGCTCAATCAAACCACCAGCACACTTTCCCAGTCTGCTCTATCAACTAACCGCCTACTAATGAAAACCTATTTGTTACTGGGCGCTACGCTAGTTTTTAGTGGCTTGACGGCTGCTTGGGCTTTAGCTGCCAATATTCCACCGCTAAACCCTATTATCGTTTTAGTAGGTTATTTTGGCTTGCTTATGGCAACTAGCTGGCAGCGTCGCTCTACTCTGGGACTAGTCTTTGTCTTCTTGCTTACTGGCTTTATGGGAGTCACACTAGGCCCGATCATCAACCTCTATCTACACATGTACGTTAATGGTAGTCAGATCGTTATGACGGCACTCGGGTCAACAGGATTAATTTTCTTTGCGCTATCTGCCTATGCGATTGTGAGTAGGAAAGATTTTAGCTACCTTGGTGGCTTTATTACCGTAGCCATTATTGGCGCTTTTCTATTAGGCCTGGCTAATATTTTCTTGCATATCCCTGCTTTAGCTATCGTGGTCTCTGGTGCTTTTATTTTGCTATGCTCTGGAATTATCTTGATGCAAACCAGCGCCATTATTCGTGGCGGTGAGACTAGCTACATTATGGCAACAGTGACACTTTACATCTCTTTGTTTAATATCTTCATCAGCCTACTACAAATCCTTGGGCTCTTTTCAGGGCGGGATTAATATTAAGGTAGCCCGGATTGAAAACGCGAAGCGTTTGAAAATCCGGGGACAAAGCCAACCCCATCCCCGGGTTATCAAGCACTACGTGCTTTCAACCCGGGCTACTCGCTCTACCGAATAACAGTCAAACCACCCATAAAGGGTTGCAACATATTAGGTACCTCTATCTCTCCAGATTCAGTTTGATAGTTTTCTAATACCGCAACTAGGGTTCGCCCTACGGCCAGACCAGAGCCATTTAAAGTATGTACAAGCTCTGTTTTCTTAGTACTAGGATTACGCCAACGTGCTTGCATACGACGTGCCTGAAAGTCCTCAAAGTTACTACAAGAAGAAATTTCTCGATAACAGTTTTGTGAAGGAATCCAAACCTCAAGGTCATAAGTTTTTGCTGCAGAAAAACCAATATCACCTGTGCACAAAGCCATTACTCGATAAGGCAACTCTAGTAATTGTAAAACTTTCTCTGCATGTGAAGTGAGCTCCTCTAAAGCCTGATAAGAGTTTTCTGGACGTACAACCTGAACCATTTCCACTTTCTCAAACTGATGTTGTCTAATCATACCACGAGTGTCTTTACCGTAAGACCCCGCCTCACTACGAAAGCAAGGTGTATGCGTAGTAAATTTTAATGGTAACTCCTCAGCAGTGAGAATCTCATCACGTACTAAGTTAGTTACTGGAATTTCTGCTGTTGAAATTAGTGCCAACCGATTATCACTAGTGGTATGAAATAAGTCTTCCTCAAATTTGGGAAGCTGCCCAGTGCCAAATAAACTATCACGATTAACTAAGTACGGCACATAAAGCTCTTGATAGCCATGCTCATGAGTATGAAGCTCTAGCATAAATTGCGTTAATGCTCTATGGAGCTTGGCTACTGCACCTCGCATAACCACAAAACGTGAACCGCTAAGTTTACTAGCCATTTCAAAATCAATACCATCAAGCGCCTCACCTAGATCAACGTGATCCTTCGGTGTAAAGCTAAACTGCCTAGGTTCTCCCCAACGACGCACTTCCTCATTATCTGACTCATCCTTACCAACAGGTACTGATTCGTGAGGAAGGTTAGGCAATGAAGCTAGCAAACTATTGCGCTTTGCTTGTAGCTCATCAAATTGAGCCTCAATTTTTTTTAACTCGACGTTAACTTTGCTCACCGCCTCTCGATAAGGCTGTATATCTTCGCCTTTTGCCTTGGCCTGCCCTATCGCCTTGGACTTAACGTTACGCTCATTTTGCAATTCCTCTAAACAAGTCTGCAAACGTTTACGCTCTAGCTCCCAATCCTGAAACTGGGCCACATCAAATTCAAAACCACGAGTCGCTAATGCCTTCGCAACGCCTTCTAAGTCTTTTACAATACGCTTACTCTCTAACATGTTCTATCCAACCAATCTTCCAAAATAAACCCCAGCACCGGCAGCGCCAACACATAAGATAACACTTAATATGACATTAGAACCGGCAGCAACCCAATGCTCCCCTTGCATCAACTTAATTGTATCTAACGAAAAAGTTGAAAACGTAGTAAAGGCGCCCAAAAAACCAATTAAAATCAAGCTGCGCAATTCAGCCGCGTGCGGCACGCGCTCGAATAAGATAATTGCTAAAAAGCCCATTAATAACGAACCAACGATGTTCGTCAACAGTATCCCTACTGGAAAAAAACGATCAAAAAACAAATGAATAAATTCGGAAAACAAGAAGCGGCAAATTGCGCCAAAAGCACCCCCCACTCCGATAATGATTAAATTCTTCAATCCAAACATTAACCTTTTTCCTTTTTTGCTTGGTGGTCTAAACTGGCTAAGTAGCTTAGCTTTTCTTTTATCTTTAGCTCCAAGCCTCTCGCAACAGGTTCATAATAGTTAGGCTGTCCAAGCTCCTCTGGAAAGTAGTCTTCCCCTGCAGCATAACCCTCAGGCTCATCATGAGCATAACGGTAATGCTTTGCATAACCAAGCTGTTTCATCAACTTAGTTGGTGCATTACGCAAGTGATAAGGAACCTCTAATGAACCATGCTGTTTAGCGTCTTGAAGAGCTTTTGAATAAGCCGTGTAAACGGCATTACTTTTTGCTGCACAAGATAAATAAACTATAGCCTGAGCAATGGCCAACTCACCCTCAGGCGAGCCCAACCGTTCTTGCACCTCCCAAGCTTGTAAGGCTAACTGAAACGCCCTTGGGTCAGCATTACCAATATCTTCGCTTGCCATACGCACCACTCGTCTAGCGATGTAGAGTGGATCACAACCACCATCGATCATACGTGCAAACCAATACAGTGCCGCATCAGGATTGGAACCTCTCACTGACTTATGCAATGCTGAAATCAAGTCATAAAAAGCCTCGCCTTGTTTATCAAAGCGTCTAGCTCCCTGACCAATAACTTCTTTTGCAATTATTTCATCAACGACTAAACCTGCATCATCCTGCTTCGCAAAGTCAATACTTCTTTCGATAAGGTTTAGCAGACTACGCGCATCACCATCCGCGGCAGCCACCAACAACTTGCGTACGGGCGTGGCTATTTCGATTGACTGCTCACCATAACCTTGCGGTTTATCCGCTAACACGTGCTCAAACAATTCTAGTAGATCAGCTTCAAGCAAAGGCTTTAACACATACACTCGAACCCTTGATAATAATGCGTTGTTAAGCTCGAAAGAAGGGTTCTCTGTCGTTGCGCCAATAAAGGTAATCGTACCATCTTCAACAAAAGGCAAAAAAGCATCTTGCTGCGCTTTGTTAAAGCGGTGCACTTCATCAACAAATAAGATCGTTGCTTGACCTTGTGCTTGTTGGCGAAGCTGTGCACGCTCTATCACTGCTCGAATATCTTTAACACCAGCCAACACAGCTGACAGTGTTTCAAAGTGTGCTTGTGTTACTTGCGCTAACAGTTTAGCTAGCGTTGTTTTACCCGTACCAGGCGGACCCCAAAAGACTAACGAATGCAATACGCCCTGCTCAAAGGCCAAGCGCAAAGGTTTTCCTTCACCTAACAAATGCTGCTGCCCAACAAAACCTGCTATTGATTTAGGGCGCATACGTGCCGCAAGTGGCGTTGTCACTAACTCCGTCATTGCGCTTGTTTCACTGTATTAACAACATCTACACCTTTAGGAGGACTAAAAGAAAAGAGTTTATTAGCTAACTTATGATTAAGAACAACTTTTGAAAAATTAATCTTTGTTGTTTGGTTAAGCTGATTATTTAGCTCTAAATAACTTAATTTATCACCGTTAAATCCAAGCACTATTCGCTTAAAGCCATCTTGAGTTGATTTAGGAATTAACTGATAACGCTGCATGCCTTGACTGGCTGAAAGCGATTTAACAGCAAATTGTTTTTGCAAGATTACATCTTTGGTTGTGAGCAATAGCAATGGAGTTTGCCCTAAATTCTGCTGTAATCGACGTATTGTCACTTGCTCTAAATCAGGTTCATACACCCAAAGTAACTTACCATTACTCACAATAACCTGCCGCATAGGCGTTTGAGTAACCCAGCGAAATTTACCTGGCCGTTCAATAGCAACTTCGCCGCTAGTTTTTTGCAATAGGTCACCGTCTTCGCTATAAACAAGCTGTTTAAAGTGAGCGCTGTAAGTATTGAGATTTGCTAACCGTGTATTTAATACGTTCGCAGTATTAGCACAAGTAATCAGTGGCAATAAAAAAAGTACTAGAAATAAGCTTAGTCGTTGTTTCATTACAATTATTCCTTTGGAGGTGGCGGAATTAATACTTCACGAGAGCCGTTACTTTCCATCGCACTCACTACACCTGCCTCTTCCATGGCTTCGACCATACGCGCCGCTCGATTATAACCAATCTTTAAACGTCGTTGGATTGAAGAAATTGAAGCTCGACGCGACTCAGCCACAATTGCAACCGCTTTATCGTAGAGTGGGTCTTGCTCCGCATCATCCTCGTCATCGTCAAACTTTAAACCAGGTGTGCTTTCTTTTACAGCATCCCCACCTTCAGTAACCGCTTCTAAATAAGCCGGTTCACCACGTGACTTCCAAGCAGCTACAACCCGAAGTACCTCTTCATCAGCTACAAATGCACCGTGTACTCGCATAGGCAAGCTGGTACCGGGCGGCAAATAAAGCATATCACCGTGTCCTAATAAATTCTCTGCGCCTTGCTGATCGAGAATAGTACGAGAATCCACTCGCGAAGAAACATTAAAGGCAATACGACAAGGGACATTGGCTTTAATTAAGCCTGTAATGACATCTACAGAGGGACGCTGTGTTGCTAAGATCATATGAATACCAGCCGCCCGTGCTTTTTGAGCAATACGGGCAATCAGCTGCTCTACTTTCTTGCCCACCACCATCATCATATCAGCCAGTTCATCAACGATAACAACGATCTTTGGCAATGGCTCAAGGGTAGGAACTTCTGCCTCAGGATCAACTGCAACGTAAAAAGGATCTTTAATTGGCTTACCCGCCTTAATGGCTTCTGATACTTTGGCATTAAAACTTGCCAAGTTACGCACACTCATTGCTGCCATTAACCGATAACGTCTATCCATCTCAGCTACACACCAACGTAGTGCATTGGCTGCCTCTTTCATATCCGTTACTACTGGCGCCAATAAGTGTGGAATACCCTCATAAATAGATAGTTCAAGCATCTTAGGGTCAATCATAATTAAGCGCACTTCTTCTGGTGTCGCACGCAGTAGAATACTTAAAATCATTGCATTAATACTGACTGACTTACCCGCCCCCGTGGTCCCTGCAACAAGTAAGTGTGGCATCTTAGCCACATCCATCACCACAGGGTGGCCAGCAATGTCTTTACCCAAACCAAGACTCAATGGTGAAGTGGCCTGTTGGTAAGGTGAGGCTTGCAAAATTTCTCGCAGACGTACCACATCACGATTCTGGTTAGGAATCTCCAAACCAATCACAGCCTTACCAGGTATTACCTCAACTACTCGCACACTAGGTGCAGATAAAGACCGGGCTAAATCTTTCGATAAGGCTGTAATCTTACTCGCCTTCATCCCAGGCGCTAACTCTAGCTCAAACCGAGTCACCACTGGCCCCGGATAAACAGCAACCACTTTCACAACAAAACCAAATTCTTCTAAACGCATCTCAACGTTACGCGATAAAGTTTCAATCTCCTCAGCACTGAAACCAAGCTGCTGTTTTTTAGTTGGCTGATCAAGTAAGTCAACACTAGGGACATCGCCTTTTTTATCACGACTTAAATCAGCTCCTGCTGTTGAATCAACCTCACGTAACACCTGCTGAACTTTTTTCTTTTTTGGCTTTGGCTTTTTGATCGGTTTTGCCGCTTCAACTACTGGTAGTGTTTTTTGCTGAGGCAGTACGCTTGAAAGAAGTTCTTCTGGCTCACTTTCTCCAGATGGTGGCTGAATAATGGTAGGTTGCTGTGAAGCAGCAAGCTCACGGCGTTCTTGTCGTGCTTGTAAAGCTTGTTGTACGTTTTCCCAACCATGTTTTGTAGTAAGCACAACAACATTAATCCAAGAAACACCAAACATTAGCGTTACCCCGACAAGCAACAAAGCAGCCAATAAAAGGCTTGCCCCAACGAGGTTAAACATACCGACAAACAAAGGCGCGATCGTCGCTCCAATAACCCCACCAGAACTTAATGGCACCCCCCACTTACCGGTAACTGATAGCTCCAATAAACCACTGCCACCTACTAAAAATAGAATAAAGCCTAAAAAACGTAGCAATTGTGCCACACGCTTATGGTCAAGCTCTTCAGCTTGATGCTTAAGTGCCAACCATGCAAAACCAGCTAGTAGAAAAGGAAACAAGTAGGCCAAGTAGCCAAAAAAGTAAAGTAAGATATCAGCAAACCAAGCACCAACCTTACCCCCAGAATTTGCCACATTATTAGCACTAATCTGTACCGACCAACTCGTATCAGCGTCATGATAAGTCGCCAACGACAATAGCAAAAATAATGCTACACAAATGACGAGAATTAACCCACCTTCTTGTAAACGGTGTTTAGCGCTTTTTGATATTACTTTCCCTTTCTCAGCCATCATAGTTTCCATCGTTATTGATAAATTTGCCCTTATAAAACAGCGCTCGTAATATACCATTTTTTTCTTTAGAATTGCAGACTTATAAACCAGCACCCCGATCAATAAAGGAACAAACAATGACTGATACGAAACACCACAAGCTGATTATCTTAGGCTCAGGTCCTGCAGGCTATACAGCCGCTGTCTATGCTGCTAGAGCCAATTTAGATCCTGTGCTCATTACAGGCATTGAACAAGGTGGTCAACTGATGACAACCACAGATGTTGATAATTGGCCTGGCGATGACAAAGGCGTGCAAGGTCCTGAGCTTATGCAGCGTATGCTGCAACACGCCGAACGCTTTGAAACACAGGTTATATTTGATCACATTAACTCCGTAGATTTCTCCACCCGCCCTTTGCAGCTAAACGGTGACAGTGGTACTTACACGTGTGATGCACTTATCATTGCTACTGGTGCTAGCGCCAAGTACCTTGGCCTTGACTCTGAAGAAGCTTTTAAAGGTCGTGGTGTTTCTGCCTGCGCAACTTGCGATGGCTTTTTTTACAAAGGGGAAGACGTCGTTGTTATTGGTGGTGGTAATACCGCCGTTGAAGAAGCCCTCTACCTTTCTAATATTGCTAAACATGCCACTGTTGTACATCGACGCGACCAATTTCGCTCAGAGAAAATCTTGGCAAATAAACTTATTAAACGCGCCAAAGAAGGCAATGTAACCATTGAATGGAATCACGTGCTTGACGAAGTTCTAGGTGATGATACTGGTGTAACAGGAGTTCGAATCAAAGACGTCAACTCAGGGGAAGCAAAAGAAATTGCAACCAAAGGCGTTTTTATTGCGATTGGCCATAGCCCTAATACTGCTATTTTTGCTGAGCAGCTTGAGCTTAAAGGTGGTTATATTTCAGTTAAAGGTGGCTTTGACCCTAATGCTACTGCTACAAGCGTTGAGGGAGTTTTTGCTGCTGGGGACGTTATTGACTACACCTACCGCCAAGCAGTCACTTCAGCGGGAACTGGCTGTATGGCTGCTTTAGATGCTGAACGTTATCTCGATGCACTGGAAAACAACTAGACTCTAGCTTAAAAAATAAGCTCCAATTTCATTAACTAGTTAATTTTTCTAAAAAATTCAGTATAATGCGGCTACTTGTTAATAACTGGACAAACAAATGGCAAAAGAAGATAACATTGAGCTCGAAGGCGTTGTGGTCGAAACACTGCCCAACACTATGTTTCGAGTTAAACTAGAAAACGGTCACACAATTACTGCACATATATCTGGCCGAATGCGTAAAAACTACATCCGCATCCTAACCGGCGATAAAGTTCGCGTTGAAATGACGCCTTATGACTTAAACAAAGGCCGCATTACTTATCGCGAAAAAGGCTAGCTATTAGCTCTCCTTTATTTTTTTGCAAAAAACCGAGCAAAGCTCGGTTTTTTTATTACATTTTATCTTACTACCTTGTTGCAACTGCTTCTTTAATATCTAACTCAATATCACCGTCTTTAGCAGTAACCAAAACATGTCCACCATCTACTAAGCGTCCAAATAGTAATTCTTCAGCCAATGGCTTCTTGAGCTTTTCTTGCAGCAACCGACTCATAGGTCTAGCCCCCATCAATCGATCATAGCCATTTTCAGCAAACCACAATCGAGCAGACTCATCTACCTCTAAACTTACATCTTTGTCCTCAAGCTGTTTTTCAAGCTCTGCAATAAACTTGTTAACCACCTCGGCCACAGTAGTTGGGTCAAGCGGCTTAAACTGAACAATAGCATCTAAGCGATTACGAAACTCCGGTTTAAATAAGCGTTTAATTTCTTCCATACCATCACTAGTATGATCTTGTAGCGTAAAGCCAATAGATGAACGGCTAATCACTTCAGCACCAGCATTAGTTGTCATAATAAAAATAGCATGACGACAGTCAACTACACGGCCATTACTATCAGTTAAAGTACCGTGATCCATTACCTGTAATAAAATATTAAAAATCTCAATATGCGCTTTTTCAACTTCATCAAGCAAAACAACTGAGTGAGGGTGTTTTAATAGTGCGCTGGTTAATAAACCACCATGATCCTCATAGCCAACATAGCCTGGAGGCGCGCCAATCAAACGTGAAACGGAGTGCTTTTCCATATACTCAGACATATCAAAGCGCAGCAACTTAACTCCTAGCAATTTAGCCAGCTGCAAAGTTACTTCAGTTTTACCAACCCCGGTTGGACCTGAAAATAAAAACGCACCAACTGGTTTTTTCTCTTCACGAAGTCCTGATCGAGACAGTTTAATCGCAGCAACTAGCTTTTCTATTGCTAAGTCTTGACCATAAACTAAGCACTTTAAATCTCGCTCTAAGTTCTTTAATAGTTTTTTATCGGACTGCTTAACCGACTTAGCAGGAATTCTGGCAATCTTTGCTACTACCTCTTCAATTTCAGCTTCAGTAATAACCTGCTTACGTTTCTTTTCTGGCAACAAAATATTGTAAGCACCCGCTTCATCAACAACGTCGATTGCTTTATCCGGCAAAAAGCGTTCTGTTAAATAACGCTCAGATAATTTTGCAGCGGCAGTTAATGCCTCATCCGTATATTCCACATGATGATGTTCTTCAAAATAGCTCTTTAAGCCTTTTAAAATTGCGGTGGTTTCATCAATTGTTGTTTCAGGAACATCGATTTTTTGAAACCGCCTTGCCAAAGCATGATCTTTTTCAAAGATCGTTCGAAACTCTTGATAAGTTGTTGCACCCATACAACGCAGCTCGCCATTAGCAAGTAAAGGCTTAATCAAATTTGACACATCCATAGCACCACCTGAAGCTGCGCCCGCACCGATGATAGTATGAATTTCATCAATAAATAGCACGGCACCCTGCTGCTTCTTAAGCTCATCTAATAAACTTTTCATTCGCTTTTCAAAATCACCTCGGTACTTAGTTCCAGCAAGCAAAGCACCCAAGTCTAGTGAATAGACCACCGCGGTTTCCAATGTAACAGGAACCTTCTTAGCAACAATGGCATGAGCTAACCCTTCGGCAATGGCAGTTTTACCAACACCAGCCTCACCTACTAACAACGGATTATTTTTACGACGTCGGCATAATACCTGTATTACTCGCTCCAACTCTTTTTCACGACCAATTAACGGGTCAAGCTGCCCTTTGCGAGATTTTTCATTTAAGTTTTCAGTTAGCTGCTCTAGCACTCCTTCAGAGCGAGGGCTACTAGACTCCTCTGCAAGCTCATCCTCACTATATTCTGGTGACTCTAGCGCTGACTGATCCTTGCTAAGCCCATGAGCAATATAATTTAACACATCCAAACGGGAAACATTTTCTTGTTTAAGCAAGTAAACGCTTTGACTTTCTTGCTCACTAAAAATTGCGGCTAAAACATTTGCCCCACTAACTTCTGTGTTACCTGAAGACTGCACCTGAAAAACAGCGCGTTGCAAAACTCGCTGAAAGCCAATTGTTGGTTGGGTATCCCTATCCTCAATATCATCAGGAATAATCGGCGAAGTTTCTTCGATAAAACTTGTTAAGCTTTTTCGCAATGCTTGTAAATTAGCTCCACAAGCTTTTAAAACTTCTGTGGCATCTGGGTTATCCAGCAAAGCTAGCAACAGGTGCTCAACAGTTAAAAATTCGTGTCGCTTCTCGCTTGCCATTTTATAAGCTTCACTTAAGGTTAGTTCGAGCTTTTTATTTAACATTGTTGTTCCTCTCTGTTAGCTATCTATCGGCATCATGCCGCATTTCAAAGGATATTCATGCTGTTTTGAATAGGCTCTTACTTGTGCAACTTTCGTCTCAGCAATATTTTTAGTATAGATACCACACACCGCTTTGCCTGTTGCGTGGACACGAAACATGATTTCCGTTGCTTTCGTCTTACTTTTTAAGAAAAAAATGCGTAAAACTTCGACAACAAATTCCATCGGTGTAAAGTCATCATTAAAAATAACCACTTGATACATTTGTGGTGGTTTAACTTTGGGCGGAGCCTCTTTTAATAACAGGCTTGCATCTGGCTGTTGGTTTTTACGTGCATCCATAGCACTTCCCTTTGTTGTTAGATGATTAACAAAAAGAATAACTGAATGGCGTTAGTTAGGGAAGATATTGAGGTGTAATTCATTTTTTGAATCCTCCGCAGCAACCTGCCCTCTGCTAAGAGGCGTTGTTGCATAAAATCTTTTTTACACCTTGTTTTGCTGATTTGCACATTGTTTTTGCGCAAGTAAAGCGCAGCGTAGAGAGCCATGAAGCAAAAGTAATGTGCTAATCAGCTTAAGTCAAACTACTTATTCAGTTTTACTATTTATGCAACCATGCCCCTCCCTAAACAATACTGCTTACATCATATGCTCAACAATCGCCTCACCAAACTCCGAGCATTTTAATAATTTGGCGTTATCCATTAAACGCTCAAAGTCATAAGTCACTGTCTTAGCAGCAATTGCACCTTCCATACCTTTTACTACTAAGTCTGCCGCCTCAGTCCAACCCAAGTGACGCAGCATCATTTCAGCAGAAAGAATTAACGAACCTGGATTTACTTTATCTTGTCCTGTGTACTTAGGAGCAGTACCGTGTGTTGCTTCAAAGATAGCTGCCTCATCACCAATATTTGCACCGGGTGCAATACCAATACCACCAACTTGTGCAGCTAATGCATCAGATAAGTAGTCACCGTTTAAGTTCAAAGTAGCAATCACATCGTACTCAGCAGGGCGCAATAAAACTTGCTGCAACATCGCATCAGCAATGACATCTTTAATAATGATCTCTTTACCCGTATTAGGGTTTTTAAATGAGCACCATGGACCACCATCGATTTCTTTAGCACCAAACTCTTCTTTCGCTAACTGATAACCCCAATCTTTAAATGCGCCCTCGGTAAATTTCATAATATTGCCTTTATGAACCAAGGTCACAGAACTACGATCGTTATCAATCGCATATTGAATCGCTGCACGCACTAAACGATACGTCCCTTGTTTAGAAACAGGCTTCACCCCTATACCACAGTGCTCAGGAAAACGAATTTTCGTCACGCCCATTTCATTTTGTAAGAAACTAATGACCTTCTTAGCGCCTTCACTGTCTGCAGCCCATTCAATGCCCGCATAAATATCTTCAGAATTTTCACGGAAGATAACCATGTTAGTTTTTTCAGGATGCTTTAATGGACTTGGTGTACCTTGGTAATAACGCACTGGGCGTAGGCATACATACAAATCTAATAACTGTCGCAGCGCTACATTAAGAGAACGAATACCACCCCCTACCGGTGTAGTTAACGGGCCCTTGATAGCAACAACGTAGTCTTTAATAGCCGTTAATGTTTCTTCAGGCAACCAAGTGTCTTTATCATAAACTTGGGTTGCCTTTTCACCGGCATAAACTTCCATCCATTCTATTTTTTTCTGACCGTCATAGGCTTTCTCAACCGCTGCATCAATTATCACCTTCATCACTGGCGTAATATCAATACCAATTCCATCACCTTCAATAAAAGGAATAACGGGATTATTAGGTACATTTAATGAACCATTTTGATTAAGTGTAATTTTTTCACCACTAGCTGGTGTTTGAATGTGCTGATAAGCCATAAGAACTCCTCAAAGTATCATAAAAACTGGCTGGCAGCTTAGCATAGAAGTGCATAAAACCGATAGCATTACTGCCGAACACCCTCTAAAATGCCTCCCATGGAACAAAACAGCGCAAAAAAAATCATCATCGGCATGTCGGGCGGAGTGGATTCTTCTGTTGCCGCCCTGCTCTTATTACAACAAGGCTACGAAGTCGAAGGCCTGTTTATGAAGAACTGGGAAGAAGAGCCCGGCCAGGAAGATAACTGCGCCGCTGATGAGGATTTAATCGACGCCCAAGCTGTAGCGCTTAAACTTGGCATTCGTTTACACGCAGTTAACTTTGCTACCGAATACTGGGATCACGTATTTAGTTATTTTCTTGAAGAGTACCAAGCTGGTCGCACCCCCAACCCCGATGTGATGTGTAATAAAGAAATTAAATTTAAAGCTTTTCTTGATTATGCGCTCGAATTAGGTGCTGATTATATTGCTACCGGACACTATGTTCGAAATCGCTTTCTGCCTGGTGATGAAGTACAACTGCTCAAAGGCCTAGACAATAACAAAGATCAAAGCTACTTTCTTTACTTATTAAATCAATATCAACTAAGCAAAGCTTTATTTCCTGTTGGTGAGCTTGAAAAACCTGAAGTCCGTCGCCTTGCTGAGCAAAATGGTTTCCGTAACGCAAAGAAAAAAGACAGTACTGGCATTTGTTTTATTGGCGAGCGCAACTTTAAAAACTTCTTAAGTCAATACTTACCCGCACAACCAGGTCTAATGCAAACACCTGAGGGTAAAATTATCGGCGAACACCAAGGCTTGATGTATTACACGCTCGGGCAGCGCCAAGGCTTAGGCATCGGCGGCACGCAAAGCGGTAATGATGAACCCTGGTATGTACTAGAGAAAGATCTCGACAATAACACCTTAGTTGTTGGCCAAGGCCACAACCATCCGCTGTTATTTAAGTCAGAACTCACCGCTACACAACTACACTGGATTAGCGATAAAATACCACCAACTCCATTTCAATGCACAGCCAAAACCCGCTACCGTCAGTCAGACCAAACCTGCACAATTACCGTAATAAATGATAATCAAGCAACTGTTCAGTTTGAACAACCCCAGCGCGCCATCACACCGGGGCAAGCCGTTGTTTTCTACCAAAGTGAAGTTTGCTTAGGTGGTGGGACTATTACCTAATCAATGGTGACGCTGTTGCATAAGTTATTTTTTATCTAAATCCACATTTTATTTGCTGATTTACGCGTTGCTTTTGCTTCATGGCTCGCTACGCTGCGCTTTACTTACGCAAAAGCAACACGTAAATCCGTTTAAAATGATCCACTTAGCTAATTTTACTATGTGTAATCAATAATAAGGATTCTCACCTTGAGCATGATCCGTCACATCACGCACTGCTGTAATCTCAGGAAAATAGTCCTTTAATGTTTGCTTAATACCTTGCTTTAAAGTCACATCGCTCATCCCACAACCTTGACACCCCCCACCAAACTGCAGTAACACCTCATTATCAGCAGTAATTTCGACTAGCTGTACACGACCACCATGCATTGCTAAAGAAGGATTAATTTCAGTTTCCAGCAAATAAGCTACTTTTTCCTCTAGACCAGCATCAACCTCAAGCATGGATACTGGCTGTAAATTAGGCGTTTCAACGACTAAGGTTTGCTGCAAACCATCATTTTGATAATCAATGCTTGCCCCTTCCAGTAGCTGACGGTATTGGTGTTCAACATAAATAGCCAACTCATCAAAATGCAATAACACATCTTCAGCATATTCAGGACCGGGCTCAACAAAGCTAAGCCCAGCTTCTGCATAAGGGGTGTGCGGATCTAAAGCACGTAACTGCAATAGTTTTCCCTGATTCTCAGGACGCTCACAAAGCGTTAATAAATACTGTTTAGCTGCTGGGGTAACTGTAATCATGATTCTCGTCACTTTTTAGTTAATTCTTACTACATACACTTATTTAACCCGGTATAATAGCGAAAATTCTCCCAAGGGGCAGCAATATGACAAGTAAAGTACTCGATTCACAAACAATAATCACTCAAGTTAAAAGCTACCTTCTTAATCTTCAGAATAAAATCTGCAATGGATTAGCTGAAATTGATGGTAAAACCTTTAAGCAAGATAGCTGGGAACGCCCAGGCGGCGGTGGTGGCCGCACCCGTTTAATCGAAAACGGTAAGGTTATTGAACGTGGCGGAGTTAATTTTTCACACGTTTATGGTAAAAGCTTGCCAGCAAGCGCCACTGCTCACCGCCCCGAACTAGCTGGTCGAGACTTCCAAGCCCTAGGAGTTTCGCTTGTTATACACCCCAGCAACCCTTACGCCCCTACTTCTCATGCCAATGTACGTTTTTTTATTGCTGAGAAAGACGGCGAAGAGCCTATCTGGTGGTTTGGTGGTGGTTATGACCTAACCCCCTATTATGGCTTTGAAGAAGACTGCAAACACTGGCACCAAGTTGCCAAACAAGCTTGCGATCCTTTCGGTGAAACTGTTTATGCTGATTTTAAAAAGTGGTGTGACGAATACTTCTTCTTAAAACATCGCAATGAAGCACGAGGCATTGGTGGCTTGTTTTTTGATGACTTAAACCAATGGGAATTACAACGCTGCTTTGAGTTTATACAAAACATTGGTGATAGCTACCTCGACGCCTATTTACCAATTCTTGATAAACGTAAAGACACCCCATACGGTGAACGCGAGCGTGAGTTTCAACTTTATCGGCGTGGTCGTTACGTAGAATTTAACTTAGTTTATGACCGAGGTACCTTATTTGGCCTACAATCCAATGGCCGCACTGAATCGATCTTAGTGTCACTACCTCCTATCGTTAACTGGCGCTATGACTGGCATCCAGAACCTGGCACAGCAGAAAGTGAACTTTACGAGAAGTTTCTACCTGTTAAAGACTGGTTGTAAACAGTCTCTAGTAACCTTCCTATTAAATTCAATTGCTAAACCCCACACCATTGGCTAAACTCAGCCGGCCTTTATTAGAAGGCTTAGCCATGACAATAATTAACTCATTACTAATAAGGATAAGGATATGCCTAAAATTATTAACTTATTTACTCGTCTTGCTGAAGCTAAACTAAAAGGTGAACGCATTTTATTTGGCATTGACAACGATGGCGTTATGCTGCCAATTGGCTGCCCCACTATTGATCCATTTGCCAGGGCTGTAGCACAAGCCCAAATGGCTAGAGGCGAAGCAGTGATTATCACAGGTCGAGACGGCCATAGTTTTATGCACTTTGCCAATGCTGATAAAAGTCAGCCGCCTTTAGCGCCTGCATTTATCTCTGCTAACCATGGTGCTGAATTTATCGTTATTGATGCGGAAGGCAATGCCACCTCAAGTCTGCTTGTTGAAGGGCTCACTGACGAGCATGAAAAAGTAATACTAGCTAATATTAGCGCTTGTAAAACTTTAGTAGCAAAACTCAATGCTCAAATGGGCTTCCCTGAAGAACACAGTATCATCGTTGAAGGGAAAACCACCTTCGATAATCGCTGCCACTTAGGTTATACCATTCAAGTAAGACCAGCCATGGACTGGATTTGCCAGTTAATTAAAGAGTTTAGAACCTTAGAGGCAGCGCAAACTTTTATTCAAAATTTACATGCCAAAGCAGGATTATCTAATCACTATGTAGATAAGTCCCTTGAGGAGTTAAAAGCCCACGCTCCTAGTATTGCAGCAAGCATTACTAACCACCTTGAAAAAACACACTTCCACCCACTAGTAAAAACACAAGCAACAGCAATCCCTTGTAGCACAACTGGCGAGCCGCTATTTAAGTTAGATATCATTGAGTGTGATACTGGCGTACAGCTTGCGGGTAGTATCAATAAAGGTGAATTCTTAATAATGCTATTAACACAACCCAGGTTTGGTCATATCGACAACCCTTTTTATAACCCAGCGCATCCTACCCATGTTATTTATACCGGTGATGACTTCTTTATTGGTGACGAACGACATCACGCAGGCACTGACAGCTATGCGAGAACAGCTGGTTTAGAGCTGGCAGGTAAAGGCGCTATTGCCTCCTACACCACAATCCAAGTTGCACGCGCAGGCAAACCTGCCTACTCAGGTGAGCCTGACGTTGTATACCTAGCAGGTGACTTACCGATGGAGTGCAGCACGTTTGCAGATGATTCTCAAGCAGCTATCAACCGTCGTGGCCCGGCTGAACACGGTCGTTTTAAACTAGCGCTTGAAGAAGTACTTTGCGCGCCTGAAGCATTTCTTGCAATCAAAGATAACCCTGCTGAGCTGGCAGGCTTTTTTGCCAAATATCAGTTAACTGGTCCTCGTTACACCCCTGCTCCTGCTGCTGCCACAGCGGCGGCTAGTGGTAGCGGTTTATTCGCTAGTGGCGCCAGCGCTGCTGGTTCTGGAAGCGCTGTACCCTTAACTGAGGCCAAAATCGGCGGCACACCTCCTCCAGCCCAAAAAGCGATGAGATAAGCTTATCAATTGGCGCGGCTAAGCTTGACCGCGCCAAGTTAATTGATATACTTCCAACCTCAATTTGGTATGCCGGGGTGGCGGAACTGGTAGACGCGCCGGATTCAAAATCCGGTGGTAGCAATACCGTGTCGGTTCGAGTCCGACCCTCGGTACCATTTTGATTCCTCTTTAGCCTAACTAAATATTACTTTACAAGCTTTAACCCAAGCTTGATAGAATACTTGTATCCATAATAGCCATAAGCATGACTATTACTAATCTCAGGAGACACCACCCGTGCCAGATATTCATAAGACCTGCGCAGTAAGACCAATAAAAGCAAGTGAAGTTCAACATATTATTAATTACTTTCTAAACTCAGATCTAAGCTACCTTAAAAAACTAGGCACTAGCTCAGATAAACTTCCTGCCTATGATGAGTGGTATAAGTTTATGCTTGATGAACTTAACATGCCTTACAGTAAGAACACCTATTATGGCTTAGGTTGGTGGGTAAATAACAAGCTCATTGGCCACTCATGCATTTCTCATATTGAGTATGGCAAACAAGCTCATTTTCATATTCATATCTGGGAGCCTAGCTTGCGCTGCCAAGGTTTAGGGCTACGCCTGCTCCCTCCTTCACTAAACGCTTACTTTAAGCACTTTAAACTTAGCAAACTTGCTAGTGCGCCATCCTTTCTGTAAATTCCATTGACTTGCTGAAAATAAGCAGGCGACTCAGTCAGATTAGAAATTCCTTTTAAGGTAAACTTAACCAAAAAAGAGGAATGACAATGAGCTGCTATAAAAATGAGAACTTAATCGAAGAAGCCATACATGTTTTAGCGATGGAGGGGTTTGAAGCTTTACCTAAGCTTGTCTCCAGGTTGATGAATGAGGCTATGTTAATAGAAAGGGAGCGCCATTTAAATGCCAGTCCTTATGAGCGAACTGGCGATAGAAACGGATATGCGAACGGCTTTAAACCAAGGTTAATTAACACAGGTCAAGGTCAGCTTGAGCTACAGATACCGCAGGTTAGAGACTCCAATGAAGCCTTCTATCCATCAGTCTTAGAGCGAGGTGTACGCTCTGATAGAGCACTTAAGCTGGCTGTCGCTGAAATGTATGTGCATGGGGTTTCCACGCGCAAAGTTGAAAAGGTGCTAAAGCAACTCTGTGGAACAGATATTTCAAGCACAGAGGTAAGCCGTTGCGCTAAATTGTTGGATGAAGATTTAAAGAAATGGCGAAATAAGCCGTTAGGAAAGATAAAATATCTTTGGCTAGATGCACGTTATGAGAAGGTGCGCACTAGCGGCACAGTACAAGACTGTGCGGTATTGATAGCCTATGGCTTTTATGAATCAACCGGCAAGAGAACAGTGCTAGGTGTTTCTGTTGCGTTATCAGAGGCTGAGGTACATTGGCGTGATTTTCTTCAGCAGTTGGTTGAGCGAGGTATACATGGTATTGAGTTGATTACTAGCGACGCTCATACTGGCCTAAAAGCCGCTAGAAGAGCTGTGTTCCCCAGTGTTCCTTGGCAACGCTGCCAATTTCATTTGCAGCAAAATGCTCAGGCTCACATACCAAAGCGCTCAATGAAGGAACCAGTAGCTGAGGAGATTACAGCTATATTTAATGCCTCAAACATTCATGAGTCGGAAAGACTATTGGCTATGGCGGTAGATAAATATCAGCAAACAGCACCAGAGCTTTCTTCTTGGTTGGAAGTGAATATACCGGAGGGCTTAGTAGTGATGAACTTTGACAGGCCGCATCAAAAAAGATTAAGAACCAGTAACATAGCTGAGCGCGTAAACAGAGAGGTAAAAAGAAGGACGCATACAGTTGGAATTTTCCCTAATACTGAATCGTGCCTAAGGCTCGTATCAGCTGTTTTAGTGGAAATTGATGACCAGTGGAGCGGATCACCTAGATACTTAAGTTGAAGTGAATAATAAGGCTTCATAGGGTTTTAGGATAGATCATTCTTGTTCTTATTAACGAGATATAATTGCTATTACCTAAAAGTTAATAATTTATTTTGAGAGGAGAAAAATTTGAGGTATAAATAATTTTTTAGATTGATTAGCATAATTAATTTAAGATATTATGCGATGAGACAGGTACAATAGAGTGCCATTTAGAATTTTAAAGGTTTTTCTAAGTACTGAAGTTGGTTTTTACAGACAAAATAACGCTCTATCAAAAACTTATTGGCGAACCTAAAGCAAGTAACGCCGGGCCCAATAGATTGCTACAGAAGTTAGGCTTTAAACACATTAAAAATTATACTACCATCCCTCATCCCATTTGCTTTGAGCAAGAAGTTTCTCGCTATGAGATGAGCAGAGAAAACTTTGCGTTAGCTTTTGAATAAACCTAGTCATAAGGTTACTTTCACAAAGCGCCCACATCCCCTTCGTTTTCAGCTACGTAAAAAGTTGGCATTGAAAAGACAGTAGATGGTAAGCCAGGCTGGTTAAGTTGTGCAGCCACAACGTATTGATTATCGTCGACGTCAGACCATGGTTGATTTGTTGAGTAGCTTAAAGACCGTGTTGTACCTAGCAAACTATAGTAACGAACATTATCTGGTTTCCAATAAACTAAATACTGATTCACGTCTTGGTTGTTTACGCCAACAGGATCTTGCCAAGTAAGCATAATCTGGTTATTCACTTTATTGAGCTGTAATGACTCAGGCGGATTTAGTTTTCGATCATAATCAAGTACTGTCTGCTCTCCTCCTTCAGAAGGCGCAGCCAACGTTACAGCAAACTGTTCAGTCTCATTATCTTTAATAGTATCTGTAAACGATCGATTCAAAACCTCTTGGCCATTACCATTTAGATAGTAAACCGTTAACTCATAATCCCGCTGACCAGTCACGTTATGAATTGATACTTGATAACGGCCCGGCTGTGGATCTGCAAGCACAATAGAGGAACTGTTAAGTCCAAGCTGATCTTCTTCATTATTAGTATCGCACTGTCTATTATCTCCACACAACAAATTAACCTCTAGGCTAACATCACCATTAACAATAAAGACAAGCTCCCCATTAGAATTTGAAGCTTGAACAGTAGGAAAAACAGGAGCGGCTTGACCTGAAAGATAGAGCGTTATTTTGTCTGTAAAAACCAACTTCAGTACTTAGAAAAACCTTTAAAATTCTAAATGGCACTCTATTGTACCTGTCTCATCGCATAATATCTTAAATTAATTATGCTAATCAATCTAAAAAATTATTTATACCTCAAATTTTTCTCCTCTCAAAATAAATTATTAACTTTTAGGTAATAGCAATTATATCTCGTTAATAAGAACAAGAATGATCTATCCTAAAACCCTATGAAGCCTTATTATTCACTTCAACTTAAGTATCTAGGTGATCCGCTCCACTGGTCATCAATTTCCACTAAAACAGCTGATACGAGCCTTAGGCACGATTCAGTATTAGGGAAAATTCCAACTGTATGCGTCCTTCTTTTTACCTCTCTGTTTACGCGCTCAGCTATGTTACTGGTTCTTAATCTTTTTTGATGCGGCCTGTCAAAGTTCATCACTACTAAGCCCTCCGGTATATTCACTTCCAGCCAAGAAGAAAGCTCTGGTGCTGTTTGCTGATATTTATCTACCGCCATAGCCAATAGTCTTTCCGACTCATGAATGTTTGAGGCATTAAATATAGCTGTAATCTCCTCAGCTACTGGTTCCTTCATTGAGCGCTTTGGTATGTGAGCCTGAGCATTTTGCTGCAAATGAAATTGGCAGCGTTGCCAAGGAACACTGGGGAACACAGCTCTTCTAGCGGCTTTTAGGCCAGTATGAGCGTCGCTAGTAATCAACTCAATACCATGTATACCTCGCTCAACCAACTGCTGAAGAAAATCACGCCAATGTACCTCAGCCTCTGATAACGCAACAGAAACACCTAGCACTGTTCTCTTGCCGGTTGATTCATCAAAGCCATAGGCTATCAATACCGCACAGTCTTATACTGTGCCGCTAGTGCGCACCTTCTCATAACGTGCATCTAGCCAAAGATATTTTATCTTTCCTAACGGCTTATTTCGCCATTTCTTTAAATCTTCATCCAACAATTTAGCGCAACGGCTTACCTCTGTGCTTGAAATATCTGTTCCACAGAGTTGCTTTAGCACCTTTTCAACTTTGCGCGTGGAAACCCCATGCACATACATTTCAGCGACAGCCAGCTTAAGTGCTCTATCAGAGCGTACACCTCGCTCTAAGACTGATGGATAGAAGGCTTCATTGGAGTCTCTAACCTGCGGTATCTGTAGCTCAAGCTGACCTTGACCTGTGTTAATTAACCTTGGTTTAAAGCCGTTCGCATATCCGTTTCTATCGCCAGTTCGCTCATAAGGACTGGCATTTAAATGGCGCTCCCTTTCTATTAACATAGCCTCATTCATCAACCTGGAGACAAGC
Organism: Gammaproteobacteria bacterium; assembly: GCA_965196985.1. Classification (GTDB taxonomy): domain Bacteria; phylum Pseudomonadota; class Gammaproteobacteria; order UBA12402; family UBA12402; genus 2-12-FULL-35-23. The sequence goes on along the minus strand of CBDALO010000019.1, from coordinate 63,749 downwards.
TTAGGTAAAGCTTCAAACCCCTCCATCGCTAAAACATGTATGGCTTCTTCGATTAAGTTCTCATTTTTATAGCAGCTCATTGTCATTCCTCTTTTTTGGTTAAGTTTACCTTAAAAGGAATTTCTAATCTGACTGAGTCGCCTGCTTATTTTCAGCAAGTCAATGGAATTTACAGAAAGGATGGCGCACTAGCACCTGAAACAAAGCTTACTAAATTGTTTTTAAACTTATTAATAAGTTCACCATGCTCACCTGACTTGGGATCAACATTGATACCAAGGCTGGGATCAAAATTCACACTGGATGCTAGTACTGTACCATCGCCAGCAGTAACGTAATTACCATTAGCTTGAGAAGTACTTGTTGGATAACCATCTTGATAAAATAATCCAGAGTAACCCGATGGCTGTGGCAGTAAATAGTTTGAACTCAAAGTCTTGTTATCAGTTCCAACAAATAATTTAGTATCAATGTCTTCATCATTATTATGAGCTAACACAATACTTGGCGGTAAAAAATGATATTGTTGCCCCCATGGATTTAAACAACCTTGTGAACCAAGACAGTTTTGCCCATTTAGCGCCTTAAGAAAGTTGTTAGGTTCTTTTAAAATTAGAAGGTTAGTATGATTAGTAGCATTTTGCAGAGCCCCTGTATACGTTGGCATTAACTCATCAGCTGACCGCCCCTGGGAATGCATAAATCGATATATTTTTAGGTAATTACAGGAAACAGGCGTGTCACTCATTCCAAATAGTTTAAACTTGCAGGCACTACCGTCACCTGCTCTTAATTTAAATAGCCTACTCAAGGTATTCGTATAAAAATAACGTGACAACCACTTTAGTCCAGAAAAATCGTCAAATTTGACCCTGCCGCAATATCAGAGAGAATAGGATTACCCCCCCCAAAAAATGTAATAGACGTTATCTGAGCCTTTATTAGGCGTACCCACCATAGCAAATTTATTTACATCATGAGCATAAGCACTTGATTGCAAGTATGACCGAGTCACCAACCCTCCCATACTATGCGCAACAATATCAACGACAGGGCTCCCGGTTCGTTCTTCTGCCTCACGTATCCAAGGAATTAAATACAGCTTACTAATACGAGGAACGGTTAAGCTCCAATCATAGGGAACTGTAAACAACGTGCAGTAATTGTTATACCCTAATGCCTGCAAAGATTTTTCAAGATTACCCCAGCCCACCGCAGAAGCTGGATCTAGTAACTTTAACTTTCCAGAGTCCCAAGCAGGAGTGCTTAACGTAAGCCTTGGATAAATTACAAATCCTCCTCTTCGTTTTGTCGACCCCATAATCCCCGGCACCAATAATACAGGAGTTTTTTCTTGAGCATTACAAGTCCAGCTGTAAAGATTGTAATCGTACGTCACTGACCTTAATGAAGCGACCTTCACCTGTCTAAACAACGGTTGATAGCCAGATAAAGCAACCTTGATATAATAGTTCCCTAGCAATATGTTCAATAAACTATATTCCCCGTTACTATTTGTTTTTGTTTTCACGTACCATTTTTCAGTTGGATAATTATTAGGGTTTTGGTCATACAAATACACATTTGCCCCTGCAATAGGGCTACCGTTTTCAGTAAGAACATGCCCAAGCACACTACCATCAGCTGGCTGCGTACCATCTTCATCTAAAACATAAAAAGGATTACTTTCACTGGTAACCTGTAATTCACCAGTTTGATTGATCCAACGCGCCTGTAGGCGTGCATAATCCCCCGGCGTATACATGGTTACATCACCAGACCATGCTCCATTAGTTAATTGCACATGGGCGGGGAATACTGGACCACGAGTACTGTACAAAACCACTTCCCCATTGTATTCACTATTATTAGCTAATAAAGTTATAGGGAATGGTGTATCGATCTTTTGCGGCGATGGTATATTTAGAATGCGAATACGAAAAGGAACGGATTGCCATTTTAATACAGGGTAGTCATGTCCAGAGGTAATTTGCCAAGTTCCATTAAAATTCCACCCCTTAAAAGTCGCCACCTGCATCATGTTGGCTGTCGATTCCGGAGCACCTTTCCCTGTATCATCTTGCCCTGAAGTTTGGGTATCGTAATAACCACTCCTAAGGGAACCGCCATTAAAGCGTCCGATTAACCCACCGGCAGCCACTGTGCCATGAACCTGACCAATTGAATAGACTTGAGAAACAGACCCATTATTCGTACCAATTAAACCTCCGGCAACAGGACCTTGAACAACTCCCGTTGCATAACTATTACTTACTGAAGCACTCCCTTGACTCCAACCCACTAGCCCGCCTACATTATATGGACCAAAGGCATTAGCAGTAGTATAAGAATTTTGAATACTACCTGAATTTAATCCTACCAAACCACCAACGTAGCCATCATTAAAGCTACTCTCAACGACACCAGCCGCATAGGAATTAACTACTCCAAAGCCCTGTCTGACAATTCCAACTAAGCCACCAGCATTTCCATACCCCTCAACAAAACCACTACTAGAACTATTTTGGATAAAGCCATTAGCAACACCAACCAAACCGCCAGCAGCATTAGCATGCGGTGTTAATATATTTACATTCGTAGCACTATCGTGACTAACTACCGCACCTGATTTTAACCAGCCAGTCAATGCCCCAGCCGTTTCTCGAGTACTATTAATCTGAACGTTATCTAGTTTAAGGTTACTCACTGAGCCTGGTGCAGCTATTTGAGAAAATAGCCCAGCATATAAAGTCCCACTACCATTTATAGTTAAATCATAAACGGTATAACCATTACCATTTAACTCACCAGCAAACGACCCAGAAGAAGCTCCAATTGGCATAAAACCCTCATTGCCATCCCAATCTTTTGAAGGAGCACAATTAATATTCTGAGTTAACACGTAGTTTGCAGAAAGCTTATTTGAAATAGCTTGTAACTGAGCACAAGTACTGATTTGATAGGGGTTCGCTGAAGTTCCAAGCCCAATCATAGGTGCCGCAAAGAGACTCATTGATAAAAATAGCGCCACAGCCCCTACTGTAGGTTTTAACCCCTTCTTCATTTTCTCAGCCCTTTTAATTACTGAGTAACTATTACTCAGTATCGCGAGCATTACATAAACGCCAAAGGGTGCTGCCTTTATATAATGTAGAATATATAGCATAATATACACTTTAACTTGATTACGGATGGTGTTTGGATGTTAGCTAGAATTCTCTCTGATGAAAATAATGAATTAACTATTGAACTCAAGCTTCCACTAAAAGGATCTATGCTTGAATGTGAGGACGCAATTCTTGATGGGCTTAATGAGGTTGGAACATTAGCCACTGAAAAAGCTTTAAGTAAGTTTGATGCAGATGGCTCTCCTATCCATGTTGGAAAAATAAAGCTAACAGCACGAAGTAGAGATGAAGCAAATTACCAAACGCCTTATGGAGTTGCTCGAGTTAAGCGTTATGTTTATCAAACCTCTAAAGGCGGGAAGATCTTTTGTCCTTTAGAAGATAAGGCTAGAATTATCCAAGGATCAACACCGCGATTTGCAAAAATAATCTCACATAAATACTCAAACTTACCTGCTCCTAGTGTTATTGATGATCTCAAGGTCAATCATAACCGTAAAATCTCACATTCATACTTGCAACGGGCAACTGATTTTGTTGGCGGTATTGCACAAGCCAAAGAGGCTGAGTGGGAATATGAAGAGCCAAAGCTTGATGCAGGCGTTGAGATGCTAAGCATTAGCTTAGATGGTGCATATGTCCTCACCGTTGATGATGGTTATAGAGAGAGCATGGTTGGAACTATTTCCATGTATGATAAGCATGGTGCACGCCTGCACACAACCTACGTTGCAGCATCACCAGAATATGGAAAAGATGAATTCTTTAATAGGCTTAAAAAGGAAATAAAGCTGAAAAAGAAATATTACCCTGATGCTAAAACAATTGGCGTTGCTGATGGAGCAAAAAATAATTGGCCATTTCTAAAAAAACATACTGATACGCAAATTTTAGATTTTTGGCATGCAACTAAATATCTCGGTGAAGCATCAAAGGCAATATTTACCAAAAAATCTGAAAGAGATGAGCGTGATGTTTGGCTCCAAGAGCGATGTCATGACTTAAAGCACAAGAAAGGTGCGGCAGGTAGAATACTTGCTGAGCTTAAAGAGCATGTAAATAAAAAACTGAATAAATCGCTTAGAGAAAAGCTAGAAGGAACAATTACGTATTTTGAAAATAATATTAAAGAAAAGCGAATGTCGTATCATAATTTGATTAAGCAGAATGCACCAATTGGCTCTGGCGTCACTGAAGCAGCATGTAAAACAATTGTTAAACAAAGATTAGGCGGATCAGGAATGCGCTGGAAAGACAAGGGAATGAAAATTGTTTTATGCTTGAGAACACTAGTAAAGACTAAAGGAAGATGGGATCAGTTTTGGGAGAAGGTTAATGATTTTGGCGTGCCAGCAGTAATATAGCCTACATTATATAGAGGCAGCACCCACGCCAAAGCTTGTCAAAATATGATAGAGCGTTATTTTGTCTGTAAAAACCAACTTCAGTACTTAGAAAAACCTTTAAAATTCTAAATGGCACTCTATTGTACCTGTCTCATCGCATAATATCTTAAATTAATTATGCTAATCAATCTAAAAAATTATTTATACCTCAAATCTTTCTCCTCTCAAAATAAATTATTAACTTTTAGGTAATAGCAATTATATCTCGTTAATAAGAACAAGAATGATCTATCCTAAAACCCTATGAAGCCTTATTATTCACTTCAACTTAAGTATCTAGGTGATCCGCTCCACTGGTCATCAATTTCCACTAAAACAGCTGATACGAGCCTTAGGCACGATTCAGTATTAGGGAAAATTCCAACTGTATGTGTCCTTCTTTTTACCTCTCTGTTTACGCGCTTAGCTATGTTACTGGTTCTTAATCTTTTTTGATGCGGCCTGTCAAAGTTCATCACTACTAAGCCCTCCGGTATATTCACTTCCAACCAAGAAGAAAGCTCTGGTGCTGTTTGCTGATATTTATCTACCGCCATAGCCAATAGTCTTTCCGACTCATGAATGTTTGAGGCATTAAATATAGCTGTAATCTCCTCAGCTACTGGTTCCTTCATTGAGCGCTTTGGTATGTGAGCCTGAGCATTTTGCTGCAAATGAAATTGGCAGCGTTGCCAAGGAACACTGGGGAACACAGCTCTTCTAGCGGCTTTTAGGCCAGTATGAGCGTCGCTAGTAATCAACTCAATACCATGTATACCTCGCTCAACCAACTGCTGAAGAAAATCACGCCAATGTACCTCAGCCTCTGATAACGCAACAGAAACACCTAGCACTGTTCTCTTGCCGGTTGATTCATCAAAGCCATAGGCTATCAATACCGCACAGTCTTGTACTGTGCCGCTAGTGCGCACCTTCTCATAACGTGCATCTAGCCAAAGATATTTTATCTTTCCTAACGGCTTATTTCGCCATTTCTTTAAATCTTCATCCAACAATTTAGCGCAACGGCTTACCTCTGTGCTTGAAATATCTGTTCCACAGAGTTGCTTTAGCACCTTTTCAACTTTGCGCGTGGAAACCCCATGCACATACATTTCAGCGACAGCCAGCTTAAGTGCTCTATCAGAGCGTACACCTCGCTCTAAGACTGATGGATAGAAGGCTTCATTGGAGTCTCTAACCTGCGGTATCTGTAGCTCAAGCTGACCTTGACCTGTGTTAATTAACCTTGGTTTAAAGCCGTTCGCATATCCGTTTCTATCGCCAGTTCGCTCATAAGGACTGGCATTTAAATGGCGCTCCCTTTCTATTAACATAGCCTCATTCATCAACCTGGAGACAAGCTTAGGTAAAGCTTCAAACCCCTCCATCGCTAAAACATGTATGGCTTCTTCGATTAAGTTCTCATTTTTATAGCAGCTCATTGTCATTCCTCTTTTTTGGTTAAGTTTACCTTAAAAGGAATTTCTAATCTGACTGAGTCGCCTGCTTATTTTCAGCAAGTCAATGGAATTTACAGAAAGGATGGCGCACTAGCCAAAATATAACCAGCGACGTAGATTTAGTATTTAGGGTCTCTTTCAAAATACGTGGATAACGTACGTTTCGAATTTTTTCAAAGTTTTTACGACTAGCGATTCTTGCCAGCCGTTCTTCAGCATTAGGTAATAAACAGGTGAAACTTATTAATAAAGTACCAACGCTAAATATCTACACCAACGAATTACCCACACATCTTGAAAGAGATCCTGTATTTAATTGAAAAACATTTTGTTAGAATTTCTTTTATAAAAAAACAGCTTGACTCGATAAGCTCTGATTGAGGTAAAGTTTCTATGCAAATTAAAGTTGATAACATTGATCACGTAGTAATGACTGTTAAAGATATAAAACAAACTTGTGAGTTCTATCAACGAGTACTACACGCTAATATCATTACCTTTAAGGGAACAAGAAAAGCACTGTTACTCGGGCAACAGAAAATCAACCTTCATCAACACCACAATGAGTTCGAACCTCATGCCTTACACCCAACCCCCGGCAGCCTTGACTTATGCTTAATTACACAGACTCCTCTTGAAAGTGTAATAAAGCATTTACAGCAACTAGAGATTTCTATCGAAGAAGGCTCTGTTGAAAGGACAGGAGCACATGGAGCTATCATATCTGTCTATATTCGTGACCCTGACCAAAACCTTATTGAAATCGCCAATTATATTTGAAAGTTTAAAGGAGCCCCCAAACATGAGATTTTACCTACTCGGTTGGTTATTCGTTATTTATGAATATGCAGTGCGTGTTTCTGATAGTGTTATCTTACCAAAATTACAACTTGACTATCACTTATCTGCAACCCAGCTAGGAGGGCTATCATCTGCATACTACTTTTCCTACATTGCTATGATGCTACCAGCAGGTATATTAATAGATCGCATTGGTTTGTATCGCTCATGGAATATTGCCATTAGCACCCTATTATTTGGCTGTTATCTATTCGCTCATGCTGGAGGTCTAACTACCTTGCTATTAGCAAGAGCACTTATGGGCTTTGGATCTGCTTTTGCAATTATCGGTGTTTTTTCTCATGCTGTAAAAGCTAAACGACACTGTGGTTTGTTTATTGGCCTGACTATGCTAATGGCGATGTTAGGCGCTGTTATTGGGCAAGGCCCATGGCTTCAACTCACTTTACTATTTAAGCACTGGTCAGAAACCTATTTAGTTGCCAGTGCCTTTGGCGCTATCTTATTAATCTCTTGGATTATATTGGGACGACGTTGGCAAGGACAAACAATAGCTCGAAATTGGTCTGACGTTTTAACTGGTTTTTGCCATTTACTTAAGTCTCCAATTTTTTGGTTACTTGCTTTACTTATGGGTTGTTTAAGTAGCCCACAGACTGCATTCATGGCCTTCTGGGGGCCAACCTTTTTAAAGCTCACTTATCACGTTAGCCTAACTAAGGCATCCTATTTAACTTCGATGATTACTATCGGCGGCTTACTAGGAGGACTACTATTTGGCTGGTTAAGTGATATCTATCTCAATATCAAACCTTGGCTGCTGTTTTGCTTAGCAAGTTCAGCTATTCTATTTATTGCCATAATCCAAGGCTATCCAAATAATATTACATGGCTCATCGTTTTGCTCTTTTGTCTTGGCGCACTCACAAATGCCAACACTATGGTTTTTGCTTTTTTAGGCAAAAAATTCTCCCACACTCCAGAAGCAACCGTTCAAGGAAGTGCTAACGTGTTTAACATGTTAGGCGGACCAGTATTCCAATTATTAATAGGCTGGATGATAACCCTACAACACAAAAACATCCACACGCAAATCCAGCAACATCCATTAAAAATTTCGCTCTGGTTAATTCCTATTTGTCTTTTTGTCCTAATGCTAGCTTTGAGTTTTTTCCCCAGGAAATTACTGACCTATTCAACTCGGTAGCTGGCAAGATTTACTAATTTCAGAAGAACAATAGATCAAAAAATTCAACATTAACAAAGACAACAAAAGAAGCAGCGGCAATAGCAATATCGTATCGGTTTAAGCCAAATTATCAACACCATTTTGACAACTCTATTGCTACCTACCACTAATTTCTTTTATTCTAGTGACACCTTTCCTTCACAAGAAAGGTGTGGAACACAAACAGCATGCCCGTGAGCAGCTATCATACCTCCTTGAACCTGTTTCCCATAATACCAAGCCTCACAACAGGCTCCATCTGCAATAGGCTTTTCAAACTTACTAAATATCTCTTGTTTTAGCTGAGAAGATTTTAAGCTTGGATTTTGAAGTGCCAGCTTATATGCTGCATTCGTTGCTATTTGCTCAGCTTGATACATCGAAATAGGCTGCGCATGATTCACACCAGCATAAACACTCCCCACACTAGACAGGCAGAATAATAAAGTAATTAGTTTAGTTTTCATGGTTTCCTCCAAAGGTTAATTGAAACTTACCATGACAACATATCGAAAATTCTTTTATAAAAATAATGAATCATTTTAATAATTTAATGATTATTTTTTATTAAAACCTTAGACCAAACTTTGCACGAGTTATTTTTATATTAAAAATCATTATTCAATTAATATAGTATTAAGAGTTTCTAACGCTTCACCAAATGGCATAACTTGAACCCCACCCTCAAAATAAGCGTCACTACCTCCATAAAGCATATAAAGCTTTGCTTCAGGGTAATCTTCTGCAAAAGCCCTTAACCCCTTAAAGTCTTTTTTATCTAATTTAGCCTTGCGCTTGACTTCAAAAGCAAAAAAACCTTTTTCACCATAGAGAATAACGTCCACCTCTGTTTTATCTCGTGTACGCCAATAGTAAAGAGAGTAACCTAAGTCAAAATAATCATTGTAGGCTTTAGCTTCTTGTAAAAATAAAGTCTCTAATGCTGCGCCATCAATTTCAGAAACACTATCTAAAGGACCTCGCGGCCTAATAGCACGATAAACACCAACGTCAAAGTAGTAAAATTTAGGGGTATTAGACAAATCACGTTTTTCCCTTTTATTAAAGACTGGCAATCGATAAGCAATTAGCAGATCTTCTAATATCTCAAAAAAGTTAGCAACTGTATGACGGTTACTAGCGATTTCTCGACTAATAGCTGTATAGTTAACCACCTCTCCTTGTGAAAAACTTGCCGTTTCTAAAAAGCGAGTAAACAGTGCAACATTACGCGTCAAACCTTCTTGTAACACCTCCTCTCTCAAGTAAGTTGCCACATAGCTCGACAGATATTTTTTAGCTTCTGTACTAGTTACAGCCATAGGTAAATGACCAAACTCCAAAGACTTTCCTAAATCAAACTCCTTGCCAAGTTCAGTACAAGTTAAAGGATGCATATGATACGTTAAGGCCCTACCAGCTAATAAATTAACACCTTGTGCTTTTAACTTTCTTGCACTCGAGCCAGTTAAAATAAAACGTAGTTTCCTCTCTTCTATTAAGCGGTGGACCTCGTTCAAAATAGCCGGAACCTTTTGCACTTCATCAACGATGATCCAACCCTGATAATTTGGGGGAATCTTATCACTAAGACGAGTAGGCCTGGCCGCTAGCTCTGTGTAAGTATCATCATTTAATAAATCAAAATAAAGTGCACTACTAAAGTGTTGCTTTAACCATGAAGTTTTCCCTGTTCCACGAGGGCCAAATAGAAAAACGCTGTGCTTGGATTGCGAGTTGATAGAAATAAGTCGTTTAAACATAGCCCAACCTCATAAATTTAACCTCATGATACAGGAGAAGAATTAAAAAATCGAGATCAGAATTCTCGATTATCTATAAAAATAGAGAATCCTGATCTCTAATTATGCTCGTATACGCGCCGCTAACTCACAGCTTGAAAAACCTCAGATGAAACCTCAACCCCAAAATCCTTAGCAAGCTCAATGACATTAACCATGGTTCCTCTATCCATTAAGATACCCTCCTTTTCCTGCTGCTCTCTATTTTTAGCAGAGTGCTCGCCAGGTAGTAATATTTCATTAAACCCAGGGCGAGGTTTTGATGATTTAACCTTTCCCACTATTGAGTCCATTTGTTCATAGTACTGCTCTAAAGAAAGGTAATGCTCAATATTCATTGCTATCATAAAGCCCGTTTTAACACGCTCTGTATTCTCATCAGCCTCCACACCAGCCCGAGAAAGGATACTGGCTAGCACATCTATCATCATAGCCAAGCCAAAGCCTTTAAAGCCACTATCATCACCAAAGGGAAAAAGAGAGTAGAAGTCACCAGGGTCATTAGTTACTTTGCCCTCTTTATTAATAATACAATTATCTGGCACCGATTGATCTTTGGCCTTTGCTACCATCACCTTGCCATAAGAAATTTTAGCTGTAGAAAAATCAAGTACGAACGGCTGCTTTCCTTTAATAGGCGCAGCAAATGCAAAAGGATTAGAGTCAATTACCGGGTCAATGCCACCATAAGGAGCCATACATTTAAGATTCAAACCACTACCACAGTAGATGCCAACCATATTATTTTTAGCAATGAACTCCACAAAAGCCCCGAGTCTACCAGTATGACCCGTATTATAAACGCCAATAGTCGCAACCCCGCTTTTCTTTGGCTAGTGCGCCATCCTTTCTGTAAATTCCATTGACTTGCTGAAAATAAGCAGGCGACTCAGTCAGATTAGAAATTCCTTTTAAGGTAAACTTAACCAAAAAAGAGGAATGACAATGAGCTGCTATAAAAATGAGAACTTAATCGAAGAAGCCATACATGTTTTAGCGATGGAGGGGTTTGAAGCTTTACCTAAGCTTGTCTCCAGGTTGATGAATGAGGCTATGTTAATAGAAAGGGAGCGCCATTTAAATGCCAGTCCTTATGAGCGAACTGGCGATAGAAACGGATATGCGAACGGCTTTAAACCAAGGTTAATTAACACAGGTCAAGGTCAGCTTGAGCTACAGATACCGCAGGTTAGAGACTCCAATGAAGCCTTCTATCCATCAGTCTTAGAGCGAGGTGTACGCTCTGATAGAGCACTTAAGCTGGCTGTCGCTGAAATGTATGTGCATGGGGTTTCCACGCGCAAAGTTGAAAAGGTGCTAAAGCAACTCTGTGGAACAGATATTTCAAGCACAGAGGTAAGCCGTTGCGCTAAATTGTTGGATGAAGATTTAAAGAAATGGCGAAATAAGCCGTTAGGAAAGATAAAATATCTTTGGCTAGATGCACGTTATGAGAAGGTGCGCACTAGCGGCACAGTACAAGACTGTGCGGTATTGATAGCCTATGGCTTTGATGAATCAACCGGCAAGAGAACAGTGCTAGGTGTTTCTGTTGCGTTATCAGAGGCTGAGGTACATTGGCGTGATTTTCTTCAGCAGTTGGTTGAGCGAGGTATACATGGTATTGAGTTGATTACTAGCGACGCTCATACTGGCCTAAAAGCCGCTAGAAGAGCTGTGTTCCCCAGTGTTCCTTGGCAACGCTGCCAATTTCATTTGCAGCAAAATGCTCAGGCTCACATACCAAAGCGCTCAATGAAGGAACCAGTAGCTGAGGAGATTACAGCTATATTTAATGCCTCAAACATTCATGAGTCGGAAAGACTATTGGCTATGGCGGTAGATAAATATCAGCAAACAGCACCAGAGCTTTCTTCTTGGTTGGAAGTGAATATACCGGAGGGCTTAGTAGTGATGAACTTTGACAGGCCGCATCAAAAAAGATTAAGAACCAGTAACATAGCTGAGCGCGTAAACAGAGAGGTAAAAAGAAGGACGCATACAGTTGGAACTTTCGTATCCGTTCAATATCAGCATGATTTGAAAATAATTCAAAAAGTTCTTGACAGCTTTTTCGTGCAAATTTGGAAATTTTATATTGGAATCATCGTGTGTCATAAAAGCATGATGTGCGCTCTATAACAACGCTGTATGCTCGGATTATTTTTTCATCGATCAGGTTCATGGCTTAAAAATAATTTCAGCAGTACGGCCATCTGTGTGGGGAAAATTTACCTTTTCAAACCCGTGGTATACTCTTCCTATGAAAAAACAACCTGACAAATCAGTTTTAGCCGATCTCATTGAGAGATTTAATAATACTGTTACACCAACAGCACTAGAAACAGATTTTAGCAATGTATGTGAAAGTCAGGCTGAGAAAATCATAAAGCTAGAAGACAAGGTGCAATCGTTAAATAACGCATTAAATAAATATAAAGGTGAGCAAGGAAAGCCTAATGTTAGAAAGCAAACGCGCGCTAACAAGGACAAGGATCATTCCTCCGAGAAGGATAGAAAAGGAAATAAAACCAATAAAACTAGAAAGCCAAAATCTAGTAAAAAAAATCTCGAAGTCTCTAATACAGTGACACTAACAATTAATCCAGATTCGTTGCCCAGCGATGCTGTGCCAAATGGCTCTAAGAAAACACTTATCCAGGATATAAAAATTGCTGCTAATAACACTCTTTTTTTGCGCCAACAATATTACTCCCCTTCTGAAAACAAACACTATACAGCACCTCTGCCAACTGGTTATGAGGGCCAGTTCGGCCCTACTATTAAAAGCTGGACAAGCTTCCTAAATACTCAAGGTGGTATGACGCTAGAAAGCCTTGAGACATTTTATAAAACCGCCAACATAGATATTAGTAAATCAACCATCCATAGCTTCACAATTAAAACGCCTACGATACTTGAGCCCGAGAAGGTAGAAGTTGTGAAGGCAGGTTTACAATCCACGAACTACCAGCACCTAGATGACACCAACGCTAGAGAGGATGGGAAAAACCGTTATGTTAATGTATTGGGTAATGAGTATTATTCAGCTTACTTTACGCTGACCAGTAAAAGTCGATTAAGCGTCATTGAAATGTTAAGCAAAGACCACTTTGGGTTCACATTAAATGAGGCCGCTTTTAATTTACTGGCTACTATGAACTTACCCCACAAGGTAATCGAAAGCTTAAAGGTATTTCACTCATCGACTATCTTAAACAGTAAGGAGCTGGAAGTTATTCTTGATAAGGTATTAGGTGATAAAAAATTTCCAAAATATAGAAAGCTGATTACTGATGCGGCAGCTATCTCAACATATAGAAAGAGTCCTTATGCGATAGAAACACTCATTACCGATGATGCGCCACAGTTTAAGCTCATTACTGAATCACTCGCCTTGTGCTGGGTTCATGAGGGTAGGCATTATAAAAAGCTGACGCCAATTTTTAAGAAGCACCAAGACTCTGTTGACAGCTTCTTGGATAGGTTTTGGGATTATTATCATAAGCTCATTGAATATAAAAAGAACCCAGGGCAAGATGAGATAGATAAGCTATCCAATGAGTTTACTGAGTTATTCTCAACAATCACTGGCTACGAGAAACTAGATAAACAAATTGAGCTCACCTTAAAAAAGAAAAGGCAGCTATTGTTAGTGCTGGAAAAGCCAGAGCTTCCTCTACATAACAATCCAGCAGAGTTGATGGCTCGGAAGCAGGCTAGAATGCGCGATGTACACCTTCATACTATGAGTGAAGAAGGAACGAAAGCTAAGGATACAATGGTTACAATTACTGAGACATGTAAAAAGCTAGCAGTTAATGTCTTCGATTATATATATGACAGAATTACAAAAAACTATTCTATGCCTTCGCTAGCGGAATTAATTACCATCCGCTCATCACAGGCGCAGTAAACTAAAGAGAGCGCAGCATGAGCATCATGCTGAAATAAGACGGATACGAATTTTCCCTAATACTGAATCGTGCCTAAGGCTCGTATCAGCTGTTTTAGTGGAAATTGATGACCAGTGGAGCGGATCACCTAGATACTTAAGTTGAAGTGAATAATAAGGCTTCATAGGGTTTTAGGATAGATCATTCTTGTTCTTATTAACGAGATATAATTGCTATTACCTAAAAGTTAATAATTTATTTTGAGAGGAGAAAAATTTGAGGTATAAATAATTTTTTAGATTGATTAGCATAATTAATTTAAGATATTATGCGATGAGACAGGTACAATAGAGTGCCATTTAGAATTTTAAAGGTTTTTCTAAGTACTGAAGTTGGTTTTTACAGACAAAATAACGCTCTATCTTTCTTTGCCTTTTCAACAGCTAATTCTGCAGCAAGCTGTGAGGAAAACTGCCCTAGCGTTGAGCCTCCATTAATAAAAGCTATGCTTGCCTGTTCTCTTTCACTATCAACCACAGGTATAGCTTTAGGAGCGATATCACCACATTTAATACTATCAAAATAAGCAGGAATACGAATAACACCATGTGAGTGGTGCCCCAGCAAATCACAAGTTGCCAGGTGGTCTGCTAAAATTTCTGCATGTTTTTTAGGAAAATTAAGCTTTAAAAAAATAGCATAACTTACATCATATAGAGCATTAAATGTTACTCTCACCTTTAAACCTCCTTAGTAAAATCTAATGGTTACTCAGTTTGCTATCACTCTCCTGCTTCGATCTCAACAACAAAGCCACAACCAAACCCAATAAGGTAACCCCGAATAAAACTTCTACTCCTTGGTGAAAACCTAGCGAAAAACTATGGCTCACTCGTATCACGCTACCAACAACAGCTAAACCTAACGTGCCACCTATTTCTTGGACGGTAATAAAAGTTCCTGAAGCAATACCTGCTTTAGCAGAAGATAAGGTAGACACAGCACCTGTTGTAGTTGGCCCCCAAATTGCCACCCATCCTAGACCAAAAGCTAGAGCAGCTAAGGCAAACCAGAATATTGGGCTACTCGCACTAAAACTATATTGAACGATGAGACTCACTAAAAGGAATACAAAACCTAATGCTATCATCTTTTTAGGATCATACTTTTCACAATATCTACCAACAAACTGAGATAGTAATATTAAAGGTACATTCACTAGAACTAAAATCAACCCAGTAACGGTTGGCGACAACTTAGCAACCGACTGCATATAAAAAGGTAGGCTAAAGAAACTTGCCCAAACAAAAAATATCAGACAGCCATTGGCAATAGAAGACAGAATAAAACGACGATTCTTAAATAGATCTTCACGAATGATTGGCTGCTTAACTCCACGCTCATATAACAGCAAAAACACTAAGCAAATTAACGAAAATAAATAAATCAGCGTAACAGTAGAAGCTCGCCAAAAACCGCCCTGAACAATAGCTAACACAAAGCTACCTATACAGAGCATTAGCAAAACTGCACCAAAGATATCTAATTTAGGTGACTCTTCAGTATTTTTTGACTCAACAGAGAATAAAGCCACTAACAGAAAACCCAAAACAACCACCAACAAAGGTGCTAAGTAAATTGAACGCCAACTAAAATAACTTAATAGTACCCCTCCGATAACTGCTAGTGCGCCATCCTTTCTGTAAATTCCATTGACTTGCTGAAAATAAGCAGGCGACTCAGTCAGATTAGAAATTCCTTTTAAGGTAAACTTAACCAAAAAAAAGGAATGACAATGAGCTGCTATAAAAATGAGAACTTAATCGAAGAAGCCATACATGTTTTAGCGATGGAGGGGTTTGAAGCTTTACCTAAGCTTGTCTCCAGGTTGATGAATGAGGCTATGTTAATAGAAAGGGAGCGCCATTTAAATGCCAGTCCTTATGAGCGAACTGGCGATAGAAACGGATATGCGAACGGCTTTAAACCAAGGTTAAATAACACAGGTCAAGGTCAGCTTGAGCTACAGATACCGCAGGTTAGAGACTCCAATGAAGCCTTCTATCCATCAGTCTTAGAGCGAGGTGTACGCTCTGATAGAGCACTTAAGCTGGCTGTCGCTGAAATGTATGTGCATGGGGTTTCCACGCGCAAAGTTGAAAAGGTGCTAAAGCAACTCTGTGGAACAGATATTTCAAGCACAGAGGTAAGCCGTTGCGCTAAATTGTTGGATGAAGATTTAAAGAAATGGCGAAATAAGCCGTTAGGAAAGATAAAATATCTTTGGCTAGATGCACGTTATGAGAAGGTGCGCACTAGCGGCACAGTACAAGACTGTGCGGTATTGATAGCCTATGGCTTTGATGAATCAACCGGCAAGAGAACAGTGCTAGGTGTTTCTGTTGCGTTATCAGAGGCTGAGGTACATTGGCGTGATTTTCTTCAGCAGTTGGTTGAGCGAGGTATACATGGTATTGAGTTGATTACTAGCGACGCTCATACTGGCCTAAAAGCCGCTAGAAGAGCTGTGTTCCCCAGTGTTCCTTGGCAACGCTGCCAATTTCATTTGCAGCAAAATGCTCAGGCTCACATACCAAAGCGCTCAATGAAGGAACCAGTAGCTGAGAAGATTACAGCTATATTTAATGCCTCAAACATTCATGAGTCGGAAAGACTATTGGCTATGGCGGTAGATAAATATCAGCAAACAGCACCAGAGCTTTCTTCTTGGTTGGAAGTGAATATACCGGAGGGCTTAGTAGTGATGAACTTTGACAGGCCGCATCAAAAAAGATTAAGAACCAGTAACATAGCTGAGCGCGTAAACAGAGAGGTAAAAAGAAGGACGCATACAGTTGGAATTTTCCCTAATACTGAATCGTGCCTAAGGCTCGTATCAGCTGTTTTAGTGGAAATTGATGACCAGTGGAGCGGATCACCTAGATACTTAAGTTGAAGTGAATAATAAGGCTTCATAGGGTTTTAGGATAGATCATTCTTGTTCTTATTAACGAGATATAATTGCTATTACCTAAAAGTTAATAATTTATTTTGAGAGGAGAAAAATTTGAGGTATAAATAATTTTTTAGATTGATTAGCATAATTAATTTAAGATATTATGCGATGAGACAGGTACAATAGAGTGCCATTTAGAATTTTAAAGGTTTTTCTAAGTACTGAAGTTGGTTTTTACAGACAAAATAACGCTCTATCAGTAATGGGATGTGCAACATGGCTATGGTGAAGATTTGGTTGCCACACTCCACTCGAGACCTGCTTGTGCAAAAACATCGCCTCAAAAGCGATACCAGCTACAAATCCCAACAAAAAGACTACAGCGATAACAAAAAACTTTTTCATCCTTCCTCTTTTTTCAACCACCCTGTCAACAGGTCGGTATTATACGCATAATGAGCAACTTATAGCTAGGTTGTAAATATAGGCAGGGGGCATGGCGAGCTGGTTTTTAAGAATCCCTTTGGTAAGTAAGTTGCTAGTAAATATTTAGTAGTAGCACCTTTAGAGGCGGGTTTCGTATTTTTGTTGTCCAATGCTGCAGAACGGGTGGCGCGAATCGAGGGCTCCCAGCAATGCAGCTTGCGAGCATGCTGGGAAACGATTCGTGACAGGACCCGTTGGTCGTAAAGAGTTAAAAAAATACGAAACTAACGTTACCCATAGGTTCTGAAAGAAATCCATTTTTAATGTTATCTATGCTGACTTGTGTGCTGCTTTTGCATAAGTAAAGCGCAGCGAGCTATGAAGCAAAAGTAGCACGCAAATTAACAACGCAGAAAACAAGCCAAATGATAAAAAGGAGCTAAAAAGCAGGCGCTATGATATTCAAGCGAGCTATTGACACCCCCAACCATTCGGGTATTCTGCAGCACTCATTATGGTGATGTCGGTCCCCACGCAATGCTACATTGCAAACCCCGCCAGGTCCGGAAGGAAGCAACGGTAATGATGGACGCATGTGCGCTGGTAAGGCGGACGTCACCTTCCCTTTCCCTATGACACTCTTTATAATGCTGGCTCCAACAATTAATGAGCAAGTATTATGAGCTACCAAGTTTTGGCCAGGAAATGGCGCCCTCAAACTTTTGCCACCACCGTTGGCCAACAACATGTTTTACAGGCATTAACCAATGCTCTCGAACAAGGCAGACTACATCATGCCTATCTCTTTACCGGTACACGCGGCATTGGAAAAACCACTATTGCTCGCCTATTGGCCAAAGCACTGAACTGTGAGCAAGGTGTCAGTGCCACGCCTTGTGGGCAGTGCAGTGCCTGCAAAGAAATAGAAACCGGCAGCTTCGTTGATTTAATCGAAGTAGACGCTGCTTCACGCACCAAAGTTGAAGACACTCGTGAACTACTCGACAATGTACAATATGCACCAACTCGGGGTCGCTACAAAGTTTACCTTATTGATGAAGTTCATATGCTTTCCGGGCATAGCTTTAATGCCCTACTTAAAACCCTAGAAGAGCCGCCAGAGCACGTTAAATTTCTACTATGCACTACCGACCCACAAAAACTACCCATCACTGTATTATCACGTTGTTTACAGTTCCACCTAAAAGCTTTGAGCTCAGAACAAATTGCTCAACACTTAAAGGAAATTCTAACCGAGGAAAAAATTCAATTTGAAGATGCTGCTCTCGCACAACTTGCTCGAGTAGCCAATGGCAGCTTACGTGATTCACTTAGCCTACTTGAACAGGCTATTGCTTATTGCCAAAGTGAATTAAATCTCACTGGCGTAAATGATATGTTAGGCATTGTTGAACAAGATGCTATTACGCCGCTACTAGAGGCACTTGCCAGCCAGGATGGTGCGCAATTACTCACACAAGCACAAGTAATTAGCGAAAAAACCACCAGCTTTGCCCAGGTGCTTGAAGAACTTGCTAGCACCTTGCACCACCTCTGTATTGCTCAACTCGTTCCAGATGCTATTTCACAGCATCAAACTAACTCTGAAACCATTCAACAATTTACTAACCGTTTTAGCCCTGAAGAGATTCAGCTTTATTATCAAATTGCAATCACTGGCAAACGTGACCTAACACTCGCACCGGATCCACGCACAGGCTTTGAAATGACGCTATTAAGATTACTGGCTTTTCACCCTGCGACAACTTCAGTAGCCCAACAACCACAAACTAAAGCAACCCCTCCTCCACAAACGACCGCTAAAACAACAGCCCAACCCAAAGTTACACCTGCAACGCCTAAAGCAGCACCAAGCAACGACTGGCAAACTATTGTTTCTCAACTCAACCTTAACGGCATGGTTAAGCTACTCGCTAACAACTGCAGCCTCACTCGACAAGAAGATAATCGCATTCAACTTCAACTAGCCAATGAACATGCCTCATTCTTAAACGAGCGCAGCAAGACACGCCTAAATGAGGCTCTCACTAACTACTTTGGTAAGCCCATTCACTTAACTATTGAAACTTGTGATCAAGTAACCGACTCACCCTTGCAACAAAATGAAGCAACGGCGCAACGTAAGCAAAAAGAAGCCTTTCAAGCTATCTCTCAAGACGCCGGTATGCGAGAGCTAGTGCAGACCTTTGATGCTAATTTGTCTATCGACTCTGTAAAACCTGCCGACTAACCCTCTCGCTTAAGCTGGCGTTGGCGACAACGCCAGCGCCAATGATGAACAACCCACACTCGCCAAAACAAACGAAACACAAAATAACCGACCACTGCCGCCATAGCCCCACAGACAAGAGAACCAACTGCCACCTGCTTCCAAACTAAAGCCACTTCTTTTGCTATAGCTGTTAGCGACCAAGCAAAGTGGTGTGCATCCACAGGCGGACCAATTAACCAACTTCCCACCTTATAAACAAAAAACAACATAGGAGGGATAGTGATAGGATTTGAAATCCAAACTAATGCTAAAGAGATAGGTAAGTTAGCACGCACTATCAATGCGGTAACCGCAGCTAAAAACATCTGCACTGGCAACGGCATAAAGCCATAAAACAAACCAATTGCCACGCCCTTGGCCACATTTCTACGGTGCACATGCCATAGCAAAGGGTCAAAGAGAACTGGCCCCAACAGCCTTAGCAACCAGTTTTTTGTCACTTTGTCGCCATCAGGCAAATAACGCTTGATAAGTTTTCGTGCCATAAGTGAAGATATCAACCCAAATTCTTGTTAACAACCCTGCATACTACCGAAAAAGCCGCAGTATATTCCAATCGTAAGATGAGCCTGAAGCAGCATCTGAACAGATGTCACCATGATGGTCCATCGGTTAGTCTTCAGTGCTGATAGTATCAGATATTTGCTCTTTTGTTATTTTCTCAAATAACGTCTTCTTTGCTTCCTGCATCTTTTGTGCAGATTCATGATCAGTCAGAGAATACGCTAATTTATCTAGTCGTTCAAAGGTTTCATTTTCCTTTAAATACTGCTCAGCATTTTCAATTGATTTGAACTTTTCGTAAGGAGTCATAATGGCCTCGTAAGGGTAAAGTTTAGTTTGCTTACCCTTGCTATTAATGCTGGTTACAGGGAAGTAACAAGGTCTGTGAAAATTAATATAGTCGTTAAAATGCTGGTTATAGAATTCATTAATTTGCGGGGCAAAACGTTGTTGAATATGTATGTAGCCAAAATGCTTTCTAACAACCGAGCCATTTTTACTGATAGAGCGTTATTTTGTCTGTAAAAACCAACTTCAGTACTTAGAAAAACCTTTAAAATTCTAAATGGCACTCTATTGTACCTGTCTCATCGCATAATATCTTAAATTAATTATGCTAATCAATCTAAAAAATTATTTATACCTCAAATTTTTCTCCTCTCAAAATAAATTATTAACTTTTAGGTAATAGCAATTATATCTCGTTAATAAGAACAAGAATGATCTATCCTAAAACCCTATGAAGCCTTATTATTCACTTCAACTTAAGTATCTAGGTGATCCGCTCCACTGGTCATCAATTTCCACTAAAACAGCTGATACGAGCCTTAGGCACGATTCAGTATTAGGGAAAATTCCAACTGTATGCGTCCTTCTTTTTACCTCTCTGTTTACGCGCTCAGCTATGTTACTGGTTCTTAATCTTTTTTGATGCGGCCTGTCAAAGTTCATCACTACTAAGCCCTCCGGTATATTCACTTCCAACCAAGAAGAAAGCTCTGGTGCTGTTTGCTGGTATTTATCTACCGCCATAGCCAATAGTCTTTCCGACTCATGAATGTTTGAGGCATTAAATATAGCTGTAATCTCCTCAGCTACTGGTTCCTTCATTGAGCGCTTTGGTATGTGAGCCTGAGCATTTTGCTGCAAATGAAATTGGCAGCGTTGCCAAGGAACACTGGGGAACACAGCTCTTCTAGCGGCTTTTAGGCCAGTATGAGCGTCGCTAGTAATCAACTCAATACCATGTATACCTCGCTCAACCAACTGCTGAAGAAAATCACGCCAATGTACCTCAGCCTCTGATAACGCAACAGAAACACCTAGCACTGTTCTCTTGCCGGTTGATTCATCAAAGCCATAGGCTATCAATACCGCACAGTCTTGTACTGTGCCGCTAGTGCGCACCTTCTCATAACGTGCATCTAGCCAAAGATATTTTATCTTTCCTAACGGCTTATTTCGCCATTTCTTTAAATCTTCATCCAACAATTTAGCGCAACGGCTTACCTCTGTGCTTGAAATATCTGTTCCACAGAGTTGCTTTAGCACCTTTTCAACTTTGCGCGTGGAAACCCCATGCACATACATTTCAGCGACAGCCAGCTTAAGTGCTCTATCAGAGCGTACACCTCGCTCTAAGACTGATGGATAGAAGGCTTCATTGGAGTCTCTAACCTGCGGTATCTGTAGCTCAAGCTGACCTTGACCTGTGTTAATTAACCTTGGTTTAAAGCCGTTCGCATATCCGTTTCTATCGCCAGTTCGCTCATAAGGACTGGCATTTAAATGGCGCTCCCTTTCTATTAACATAGCCTCATTCATCAACCTGGAGACAAGCTTAGGTAAAGCTTCAAACCCCTCCATCGCTAAAACATGTATGGCTTCTTCGATTAAGTTCTCATTTTTATAGCAGCTCATTGTCATTCCTCTTTTTTGGTTAAGTTTACCTTAAAAGGAATTTCTAATCTGACTGAGTCGCCTGCTTATTTTCAGCAAGTCAATGGAATTTACAGAAAGGATGGCGCACTAGCTTTTTCAACAGCGCAGACTACTTCCATCTGTGTCACCTCGTCAACAGCATTAATATGATAAACACCCTTGATTTTATCCATATCTCCTTGGTGCACTGTATCAATACGTATAAAGCCAGGCCTACCCTCTGGAGTTGGTTTTCGCCTTTCACCAATAGAAACCTGCGTTGCTTTAGTTTTATTAAAGTGTCGCCGTTTGCGCTGGTAGGTTTCAGTTTGTCGAAGATTGTAAAGATGAGAGACTGAGATAAAAGCAAGACGCGCATAACGCTTATCTCCAAACAAATGAAAGGCTCTCTCGCAAAGTTTTTTTGTGGTAGGCCCGCTAAGCGTTTGATGAACCTGATCCGTTTCAGCTAACAACCAAGTATCCTCATGCGTATAGATTAAGCTAAACTTATTTCTAGGTGATCGTTGCTTAACAACAACTTTTCCTGACTTTTGATACTGAGCAATTAGCCTAGTAATTTGTGAACGTGAGTAACCAGTCATTCGTTGCAGGTAATCACGAATCAATCCTTTGTCCTTTTTGCACATACCGCAATAAGCAAATTTTTTTAATGTGTTCGTAACCCATAGGTAAGATTCTGCTCGTGATGTAGCTTCAAAGGTAAGCTGGGTTGATGAGGATAGAAATTGCTCAATCTGGGCAAGTGTGTTTAATTCTATGTCGTTCATATTGATATTCATCCATATAGGATGAACGATCACGCAACAACTTCAGGCCCACTTTGCATTGGAAAGTGGGGGCTATTTCAGGCTCATCTTGCATTGGAAGAGACTGCCGCTAGTAAAACAGCGCTCCTTTACTTATAATGTGTTCACAAAATTGCCCATTAACCCATACGGAGTCTAGATAAAAATGAGCGAAGATACATCAGAACAATTCAACCAACTCATGGAAAAAGCCAAAGAAATGCAAGAGCAAATGAAAGGCATCCAAGAAAAAATAGCCCAAATCACTGTTATTGGTGAAGCTGGTGGCGGCTTAGTTAAAGTCACCATGAATGGCGCTCACCAAGTTACTAACGTTGAAATCTCTCCTACCTTAATGGGTGAAGAGGAAGATATGCTCGAAGACCTCGTTGCTGCTGCTTTTAATGATGCTTCAAATAAAATTGAAGCCGCAACAAAAGAACAGATGATGAGGCTTGCTAAAGACATGAATCTTCCTGGCGACATGGGCGGCGATCTGTAAGGAACTTAACCCCTTGGCAACTAGCACTTTACTTAGCCAGCTAATCGATGCGCTACGCTGCTTGCCAGGGGTTGGCCCCAAAAGCGCACAACGCATGGCCTTCTACCTGCTTGATCGTCACCGCGACAAAGGACAGCAGCTTGCTGACACGCTTAGCAAGGCCATGGTACAAATAAAACATTGTCTAACCTGCAATAATTTTTCTGAAACCAATCAGTGCTCACTATGCAGCAGTCCCAAACGGGATTCGCAATTATTTTGTATAGTAGAAAGCCCGGCTGACGTTATTGCCATTGAGCAAACAGCCCACTTTCGTGGTCGCTACTTTGTACTAATGGGACACCTCTCCCCCTTAGACGGTGTCGGGCCTAAAGAACTACGAATTGACTTACTGCAAGAACAATTAAAACAGCAAGCTGCCAGCGAGGTTATTTTAGCCACTAGCACCACCGCTGAAGGCGAGGCAACCGCTCATTACATCGCCGACCTTTGCCAACAGCAATCCATTCATGTTACTCGCCTTGCTCATGGTATTCCGCTTGGAGGTGAGCTAGAGTACATTGACAGTTCAACGTTAGCTCATGCCTTCGCTGGAAGACAAAAAATTAACGGTTAAACAAAAACGCACACCAATAGAACAATCATTAATAACAAAGCACCCGCACCTAACCAGGCAGCCCCTTTACCAAATACAGTGTCATCTTGATCATCAAATTTAAATGTCATTCTACTCCCTCTTTTACAAATAACTTCTCAAAAAAACCACCAAAACCAGTATTACTCATTACTACAATATCACTAACACTCTTTGTCAACGATCGCACAACGTCTACAACCTCTTCAACTGAGTCACAAACCGTCAGTCGTTGTTTGGCGAAAGTCTTCACCTGATCAGCATAATCATTTTGCTGCATTGGACGCAATAAAACTACCTGATCAGCTTCAGCAAGTGCCTTAGCAACTTCCTCAGGCTTATGATAAGCATGTCGCATGGTATAAGAACCAAACTCCACCACTGCAACAAGTTGTTTAGTAGCACCAATATGCTGCCTTAACCCTGCTAAAGTCAATCGCATAGCAGTTGGATGATGGGCAAAGTCATCATAGATAGTCGCACCATTTAACTGTCCACGACACTGCAAACGACTCTTCACGCTTTTAAATTTAGCTAATGCTTCCATTGCCTCTTCTGGCTTAACACCAACATGATGCGAAGCAACAATAGCAGCCAAAGCATTGCTTACGTTATGCTCTCCTAGTGAGGACCAATCAACTATACCGTAGCAATGATCACCATAATACACCTCAAATTTACTACCATCTGATTGCAATAGCTTTGCATGCCAAGCGGTTTTCTTATTAAATAACTCGCATGGTGTCCAACAACCCTGCTTAACCACTGCCTCTAAATTATTATCAACAGCATTCTGCACGATGGACCCACTCCCAGGCAGGGTACGCACCAAGTGATGGAACTGGCGCTTGATATCATCTAAATCACGGTAAATATCAGCATGATCAAATTCAAGATTATTTAATATCAGCGTGTCAGGACGATAATGAATAAATTTAGCACGCTTATCAAAGTAAGCCGTATCGTATTCGTCTGCCTCGATAACAAAGTAATCACCCTTTGTTAAACGAGCAGACCGAGAAAAGTTCTCGGCAACGCCTCCAATTAAAAAACTAGGCGACAACCCTGAAGCCTCTAAAATCCAAGCCAAAAGGCTTGCTGTTGTTGTTTTACCGTGTGTACCTGCAACAGCTAATACACGATAGTTCTTTAACACCACCTCAGCCAACCACTGGGGTCCAGAGATATAAGGCAGCCGCTGGTTTAAAACGGCCTCCAACTCCTCATTGCCTCGTTGCATCACGTTACCAATAATCACTAGATCAGGTTTACGTATTAAGTTTTTTGCGCTAAAGCCATGAAACAACTCAATACCTTGCTGCTCAAGTTGCGTACTCATTGGCGGATAAATATTTTTATCAGAACCTGTAACTTCAAACCCCATTGCTTTGGCTAAGCTCGCCACTCCCCCCATAAAAGTGCCGCAAATACCGAGAATATGAATATGCATGAAACAAGCCAGCTCTACAAATATAAAAAAAGAACTATAGGGAAAAGCCCACGCTTGAGCAAGCCCGCCATGTCTATTATTATGCACAACGAATCTCATCAACAACCCAAGGACAACCCATGAGCAAAAAAAACATTTTCTATGCACAATCTGGTGGTGTTACTGCTGTTATTAATGCAACCGCTTGTGGCGTCATCCAAACCGCCAAAGCAAATAAAAGCAAGATCGGTAAAGTTTATGCAGGACATAATGGTATTCTTGGCGCGTTAAAGGAAGAGCTAATTGATACCAGCAAAGAGTCTAGCAAAGCAATTCAAGCGCTTTACCACACACCAGGCGGCGCCTTTGGCTCCTGTCGTTACAAACTAAAAAGCCTTGAAGAAAATCGTCGTGAATATGAGCGTTTAATTGAGGTATTTGCTGCTCATAATATTGGCTACTTTTTTTATAACGGTGGTAATGACTCGCAAGATACAGCCTATAAAGTTTCACAAATTGGTGAAAAACTTGGCTACCCATTAACTTGCATTGGCATCCCTAAAACCATGGACAACGATCTACCCGTTACTGATTGTTGCCCAGGTTTCGGTTCCGTTGCTAAATACGCTGCTGTTGCAATCCAAGAAGCTAGCCTTGATGTACGCTCAATGTGCACATCAACTCAAGTTTTCATTCTTGAAGTCATGGGACGACATGCTGGCTGGGTTGCTGCGGCTGGTGGCCTTGCCGCACAGTCTGAAGCAGACGGACCGCAAATTATCTTATTCCCCGAAATTGCCTTTAATAAAGAAAAGTTTTTAAAACGTGTACAACGGTGTGTAAAACGTTATGGCTTTTGTTCTATCGTTGCCTCTGAAGGTACCAAGTATAAATCAGGCGAATTTATTGCCAGCGTTGCAGGTAGTGTCGATGCTTTTGGCCATAAACAACTTGGCGGTACAGCGCAAACTCTCGCTGCAATGATTAAAGAAAGCTTAGGCTACAAATATCATTTTGCTGTTGCCGATTATTTGCAACGAGCAGCCCGTCATATTGTGTCTAAAACAGACCTAGAGCAAGCTTATGCAGTTGGAGCTAAAGCTGTTGAGTTTGCTCTGGCTGGAAAGACTAATATTATGACCACTATCGTTCGCAAAAAAACCAAACGCTACAGCTGGGAGATTGGTACTACCCCACTTAAAAATGTTGCTAACGTTGAAAAAATGATGCCACGTAACTTTATTACTCGTGATGGCTTCCATATTACCGATCAGGCACGTGACTATTTACTTCCACTCATTCAAGGCGAGTCATTCCCTCCATTTAAAAATGGCTTACCCGATTACGTTACCTTGAAAAAAGTAAAAATAGCGAAGAAGCTTAAGTGGTTTAAGGTATAGCAAGCAACTACTCTCTATCGCTTGCTCTATCAACTAGCGCACCCCCTCCTTAGAATAAGGAGGGTCAGGGTGGATTATAAAAACAAGCAACTTCCTTTCAAAACCCACCACCTTTAAATCCCCCGCCTCGCATTCGCTCGGCCGCCCCCTTTGAATCAAAGGGGGCTGTTTTTCTAATCAGCTCAATGCGGTACGATAGCCTTATGTTAGATAAAACCTGTTTCCTGCCAACTGACATCTGCTCCCTGTCAGCTAATACCTACTCTCTGACCTACACCACAACCGTCTTGTCTAAGCGAGCTAAGCTGTACTTGTTAATCACACTACGAATAGCCTGAACGTAAACATCAAGCTCAGAATAATGCTCTAGCCCAGCAGCCAATGCATAGCCGGAAACAACCTCACCTTTTGCACGCTGTTGAGCTCGCAACATCCTTAATGCCTGATAGGGTCGATGTGTATTAAGATTATGAATATAACTAGCAACTGATGCCTGCACACTAGAAAAACGTCTCACCTCCATACGACTACCCGGATTACGACGCTTAGGCACAATGCCACAACCTTTGCTATAGCAGTGCTGCCCAAAATAGTTATTGCCTTCTACTGCAAATCGAGAACGCCCCCAAGCTGACTCATTAGCAGCTTGAGCAATAACTAATGAAGGTGGAATGATATCAACACGAGCTAGCAAGGCATGCCAATCTGACTGCTCGGTATAATTAAACGTCTTAAGGTCATATTCCTTAGCTACTTTCATCAACCAAGCTTGCTCACTATTTGTCAATCTCTGCCCTGCAAAAAAAGCTTGGTCATCTTGAGTAATACGCTGACGCTTAAGTAAAATCGCCTTATCTGCTGTTACTACCTTAGGATAAATCATAGCGATAAAACGCCCAGTTCGCGTTTGGGGAAACTGTATGGACTCTGCATAACTAGTAGTCCATCCAATAAAGCAACTCATAATAAGCAAAAGCCAACTATAAGCTAATACTATTCTCTTCATAAACCCTCTTATTAGCACTAATGCCTCGATTAAAAAGCTGAAATTGTATCAAAAAAAACCAAGCTTGCCAGCAATAAAGCTTCTATTTGGGGATTTTGATCCAATTATAACCATCGCCACCCTAAACACCCACTATCTCCATATAAACAGGACATGGACTTTGAGAAAAAATGATCTATACAACAATGTTTTCGTAAATTAAATGCTTCGTACTAACAGAATTTGACTAAAAATATTAATAAGTAGTTAGCCCTGAAAAACACCTTTAAACCAAGCATGGTAAAGGATTAAAGGAAATTTTATAAAGGTGAAATTTCCCAGAAAAGGGCTAACTACAACAAAGAATCTTAGATTTTTTGTTGAGCTGAACCTGAAAAAGGTCAGATTTGTTCGTTAGCAAGGCAGGCCGAGAACCGTAACGGCAAAGCTTGGATCCCCGCCTTCGCGGGGATGACAACTTCGTTGTCACTTGAGCAACGGAAGCGCAGGCCCTTTACTGCTAACGGGCAAATATGGCGTTTTTCAGGTTTAACTAAGTAAAGAGCCCAAGGATGAATGTCTCACTCGCTAAAACTAACACACTTAGCAAGCTTGCCCTAAAGGTACTTCCCTTTATTGTTTTAAATACAGTAGCCCTACTAGGCCTACAAACTCTTTTTGCTCGCCGCATGTCAATAACAACTTATGGCATTTTCAACTTATGGTTAGCCGGGATTACTTTGCTAGCGATTCTCTCTAGTTATGTTTTTAATAATTTAGCCAACCTATTTCACCAAAACAAACAATTCATATTAAGTGGCGACTTATGCTTATCACTTATTTTGTTATCACTATCGCACTAGTAATTACAAGCAACCTCCTTATGCTTAACCAATTGACACATGAAATTAGTCACTATCTAATTGCTTATGCTTTATGGCTACTACCTCTTTTTACACTACTTAATCTAACCCAGGCTTTTTTACAAGGCCCCCGATTTTCACTTGCGCCTATAAAAATTTATCAACTAGCGATTTACCTCATAGCAGGACTACTTGGGTTGTACTTGCTAGATGAAGATAGGTATCTAAATAGCACTACTGCCTCTATCCTTATTAGCCTAATAACGGCCATTACTCTATTTATCCAGTTTTGGCAACTTCGCCACCACAGCAAACAAACATTCATTAAAGGCCCTATCGAAAAAAAAGCTCCTTCTACCTTAATAGCCATATTAAGTTTTACTACTCTATCACAATTTGGCATAGTGATGGTTTGCCTGATTCTGAGTGAACGTGCTGCTGGCCTTTATGCCGCAGCCGCTAGTATTACTTTATTAGTTGATATTCCACGTGCCACCAGCACAGCCTACTCTGCCAAACTGGTCACCAACCTATATCAAGAAGGGAACCACCAAGAACTGCAAAAGCTTATCGACAAAATCGCCCGCATAAACTTTTGGCCAACGCTTATCTTATTAGGCCTAGTGTTTATCTTTGGCGACCCACTACTCAAACTCTTTGGCAATCCTTTCACCACTGCTTATCCAGCACTATGCTTATTGGCAGTTGTCCAAGCCTGGTATGGTTTCAACCATATATCAATCCAGCTCATGAACCTAACTATCAAGCCTACAACATCACTATTAACTTATGGCATTTTTTTTATTACCTTTATTATTCTAGCTTACCCACTTTTAAAGCTTGAAGGCTTGATTGGCGCGCCTATCGCTCTCCTATTAACACAGTTTGGATTACGGTTATGGGCCAGCTCAATTATCAAAAAAAAACCTGAAATTAAATATTTATCGCTACCTAGTTCCAAACTAATAAAAAACATTGAAACTCTAACTTAAGCTCCAAGTTGCGAACTAGGTGCAGAAGCCTGAACTACTGATTCACCGTCACTATGCTCTTGCTTGCCGCCGAAAAGTGCCTGGCTTGTAACCAGTGAGAAACTATCGTGTAGCTCTCTAGATTTCTTAGGTAGCTTATTAAATAAAAAGCGCAAGATTCTCTGAATAAAATTCAGCTCTTGAATATTCTCTATCGACATAGCCTCAGATAATGTTGCAACAGTAGTACTTTCAGCACTTACGACCTCAGATAAAAAAGCTTTTTCTTTACCGAATAAATCCACCCTAGAAAAGCTATAGGGCATCGCTCTAAAATCGCCTGGTTTTACCATAACAGACGACTCACTGAGCCCCCGGGAAACTCTATATCGCTCACCTACTTGCCTAGTTAACTCTAATTCCTTTTTATACGCAGCAATACTGTTACCATAATAATCTTGAGCGTCATCCTTGCTAACCTTCTGAAACTCCTCTATTTCTCTTTCAATTTGGAGCCTCTCATTTTCCAGTTCATTGCTTAAGTCAACTTCGATTTCTGAGGAGTCTGAATCTCTAGAAAGCTCCTTCAAATCATCTAGCTTCTGAACAACCTTCGCAACCTCCCTGTGTTCTTCAACCAGAAATTCTCTAAACTTCGTTAAGTCATTTTTTTTACCCTCACAAGTCTCAGCTTGTATTTTCCTCTCTAACAATTTGATCGTTTTTGAGCTACTAGTAATAAATTCTTGATTTGTCATCACTTGCTTTTTTTTCAAGTAAATAGAGCCCAAAGCCACGCTATTATATAGACAATTCCCTGCCCCCGGGGTGCTATCTGAAATATTTGTAATAAAGCCATCTGAACTTACCACTGCCTTTGCTGAAAAGTGCCTACCATTTGCTTCAATAACTAAAGTTGGAATACCTTCACTCATCTCTGCAATTTTCAACCTATCTTGCAAAGAAGCATCTTGAGCCTGGGAGATGTCACTAATACGCCACGCCAAAGACTCCTCCTTCGTCACAACAGAGCTTACTGCTTTACTCTGCATTAAAATACGCTTCCTTGCTTCTGGATGAAGCACCAACGATGAATAATCAATATGCCCTACCTTTCGTTTCTTATCTAAATAACGTCCTAACTCTCTATAAACCTTACTATCAACCTTAACCTCCCCTGCATTTGCTTTACTAAGTTCGATGTTCTCTGTGATGCGGCTTGGCAGACCTAGACAAATAATCTCACCAGATTGCGTCACAGCAGTTGCACATACCCCTGCAAGCTTTTTTTATAGTAATCTAAATCACTAAGTCCTCTCTCAATACTTCTGTACAGTGAGTCATCACCTTCAATAGTTACATGCTTGTTTCTTTCTGGCCACCTACCTGCAAAATTGTTAGCAGAAATAATTGCATGTTCATACTTTTCTGAGTCATAAACAGCGAGAACATGAAGAATTCTCTCATCACTAAGATCACGAGAAAGATAAAAACCAGGTTCTTGCTTATTAAAAGGAATTTGACCATAGCTTGCTTTTAAGAAAATAGGAAAAGAATTTATTTTAGACAAATAAATCGAATGATATTGCTCTGGATACTCATGAGCACTTTCATTGTCAACCATAACCTTATAGTGATCATAGTAAGCGCTTGGCAACCACGTTATAGTTGAGAGTTTCTCGCAAGCAACCCCTAACATCTCCGGATTAAATGGGTGCTGCCTCTATATAATGTAGGCTATATTGCTGCTGGCACGCCAAAATCATTGACCTTCTCCCAAAACTGATCCCATCTGCCTTTAGTCTTTACTAGTGTTCTCAAGCATAAAACGATTTTCATTCCCTTGTCTTTCCAGCGCATTCCTGATCCCCCTAATCTTTGTTTAACAATTGTTTTACATGCTGCTTCAGTGACGCCAGAGCCAATTGGTGCATTCTGCTTAATCAAATTATGATACGACATTCGCTTTTCTTTAATATTATTTTCAAAATACGTAATTGTTCCTTCTAGCTTTTCTCTAAGCGATTTATTCAGTTTTTTATTTAGATGCTCTTTAAGCTCAGCAAGTATTCTACCTGCCGCACCTTTCTTGTGCTTTAAGTCATGACATCTCTCTTCGAGCCAAACATCACGCTCATCTCTTTCAGATTTTTTGGTAAATACTGCCATTGATGCTTCGCCGAGATATTCAGTTGCATGCCAGAAATCTAAAATTTGCGTATCAGTATGTTTTTTTAGAAATGGCCAATTATTTTTTGCTCCATCAGCAACGCCAATTGTTTTAGCATCAGGGTAATATTTCTTTTTCAGCTTTATTTCCTTTTCAAGCCTATTAAAGAATTCATCTTTTCCATATTCTGGTGATGCTGCAACGTAGGTTGTGTGCAGGCGTGCACCATGCTTATCATACATGGAAATAGTTCCAACCATGCTCTCTCTATAACCATCATCAACGGTGAGAACATATGCACCATCTAAGCTAATACTTAGCATCTCAATGCCTGCATCAAGCTTTGGCTCTTCATATTCCCACTCAGCCTCTTTGGCTTGTGCAATACCGCCAACAAAATCAGTTGCCCGTTGCAAGTATGAATGTGAGATTTTACGGTTATGATTGACCTTGAGATCATCAATAACACTAGGAGCAGGTAAGTTTGAGTATTTATGTGAGATTATTTTTGCAAATCGCGGTGTTGATCCTTGGATAATTCTAGCCTTATCTTCTAAAGGACAAAAGATCTTCCCGCCTTTAGAGGTTTGATAAACATAACGCTTAACTCGAGCAACTCCATAAGGCGTTTGGTAATTTGCTTCATCTCTACTTCGTGCTGTTAGCTTTATTTTTCCAACATGGATAGGAGAGCCATCTGCATCAAACTTACTTAAAGCTTTTTCAGTGGCTAATGTTCCAACCTCATTAAGGCCGTCAAGAATTGCATCCTCACATTCAAGCATGGATCCTTTTAGTGGAAGCTTGAGCTCAATAGTTAATTCATTATTTTCATCAGAGAGAATTCTAGCTAACATCCAAACACCATCCGTAATCAAGTTAAAGTGTATATTATGCTATATTTTCTACATTATATAAAGGCAGCACCCGTTATGATTGACCTTGAGATCATCAATAACACTAGGAGCAGGTAAGTTTGAGTATTTATGTGAGATTATTTTTGCAAATCGCGGTGTTGATCCTTGGATAATTCTAGCCTTATCTTCTAAAGGACAAAAGATCTTCCCGCCTTTAGAGGTTTGATAAACATAACGCTTAACTCGAGCAACTCCATAAGGCGTTTGGTAATTTGCTTCATCTCTACTTCGTGCTGTTAGCTTTATTTTTCCAACATGGATAGGAGAGCCATCTGCATCAAACTTACTTAAAGCTTTTTCAGTGGCTAATGTTCCAACCTCATTAAGGCCGTCAAGAATTGCATCCTCACATTCAAGCATGGATCCTTTTAGTGGAAGCTTGAGCTCAATAGTTAATTCATTATTTTCATCAGAGAGAATTCTAGCTAACATCCAAACACCATCCGTAATCAAGTTAAAGTGTATATTATGCTATATTTTCTACATTATATAAAGGCAGCACCCGATTAAATAGAAAGTCTTGCACTGAACACTTTGTTTTTATTACAGGCATATTCTGACTACCACTAGATTTAACCTCATAAGTAAACTCTACAAGAGACGGAATAATATCTCGCCTTGCCAAGACTTTTAGCACCCCCCTTTGCAGGTCTGCCATGTTCACCTTAGATGTATTAGGGATAGAAAAACCCTCAAGGTCGCTATCATCAGAACAAATTTTTCCTCGCAGTATACCACCAGCATCTCCGAGTAACGTATACTGCAAAGCGCCATCAATTAACTCAATATAGACTTTCTTTTTTTCTAAAGAATCATCATCAGGACGAGCATCCAGCAAAACATCATAATTATTTTCTGGCAATGCAGCTTGCACACAAACACCCTTGCTTCCAGGTAAGTCACCACTATCTTCCTGTGTAACAAGCTCAATATGGCAGTCATTTTCTAGTTTAGATGGATAATAAACACTAACTTCAGGAGACCTTTTTGAAATATCACGCTGAACAATCCTCAAGCCATAAAGCTCTGCTAATGCGTAAAATAGCGGGGATTGGTCCCAAGAACGATAGAGCGTTATTTTGTCTGTAAAAACCAACTTCAGTACTTAGAAAAACCTTTAAAATTCTAAATGGCACTCTATTGTACCTGTCTCATCGCATAATATCTTAAATTAATTATGCTAATCAATCTAAAAAATTATTTATACCTCAAATTTTTCTCCTCTCAAAATAAATTATTAACTTTTAGGTAATAGCAATTATATCTCGTTAATAAGAACAAGAATGATCTATCCTAAAACCCTATGAAGCCTTATTATTCACTTCAACTTAAGTATCTAGGTGATCCGCTCCACTGGTCATCAATTTCCACTAAAACAGCTGATACGAGCCTTAGGCACGATTCAGTATTAGGGAAAATTCCAACTGTATGCGTCCTTCTTTTTACCTCTCTGTTTACGCGCTCAGCTATGTTACTGGTTCTTAATCTTTTTTGATGCGGCCTGTCAAAGTTCATCACTACTAAGCCCTCCGGTATATTCACTTCCAACCAAGAAGAAAGCTCTGGTGCTGTTTGCTGATATTTATGGGTGCTGCCTCTATATAATGTAGGCTATATTGCTGCTGGCACGCCAAAATCATTGACCTTCTCCCAAAACTGATCCCATCTGCCTTTAGTCTTTATTAGTGTTCTCAAGCATAAAACGATTTTCATTCCCTTGTCTTTCCAGCGCATTCCTGATCCGCCTAATCTTTGTTTAACAATTGTTTTACATGCTGCTTCAGTGACGCCAGAGCCAATTGGTGCATTCTGCTTAATCAAATTATGATACGACATTCGCTTTTCTTTAATATTATTTTCAAAATACGTAATTGTTCCTTCTAGCTTTTCTCTAAGCGATTTATTCAGGTTTTTATTTAGATGCTCTTTAAGCTCAGCAAGTATTCTACCTGCCGCACCTTTCTTGTGCTTTAAGTCATGACATCTCTCTTCGAGCCAAACATCACGCTCATCTCTTTCAGATTTTTTGGTAAATACTGCCTTTGATGCTTCGCCGAGATATTCAGTTGCATGCCAAAAATCTAAAATTTGCGTATCAGTATGTTTTTTTAGAAATGGCCAATTATTTTTTGCTCCATCAGCAACGCCAATTGTTTTAGCATCAGGGTAATATTTCTTTTTCAGCTTTATTTCCTTTTCAAGCCTATTAAAGAATTCATCTTTTCCATATTCTGGTGATGCTGCAACGTAGGTTGTGTGCAGGCGTGCACCATGCTTATCATACATGGAAATAGTTCCAACCATGCTCTCTCTATAACCATCATCAACGGTGAGAACATATGCACCATCTAAGCTAATACTTAGCATCTCAATGCCTGCATCAAGCTTTGGCTCTTCATATTCCCACTCAGCCTCTTTGGCTTGTGCAATACCGCCAACAAAATCAGTTGCCCGTTGCAAGTATGAATGTGAGATTTTACGGTTATGATTGACCTTGAGATCATCAATAACACTAGGAGCAGGTAAGTTTGAGTATTTATGTGAGATTATTTTTGCAAATCGCGGTGTTGATCCTTGGATAATTCTAGCCTTATCTTCTAAAGGACAAAAGATCTTCCCGCCTTTAGAGGTTTGATAAACATAACGCTTAACTCGAGCAACTCCATAAGGCGTTTGGTAATTTGCTTCATCTCTACTTCGTGCTGTTAGCTTTATTTTTCCAACATGGATAGGAGAGCCATCTGCATCAAACTTACTTAATCCTTTTTCAGTGGCTAATGTTCCAACCTCATTAAGGCCGTCAAGAATTGCATCCTCACATTCAAGCATGGATCCTTTTAGTGGAAGCTTGAGCTCAATAGTTAATTCATTATTTTCATCAGAGAGAATTCTAGCTAACATCCAAACACCATCCGTAATCAAGTTAAAGTGTATATTATGCTATATTTTCTACATTATATAAAGGCAGCACCCGTGCGAGGTGAGATGCTACCCAAAGTCAGACTCCTATTGGGTGAAACTGATCCAAACACACCCCAGGTCAATTACCGCACCTTAATGCAAAATAATTTTAACATTGACCCCTATGAATGTGTTCTATGCGGTAGCCAAATGTTTTTAGCTAACTGCTGGTATAGACAACCTAACCGTTACAAATTGCTATTAAAGCATCGTGAACTCGCCTTACTGAAAAAAATCTAATAACTTCCTAGGGGGGGGTAGTCCGTCCAAAACAACAAATAACAGCTAGTTTTGGCTATTGTTTGTCATAACTAACCCTGCCCCACCACTAAATCGATTTTATAAAAAATACCTGTGCTAAAATTACTCATTTTAATTGGTGGTATTTTTACCAATTGACACATTGAAATTCCTTAATATCAAGCGGCCTCTTCATCGACCAAACCTCCTTTATCTTCAATCTGGTAATTCCATGGCAACCATAAGGAGGGATCCTTAAAAACACTTGATTTATTTTCCTGCAAGGCAACTAAGTAATCGAGTGGGTTTTCCCCGCACAATTGAGCTGTAACAATAAGAGATAATAAGATGCTACCGATGTTAGCGCCATGCTGAGTTTTATAAAACATTGCAGCTTTTCTAATGCGAATAGGAATCTTTAGTATCGCCTCGACAATGTTGTTATCTAGTGGCGCTCCTGGTGTCGTTAAGAATCGCCGAAGCTTTTTCCAGTGCTTTAACATATACTTCATCGCCTTACCAAGGTGACTATTTGGTTCTACCACTTTGTTAGATAATTGCTTATTGAGCCAACCATGCAGTTTAAGCATCAATGGTTTGCTATGCTTTCGATGATAAAGTAAGCGTTGATGTGGGTCCATTTGCTTTGTTTGCTCATCATTTCGATAAACCTCACCCAGGATTTGCATAACGTGCAAACAAGGCTCAGGATAATATTCAAGTAAATCACGAAACTTTCTAAAACCATGAGCTAAGCAATTGCAGATGATAGTTTGTAACTCTTTCGGCATGTTGGCTGCTAACGCATCACACATTTGAATCACCTTCTTTTTTTCAGCCACCCTGTTTGCTAATAGTTGTGATAAGTTTTCGCCGCCGTGATGCTCGCCTGCATAAAATAGAGCAACCTGGTGAGCACCAATAGTCTTGCTTAAAATGACTGTTGTATACATCCCTTTTCTTGGTTTATTAAGGTTCGCCTTGTTATCAGATAGTATCGAAAGTATCTTTGCGAATGTGTCATCATGCTGAATAATATCACCGTTCGCGCCATACTGTTCTAAAACATCAAACACACGATAGCCGATATCAGCCACCTGCTCACAAAGCTCGAGCTGTGTACTTGAGGGTAACGGAAAGCCTAGTAACTCTTGGAACTTTTCTTGACGGTAAAAAGGCACGCCAATGTAATACTTTTGCAAGCACAGCATTGCTTTAAACTTAGCGTCATACTTTGGTTGCTTCCTAACATCCGTGGGTAACTGGGCAGTGATAATAAGCCCACACAAGGCGCAGCGAAGCTTTTCCAAATGATACCGTGTTGCCGTGCCTAATGAGTTGCCAGTTATACGAATAACTACACCGGCTTTTTTAACCTTATACAGTTTCCCACCACATCCTCCAGGACAGGCATCGCCACATGCATGGTCAGCAACATGGCAATAAACATCAGTGGCATTCCGGTAATCCTGATTACCTCGCCTGCCATGACCGGATTTCCCTTTCTTATCTGATTGACTATCACCTTTTTTATTGCCTGATGTATTATCGTCAGAGTTATTGCCAACACCCTCAATATTACTTTCAGATTCTTGGCCCTTATTCTCCTGATTCTTCTTGGGTGACTGATTACTGTCAGCTCCAAAAATAAGTTCACGTAATTGTTTAATTGTAATTTTCTGCTGTTGAAGCACCTCGGGCAACCAAAGAGCAAGGTCCAAACAACCACCTGCAAGCTCCTTATCCTCATCACCAAGATTGGACTGATTCAAGCGAGCACGAAATTCTGCAATTTCATGCTCTGATTTAGTCGCTATATCCGGTATTTCAGTTGCGGTTGGCATAATTATTTCACGTGATGCGTAAGAAACTGTCGTCACAATAAAATAATTTTCTTTTCTAAGTCAATAGGTTAATGAAGATAATGGATAATTATCAAGCCCAATAAAGTACTCGGCAACGAAAGTTTACCTTATCCAACTTATT
This sequence comes from Gammaproteobacteria bacterium, assembly GCA_965196985.1. GTDB lineage: Bacteria > Pseudomonadota > Gammaproteobacteria > UBA12402 > UBA12402 > 2-12-FULL-35-23. Next base: position 26,080 of record CBDALO010000019.1, on the reverse strand, counting down.
GGTTCACACATACTTACCGCAAGCTCACGTTAAATTGCCTGTGGTTATTTTCGGATATCGCAGGTTTACACAAGATCAACTCTACCTTCGATACTCAAGTGCTTTAGATGGGGCCAAAGAGTTATTAATAGTAATTTGATTATCCCATATCTGCTGAGTCTCATTATTTCTGCCACTAAAAGCTAAAGGCCATATTTCTTGTGCATGTTGGTAGTTAGTTCTAGTAAAACCACTGTCCAGCCCAAATTCAAGCGCGTTTATTTTTTGTTCTTTAATAGCAAGTTGGTCATGACCAAAAAAACCACCGATGCTAACAAGCACGCTACCATCACCCTTCCTGAGATTATTCAGTTCTTTTTTTAACTGTGTAATTTTAACTCTAACACTACTTAAAGTTTTCTCTTGTGGTTTAGATGTCGCAGCTTGAAGACTTTTTTTGTTTGAGACCGTGGGTCTATCGCTATTAAATTCAATACGATTACTACACGAAGGACACCAAAGCTTCATTTGTTGAGAGGTTTGTTTACCGTGCCATTTTAACGATAAAAAATCCTGATGAAGCTCGGCTTGGTATTTTTTATGAAATTCATCAGACAGTTTCGCTGCATATCCCATAAATTTACCTGCGTCATATACAGGAAGGTTAAGATTTGTAGCAAGCTCATCATGTTTTATTCTAAGCTGTCCTAAATTTGATTTTGGCTTATCCACGCTCACAGGTGTAAACCCAGTCTTTTTGTAAAATATTTTATATAAAACATGGTCCTGATCAGTAAGTGCAGAATGAATTACTTTATACTTTGCTGTATCATCATCCTCGCCAACTAAAATCTGTTTCAGTAACTCTTTTTTATGCCTTATTAACCACTGATAAATAGAAGTAGAAACCGTTTCTCCAGTTTTCAATCGTGGAAGAAGAGCATTTATTAAGTTATTCGGCGTAAAGAATTGACTACCAGTGCTCAGAAGATCGCTTATTTCGCGATCTAGGAAGTTGCTGAACGATACAACCGCTCGATCGTAAAGCACTATTGCCGCCACGTAATCTTTTGAGCCACCCAGGCCGTGTTGATGCATATATGCGCGATTACGCATCGCATAGGCATTACCCAGCTTAATCGCTTGCTCGTAAAGCACTATTGCCGCCGCGTAATCTTTTGAGCCACCCAGGCCGTGTTGATGCATATATGCGCGGTCATTCATCGCAGCGGCATTACCCAGCTTAATCGCTTGCTCGTAAAGCGCTATTGCCGTCGCGTAATCTTTTGAGCCACCCAGGCCGTGTTGATGCATATATGCGCGGTTATTCATCGCAGAGGCATCACCCAGCTTAATCGCTTTCTCGTAAAGCGCTATTGCCGCCGCGTAATCTTTTGAGCCACCCAGGCCGTGTTGATGCATATATGCGCGGCCACTCATCGCAGTGGCATCACCCAGCTTAATCGCTTGCTCGTAAAGCGCTATTGCCGCCGCGTAATCTTTTGAGCCACCCAGGCCGTGTTGATGCATATATGCGCGATTACGCATCGCAGTGGCATTACCCAGCTTAATCGCTTGCTCGTAAAGCACTATTGCCGCCGCGCAATCTTTTGAGCCACCCAGGCCGTGTTGATGCATATATGCGCGGTTATTCATCGCATAGGCATCACCCAGCTTAATCGCTTTCTCGTAAAGCGCTATTGCCGCCGCGTAATCTTTTGAGCCACCCAGGCCGTGTTCATGCATATATGCGCGGCCACTCATCGCACGGGCATCACCCAGCTTAATCGCTTGCTCGTAAAGCGCTATTGCCGCCGCGTAATCTTTTGAGCCACCCAGGCCGAGTTGATGCATATATGCGCGATTACGCATCGCAGAGGCATTACCCAGTTTAATCGCTTGCTCGTAAAGCACTATTGCCGCCGCGTAATCTTTTGAGCCACCCAGGCCGTGTTGATGCATATATGCGCGATTACGCATCGCAGAGGCATTACCCAGTTTAATCGCTAGCTCGTAAAGCACTATTGCCGCCGCGTAATCTTTTGAGCCACCCAGGCCGTGTTGATGCATATATGCGCGATTACGCATCGCATAGGCATTACCCAGCTTAATCGCTTGCTCGTAAAGCACTATTGCCGCCGCGTAATCTTTTGAGCCACCCAGGCCGTGTTGATGCATATATGCGCGGCCACTCATCGCAGTGGCATTACCCAGCTTAATCGCTTTCTCGTAAAGCGCTATTGCCGCCGCGTAATCTTTTGAGCCACCCAGGCCGTGCTGATGCATATATGCGCGATTACACATCGCAGTGGCATCACCCAGCTCAATCGCTTTCTCGTAAAGCGCTATTGCCGCCGCGTAATCTTTTGAGCCACCCAGGCCGTGTTCATGCATATATGCGCGATTACACATCGCAGTGGCATCACCCAGCTCAATCGCTTTCTCGTAAAGCGCTATTGCCGCCGCGTAATCTTTTGAGCCACCCAGGCCGTGTTGATGCATATATGCGCGATTACGCATCGCAGTGGCATTACCCAGCTTAATCGCTTTCTCGTAAAGCGCTATTGCCGCCGCGCAATCTTTTGAGCCACCCAGGCCGTGTTCATGCATATATGCGCGATTACACATCGCATAGGCATTACCCAGTTTAATCGCTTGCTCGTAAAGCGCTATTGCCGTATCGTATAAAGAATTAGCGTGGCTAAGACCCACAACGCCACGTTTATTAAATATAGATAAAACATCTACATCATTATAAAATGAGTCTTTACTAGGATCATCATGTAATTTTTTAAGGCCCTCTTGATTGATGCTGTTACTTTGCGCTCCTGCTATAGAGTTCATCATACTTTGAAAACTTTGACTTTGGTTTGATAACCATCTCAGCTGGTCATGACTTATCATACCGTTATTACCATTAGCTACAGCAATAATGCTGTCATAGTATCGACTAGCTCTGTCTTCCCGATAGCCACTAGCTTGTATATCCATTACTACCATGTTATATAAGGCGTCAAGATCATTATTTCTTGCTACTAACAATAAGCAAGTGAAATAATCTGGGCGTGAAGATACAATAATATCCCTAATCAATTTTAAATCTGTATTATTTGAAATTGAAATATGTTTGGATTGAACCATTGAAGTAAGGTAATTTAGTACTTGTTTGTCGCTAGCTAAATTTACCGCTATGTCAAACGGTATAGTTTCTCTACCATTCTGAGAAATAGATAACAACCAACTCTTTATTTGATTGGTTTCATCTGTTAATAAGTCATAAAGTTTGTTAGCGTCTTCAACCTCATAATCAGTAATTTTATATACTGTAATTCCTGTATCACGTTTAATTTTATCTTTTAAATCAGAGCCAGCACCCATAACTAAGTTTCCTCAAAACAATCAACAATATGTTTCATGATAATCGCTCATCGTTAATATAATATGATAAAATCATGGTTGTTTATGTGGTATTTCTTACGCATAGTTCGGGTATCTCCATAACCCGGGACAGTGAAACATCTGTAACCGATCCACGGGCGTCCTTGCTTCCGTAGCTAACACGTGCTAGGTGCTATCCGGCGGCACATTCCATGGCAGCAGTGCCTCAATATCTTCTAATGTTTTGCAATGTGGTAGGCGCTCATAAAGATAGGTGAAGTATCGACAGACATTGTGATGATGCAGTTCAGCAGTTAGAGCTAGACTTGCATGCATTGCTAGTGCGTTAGCGCCTGGCATTGTGTCGCAAAATAGAAAGTTCTTGATAGAGCGTTATTTTGTCTGTAAAAACCAACTTCAGTACTTAGAAAAACCTTTAAAATTCTAAATGGCACTCTATTGTACCTGTCTCATCGCATAATATCTTAAATTAATTATGCTAATCAATCTAAAAAATTATTTATACCTCAAATTTTTCTCCTCTCAAAATAAATTATTAACTTTTAGGTAATAGCAATTATATCTCGTTAATAAGAACAAGAATGATCTATCCTAAAACCCTATGAAGCCTTATTATTCACTTCAACTTAAGTATCTAGGTGATCCGCTCCACTGGTCATCAATTTCCACTAAAACAGCTGATACGAGCCTTAGGCACGATTCAGTATTAGGGAAAATTCCAACTGTATGCGTCCTTCTTTTTACCTCTCTGTTTACGCGCTCAGCTATGTTACTGGTTCTTAATCTTTTTTGATGCGGCCTGTCAAAGTTCATCACTACTAAGCCCTCCGGTATATTCACTTCCAACCAAGAAGAAAGCTCTGGTGCTGTTTGCTGATATTTATCTACCGCCATAGCCAATAGTCTTTCCGACTCATGAATGTTTGAGGCATTAAATATAGCTGTAATCTCCTCAGCTACTGGTTCCTTCATTGAGCGCTTTGGTATGTGAGCCTGAGCATTTTGCTGCAAATGAAATTGGCAGCGTTGCCAAGGAACACTGGGGAACACAGCTCTTCTAGCGGCTTTTAGGCCAGTATGAGCGTCGCTAGTAATCAACTCAATACCATGTATACCTCGCTCAACCAACTGCTGAAGAAAATCACGCCAATGTACCTCAGCCTCTGATAACGCAACAGAAACACCTAGCACTGTTCTCTTGCCGGTTGATTCATCAAAGCCATAGGCTATCAATACCGCACAGTCTTGTACTGTGCCGCTAGTGCGCACCTTCTCATAACGTGCATCTAGCCAAAGATATTTTATCTTTCCTAACGGCTTATTTCGCCATTTCTTTAAATCTTTATCCAACAATTTAGCGCAACGGCTTACCTCTGTGCTTGAAATATCTGTTCCACAGAGTTGCTTTAGCACCTTTTCAACTTTGCGCGTGGAAACCCCATGCACATACATTTCAGCGACAGCCAGCTTAAGTGCTCTATCAGAGCGTACACCTCGCTCTAAGACTGATGGATAGAAGGCTTCATTGGAGTCTCTAACCTGCGGTATCTGTAGCTCAAGCTGACCTTGACCTGTGTTAATTAACCTTGGTTTAAAGCCGTTCGCATATCCGTTTCTATCGCCAGTTCGCTCATAAGGACTGGCATTTAAATGGCGCTCCCTTTCTATTAACATAGCCTCATTCATCAACCTGGAGACAAGCTTAGGTAAAGCTTCAAACCCCTCCATCGCTAAAACATGTATGGCTTCTTCGATTAAGTTCTCATTTTTATAGCAGCTCATTGTCATTCCTCTTTTTTGGTTAAGTTTACCTTAAAAGGAATTTCTAATCTGACTGAGTCGCCTGCTTATTTTCAGCAAGTCAATGGAATTTACAGAAAGGATGGCGCACTAGCAAGTTCTTCCTTGCAAGCACTAAGAGCTTAATGTCTCTCTCTGTGTGATTGTTATCAATCTCACATCTACCATCATCAAGAAACCGAGTCATGTTTTCCCAATGCTTGATGACATATTCCATTGCCCTGCCAAGATGAGATTGTGGTAGAACCTTTGGATAATACTCCTCTAGCCACTCCTTGTACTCATCCATAATCGGTTTTGATTCTTTCTGCCGAAGCGCAAGGCGTTGCTCAGGCGACATCTCTTCTTCTTTCGCCTTTCTTTCAATCCGGTAGAGTTTTTTATAGACCCGCATAGCATGAGCGGCTAACCCATTCTTTTTGGTCGCCTTGGTGATCTCTTCAAATTTCCTGCGGGCATGAAGGTTGCACGCAATGATCGTAACGCCGGTATTTTCTAATTGGTCGAATATAGGGCTTGCATCAGTATGAAGCTTGCCAGTCCACCCTTGAAACCATTCTACTAGAAACTCACTGTGGTCACTTGGCGTATAGGCAAACAGGATAACCTCACGACCAGGAGCACCACCTCGCATGCAATGAATCAGTGACTTAGTTTGTGGCCGTCGACCAGGCTCTTTTAAGACTTGTAGTTTAGTGGCGTCACAACTTGCTATTTCATAATCCAGCAGCTCATCCTTCAATAGATTATAAATCGGCTGTAAAGGTTTAGTCAGCTCAATAAACCAACGTGACATAGTTTGCCTGGATAGATTGACGCCGTATTGTGAGCGTAGTTGTTTTTCTAAATGATAAAAGGGTTGTCTATCCCTGATTTTACTAGACACTAAATGCGCTAGTAATGATTCAGACGCCTCGGCCTTAGGTAGGATATGTAAAGGCTTAGGTGCAACCGTAACACCACCTTGCTCGCAATCACAGCCTAGTTTTTCACGGCGCTTTTCAATCATTTCAAAGACAGCTGGTTTGTAGTTCAGTATTTTTTTAGTCTCAAAACCCATTGGGCATTTTTCTTTACCGCAAGGACAAATACGCTGGTCATCAGGTACTGGAATGATTCTCACCGTCACAGGTAATTCATTCTTGACCTTCTTCTTACGTTTGTGAGAAGAGACAACAACTGCTTCATCATCTTCTTGATCCTCCGGTGTTGAGAGATCACCGAAGAGTGGCAACTGATCTTCTATGTAGCGCTCAGATTTACTACCAAAATGCTGTCGTTGGAGCTTAGCAAATTGTATCTTCAAATGATCATAAGCCTCGGCATACTGTTCAACACGAGCATGTTCTATTTCAAGCTTATGACAAAGCTTTTCATTTATTCCGACTTGTTGATAGAAAAGCTCACTAGGGACTGTTTGCATTGCGTTTCTCATTCAAGTAACTACTGCAAAGTGTACCATGACATTTTAAGTGCAATATTTTCTTCCTCAGGCGCTTGGTTAGCGCATATTACTTTTTTGGGGTAGCTGGTCATTGTGATGTTTTCTTTTCAACTCCTAGCGGATCTCACAAAGCCTGGGCTAAGGATATAAAACAAGCATTAAAATCACGTGTAAAATCAAAAAACACAGAAAAAACCTGTCAAGACTTTTTTTGCCATTTTAGTAAAAAAACTCGGGAGAGACTTTGGGTAATGACTTTTGCTTCATCCAGTTTAAACCTGACAATAACCAGCTTAACTGATCTTGGGTCAACTCGATAGTCTCATCTGCTTCGCTAGGGAACTTCAGCTTACCTTTTTCTAATCGGGGTGCTGCCTTTATATAATGTAGAAAATATAGATAGAGCGTTATTTTGTCTGTAAAAACCAACTTCAGTACTTAGAAAAACCTTTAAAATTCTAAATGGCACTCTATTGTACCTGTCTCATCGCATAATATCTTAAATTAATTATGCTAATCAATCTAAAAAATTATTTATACCTCAAATTTTTCTCCTCTCAAAATAAATTATTAACTTTTAGGTAATAGCAATTATATCTCGTTAATAAGAACAAGAATGATCTATCCTAAAACCCTATGAAGCCTTATTATTCACTTCAACTTAAGTATCTAGGTGATCCGCTCCACTGGTCATCAATTTCCACTAAAACAGCTGATACGAGCCTTAGGCACGATTCAGTATTAGGGAAAATTCCAACTGTATGCGTCCTTCTTTTTACCTCTCTGTTTACGCGCTCAGCTATGTTACTGGTTCTTAATCTTTTTTGATGCGGCCTGTCAAAGTTCATCACTACTAAGCCCTCCGGTATATTCACTTCCAACCAAGAAGAAAGCTCTGGTGCTGTTTGCTGATATTTATCTACCGCCATAGCCAATAGTCTTTCCGACTCATGAATGTTTGAGGCATTAAATATAGCTGTAATCTCCTCAGCTACTGGTTCCTTCATTGAGCGCTTTGGTATGTGAGCCTGAGCATTTTGCTGCAAATGAAATTGGCAGCGTTGCCAAGGAACACTGGGGAACACAGCTCTTCTAGCGGCTTTTAGGCCAGTATGAGCGTCGCTAGTAATCAACTCAATACCATGTATACCTCGCTCAACCAACTGCTGAAGAAAATCACGCCAATGTACCTCAGCCTCTGATAACGCAACAGAAACACCTAGCACTGTTCTCTTGCCGGTTGATTCATCAAAGCCATAGGCTATCAATACCGCACAGTCTTGTACTGTGCCGCTAGTGCGCACCTTCTCATAACGTGCATCTAGCCAAAGATATTTTATCTTTCCTAACGGCTTATTTCGCCATTTCTTTAAATCTTCATCCAACAATTTAGCCCAACGGCTTACCTCTGTGCTTGAAATATCTGTTCCACAGAGTTGCTTTAGCACCTTTTCAACTTTGCGCGTGGAAACCCCATGCACATACATTTCAGCGACAGCCAGCTTAAGTGCTCTATCAGAGCGTACACCTCGCTCTAAGACTGATGGATAGAAGGCTTCATTGGAGTCTCTAACCTGCGGTATCTGTAGCTCAAGCTGACCTTGACCTGTGTTAATTAACCTTGGTTTAAAGCCGTTCGCATATCCGTTTCTATCGCCAGTTCGCTCATAAGGACTGGCATTTAAATGGCGCTCCCTTTCTATTAACATAGCCTCATTCATCAACCTGGAGACAAGCTTAGGTAAAGCTTCAAACCCCTCCATCGCTAAAACATGTATGGCTTCTTCGATTAAGTTCTCATTTTTATAGCAGCTCATTGTCATTCCTCTTTTTTGGTTAAGTTTACCTTAAAAGGAATTTCTAATCTGACTGAGTCGCCTGCTTATTTTCAGCAAGTCAATGGAATTTACAGAAAGGATGGCGCACTAGCAAAATATAGCATAATATACACTTTAACTTGATTACGGATGGTGTTTGGATGTTAGCTAGAATTCTCTCTGATGAAAATAATGAATTAACTATTGAGCTCAAGCTTCCACTAAAAGGATCCATGCTTGAATGTGAGGATGCAATTCTTGACGGCCTTAATGAGGTTGGAACATTAGCCACTGAAAAAGCTTTAAGTAAGTTTGATGCAGATGGCTCTCCTATCCATGTTGGAAAAATAAAGCTAACAGCACGAAGTAGAGATGAAGCAAATTACCAAACGCCTTATGGAGTTGCTCGAGTTAAGCGTTATGTTTATCAAACCTCTAAAGGCGGGAAGATCTTTTGTCCTTTAGAAGATAAGGCTAGAATTATCCAAGGATCAACACCGCGATTTGCAAAAATAATCTCACATAAATACTCAAACTTACCTGCTCCTAGTGTTATTGATGATCTCAAGGTCAATCATAACCGTAAAATCTCACATTCATACTTGCAACGGGCAACTGATTTTGTTGGCGGTATTGCACAAGCCAAAGAGGCTGAGTGGGAATATGAAGAGCCAAAGCTTGATGCAGGCATTGAGATGCTAAGTATTAGCTTAGATGGTGCATATGTTCTCACCGTTGATGATGGTTATAGAGAGAGCATGGTTGGAACTATTTCCATGTATGATAAGCATGGTGCACGCCTGCACACAACCTACGTTGCAGCATCACCAGAATATGGAAAAGATGAATTCTTTAATAGGCTTGAAAAGGAAATAAAGCTGAAAAAGAAATATTACCCTGATGCTAAAACAATTGGCGTTGCTGATGGAGCAAAAAATAATTGGCCATTTCTAAAAAAACATACTGATACGCAAATTTTAGATTTTTGGCATGCAACTGAATATCTCGGCGAAGCATCAAAGGCAGTATTTACCAAAAAATCTGAAAGAGATGAGCGTGATGTTTGGCTCGAAGAGAGATGTCATGACTTAAAGCACAAGAAAGGTGCGGCAGGTAGAATACTTGCTGAGCTTAAAGAGCATCTAAATAAAAACCTGAATAAATCGCTTAGTGAAAAGCTAGAAGGAACAATTACGTATTTTGAAAATAATATTAAAGAAAAGCGAATGTCGTATCATAATTTGATTAAGCAGAATGCACCAATTGGCTCTGGCGTCACTGAAGCAGCATGTAAAACAATTGTTAAACAAAGATTAGGGGGATCAGGAATGCGCTGGAAAGACAAGGGAATGAAAATCGTTTTATGCTTGAGAACACTAGTAAAGACTAAAGGCAGATGGGATCAGTTTTGGGAGAAGGTCAATGATTTTGGCGTGCCAGCAGCAATATAGCCTACATTATATAGAGGCAGCACCCATATTTATCTACCGCCATAGCCAATAGTCTTTCCGACTCATGAATGTTTGAGGCATTAAATATAGCTGTAATCTCCTCAGCTACTGGTTCCTTCATTGAGCGCTTTGGTATGTGAGCCTGAGCATTTTGCTGCAAATGAAATTGGCAGCGTTGCCAAGGAACACTGGGGAACACAGCTCTTCTAGCGGCTTTTAGGCCAGTATGAGCGTCGCTAGTAATCAACTCAATACCATGTATACCTCGCTCAACCAACTGCTGAAGAAAATCACGCCAATGTACCTCAGCCTCTGATAACGCAACAGAAACACCTAGCACTGTTCTCTTGCCGGTTGATTCATCAAAGCCATAGGCTATCAATACCGCACAGTCTTGTACTGTGCCGCTAGTGCGCACCTTCTCATAACGTGCATCTAGCCAAAGATATTTTATCTTTCCTAACGGCTTATTTCGCCATTTCTTTAAATCTTCATCCAACAATTTAGCGCAACGGCTTACCTCTGTGCTTGAAATATCTGTTCCACAGAGTTGCTTTAGCACCTTTTCAACTTTGCGCGTGGAAACCCCATGCACATACATTTCAGCGACAGCCAGCTTAAGTGCTCTATCAGAGCGTACACTTCGCTCTAAGACTGATGGATAGAAGGCTTCATTGGAGTCTCTAACCTGCGGTATCTGTAGCTCAAGCTGACCTTGACCTGTGTTAATTAACCTTGGTTTAAAGCCGTTCGCATATCCGTTTCTATCGCCAGTTCGCTCATAAGGACTGGCATTTAAATGGCGCTCCCTTTCTATTAACATAGCCTCATTCATCAACCTGGAGACAAGCTTAGGTAAAGCTTCAAACCCCTCCATCGCTAAAACATGTATGGCTTCTTCGATTAAGTTCTCATTTTTATAGCAGCTCATTGTCATTCCTCTTTTTTGGTTAAGTTTACCTTAAAAGGAATTTCTAATCTGACTGAGTCGCCTGCTTATTTTCAGCAAGTCAATGGAATTTACAGAAAGGATGGCGCACTAGCCCAAGAACCATTAGCCTCTAGTTCTGGGCAGATACTTATATATTTCTTTATAAGATTGATATTATAAACCTCTCCACACTCCCTCCTTTGTTGCAAAACATGAAAAAGTTCTCTTTTTATATCTCTCCCTAACTCAGCAACACGTGGCATTGTCGTTGACTGACTATCAAGCTCATGGCTCTGATTATAGCTATCAAGTGTTCTAGATAGAGAAGAACTCTCATTGCTTGATGACACGGCACTGTAAGTTACAGCCAACTCTTTTCCAGAAAATAAAATTGAATCCAACCAGTTACCTTCTCTTAAAAAAACTTGTTGATTTATTAGATTAAACACTTTCACCAAGTCTTGTTGACATCTAACTTGACCAGCTCCTTGAACAGAATAAACAGGGCTACAAAGCCTATCCTCTCCAGCAAAATTGACCTTCAAATAAGGCATAAACTCCATTTTAATGTTTCCTGGTAGCAAATCCGCTTGCTGTGTGAAAAGCTCATAACATGGTGTCATAATATCAGACACCGAGCTTCGAAACTCTCTTTTTACGCTCTCTACAACTTCTCCAAGCAGTATTCTTCTCTCTTCATCAGTCTCTTTATACCCCATCCGTTTCTTTATTCGCTCATCCCTACTACAAATCTCTTCTACAGTTACACTGTCTTGCACCTTAAAGTATTCTGAGGCATCTTCTTCAGATGGGTGGCCAAGGTCATCAATAAAGGTAAACTGGATAGGGCCATGATATTTTTTTGAAACATGATTGGCCTGACAAGTTAATAAGTTAGCCTTACATCGCCAAGGCAGGCAGCTGATCGCAATATCACTTAAGCGAAAGTCATCATATATCACAGGGTTAGTAGCAGTATCTTTATTTAGTTCATCTCGTAAAGCAGCAAAAGCATCCAAAACTCTTCCATGCTCTGGATTTCTTCTAGCATTGTCACCATCAATTGAGTCAGACTGCCTATTAGAGCCAATCATAATAACCACCTTCTCACCAGCAAGCTGACGTTGTTTAATATATTTATAGATTGGATGGTCCTTATCTAAGACATACTCGCCATTATCTTTAAGCGTAAACATACCACTTGCACAACCATCAAAATCAATAGAGACAACATGAGTCCCCTGATCATCAAGCTGATGACTGCTTATTGAAGCCAAAATATCACTCGAGCTAATCGCACTATTACTGGTTGTTAATATTTCTTTCTGATCGGAACCCATAATTATTCAACTGTATTCTTTTATAAACTATTTATTAAACTAAGAACAAGCTAACTTATCTCCAATAGTTGCCTTAGAGCTTCATAGTACAGAATGAAAATTATGATAAACTGCAAAATCATAAATAAAGGATGTGGTATAAAACATTATTTTATACTGGGCATTATTTGTAGCAAGTGAGACACTTGCCGGGGCTCAACAACTAGGGCTTTCCTGTTAAAAAAACAGCAATTATAGCTCGCTAATTGCCTGCTCAAAAAACATTAATTCATAAGTAATACGGTCAAGGTTGCGCTTTAAATAAAGTGTCGAGTAATGGTCACCTACATTGTTTAACTCATGGTGAGCTAATAACAATGGAGGCAACTTAGCCGAACTACTTTCAGCTTGACCAAGCTCAGCAATAAAAAACTCAAAATACTCGGCCACAAGCCGTTGGTGTCGCTGCATAAAAAACTTAACCTGCTCCTGCTGAGCAAAATTCACTCCCGCACACTGCATTCCGTGCAAGGCAAATAAAACGTCACGAACTCTCTCTAAGTTACGCAACATTGCCTTGAGGACTTCTAAATGCCGCCCACCAAAGAGTATTTCATAATTTGTCTCAGTAACTGCCTGTTGATTCCCTTCTAAAGTTTGACCTAACTCGAGCTTAAGCTCATTAATCTGCTTTAGGTGTTGCTTCTCAGTTGAAGTTAATCCTTGCAGAACCAACTCAGCTAACTGTCCCGTTTGCTCTAAGGCTAATAAAATACTTTGTCGTAACCGCTTTTTAGCCCAGTTAGGCCATAGCAATAAAGCAAACAGCAAACCAATCGTCACCCCAGCCAAGGTATCAAAAAATCGCTCCTGAACAAAAAGCCAAACGTCATTACTATGCAGACCTAGTAAAATAATTAATGCTGCAGAACCAAAGAAAATCGCATAAAAGTAATTAATTATCATCATCCATAGCGTTATAAACAACAGCAGCAATACAACCACCATAACGATAACAGCATGATCTCTAATTAACGTAACTAAAAAAGCACCTAACAAAACCCCAAATAGCGTGCTTAGAATTCTCAACTTGGCTCGATATAAAGTTGCACCAACACTTTGCTGCATCACAACCATAACGGTTAGTACAACCCAGTAGCTATAGGCCATATCAAAGTAACTCGCCACCCAGGCAGCAACCCCTACTGCTATTGCAGCCCGAAGGCCATTTTTTATATGAGGCAAATGACTACTGAGCATGGTCACCTCGCTTAAAGGCTTTTGCCAATTGACTTAAGATAAAAAAACAGGCTAGCCACATCTTCATGCTCCTCGGCTTTTTGATTAAAGGTCACTAGGAACTGGTCGAAATGCAATAAAGCTTGTTGTCTATCACTCTCTTGCAGCTCAATAATTTTTAACAAACAATCCCTTACCTGACCAAGTTTATCGTAAAGCCCAAAAAATGCTGTACTATTGCGTGGAATAAAAAATAAGTTATGCAAGGCTACCAACTGCCCAAAAATCACCAACTGCCGTCTTACTCGATCAAGTGAAACCTTATTGGGATAAAGGGACACCAAAATTCTTGCATGACGAAGTCTTTCATTAACCCTTGCTTTAAAGAACAAGGTTTGCTGATAGTCTTTTTTCCCTAATAAAGTTTCAGTAAATAAGCTATCAATATATTCTCGAATCAAGGTAAGGTTAGAATCTAAAGTATGCTTTAGTAGTACACGAGGGCGATAAGGGAAAACTACCACAGCGACTACAACTGCGATAGTCGCACCTATACCAGCACTAATCACTCTCTGCCAACATTCTTGTGAGGTTGCTGGCATCCCCCCAGCAAACAAGAACAATGCCAGGCAAAACATTGAAGCAAATGTCACACTCATTCCATATTGGCGCAGGTAAAAACCAATAAAAGTAACCATCATTAAAGCGACTAAGTAACCCCAAAACCACTGCCCAAGCCAAGAGAAAAAACCAACCCCTAACACACTTAACACTGCTACCAATAAAACACCCAGCACTCGATGTAATAGTCGATCACCACGATAAGCCTGTATAACAAAAACACCTGTTAATATTAACCAGAGCGGCTGAGGAAGGTGCCAAACAAAATAAACAAGCATACATAGCAGTCCAACCAATGTTGATTTAATAGCATGAGTAAGCATTAATAGCTGAGGGTCAAGGTTATCGATGTAGTAGTTTATCAAATGACGAATAGAGCGGCGCACTGACATTAAATCTCCCAATTTAAAAGACTGTCATTTAACTTGCTTAAACAACTTTCGCATCGCAGCTTTATCAGGTCAAGCAAAACGACTGACTGAGTAGAAAAATCTCTATTTTAATTTTTACATGAATTTTTATTGATTTATTTCCATCTCAAAACCATAATTCGCTCCTCTTTTTACAACGATAAGAATAATATTATGGCTATTGAACTCAGCACACTAGAGAAAAACTTTACAGAAACTCCCATTAAAACGCTTAATCCAACTCGCACTGTTTCACCACCACCAAGCTGTGAGCCAGTTGGTTATTTTAAACCTTTTGATACCTACACTTTAGCTGATATGCCAGAGTTAACTGCTTTAACAAAACAAATAGAGCTTGTTAAAGGAAAACTAGAAAAACTGCAGCAGTTGCCACAACTGCTAGCAGATACTCAAGCTGCTATAGCTAAAGCAAAAGGTTTCGCTGCTAAAATGCTAGCAAGACGACTAAAAATGCTAACAGCACAGTGTTCAAATTATGCCGAACGCTTAGCTTGCACACAAAGCGAGCTGAACAAGTTAAAAAAACAAAAAACCACCCTGGTAGCAAGGCTGTTAAAAGAGCACCCACCAACCCCAAACCCTATAGCTATAGCTCGACTAAATAATGAATACGCCTTCGCCAAACTTGCTAATGCAATTAATAAACAATTGGATAAACCTTTAGCAATTGCTGAGTACATTCCTGTTACCAATGACGCTGAACTTATTTGTGGCTTGTACTCTCCAGCCTTAGCAAAATTTCAAGCCTTTGACTCATTAAGCACACCAGAAATAAAGCGCCTATCCTCTGAAGAGCTCGGCATAGCCAATGCAATTCTTTGCCTAACTGACCAACCAGATATAGCAGGCAATGCTGGCATAAGCAATGGTCAAACCGCACTAATTGATTTTGGGCTCGGCAACTATAGCTACTTAGAACAAGCTGGCTTGCTTAGCGAAAATGAAATGGACCATCTAGCTTATCCGGGCATTTTATCTTGCCAACAAAACCCCGAAAGGTTCTTTGTTAGAGCTTTTACTAAAGAACAGAATCCCTATTTTGAAACGTTCGGCAGCCATAATTTAGTAAGTACCAGCCCCACTATTTACGATGCGCTTTATAAAGAGCAAAACCGACAATATACAGCAACTTTTGTTTCAGGCTTTATAAAAGCTCATGAGGCCTTCGTTAAACTTATTGAAGAAACTCCGTTTATTGAAGAACTATCTCAAGAACTAATTGATCTTGGCGCAGTACCTGAACAAATTCAACAAATAACAGACTATTTAACTGCAGAGTGCAACGCTGTTAAAAAAGCACTAGCCAACGTAGATCAAGTGCTTGCTACACTCTTTCAAGCTATTGATATAGCACACCCTTCATCAAGACCAGCTCATAAGATCATTGCACCACGCCCCACTCGCCCAGGTAGTCTAAACTCAGGATTTGGAACAGTTACGATGACTTCTAGCGTCACAGCATTAGGAGGAGCCAGCTCTCTCTTTCAACCACCACAAGCACAACCAGAGGCTGCCAAAGCAGAAACATTATCAAAGGAAGCCTTTACCAAGCGGTAGAGGCTAGATCTTCAGTTCAAACTCGGTTCTTTCTCAGAACGAGTGGGTAGACAAGCAAGCTGTAGAGCATAAGTTTTTGCGTTTTAAAAATTCTACATTCTTGGCAAGACTTATAGAAACTCCTGCAGAAAGCATCTGTATGAGACTCAACATTACTGCTAGCATATTCAACCTTCAGGTAGGATTCTAAAACTAAGATGGCATCTCCATTTACCTATGAGTTAATTCCTCAGGAAGCCTAGCCCCATCAGATTAAGTGGCAACCTTTATACTATATACCAGGGAACCCTAGTCTGTAATAAGGTTTCG
Source organism: Gammaproteobacteria bacterium (assembly GCA_965196985.1). Taxonomy (GTDB): domain Bacteria; phylum Pseudomonadota; class Gammaproteobacteria; order UBA12402; family UBA12402; genus 2-12-FULL-35-23. The sequence goes on along the minus strand of CBDALO010000019.1, from coordinate 9,783 downwards.
GTCTTTACCAACTGTAACGTCCCACAATAATTTAGAGAAACCATCTCAACCTATTTTGCGTGAGATGGTGTCAAATAGTTAACCTTTTAGCTCATGAATTGCCTGATTAATGACATCATCCGGTATATGGTTTAAATTCATATTAGCGGCGATTAGCAACGCATGTCGCATGAGCCTATCAACATAACGAAGCCTACCTTTTGTGGCCATGTGTACTGCACGAATACCTGTTTCAGTGAATAAGCTGCTGCTCATTCCTGCCTTCTCAAAAGCAGCGTGAATAATGCTCTCAAAATCCCTGCTATCTTCAATTGCATGCCACCTAATAAAGCACTGAATTCTAGAGTTGATAGGTTCATAGGCTGGTCTCTGCAATGTTGCTAGAAGTGATGGGAGTCCACATAAGATAATCGTCATGACGTCTTTGCTGTCAAAACTGAAATTAAGGAAGTCAGGTAATCGTAGAATGAAATCATTACTAAGCTGATGCGCCTCGTCTAGGATCCAAATAGGCTGAACGTTTTTATCATGGTAGAGCGCGATCAAGCTCTGCTTCAAGTCTCTCCAAAGTTTAGAGAATCGGTAATAGTTTTCTAAACCTAGATTTTCGGCAAGCTGAGAGTACACATCAAATGACCGAAAGTGAGTGTCTGATTGATAAATGACTTGATGGGTCAGCGGGTTGAGTTTATTGCTCCAGTATCTTAGCGCCGTGGTCTTTCCTGTCCCTGAGTCGCCAGTAATCACTGCTAAGCCGCGTGTTTCTAGCAAACCATTAAGTTGCTGCTCTAGTCGCTTTGACTGCGCCAATTCAATAATGTTTGATTTACCCAATGGATCAAATTTCAAGCCAAAATGTTGAAGATACATCTTACTCATCCTCCTCAGTGATATCCAAATCCTCTTTAACTTGGTTATAAACAATCTCAACTAGCGAGGTTTTTCTTGCTGGTTGTTCCGGCATCTGAGGTCTAGCTCGGGTTCTAGAAAGGTTGTTATGTTTGTCCAGCTCTCCCACTGCACCAAGGTATTGATATTCCAATGATTCGACGTGACGGGCGGAGTCACTATGCGGATCAACCACTAAATAAACCTCTTGTTGAGCCAGTTCAAATGGAACTTCAAAGAGTCGATTATTCCAGCTTACCGTGCCATCCTTCCTGACTCGGCGCTTAATGCGATGCAGGAAGTAATCATCTAGCTTATCGGCCAAACAACCTAACGGCTGAATTTTAGTGAGGTCTTGCTGATAGCGTTGTAACGGGGTCATCTTGTCAGGCAGGGCGCTTTGCGAGGCTTGATGATAAACACGCTCAACCCAAGCCCAAAATCGATCATTCAGCGCATTGAAACTATGAATGGAATCCAGGTTGCATTCAGCTAGGAATTGCTCGCGTACTGTTCTATGCCAACGCTCTAGTTTGCCTTTGCTTTGCGGTTCATAGGGCCTGCCGTAAATCAATTGAATTTTCAAACGAGCACAAATGGTTTGCAACGTTTTAGCACGGTAGGCAGGGCCGTTGTCAATGATGAGCTTAACAGGAAGCCCACGTTTGAGTAATGCCTCTTTCAACACATGCTCAATAGTAATGGCACTCTCATCAGTACAAAATTTACTGTGACAGACCAACCTTGAGGCATCATCAAAAATACTCACCAAATAGCTTTTAACTCTTCTTTGGCCATCGTAAATCGTTGGACCATGCATAACATCGCCATACCAAATATCACAAGCTGTGAGCGCCTCAAATGAGCGGCGCTCAATTTGGTTAGAAGGTGTGACTGTTCTTTTAGACAGGCCGTGTTTTACTAATAAGCGGTGAACTGTTGCGTGAGATAATTCACCTCGTGCTACCTTCCCTTGAGTTTCTAAGAGTTTAATCACGGTCGGAATTGATCTTGAAGGGCTTTCCTGTTTAGTGGAAATAATTAACTCTTGTAGCTCTGGATTGATGTGACACTGGCCTTTGTCTCGTCGAGTTTTAGGAACTAATCCATCAATACCCTGCTTTAACCAGGCGTAATACCAATTCTCAATTGTTTTAGCACTGAGGTGAACACGCTTACTACCTGGAATGTTGTAGGTTTGCTGGGACAACCTTTTAATAATGCTCTTGAGCTCACCATGCTCAAAACTATTTCGGCTACATAGCTCACCTAAAACACTTAGGCGAAACAGTGCTGTTGGGTGAATGGGCTTGGTCATTTTGCAATTCCTGTGTGATTTAACTACTTGCAATGAGTTAATCACAACTTGAGTTGAGAATGCTACGCTCAAACTGTGTGGGGTCGTGAGGTTTACAGAAAATATCCATCTCAACTTTTTTTCACGTTAATTAATTATGGGATGCTCACTCCTGTGTTGTTAAGAAAAAGCATGATGCTCGATAAATCATGCTCACCAAGGCAGGCCAACCAAAACGCTTGTGGATCACTATGTCGCCCAAGCTGTAACCACAACGGATGTGCTTTGATATGGAAGGAGTAATCAACGAAGTGGTCAACCAACCAGTGAAACCACCTAGCAACGGTGTGTCGACTAACACCTTGCTCCTGACCTGATGAGCTAATACTTTTCCCAGGAGCACGCTCATTAACACTGCCTGCTGAACTGACCAGCAATACCAACGCTTTGGAGAAAGTATCTCAGGTAGGGTTGAACAAGTACGTTTACATTGATGACAATAAAATCTCAAAACAGGGGTGGGATTTAAAGAGCGTCCTTTACCTGGGTTCCTATCTGGTTTTCGATCATATGATCCATGTGACCATAGTCCACCTGCACCGCAATGGCTGCACTGCTCTGGCCTTAGTAGCTCTGGATTTTTTTTCAGCAGGATCAGGTAATCACTCAGGCTTTTAATCGCTTTTATGATTCTGCGCATGACTAATTTCACTATAGTTTTTATATCAAGTTATTTTACCTTGATAGGTTACTAAAAACCTTGTTTATTATGAGATAAAACTAGCTCAATTCCCCTAAATAAAGATAGACGTAACAATTCAACCGGTAGATTTGATCTAACAAATAAAACCTTCATATCAGATTTAGCTTTAAGCTTATGCGCAACATAGTTTGGCATTGAAAAATAATCACCTTGCTGTACCTTAAACACTTTTTTATTAAGGATTTTCAAAGTTTTTGTATCCATTTCACTGACATGTAATTCACCATGGCCACTGACAATAAAGTTTAAATCAACGCCGTCTTGATGGTAATGTAAAAATGCTTCTTCTCCTTTTGGGATAACGGCCGCAACAAAAGCACTTTCATCTTCCTCAGATGTCAGCGGTGTAACAGAAATATTAATACTTGGGTCAATTTTAGTCTTATCTATTTCCGAATCATAGTTGCTAATCATTTTCTCAGAAAACAGGCCCTTGCTTTTCTTTATCGACAACATATATGCCTCCTAAAATTAAAACTATACTTGCAAATTCCATAATAATTTTTATTAATTAAATACACAACAAATCACTTACGAGCTCATATAGAAAGACTCGCATCCTGGTACCTTTCGACTAAACCCTGAGTACAGACAGGTCCCGTTGGCCATAAAGGCTTTGAAAAATGCAAAACTAAGGCTCTCAAATTTAAATACAGACAAAACGTATCCGTTCAATATCAGCATGATTTGAAAATAATTCAAAAAGTTCTTGACAGCTTTTTCGTGCAAATTTGGAAATTTTATATTGGAATCATCGTGTGTCATAAAAGCATGATGTGCGCTCTATAACAACGCTGTATGCTCGGATTATTTTTTCATCGATCAGGTTCATGGCTTAAAAATAATTTCAGCAGTACGGCCATCTGTGTGGGGAAAATTTACCTTTTCAAACCCGTGGTATACTCTTCCTATGAAAAAACAACCTGACAAATCAGTTTTAGCCGATCTCATTGAGAGATTTAATAATACTGTTACACCAACAGCACTAGAAACAGATTTTAGCAATGTATGTGAAAGTCAGGCTGAGAAAATCATAAAGCTAGAAGACAAGGTGCAATCGTTAAATAACGCATTAAATAAATATAAAGGTGAGCAAGGAAAGCCTAATGTTAGAAAGCAAACGCGCGCTAACAAGGACAAGGATCATTCCTCCGAGAAGGATAGAAAAGGAAATAAAACCAATAAAACTAGAAAGCCAAAATCTAGTAAAAAAAATCTCGAAGTCTCTAATACAGTGACACTAACAATTAATCCAGATTCGTTGCCCAGCGATGCTGTGCCAAATGGCTCTAAGAAAACACTTATCCAGGATATAAAAATTGCTGCTAATTACACTCTTTTTTTGCGCCAACAATATTACTCCCCTTCTGAAAACAAACACTATACAGCACCTCTGCCAACTGGTTATGAGGGCCAGTTCGGCCCTACTATTAAAAGCTGGACAAGCTTCCTAAATACTCAAGGTGGTATGACGCTAGAAAGCCTTGAGACATTTTATAAAACCGCCAACATAGATATTAGTAAATCAACCATCCATAGCTTCACAATTAAAACACCTACGATACTTGAGCCCGAGAAGGTAGAAGTTGTGAAGGCAGGTTTACAATCCACGAACTACCAGCACCTAGATGACACCAACGCTAGAGAGGATGGGAAAAACCGTTATGTTAATGTATTGGGTAATGAGTATTATTCAGCTTACTTTACGCTGACCAGTAAAAGTCGATTAAGCGTCATTGAAATGTTAAGCAAAGACCACTTTGGGTTCACATTAAATGAGGCCGCTTTTAATTTACTGGCTACTATGAACTTACCCCACAAGGTAATCGAAAGCTTAAAGGTATTTCACTCATCGACTATCTTAAACAGTAAGGAGCTGGAAGTTATTCTTGATAAGGTATTAGGTGATAAAAAATTTCCAAAATATAGAAAGCTGATTACTGATGCGGCAGCTATCTCAACATATAGAAAGAGTCCTTATGCGATAGAAACACTCATTACCGATGATGCGCCACAGTTTAAGCTCATTACTGAATCACTCGCCTTGTGCTGGGTTCATGAGGGTAGGCATTATAAAAAGCTGACGCCAATTTTTAAGAAGCACCAAGACTCTGTTGACAGCTTCTTGGATAGGTTTTGGGATTATTATCATAAGCTCATTGAATATAAAAAGAACCCAGGGCAAGATGAGATAGATAAGCTATCCAATGAGTTTACTGAGTTATTCTCAACAATCACTGGCTACGAGAAACTAGATAAACAAATTGAGCTCACCTTAAAAAAGAAAAGGCAGCTATTGTTAGTGCTGGAAAAGCCAGAGCTTCCTCTACATAACAATCCAGCAGAGTTGATGGCTCGGAAGCAGGCTAGAATGCGCGATGTACACCTTCATACTATGAGTGAAGAAGGAACGAAAGCTAAGGATACAATGGTTACAATTACTGAGACATGTAAAAAGCTAGCAGTTAATGTCTTCGATTATATATATGACAGAATTACAAAAAACTATTCTATGCCTTCGCTAGCGGAATTAATTACCATCCGCTCATCACAGGCGCAGTAAACTAAAGAGAGCGCAGCATGAGCATCATGCTGAAATAAGACGGATACGACAAAACCTCAACCTATTCCCTCATCACAATAGCTGTGCTAAATTTAAAGCTGGCGGGTTCACCAGGGAGGGTGCGAGCGTAAAGGTCAGCAAACTAGGCCGATGTAGCTCAGTTGGTAGAGCAACTGATTCGTAATCAGTAGGTCGGGGGTTCGACTCACCCCATCGGCACCAGCACCATCAAAGAAGCCTCAAGTCAGGCCGGCTTCGCTGGCAACTTTCTAAGCCTCTAAGAGTTTAGTCTTTACAAAGCCACGAGTATTATTAAGTCTCAAACTAGTCAAACCTGCCCATGGAATAATAACGAATAAAAATAACACACCTGCTATAGAAATTGCTTCAGGTAGCTGAGCAATAACTCACCTACTATACGCGCTTCTCATTTTACTCTAAGAATAATGAAACGCTTTAGTATCAAACAAATCTTGGTAACCAATCAGAACTGGTGGAACTTTCACACCAAGTACAAAGATAAAATCAGAGAAGCTATTGTCATTGGCATTGTTAAGCTGCTTAGCTGCAAACATCCTATGCGTGGCCATAAAGAGTATCATTGCAGTAATCCAAACTGTTCACACGTCAAATACATCCGCCATACCTGCAAAGCTAAAAGCTGTTCATCGTGTGGTAAAAAAGCCACAGAAGTATGGATACAACAACAAATGGCAATCTTACCCAACACTGCATGGCAACACATCACATTCACCATGCCCTCTACTCTTTGGGACTGCTTTTGGACAAACAGAGAGCTTCTTAATTTACTCCCACCATTAGCAGCAAAGGTGTTACTCAAGCTTGCTAAAAACAAGAGGGTTAAACCCGGTGTATTTATCGCGCTTCACACCTTTGGCAGAGATCTAAAGCGCAATGTGCATCTTCATGCGTCAATCACTCTGGGTGGTATCAACAAAGAGTTAACACAATGGAAAAGCCTCTACTTCCATCAACCTACACTAATGTCCATGTGGCATTATGAGGTCATTAACCTTTTTAGAAACCACCACCAGGACAAAGGGCTTATTCTGCCAAATCAGTTAGCCTCTACACTGAACCACACTTTCAACTTTAATCAACTGCTTGATCAGCTTTACCAAAAACGATGGGTAGTACATTGCGTAAAGCCCTCAAAGAATCACAAACAAAACGTTAAATACTTAGGTCGATACACCAAACGTCCTCCTATTGCTGAGTCAAAAATTAAAAACTTTGATGGGAGCAGCCTCAGTTTTAATTATCTTGATCACGTCTCTAAAACCTACAAGCAATTTAAATTAACCGCGGAAGAGTTTATTGCTCGATTTATTCAACACATTCCTGATGTTGGCTTTCGTATGGTGCGTTATTATGGGTTTCTTGCTAACCGGGTGCGAGGTGAGATGCTACCCAAAGTCAGACTCCTATTAGGTGAAACTGATCCAAACACACCCCAGGTCAATTACCGCACCTTAATGCAAAATAATTTTAACATTGACCCCTATGAATGTGTTCTATGCGGTAGCCAAATGTTTTTAGCTAACTGCTGGTATAGACAACCTAACCGTTACAAATTGCTATCAAAGCATCGTGAACTCGCCTTACTGAAAAAAATCTAATAACTTCCTAGGGGGTAGTCCGTCCAAAACAACAAATAACAGCTAGTTTTGGCTATTGTTTGTCATAACTAACCCTGCCCCACCACTAAATCGATTTTATAAAAAATACCTGTGCTAAAATTACTCATTTTAATTGGTGGTATTTTTACCAATTGACACATTGAAATTCCTTAATATGAACTTAAACCACCTTAACTAATCGAAGAAACTGCTTAATACCCCACTAATTCACGACCCAAAATAAGCATCAATAGCATAAGATACAAACTAATCTCATGGTGCATTCTTCAATCCAAGATCCTTAACCTGCTTACGAACAGCTTTCATAAACTTAGGGCCCGGGTCAATTTTACTGGTAATATAATTAGGGTTCACTTCTTTCCATAGTGGCGTGTGCCTAAACTTAGTGTATTCATAATGTCCAATTAAATAATTAATAGTTGGATAGCGTTGCTTTAATGAGCGTATAAGATAGACGTCAGCCTGAACCTGTTTTTGTGTAAGGTCTTGCACACCATTGACACCACCAACGTTCTCAATGCCAATCGCCATATAATTTAAACCAATAACATGGCGAGCCATCCAATTAGCCGGCATTAACTGATAAATTGTACCGTCACGTGCAACTAAAAATTGCGCTGAAACGTTTAATCGGCTTGTCTTATTGATCATCGAACGTGAAGCCGGCAAAGTTGCTGGATAAAAGGTTTCGTAACCAGCCTGCCAAGTAGGCTCAGCGGTCCAGTGAAGCACTATCATTTTTGGCACGATTTTTATAGACCCATTGCAAATCTTATAATGGTGACAAAGGTATTGTTTAGTTAATTTAATACGCTCTCTAGTGAATGGAATTTTTTTATGGACAATTTTTTCAGGCACCTTAATTTTTTTGTCTGCATCCAACCTAATAAGCTGCTGCGGAGGAACCAAGTAAGTATAGCTTTGTAACTTATCCAGCCAAGTCGCTGGCACAGTAAAGAAATTGCTCCCCAAGTTCAGCGGTGTAATAACAGTGTGACCAATAATAAGCCTACCTTCTTGGCGCAAAAACAAGCTTCTCGTCCGCAAGCCCCACGGAGTATGGAAAGCTACAGCGTTATGGTCTGCTTCACCAATGTAAACGAGCACGTGCCCTTCCATCCACAACAAGGTAAAAAATGGAATGCCTTTTTCTAGAAGTTCCTGCGTTTTATCTGCCCCATCTTTATTTTCTAAACTATGGTAATACCCTGAGCTCGCTTGCTGAGTTGAATGTCTTGGCAACCAAATAGCAAACGAAGAAAATAGGTCATGGGTCGTTGCAGAACAGTCACGATAACCAAAGATACCGCCCCAGCCATATGGCTCCCCTAAAAACTGATTGGCAAGTGTCGCTATCCGCTTTGACGAAGCCAGTATTGGCCAAGGCTCAGCTTTTGATAAAGGTAGCTGAGCACGTTGAATAACAGCCTTTCCCTTCGCATTACAAACAGCAACTAAAATAGTATATGTATGTTTATTTTTCTTAAAAAGAGGATAAATTGAGCCAAGCCTAGTTGAATAATAATTGCTTTTCCCCGCTTTAATCGCAACCCCTTCAACCACAGGGGTAATATAACTTTTATTACGCCACTTCTGAATAAAAGCAGAGTCTACTACTGCAATATCTTTTGCTCCTACCCAACCCAAACCTTCAGTGGTTATTACAAAACTCCAAGTACCGTCCTTAGAGGTTTGCATAATGTAAACTGGAGTATTAGCCTTCAACATAGAGACTTGTAGATTATCAAAAGGAAAACCTTGCCCAGCTAACTTAGGGTCACTAAATGAAGGACTAGCTGTAGGCAGCACCCTCAAACTAGTTTGGCTAAGCGTGATAGCTCTAGCTTGGTAATTAGGAAAATGGCTCAAATCCATATTTATTCCGATTTGATTAATCCAATCTTGGCTATGTGGTTTACTATCACTCCCCCAACCGGGCTTATCTGTAAAACTAATTAACGCATTGTGCTCAACATAACTCATATCCAGTGAAGAGGCAGAGGCAAGTGGGCTATCCCAAGGAAAGTAATAGTGATGCAAGTAATTTCTTATTAGAACCTTCTCAAAACTAGGTTTTACTTTGTACTGGACATGTTGTTTATTTAAAAACACTAATGTATTTTGGTCGAGTTTGATTAATTGGGATGAATCAACACTTGCCAAACTAGGTTCTATCACTAGCATAGCTAAGAAAATAGCAAGGAAAGGAACAAAGACCACTCTTATGCGACGCCTGAACTTCCTACGTATCATTTTCTTTACCCCCGAGTTAAACCGACACTTAGGGGCTGAGTTTAAACCAAAAAAATTAGCCTACGCACTAAACAATTAAAGCCACTAGTGTGGTAAGCTTTTAAATATTTCGTTAAGTAGGGTTAATGACTTAAGCAAAAGCCTCTTAGCTTAGTAATATAATAAGCTAGCTAAAATGTCATCAGGAGTCTTTCAAGTCAGGCCGGCTTCGCCGGCAACTTTCTAAGCCTCTAAGAGTTTAGTCTTTACAAAGCCACGAGTATTATTAAGTCTCAAACTAGTCAAACCTGCCCATGGAATAATAACGAATAAAAATAACACACCTGCTATAGAAATTGCTTCAGGTAGCTGAGCAATA
>CBDALO010000018.1:0-142021 GCA_965196985.1 Gammaproteobacteria bacterium | reverse complement strand
GGCGCACGTCCGCGTTTGTTGAGTATTTTAACAATTTGCTTGTGCTGAAAAGCCAGATTTAGCAGAGCGGGGTAGTGCTTAGCGAGTGCATCGAGTGTTTTGGTTGCGCCGGAATGGCTTAAAATATGGACTAATTCTTCGGTGGTAAAGCCCCAGCTTTGAAGTTGTTGGTGATGAGTGAGTAAGGATTCCACGGCCTGAGTGCAACCCTCAGTCGAAAAGATATTAACCAAATCAGCGTGCTGAAACCCCAAGGTTTGTAGCACAGCGCGATATTGATGCAAGGCTTGCAAGGCTAACGAGGCTCCCCGTTGGGTTACTAATTGCACTAATTCCGCATGGGTTAAGCCTGCGTTTTGCCAGAGTTCCGGTTGATGCAGTAACGTTGTAATCGTTTTTGCTGCACCATCCTTGCTCAATAATGCCACGATTTCAGACTGGCTAAATCCCCATTGAGCCAATAGCGCGTGGTGTTCGAGTACCGCTTGGAACGCTTGCGCTGCCCCGTCTTGACTGGCGATACGCACTAAGTCAGTGACACTGAAATCTAACTCCAATAAAGCCGAGTGATGTTGCAACAACGCATTCAAACTGTTGGACGCGCTGTTTTGCTGAGCAATCTTGACCCGTTCTGCGTGTGAAAAACCCAAACTTTTCAGTGCAGCATGGTGTTCCACTAACACCGCCAGCGTGTGTGCTGCACCGGTTTTACTGCTAATACTCACTAAATCAGCGCGGGTATAACCGCATTGAATCAAGGCGGGGTAGTGAGTAAGTAGAGCAGTGATCGTCTGATTAGCTCCCATTGTGCCAGTGATTTTTAAGCAATCGGTGGTGGAAAAGCCAAACCACAATAAGGTTTATTGGTGCTCAAGAAATGCGGTGACCGCTTGTGCGCCACCCATATTCCCTGCAATGCGAACAATGTCGGTAGGCATTAAGCCACGATTGATTAAGGTGTGGTGATGGGTGAGCACGGCATTCAGTGCTTGTGAGCCACCGGTATTACTCCCTAATTTAATGAGCTGGTCATGGGTGTACCCTAGCTCAATTAATTGCGGGTACACGCTGATCAATTTAGTCAGTGTTAACCCACCCGCATCAAAGGAACCTAACCGCGTAATCTCTGCTTTAGTTAATCGCACTTCAAACAAGGCACACTGTTCTAGAATTGTTGCCACAGTTTCGCGTGAGGCTTTTTTCAGGATGAGCTTATCCGCTTGCTTCTCAGTAAACCCTAACGCAGTTAATTGACGACACTCGTCCTGGTAGCGAGTGAGCGCAATGTTGTATTGGGTTAATTTAGCAGATAACTCATCCATGCCAATGACTCACGACATCATCAAGCGAGCGTTACGCATCAGTCTCGGTTGATGACACCTTAGCCTCGGCTGATGGCTCCTCAGCTTTGGCTTTAGAGGCAGTCGTTTTGTTTTTTTTAGTGGGTTTCTTTTTCAAACTTCGCTAACGCTTTGCTGCGATTAAGCACAAAGCTGTACTCTTGCGTGATCTCTACCTGCTGGACTTTCAATGTGTCTATTTCCGTTTTAAGAACTTCAATCAGTGCTTCAATGGTTTCAATAGTCTCTTTTGCTTTAGCAACCCGTTTTTCGGTTTGTTTGCCTGGCTTTGCTTTATGTTGGGCTTTGGCTTCTTTTAACGCTGCTTTTTGAGTAGTGAGTTTCTCTTTTGCACCCAGTAACTTCTCTTTCAGTTTAGCAACCGATTGGGTGCAATCATACACGGCTTTCTCACACACGCCTTCGAGTTTTGATTCAGTGGTTGCGAGCGTTTGCTTAAACTCGGTGATTTGTTGTAAAGGGGTAGCAGCGTGTTTGGCTTTAACGGGTTTTTTCTTAGCAGGCATTAGTTTTTCCTTCTGGTTGATTAAGAGCGCGGATTGTACACGAAAAAAAAGCGAGATGCCTTGATTATTACTAATCAATGCTCCCGCTTCTTTTCTTAAACTTTCGTCTTACTAGCAAAACGCTGGTTTAACTCTGCTTGCAGAGCTTGCAACCAACGCTCATTAGCGACTAATGTTTCACAACGAGCCTGTAGGCATTGCAGTTCTAACTGCAATTGCAAACACCTGCGTGACATCGCTAAGGATTGACCCAAATCGCCTGTCGATTTACAGGTCAATTCATTTCTGCCATAGACTTCAAAAAATTCGAGTCGCCCTAAAATATGACTGGGGTACGTAAAAAAATACTCATTCAAATAAGCACTTTTTCCGTCACGGCTAAATCGCCTGGCTTCTCGCCAAGGCAGTGTGCCGGCGGTCTTTTGTAAAAAGACAATATCCACAGTCACTTTAGCGTCACTAAACAAATTATCCGGCAACCGAAACGCCGCCACCAAAGTTCCCCCTTCCTTTGCAATAATGTGTCTCACCTGCTTGCAGGAGGCATCTAAAAAGTAGCGCGGTAACACCATGGCCAGTAGCCCATTGGGTTTTAATAACCGCATGGCTTTGGCCACAAAGTAATGGTGAATGCTGTAGCGGGTTAAATCCTGATGAACGGGATCGTCCACTTGGATTTGACCAAACGGCGGATTGCCCAGTATCAAGGTAAACTGTTCGTCCGGCTGAAAACGTTCAAAGCCGGTGTGATGCACCTCAACATCGGGGTAAATCACGTTTAACAGTTCACAACTGACCTGATCAATCTCCACAGCCACCACACGCGAGGGTTGAGACTCAGGGCGGTTTAAGCGTTTAAGCCCGTTAAGAAAATTCCCTACACCTGCACTCGGTTCAAGTACTGCCTCTAAGGACAAGCTCGGTATACTGGCTAAACATTGCATCATAAACCGAACCAGCCAAGCCGGTGTGTAATAAGCGGACTTTAACGTCTGTTTTAAACTTACGATTGCTTGCTCGCCGATCAAGCCTTTTAACTCCTTAAAAATAGCAGGGGTGTAAATGGCCTCTCTCAAGCCACCCCATCCGGTATACGCCATTAAGTCGTCAGCAGTTTGACCGTTTCGCAAGGCTCGCAACGCCTTCAAATTGTTATGAACACGATTTTCTGTTGTCATAGCAACGCTCCTTCAAAAAAACCGAAGGAGCAACCCCGCAACGAGGGCTCACTCCCTCGGTTGGGGTTAAAAAAAGAATGACGGTTGCCCGTCATTCTTACTGATTGTTTAAGCGCAGCAACACCCCTTAATACGGGATGTCATCCGAACTGGGCAAGTCATCAGGATAAGCCGGTGGCTTAGGTGAGGCTTGCACAGGGGAGGACACCTGATTAAGTGTGTCGAGTTTTTCTTGTAGTTTCCGATCAATCAATCGATGCAGGTGATTGGCATGCACCACCATGCTCGTTCGCTTCTCACCGGACTCGGTTAGCCAGTCATTGGTTTCCAAGGAACCGGAAACCGAGACATAGCTGCCCGTCACGACTTTGCCTTTGATAAACTCAGCGCGTTTACCAAAGCAATAGATCGTGTGCCAAGTGGTTTTCTCCACCTCTTCGTTTGCTTTATTTTTATAATGACGACTGGTGGCTAAACTAAAGCGAGCAAACGGGGTTTTCCCTGCTTCCTCGTAATGATTGATTTGTCCAACATAACCAACAAGCTGAACTTCATTGCGACAATAAGACATAGTCTTTCTCCTTTTCATTTAAAAAAAAGGATGAGCGACCCGTTCGGGCCTTTCATCCCTACTGGGGTACTGCTAACAACAGGTTAAGCGGTTGTGTGAGTTTTTATACGAGATTGCGAGCCGAAGGTTTGATAAATCTTTTCCATCGGCCATGCTTTCTCACCTTTACTGTTAAAGGGTAACGACTTCGGATGGTAATACCACCGCGCCTTACTCTTTGACCAGCAAAAACCCGCTTCTTGCAAAGCAGGGGCATCGGCCTTTTCTGCACCTGTCACCCACAACCAATTGCCGATCACTTCAATCGGCAATCCAAGGGGTGCAAGACGCTCAATGGCTTGCTCCAGCTCTGCTTCAATCGCTTTCCAATCAATGTTTTCTTTGCTCATCACTTTCTCCTTTAATAAAAAAAGAGAATGCATCACGCCCCGCAGGGAATGACACATTCCCCGTGGGGTTGTTGCACAACAACAAGTTGATTCAACAAACGACACTCAAAAAGACAAGCTGTGTTGCGTTACCGCAGTACAACTGACTCTCAAGTCTCACTGCCTTACCTATCCGCCTCAACTGATAACCTATCCAGCCTTGCGCGTTCTTCTCGCGAGACATACTGAACAGGGCCCGTATTAATGAGATCTAAAACACAGACTGCATTACTCGCGTGATTCAGGAAACGACGACCCTCATCATTGTAATAAGCTAATTTCCCTCGTACTTTAATTTCTGTACCTACAATCAGCATTGGGTCGCCTATACGACGTTGCTGTTCTAGGAATACAGGGGTTAACTCATCACAAAAGAAAAGTGTATGCCATTCAGAACCGGAGCGAATGACTACTTTCGCAGTCGGTGCACAATCTTTTGGTTGAATAATCTTAATCGAAATAATACTACCAGTAAGCGTGACGGTGTTTTCATACGAATACATCAGGTTTCTCCTTAATAAAAAAACCCGTCAGGAAAGTCAGACTTTCCCGTTAGGGGAAATCACCTCCCTAACGGGGTTGTTGAACAAACGACAATCAACGTGCGTTCACCATTCGATACACCACGGCGGTTGCCAAACTCGCCATCGCTGCAATGAACAAAAACACCGCCGTAGCGACTTTTTTTGCAGATTGTTTCGTGGTGACGGTTGGCTCGGACTTCTTAGCGTCAGCCGTTTCTTGTGGAAACGCTTTCGCTAATAACTCGCCTTTCAAATCGGGCAAAACTGCTTTTGCCCGTTCAAAATCGGGTATATGAACGCTAGTATGCACGAAAGGCACAATCCAAACGTAATTATGCAAGGCATAACAACCAAACCCCCGTGACCGAAAGACCCCTTTAATATGTGTTACCAAATCAAGGGCTTCTTTACTGCTGGTGCAGGTGAGAAACTCACCGTTGTCACCGAGTGTCACTTGGCGTAATTGTGCTGCTTGTAATTTCAGCCACGGCGCACTGGACGCAACGCGTGTTTTCGTTGCTTGAGTCGGTTTAGCCGGAGCAGTCGGTTTCACTGCTGCTCTAGCTTTAACCTGTGCATCCGCTTTGGCTTGCAACCGAGCTTGCATGGCTTGTTTTGCGTGACTTTCTTGCTTTCTACCTGGTTCATTTGACATAACAGTCTCCTTCTGTAGTTAAAAAAAGGAGAAAGCATGCCTTTCCTAGAGGAAAGTAACACTTTCCCCGTAGGGTGAAACAGGCGAACGCCTGCGCTTAAACTCTCAATTGTTAAAGAACGATTGCCATTACGGCACGCCAAGCCAATAGCAATCTTGCAAACCACTGACAACAAAATAACGATTTCTATTTTGAAGGGGCCGCACCTGCTATGACGCCAAACCTCTTGAGCGTATACTTCATGCTCTCTTGCCCAAACAGGCGCAAGTCTGCTCTCAAACGGTTTGATGGCTCAAGCCATAACAGTAACATCACACTTGCTTTGGCAGTGTGCTAAGAAAATGCTATCAACTCGTTGATTGATAGCCGCTGATTCATTAAGTCCCTTCTGCGACTGCCTTAGCCTTGGCGAAGGTGGAAGATCAATGGTGTGACGTAACGACACAATTCATCGACTTAATGTCAGAGACTCACAGATCGTCATTCGTTTATACCTCAAGGGTACTGGCTGCACACTGGCTCACCCGAACTTTTTGGACAAGGTTTCCATTGCCACACGAACACTGGTTCTCTAAGAAAATCCCCACTAACTTTCGTTAGGCTCACGACACAAGGGGCGGCGGTGACGAAGTAATAGACGCGTTAAGCGTTTCAGGCTGTAGGCCATCTTCAGTATTACCAGACTTCATGTTACCAAAAAAACACTCGAATACAAGCTAAAAACGCCCGATTACGTGAAAAAAGAGCAGTAAATAACTCAGTAGTGAAAGACAAACAACAGGCCAAAACAGTCGCTTTTTCTGATGATAGAATTGGGCGATTAAAGAGACCAAAAACGCTCCATAAAAAATCACACCTGCGCCCAGCAACAAACCAAAACTCAGGCTTTTATGTGGGGTTGGGTGCATGAAGAATAAAAGGCTCATCATGCCAAGAGCAATGAAAAGCTGTAACACAATAAAACGGTTCGTTAGACCAAAAGAATGCCAGTCTGATTTTTCCATTGTTCTTCTTCTCAGTGTGAAGGTTACGCTTAGTCGTCAGCAAACACTAACTCGCCTTCCTCGCGCTTGATTGGCTCTTTTAGCTCCTTGTCCTTAAAGATATCACGCAACACGCCATAAACAAAATCAGGACGCACCGACTCATCAATTGACCATGAGATTAAATCCTCGCGCATAAACGCAGAACCGGTGACCTGAACGGATTCGGTTGGCATCGTGTAAGGCTTGCGTATGTAGAATGTGCCGGTGTAGCGCGTACCAAGGGGTAGGGTTTTGGCTTTTGCTTTCATCCCAACGACCGCACCTTCTAGCGTTTTAATGATTTGTTGGTACTCGTCTTCACTCGTAAACTCCGTGAGTGACTCTTCATCCACGTTGACCAGATGAATCAATGTGTGAACTCGGCTCATTGCAGTCCGTAATCGTTTTAAGTCACCTTTAGCCAACTGTTTACTCCTTTGTCTTTAGTGGGGTAATCATGGTTAGTGTACGTCCATGTCTTTCAAACGAAATTCAAAGGGCTCAAGAATTTCCGTTAACGCAAACGCTTTTTCTTTGATCTCGTCCACTTCGTGGTGGTTCGCTTCAAGACTGAGATTGCTGATCAATTCCTCAAAATCCCCTAGCGTCATCGGCACACTTAACTGGCCTTCACTATCGGGAATTGCAGCTTGCAGCTTTTCCAGCAGCTCATCACTGAGCGCGTAATGAATTAATTCCACGATGAAATCGCGCTCGTCTTCCAGTAAAGTCACATCAACTGTTTTCATGTCAGTATTTTCGCACAAATCAACCGATGCCAACAATAATGAATTTTGCACCGATTAGCAATCCTCGTGTTAGCGTTTTTCTTTTTGGTGGTAACGTTGGATTTGCTGCTCCAACAACGCTTGTTCTAATTGGCGCAGCTCACGCGCTTCTTTAAGACTGAGTTTGTTCTCCTGGTGGGTGCTGCCTTTATATAATGTAGAAAATATAGCATAATATACACTTTAACTTGATTACGGATGGTGTTTGGATGTTAGCTAGAATTCTCTCTGATGAAAATAATGAATTAACTATTGAGCTCAAGCTTCCACTAAAAGGATCCATGCTTGAATGTGAGGATGCAATTCTTGACGGCCTTAATGAGGTTGGAACATTAGCCACTGAAAAAGCTTTAAGTAAGTTTGATGCAGATGGCTCTCCTATCCATGTTGGAAAAATAAAGCTAACAGCACGAAGTAGAGATGAAGCAAATTACCAAACGCCTTATGGAGTTGCTCGAGTTAAGCGTTATGTTTATCAAACCTCTAAAGGCGGGAAGATCTTTTGTCCTTTAGAAGATAAGGCTAGAATTATCCAAGGATCAACACCGCGATTTGCAAAAATAATCTCACATAAATACTCAAACTTACCTGCTCCTAGTGTTATTGATGATCTCAAGGTCAATCATAACCGTAAAATCTCACATTCATACTTGCAACGGGCAACTGATTTTGTTGGCGGTATTGCACAAGCCAAAGAGGCTGAGTGGGAATATGAAGAGCCAAAGCTTGATGCAGGCATTGAGATGCTAAGTATTAGCTTAGATGGTGCATATGTTCTCACCGTTGATGATGGTTATAGAGAGAGCATGGTTGGAACTATTTCCATGTATGATAAGCATGGTGCACGCCTGCACACAACCTACGTTGCAGCATCACCAGAATATGGAAAAGATGAATTCTTTAATAGGCTTGAAAAGGAAATAAAGCTGAAAAAGAAATATTACCCTGATGCTAAAACAATTGGCGTTGCTGATGGAGCAAAAAATAATTGGCCATTTCTAAAAAAACATACTGATACGCAAATTTTAGATTTTTGGCATGCAACTGAATATCTCGGCGAAGCATCAAAGGCAGTATTTACCAAAAAATCTGAAAGAGATGAGCGTGATGTTTGGCTCGAAGAGAGATGTCATGACTTAAAGCACAAGAAAGGTGCGGCAGGTAGAATACTTGCTGAGCTTAAAGAGCATCTAAATAAAAAACTGAATAAATCGCTTAGAGAAAAGCTAGAAGGAACAATTACGTATTTTGAAAATAATATGGCTCTATGAGGTTTCCCGTGGTGCGTTTTACCCTATATTTATAGAGTAAAGCTCATATCCATTAATATCAATATACAGTCTTTTGAATAGTGTTTTTGGGTCAAAAATCCCATAGCATCTACGCTTCAAAACTTTAATCTTATTATTAAATCCTTCAACAAACCCACTATTCTTTCCCTCTGAAAAATAATTATAGATTTCCACTTTGAAGGCTTTAAGAGTTTTTATGAATTTTTTAAAGCAATTAATCTTTTTACTTTGAACCTCCTGAATCCAGGCATCAATACTTTTAGTACCAGATTTTATTGATTGCTCCTTATTAAAAATGCTCGTTAGCTTTCTTGCCATTCGGTATGACTCTGTTAACTCAAAGGAGTAGGAGAATAATGTATTCAGCTTTTCATTTTCTTCTTTGGTAAAAAACTCTTTATGTCCCCTGAGCAGATTAGTTAGGTTTTTAACTTTATCATACTCATGAGGAGGTAGCTCCTTTTTTAAATCGGCTAGCACCTTTTGACGCATATTGTCTAATGCTCGCCGATACAGTTTAGCAACATGATAACGGTCAACAATAACCTGCATTGGAGTAAAAACCTCTCTGGCAGCGTTAACATAACCCTTATACATGTCAGTACAAACTGACACAACTGTCTTTCTAAGCTTTATAGGAATCGAAAGCAGAAAATGCTTTATATCACGCTTTTTTCGACCTTTAATGATTGAAAGTATTCTAACTTTACCATTAATCCTGGCTGTAATAATTGTCATATAGGCGCCTTTTCCTTTTTCTAAACTAATCTCATCAATCCCTAAATCACCTAGAAATTTAAATTGCGACCAATTAATCTTAGGTGAGATATGGCGATTAATTATTCCTTCGATCTTCTTCTCTGTTGTGTCATTTTTCAATGCTACATCGGGTGCTGCCTTTATATAATGTAGAATATATAGCATAATATACACTTTAACTTGATTACGGATGGTGTTTGGATGTTAGCTAGAATTCTCTCTGATGAAAATAATGAATTAACTATTGAACTCAAGCTTCCACTAAAAGGATCTATGCTTGAATGTGAGGACGCAATTCTTGATGGGCTTAATGAGGTTGGAACATTAGCCACTGAAAAAGCTTTAAGTAAGTTTGATGCAGATGGCTCTCCTATCCATGTTGGAAAAATAAAGCTAACAGCACGAAGTAGAGATGAAGCAAATTACCAAACGCCTTATGGAGTTGCTCGAGTTAAGCGTTATGTTTATCAAACCTCTAAAGGCGGGAAGATCTTTTGTCCTTTAGAAGATAAGGCTAGAATTATCCAAGGATCAACACCGCGATTTGCAAAAATAATCTCACATAAATACTCAAACTTACCTGCTCCTAGTGTTATTGATGATCTCAAGGTCAATCATAACCGTAAAATCTCACATTCATACTTGCAACGGGCAACTGATTTTGTTGGCGGTATTGCACAAGCCAAAGAGGCTGAGTGGGAATATGAAGAGCCAAAGCTTGATGCAGGCGTTGAGATGCTAAGCATTAGCTTAGATGGTGCATATGTTCTCACCGTTGATGATGGTTATAGAGAGAGCATGGTTGGAACTATTTCCATGTATGATAAGCATGGTGCACGCCTGCACACAACCTACGTTGCAGCATCACCAGAATATGGAAAAGATGAATTCTTTAATAGGCTTGAAAAGGAAATAAAGCTGAAAAAGAAATATTACCCTGATGCTAAAACAATTGGCGTTGCTGATGGAGCAAAAAATAATTGGCCATTTCTAAAAAAACATACTGATACGCAAATTTTAGATTTTTGGCATGCAACTGAATATCTCGGTGAAGCATCAAAGGCAATATTTACCAAAAAATCTGAAAGAGATGAGCGTGATGTTTGGCTCCAAGAGCGATGTCATGACTTAAAGCACAAGAAAGGTGCGGCAGGTAGAATACTTGCTGAGCTTAAAGAGCATGTAAATAAAAAACTGAATAAATCGCTTAGAGAAAAGCTAGAAGGAACAATTACGTATTTTGAAAATAATATTAAAGAAAAGCGAATGTCGTATCATAATTTGATTAAGCAGAATGCACCAATTGGCTCTGGCGTCACTGAAGCAGCATGTAAAACAATTGTTAAACAAAGATTAGGCGGATCAGGAATGCGCTGGAAAGACAAGGGAATGAAAATCGTTTTATGCTTGAGAACACTAGTAAAGACTAAAGGAAGATGGGATCAGTTTTGGGAGAAGGTTAATGATTTTGGCGTGCCAGCAGTAATATAGCCTACATTATATAGAGGCAGCACCCGCTACATCTTTTACTGTGCTGTTAACTAATTCGCGCAGTAAATATAATTCTAGTTCATAACTAAATTGACTATCACTTGAATGAAAATCCGGTGTTGCAGTAGTCGTTGGGCAATGGCAGCCATGTTCAAAACAGATATATCGCTTAGGCTGATAAATTAGATAGGTCTGCTTGTTCATAATAGGAAGATGCCTAACCTTGCGTTCTTTGTCGTAACCGTGAAAACGTGCGGTTTCTTTACCGCAAATATGACAACCAACGGATGTTTCTTCTGTCTGCCCGTAAATAAAAATTGCTGTATCAGTTTCTTCAACTTTATCGATACGGAAGAAGGGAATATTAAACTGGATGTCAATGGTCGGCATAGGTAATGTCCTTATTATGAGCTAAAATGGAGAGAAAATTCTATACCTGAATAATTTGGAAAGGAAGGCTTTATGCTATTAATAAAGGATAAACTCAACCACGGGAATTATCATAGAGCCAACAATCACACGGGTGCTGCCTTTATATAATGTAGAAAATATAGCATAATATACACTTTAACTTGATTACGGATGGTGTTTGGATGTTAGCTAGAATTCTCTCTGATGAAAATAATGAATTAACTATTGAGCTCAAGCTTCCACTAAAAGGATCCATGCTTGAATGTGAGGATGCAATTCTTGACGGCCTTAATGAGGTTGGAACATTAGCCACTGAAAAAGCTTTAAGTAAGTTTGATGCAGATGGCTCTCCTATCCATGTTGGAAAAATAAAGCTAACAGCACGAAGTAGAGATGAAGCAAATTACCAAACGCCTTATGGAGTTGCTCGAGTTAAGCGTTATGTTTATCAAACCTCTAAAGGCGGGAAGATCTTTTGTCCTTTAGAAGATAAGGCTAGAATTATCCAAGGATCAACACCGCGATTTGCAAAAATAATCTCACATAAATACTCAAACTTACCTGCTCCTAGTGTTATTGATGATCTCAAGGTCAATCATAACCGTAAAATCTCACATTCATACTTGCAACGGGCAACTGATTTTGTTGGCGGTATTGCACAAGCCAAAGAGGCTGAGTGGGAATATGAAGAGCCAAAGCTTGATGCAGGCATTGAGATGCTAAGTATTAGCTTAGATGGTGCATATGTTCTCACCGTTGATGATGGTTATAGAGAGAGCATGGTTGGAACTATTTCCATGTATGATAAGCATGGTGCACGCCTGCACACAACCTACGTTGCAGCATCACCAGAATATGGAAAAGATGAATTCTTTAATAGGCTTGAAAAGGAAATAAAGCTGAAAAAGAAATATTACCCTGATGCTAAAACAATTGGCGTTGCTGATGGAGCAAAAAATAATTGGCCATTTCTAAAAAAACATACTGATACGCAAATTTTAGATTTTTGGCATGCAACTGAATATCTCGGCGAAGCATCAAAGGCAGTATTTACCAAAAAATCTGAAAGAGATGAGCGTGATGTTTGGCTCGAAGAGAGATGTCATGACTTAAAGCACAAGAAAGGTGCGGCAGGTAGAATACTTGCTGAGCTTAAAGAGCATCTAAATAAAAACCTGAATAAATCGCTTAGAGAAAAGCTAGAAGGAACAATTACGTATTTTGAAAATAATATTAAAGAAAAGCGAATGTCGTATCATAATTTGATTAAGCAGAATGCACCAATTGGCTCTGGCGTCACTGAAGCAGCATGTAAAACAATTGTTAAACAAAGATTAGGGGGATCAGGAATGCGCTGGAAAGACAAGGGAATGAAAATCGTTTTATGCTTGAGAACACTAGTAAAGACTAAAGGCAGATGGGATCAGTTTTGGGAGAAGGTCAATGATTTTGGCGTGCCAGCAGCAATATAGCCTACATTATATAGAGGCAGCACCCAATCACACCGTTAACGCGGGTGTTATTGGAGAAGCCTTTAGAAAACCCTGCTCCGTTACCCGATCAAGCAACCTTGGAGGCGTGTGTATGAAACTGACCCTTCCCTTTTTAGCGCATTGCAAGGAAACACGATGGCTGTTATCGGTGACGTATCAGCACAATCGGTATTGTGTGATAGGGACACTGAATCGTTTAAATGCCATTGAGCATCAACTGCAAAAAGGCTCGGTGGTCGCCTTATTACGGTGGTCTCACACGTTAGAACGGCTTAAACGATTTCGTGAATCCTACCAAGATCAAAGCAATCAATTAAAACGGTTGATTAGCAAACGCATTCAGTGTTCGGTAACGCTTTCCGCTTATGGGAATGATCCGATTACCTTACCGATTAGCTCACGCTTGGGCTTTGCTTTTTTTGAGGTGCTGCAGGCATACGATCAATTGATGAGTTTACTTGAAGCCGCTTACACCTTCGGGTTATTGCAAAACCGGACATTACAGCACCGCAAGCAACGCAGTCACTCGTCACGGTTGCTCACTTGGATGCAGCATGTTAGTCGTTGGTCATTAGTCGATAAGCCTCTTAACCAATTAACGACTGAGGAATGCCAGCAAGTGCAAGTCGCTTTGCAGCACGAGCAATTGCCTTTCATTGATCCTGTTTTTTTCCGTACATTAAATCAATTGATTAAAGGAGTAATAACCGAATGACGACATTAGCCTTGTGTGGAGAAGCTTCACAAACTGATCGGTACAAGCGATTTTTGTACCGTCTCCAAGCTGCCTGCAAAGAGCTCGCGCAGGCGCATTCACCGGAAGAAACGGCGAACTGGACAGATGAGTTTGAGTATCGTGTGGTGAGTGTAGAGGAAACGCTTTTTATAAACGCAATTACTCTGGAAAGTAATCTTTTGACAGTCATTGACGAATCGCTCAGTGAGCTACAAGAAGCAAATGCGAAGGAATGCAAGGAGCTGGCCAGTATGCTTTGCGAAGCCGTTCGTGATGCAAAATCAAACCATTTTCAGCAACCAAAAATGAATGCAACACTAGGAGTAACCCAATGAAACTGTATCTTTGCGAAAAACCCTCACAAGCCAAAGACATTGCCCGCGTCTTAGGCGTGCATGAAAAACAAGACGGCTACCTGCAAGGTAACGGCATTGTCGTGTCGTGGTGTTTAGGGCATTTATTAGAACTCGCCCCACCGGAGCAGTATTGCGACAACCTCAGCCCGTGGCGATTATCGGTGTTGCCAGTCGTACCGGAGCAATGGGTTTTGCAACCCAAGCCAAAAACGATCAAACAGTTTAAGGTCTTGCAAGCCTTACTGAAAAAAGCCAATCAGGTGGTGATTGCCACCGATGCGGATCGTGAAGGCGATGTCATTGGTCGCGAGGTGCTGGCTTATTGCCAGTATGAAGGAAGCATTCAACGACTGTGGTTATCGGCCTTAGATGAAGCCTCGATTCGCAAAGGCTTAGCCTCACTTCAACCGAATGAGTCGACTTATTCGTTGTACTTGTCCGGCTTAGGCCGACAACGTGCGGATTGGCTTATTGGGATGAACATGACCATGGCAACCACCGCGTTATTTGGTGTTCCAGGAGAAGGCGCGTTGTCGGTTGGGCGCGTGCAAACGCCCACGCTAGCACTCATTGTGGCGCGGGATCACTTAATCGAACACTTTCAAGCAAGCCCTTACTATGAGTTACACGTTACCTTTCAAGCCGAGGCGGGTGAGCTGGTGGCACACTGGCAGCCCGCTGAGGAATTCACGGACACGGAGGGGCGTTGTGTGAATCCGGCGTTTGTGCAAGCAGTGATTGAAAAAGTCGCCAACCAAACTGGTGAGGTCACGCAAGCGAAAGACACCGCGAAGAAACAGCCCCCGCCATTGTGTTATTCCTTATCGAGCTTGCAGAAGGTGTGCAGTAGTCGTTTCGGCTTAACCGCTAAAGACACCTTAAGCATCGCGCAAGCCTTGTATGAAAAACACAAAGCCACGACGTATCCAAGAACCGATACCGGCTATTTGCCGGAAGAGCAATGGGGCGAAGCGAGTAAAGTGTTAGCCGCATTAGAGCAAGTCGATAGTACAGTAGCGCAATGGGTGGCCCGTTGTGATACCTCACTGAAGGCTCCTGTGTGGAATACCCAGAAAGTCACCGCGCATCACGGCCTGATGCCCACTGCGAATGATCGGGTCAATCTTGCTGCGATGTCTGGTGATGAGCGCAAGGTGTATGAACTCATTCGACAAAGTTACCTCGCGCAGTTTTTAGGGGAGTATGACTACGTGCAACGCAAGGTGATGATAGAATATCAAGGCGAGACCTTTAGTGCTCAGTGCCACCTACCTCAAACGCAGGGCTGGAAAGCGTTGGTGCAGGAGGAAAGCGACACCCCTGATCACTCAACAGCCCTCTTGCCGAAGCTCACCGCGCAAGAGCCAGTGACCGTGTTGTCGTGTGAGCAATCGGATAAACAAACCAAACCACCGGCACGGTTTACCGAGGGAACACTCATTGCGGGCATGAAGTCCATTGCGAAAGTTGTGGATGATCTGGCCTTGAAAAAAACGCTCAAAGACACGGCAGGCATTGGCACTGAAGCCACACGAGCTGACATCATCGAAAAGCTGTTGACGCGTGGGTTTATTGAACGAAAGAAAAAGCAATTAGTCTCCACCACCAAAGGCCGTGACTTGATTGCGTTATTACCGGATCCGGTGAAAAACCCTGCAACCACGGCTGAGTGGGAACAAGCCTTAGATGACATTGCTCAAGGGCAGGGGTGCTTGGGGGAGTTTTTAGAAGATCAAGCCGAAGTCTTAGACTTTTTATTAGCGGATTTACAAGAACACCACCGTTTGCACCCGCCTGCCGATCAAGCAACGCCGCATGCTTGTCCAAGCTGTCAAGCATCCCTAAGACGGCGTAAGGGGAAGAAGGGATTTTTCTGGGGTTGCACCCGTTACCCTGAGTGTGACCTGACCTTGCCGGATAAAGACGGCCAGCCTATTAATAAGCCTAAAGTGAAAGTCTCTGATATTCCTTGCCCGCACTGCAAGGAAGGCAGGCTCGTTAGACGACAAGGTAAAAAGAAACCGTTTTGGGGTTGTAATCGTTATCCGACCTGCGAGGCTCTCTATTGGGAAGAGCAGGGCAAGCCACTCTTACCTACTCGATCAGTAAGTGAGGAAGGCACATGAGAGATCGCTACTTAATGACTTCGCTTGAATACCAGGAGGGGTGCTGCCTCTATATAATGTAGGCTATATTGCTGCTGGCACGCCAAAATCATTGACCTTCTCCCAAAACTGATCCCATCTGCCTTTAGTCTTTACTAGTGTTCTCAAGCATAAAACGATTTTCATTCCCTTGTCTTTCCAGCGCATTCCTGATCCGCCTAATCTTTGTTTAACAATTGTTTTACATGCTGCTTCAGTGACGCCAGAGCCAATTGGTGCATTCTGCTTAACCCAAGTTTGGCCATTTCACCCTGAAAATCAAAAATTTCAGCATTATTTTTAACTCAACCCATTGATTTTACTCGCCTAGTAACATGAATTCTCGGATGTAGTGACACATAATGTTAATAAGGGGTTGCATGGGCTGGTAAAGTGATGAGAGTATTGAGTTATGTATATTCGAACCTCTACACAAAAGAGTCCTCGGACAGGTAAGCCTTACGCAACCTACCGACTTGTTGATACTCATCGCACTGCTGACGGCAAAGTACGTCAAAGACTGATTTTAAATCTTGGTGCAAATTTTTCAGTAAAGAAGGACAGTTGGAAATTGCTAGCTGACCGTATTGAGGAAATTTTAACGGGCCAAGGCTCGTTAATTTCAATACCAGCGCATCTAGAAAAACAGGCTCAAATGTATGTAAAACGCATTCGTGCAA
The DNA here is from genome assembly GCA_965196985.1 of Gammaproteobacteria bacterium. GTDB lineage: Bacteria > Pseudomonadota > Gammaproteobacteria > UBA12402 > UBA12402 > 2-12-FULL-35-23. The sequence continues at coordinate 125,622 of CBDALO010000018.1, read as the reverse complement.
AGCGTGCAGAAGAGAATGAGACAAGCATTACTCTCAATTCAGTAAGCGCGGTAGAACCTGACTTTAAAACAGTGGATGTTAACTCCATTGAGAGCGCGGACATACGACACGTTGGAGCTGAGGCGTTGGGCTTACATGCTGCCAGGCAATTACAACTTGAGGAATTGTTCAGGGCTTTGGGCTTTAATCAAAAACAATGTCACCTGATGCTTGCTACCATCATTGGGCGGCTAGTTGCTCCAGGAAGTGATTTGAGTACGCACTATTATTTAAGCAATCAAAGTGCGCTAGATGAATTACTGGGTACTGATTTCTCAGAACTATCACTCAAGAAATTCTATAAGACTGCTGATGAGTTACTTAAACATAAACAAGTGATTGAAGATCAATTATTTGAACGTGAGAAAAATCTGTTTAGTTTAAATCAGGTGATCACTCTCTACGATATAACCAATACCTACTTTGAAGGTCGCGCATTACAAAATGATCATGCACAGCATGGGCGATCAAAGGAGAAGCGGTCTGATTGTCCGCTTGTTTCTTTAGGTCTTGTGCTGGATGGATCAGGGTTCCCGCAACGGAGTGAATTCTTCAAAGGAAATGTTAGCGAGCCTAAAACATTACCCGAAATACTAACTGAGCTTCGTGCACAGCCAGAGGCAACAATTGTCCTAGATGCTGGTTTTGCAACTGAAGAAAATATTTCATGGCTTACTGAAAAAGGTTTCCATTATATCGTAGTCAGCCGTAGAGCATTGCCTGATGTCGATGAAACCATTGATAAAGTGCTAGTAAAAGAATCAGTAAATAATACGGTTACAGCGCAATTAGTTAAAGATACTGAAGCAAATGAAGTCTTACTGTACTGCCATTCTCAGGCTAAGGAAGAAAAAAGCTTAAATATGATTAGTAAGGCCGAGGCTCGTTTCGAAGAGGAATTAATTAAGTTAGCTAATGGACTCACTAAAAAAACCGGCATGAAAGCAATTGAGAAAGTAACATTGCGTTTAGGTCGAATAAAAGAGCGGCATAAACGTGTTTCAGCTCGCTACACTATCACGCTTGATTCAGAGGGTGATAAGGTTACGCAAATCAGTTGGAGTAAAGTTAACTCTGAGAATCTGGGTGCATATTGTTTGCGTAGTAACAGAATGGATTTAGATGAAAAAACAATTTGGAGAATTTATACAACTCTAACTGACGTTGAATCGGCATTCAGATCATTAAAATCAGAGTTAGGCCTGCGTCCTATCTACCATCAAAAGCAAGAGCGAGTTGATGCCCATCTGTTTATTAGTATTCTTGCTTATCACTTACTACACACTATTCGCCATCAACTTAAATTGCAGAACATTGATAGTAGCTGGCAAACTATACGGCAGATTTTTAGCACTCAGGTTCGTATCACTACTACAATGCAGCTTGAAAATAATAAATTGCTTTCTATTAGAAGAACCTCTAAGGCAACTCCAGAGCAAGTTGTGATCTATAAATCGTTAGGCATGAATTCAGAACCTGGGGACACTGAAAAAACAATTTGTTAAGTTGTAGTGACCCTAAACGTTTTTTTAAAACGTAAGTCATTGATTTGGATAGGTTTAATTGTAGAACGGACAAAGTTGGGTTAATCAAATTATGATACGACATTCGCTTTTCTTTAATATTATTTTCAAAATACGTAATTGTTCCTTCTAGCTTTTCTCTAAGCGATTTATTCAGTTTTTTATTTAGATGCTCTTTAAGCTCAGCAAGTATTCTACCTGCCGCACCTTTCTTGTGCTTTAAGTCATGACATCTCTCTTCGAGCCAAACATCACGCTCATCTCTTTCAGATTTTTTGGTAAATATTGCCTTTGATGCTTCACCGAGATATTCAGTTGCATGCCAAAAATCTAAAATTTGCGTATCAGTATGTTTTTTTAGAAATGGCCAATTATTTTTTGCTCCATCAGCAACGCCAATTGTTTTAGCATCAGGGTAATATTTCTTTTTCAGCTTTATTTCCTTTTCAAGCCTATTAAAGAATTCATCTTTTCCATATTCTGGTGATGCTGCAACGTAGGTTGTGTGCAGGCGTGCACCATGCTTATCATACATGGAAATAGTTCCAACCATGCTCTCTCTATAACCATCATCAACGGTGAGAACATATGCACCATCTAAGCTAATACTTAGCATCTCAATGCCTGCATCAAGCTTTGGCTCTTCATATTCCCACTCAGCCTCTTTGGCTTGTGCAATACCGCCAACAAAATCAGTTGCCCGTTGCAAGTATGAATGTGAGATTTTACGGTTATGATTGACCTTGAGATCATCAATAACACTAGGAGCAGGTAAGTTTGAGTATTTATGTGAGATTATTTTTGCAAATCGCGGTGTTGATCCTTGGATAATTCTAGCCTTATCTTCTAAAGGACAAAAGATCTTCCCGCCTTTAGAGGTTTGATAAACATAACGCTTAACTCGAGCAACTCCATAAGGCGTTTGGTAATTTGCTTCATCTCTACTTCGTGCTGTTAGCTTTATTTTTCCAACATGGATAGGAGAGCCATCTGCATCAAACTTACTTAAAGCTTTTTCAGTGGCTAATGTTCCAACCTCATTAAGGCCGTCAAGAATTGCATCCTCACATTCAAGCATGGATCCTTTTAGTGGAAGCTTGAGCTCAATAGTTAATTCATTATTTTCATCAGAGAGAATTCTAGCTAACATCCAAACACCATCCGTAATCAAGTTAAAGTGTATATTATGCTATATTTTCTACATTATATAAAGGCAGCACCCCCTGCAAACCTCTGAAGTCCAAGTGAATCACTACGTACTGCTGTCGATGTTTCTCACAAAAACCTGCATCCTCTGCAATAAGCGTGCCTGTAAACATCATTGCTGCATCAGCAGAGCTAACCCGTTTATCACAGAAATAACGAATCATTGAAAGCAGTAAGCTTTTCCCAAAACGACGTGGGCGGGTAATGAGGATGTTGCTATCTTTAGGATGGCTTAGAAACTCTTTTAGGAATAACGTCTTATCAACGTAGGTACAACTCGAACTTCTAATGGCAAAAAAATCTTGTGAAGCAATAAAGAACTCGCTTCTATCCCCTAATACCCTTGCTGGAAAAGTCGTTATCGTTGGCATCGTACAGCCCCGCAGGTTGAAAGTAATTTTTCTTATCGTTGCAGCATTGTAGCAAATCCGAATTTATTGTTCAATTTTATGTCTTTTTACAAGATCCCCAGTAACAACGTGTTGTGACTAACCCAACGGGTTAACCTGTAATAAAAAATTGAGTGTCATTTTTTTCTGGTGTAACACTGAAAGCAAGCCTGTTGGCTTATTGCACAACACACTGCTTGTCAGGAGGGCGGGGTGGTTGCGTTGCGGGCCGCATAGCGGCAGCACGACTTCCGGCAGCAGCCGCACCACTAAAAAATCCCGCAGGCGCAGCAGAGTCCGCTGCTGCTGGTTGCACGGGCACCGCACTACCGACTGGATAGAGGGAGAGTAAGGTCGGGGTTAAGGTATCACGAGGCTGCCCGTTAAGGCGCGTTTGACCAACGTGTGACACAAACCAGCAGTAAAAAATACACGTATCAAACCATTGATACCACAGGCTTACCAGACATAACAAACCCCACTATAACCCTCTCTGTTATCAGATTCTTATAAGCCTTTGCTTCTATCATAGTTTGTAAACAACTTTTAGAGAGCTAGAGCCATGTTTGAAAAACTAATTATGGGAGCCAAGCTACGATTCAGCAGCTCTCAAGTACGCGAGGCATTTTCTATTTTGCAAGCTGACCCTAAGACTTCAAGCACTACTGCTTTGTCAGAGTTTCTTGATCATAGGTTCAAAGAGTATTTAGCAGAAGCCATTTTAATTTTGCATACTCATCCTGAGATATCAAAAACTAACGCTTTGTTAGAATTCTTTGAGAATAGTTATAAAGTAGATTGGGCATATGCCATTATTTGCATAGACGCAACCTTTGAGGAAGGAATAACAAGTGAACAACACAATAAGTTATTGAATTATTATCAGGGTACAAAAGAAACTAGAATTGGGTCTGCTTTTCGATATTTGTTCAAAGCTGAGCTTTTAGCCAATTATTGTGATGAAATTTTAGACTGGGGCGCTACGCTAGATAATGATGGTTTTTCACGTGTAATAGCTAAACTTTATGAAGCAAAGCTACTTCACTTGGACAATTTAGAAACGGTATTAGACCTTCCTCTATTACGAGAAAAGCGTTTTTCTGATTTTCTTTTATCCATAGATTATATAGGTATATTAAGCCAAATAAAAATAAATCACTTTGCAAAAAGATGTGAAAGTGGAGTGAGTCAAAAAGAGACTACATTGGCGGCATTACAAAAAGAAATGGATCAATGCCTGTACCTTCCTAGCTCATTAAGGCGTCAGGGCAATGGTAGTGACTCTCAAAAATCAAGGGCAAATATAAGAAAGGGAACGCGCTTTATTCACCAGTCTGTCCGTACAAATGGTCTCTTCGCGAATCTCCCTAACGAAATTAGGATTAAAATTGCCGCGCACTGTGGTGAGGAAACACAAGACATATCTGAAAGGAAAAATTATGCAACTAAATGTTACGCTAGACTTGGCATGAAGTAATTACGAGCATAGGCGCCTCACATTGTTGATTTGCAATGTTATGTCTATTTTTATTTAGGGAAATTAAGCTAGCTGGCTCTGTTGTGACAAAGTGTCTAAGTTAAAATAGTTCCAGCCAATCTAATCGCATTGATCCTTTATACTGCCACCTCTCACAAACCGGGATTAGTCTAAACGAAGACTCGGAGTTTCTCTTCCCTCTTGCTCAGAGTCAGAACCTAAAACGGGGTCACACTTAATATAAATTTTTTCTTTCTTGAATTGCCCCATAAGAACCATCGTTAGCACATCACGAATCGGTTTATCTTTACGGATAATTGCTAATAACGCATGATCATCCGCGAGTTTCTTAATCCGCTCAAAGCAGCTTGCTTCACAGTTGTACCCTACAGCATGCTTTTTCAAAAAGTTTAAGACGAGGCTTTCGTTAACTGCCTTTTGTGAACGTATAAAAAAGGCTAAACCACTGCCTGCACTGTGAGTTGCTTTTTCGTAACCCGCTGTCATCTTCAACCAAAATTTTAACTTAATGAATTGCTGACACTGTTCCTCTGACAGCCCACTCTTATCATTAAACTGCTCAGAAAAACCAAATCGCTCTGAAAGGGGTTTAACTAAGAGAGCTATTTTCCCACCATCGGCAGTTTCAATATTAAGGTGCAAACCTTTTTCCTCATCCCAGTCCACGCGATAGGAAAAAGCCTTGCCTGCTAAACCGATTACCAGTCCTTCATTCTTAAACACTTTTCCCTCTCCCTTGTCACCATGAGAAGGGCTCAGTTCATAGGGTGCTTTAAACAATCGATGGCAACTGTAAAATCCCTTACCTTCTCTAATGGGTCGTTCGAAAAGTGCTGGCAAATCAACAAATTCTCTATGCTCTGCCTCCTTGATTACCTTCAAGGCTTGCCTTTCTTTGAGTATTTTTTTATTTCCTTTTTTACCGCAAGCCTCGACTGTCAATAAAAAGTTAAGGCGCGCAACCACGTCATCAAAGGACAACCCTATCTCTCTTAAATCAACTATTAACTCACGCCTGTTGGGTGCTGCCTCTATATAATGTAGGCAATATTGCTGCTGGCACGCCAAAATCATTGACCTTCTCCCAAAACTGATCCCATCTGCCTTTAGTCTTTACTAGTGTTCTCAAGCATAAAACGATTTTCATTCCCTTGTCTTTCCAGCGCATTCCTGATCCGCCTAATCTTTGTTTAACAATTGTTTTACATGCTGCTTCAGTGACGCCAGAGCCAATTGGTGCATTCTGCTTAATCAAATTATGATACGACATTCGCTTTTCTTTAATATTATTTTCAAAATACGTAATTGTTCCTTCTAGCTTTTCTCTAAGCGATTTATTCAGTTTTTTATTTAGATGCTCTTTAAGCTCAGCAAGTATTCTACCTGCCGCACCTTTCTTGTGCTTTAAGTCATGACATCTCTCTTCGAGCCAAACATCACGCTCATCTCTTTCAGATTTTTTGGTAAATATTGCCTTTGATGCTTCACCGAGATATTCAGTTGCATGCCAAAAATCTAAAATTTGCGTATCAGTATGTTTTTTTAGAAATGGCCAATTATTTTTTGCTCCATCAGCAACGCCAATTGTTTTAGCATCAGGGTAATATTTCTTTTTCAGCTTTATTTCCTTTTCAAGCCTATTAAAGAATTCATCTTTTCCATATTCTGGTGATGCTGCAACGTAGGTTGTGTGCAGGCGTGCACCATGCTTATCATACATGGAAATAGTTCCAACCATGCTCTCTCTATAACCATCATCAACGGTGAGAACATATGCACCATCTAAGCTAATACTTAGCATCTCAATGCCTGCATCAAGCTTTGGCTCTTCATATTCCCACTCAGCCTCTTTGGCTTGTGCAATACCGCCAACAAAATCAGTTGCCCGTTGCAAGTATGAATGTGAGATTTTACGGTTATGATTGACCTTGAGATCATCAATAACACTAGGAGCAGGTAAGTTTGAGTATTTATGTGAGATTATTTTTGCAAATCGCGGTGTTGATCCTTGGATAATTCTAGCCTTATCTTCTAAAGGACAAAAGATCTTCCCGCCTTTAGAGGTTTGATAAACATAACGCTTAACTCGAGCAACTCCATAAGGCGTTTGGTAATTTGCTTCATCTCTACTTCGTGCTGTTAGCTTTATTTTTCCAACATGGATAGGAGAGCCATCTGCATCAAACTTACTTAAAGCTTTTTCAGTGGCTAATGTTCCAACCTCATTAAGGCCGTCAAGAATTGCATCCTCACATTCAAGCATGGATCCTTTTAGTGGAAGCTTGAGCTCAATAGTTAATTCATTATTTTCATCAGAGAGAATTCTAGCTAACATCCAAACACCATCCGTAATCAAGTTAAAGTGTATATTATGCTATATTTTCTACATTATATAAAGGCAGCACCCACCAGGAGAACAAACTCAGTCTTAAAGAAGCGCGTGAGCTGCGCCAATTAGAACAAGCGTTGTTGGAGCAGCAAATCCAACGTTACCACCAAAAAGAAAAACGCTAACACGAGGATTGCTAATCGGTGCAAAATTCATTATTGTTGGCATCGGTTGATTTGTGCGAGAATACTGACATGAAAACAGTTGATGTGACTTTATTGGAAGACGAGCGCGATTTCATCGTGGAATTAATTCATTACGCGCTCAGTGATGAGCTGCTGGAAAAGCTGCAAGCTGCAATTCCCGATAGTGAAGGCCAGTTAAGTGTGCCGATGACGCTAGGGGATTTTGAGGAATTGATCAGCAATCTCAGTCTTGAAGCGAACAACCACGAAGTGGACGAGATCAAAGAAAAAGCGTTTGCGTTAACGGAAATTCTTGAGCCCTTTGAATTTCGTTTGAAAGACATGGACGTACACTAACCATGATTACCCCACTAAAGACAAAGGAGTAAACAGTTGGCTAAAGGTGACTTAAAACGATTACGGACTGCAATGAGCCGAGTTCACACATTGATTCATCTGGTCAACGTGGATGAAGAGTCACTCACGGAGTTTACGAGTGAAGACGAGTACCAACAAATCATTAAAACGCTAGAAGGTGCGGTCGTTGGGATGAAAGCAAAAGCCAAAACCCTACCCCTTGGTACGCGCTACACCGGCACATTCTACATACGCAAGCCTTACACGATGCCAACCGAATCCGTTCAGGTCACCGGTTCTGCGTTTATGCGCGAGGATTTAATCTCATGGTCAATTGATGAGTCGGTGCGTCCTGATTTTGTTTATGGCGTGTTGCGTGATATCTTTAAGGACAAGGAGCTAAAAGAGCCAATCAAGCGCGAGGAAGGCGAGTTAGTGTTTGCTGACGACTAAGCGTAACCTTCACACTGAGAAGAAGAACAATGGAAAAATCAGACTGGCATTCTTTTGGTCTAACGAACCGTTTTATTGTGTTACAGCTTTTCATTGCTCTTGGCATGATGAGCCTTTTATTCTTCATGCACCCAACCCCACATAAAAGCCTGAGTTTTGGTTTGTTGCTGGGCGCAGGTGTGATTTTTTATGGAGCGTTTTTGGTCTCTTTAATCGCCCAATTCTATCATCAGAAAAAGCGACTGTTTTGGCCTGTTGTTTGTCTTTCACTACTGAGTTATTTACTGCTCTTTTTTCACGTAATCGGGCGATTTTAGCTTGTATTCGAGTGTTTTTTTGGTAACATGAAGTCTGGTAATACTGAAGATGGCCTGCAGCCTGAAACGCTTAACGCGTCTATTACTTCGTCACCGCCGCCCCTTGTGTCGTGAGCCTAACGAAAGTTAGTGGGGATTTTCTTAGAGAACCAGTGTTCGTGTGGCAATGGAAACCTTGTCCAAAAAGTTCGGGTGAGCCAGTGTGCAGCCAGTACCCTTGAGGTATAAACGAATGACGATCTGTGAGTCTCTGACATTAAGTCGATGAATTGTGTCGTTACGTCACACCATTGATCTTCCACCTTCGCCAAGGCTAAGGCAGTCGCAGAAGGGACTTAATGAATCAGCGGCTATCAATCAACGAGTTGATAGCATTTTCTTAGCACACTGCCAAAGCAAGTGTGATGTTACTGTTATGGCTTGAGCCATCAAACCGTTTGAGAGCATGTAACGTCCCACAATAATTTAGAGAAACCATCTCAACCTATTTTGCGTGAGATGGTGTCAAATAGTTAACCTTTTAGCTCATGAATTGCCTGATTAATGACATCATCCGGTATATGGTTTAAATTCATATTAGCGGCGATTAGCAACGCATGTCGCATGAGCCTATCAACATAACGAAGCCTACCTTTTGTGGCCATGTGTACTGCACGAATACCTGTTTCAGTGAATAAGCTGCTGCTCATTCCTGCCTTCTCAAAAGCAGCGTGAATAATGCTCTCAAAATCCCTGCTATCTTCAATTGCATGCCACCTAATAAAGCACTGAATTCTAGAGTTGATAGGTTCATAGGCTGGTCTCTGCAATGTTGCTAGAAGTGATGGGAGTCCACATAAGATAATCGTCATGACGTCTTTGCTGTCAAAACTGAAATTAAGGAAGTCAGGTAATCGTAGAATGAAATCATTACTAAGCTGATGCGCCTCGTCTAGGATCCAAATAGGCTGAACGTTTTTATCATGGTAGAGCGCGATCAAGCTCTGCTTCAAGTCTCTCCAAAGTTTAGAGAATCGGTAATAGTTTTCTAAACCTAGATTTTCGGCAAGCTGAGAGTACACATCAAATGACCGAAAGTGAGTGTCTGATTGATAAATGACTTGATGGGTCAGCGGGTTGAGTTTATTGCTCCAGTATCTTAGCGCCGTGGTCTTTCCTGTCCCTGAGTCGCCAGTAATCACTGCTAAGCCGCGTGTTTCTAGCAAACCATTAAGTTGCTGTTCTAGTCGCTTTGACTGCGCCAATTCAATAATGTTTGATTTACCCAATGGATCAAATTTCAAGCCAAAATGTTGAAGATACATCTTACTCATCCTTGTATCTTAAATAACTGTAGAGATATGACAATATTGCTACAATCCCAAGGATGCTTGGGTAGGCGGAAGGTGAAGCCGTGTTCGTCCTTAGGATTTAATCCTGTTGAGGAGATTTAGCTCCCTTCCACCCTCATAAGTTCATGAGATCGAACGGTATCTTAGGCCATTGTGAGCCTGTATTTGCAAGGTTGATCCGAACTATGATTTCCCAAGTTTGTTAGTGTAATAAAATTTAAGAGGCTCTAGCAAATGAAAAAAAATTGTGTTGGTATTGATATTGCAAAATCTGATTTTGTTGCTGCTATCACCACTAGCGGAAAAGATCACGTTAAACATTTTAATAATAATCCTGAGGGCTTTTCTGAGTTATTAGAATGGACGCAATCTTTATCTGATCAGTCACTTCATTTTTGCATGGAATCAACAGGTAAATACGGTAATGCATTGGCTCTTTATTTACATAGTGAGAAGTGTGATGTCAGTATAATTAATCCTGCACGAATAAAGTTTTTTATGAAAGGACAGCTAATACGAAACAAGACCGACAAGGCCGATGCGGTCAGTATTAAGGACTATTCAAATCATTTTACTCCAACGCTATGGCAGCCTTTGCCAGCTAATATAGAGGCTCTAAGAGCTTTGATACAGAGATCTGAAGTATTAACCTCCCAAGTCAGCAATGAACAAAACAGGCTGGAGCTAGCGGAAGAAACAATTATTAGCTCTATACAAAATCATATCGATTATATGGAAAAAGAAATTTTACGACTGCATGAAGAAATTAGTAAGCTGATCGCGAGTGATGATGATCTGAAGAATAACACAGAGCTGCTTAAAAGCATCCCAGGCATTGGTGATAAAACCGCTCAAACACTAACTGCTTTTTTTAATAATATTGAAAGATTTTCTGGCGCAAAACAATTGGCTGCTCATATTGGTTTAAATCCCAGCCAGTCACAATCAGGCACTTCATTGAATTCATCACGGCTCTCAAAGGTTGGTAGTGCTTGGTTGCGAAAGGCGCTTTACATGCCGGCATTAGTGGCTATAAGGCATAATCCTATTTTGAAGAAATTTTATGAAAAGCTGCTCAAAAAAGGCAAGCCAAAGAAGCTAGCCATTTGTGCTGTTATGAGAAAAATGGTGCATATGATTTATGGCATCCTAAAAACACAGCAGCCATTTTCAGCGGATGCCTAGTAAAAATTTTACAATTTATTGTTGACGTTTAAGACGGTATCTCCTCAGTGATATCCAAATCCTCTTTAACTTGGTTATAAACAATCTCAACTAGCGAGGTTTTTCTTGCTGGTTGTTCCGGCATCTGAGGTCTAGCTCGGGTTCTAGAAAGGTTGTTATGTTTGTCCAGCTCTCCCACTGCACCAAGGTATTGATATTCCAATGATTCGACGTGACGGGCGGAGTCACTATGCGGATCAACCACTAAATAAACCTCTTGTTGAGCCAGTTCAAATGGAACTTCAAAGAGTCGATTATTCCAGCTTACCGTGCCATCCTTCCTGACTCGGCGCTTAATGCGATGCAGGAAGTAATCATCTAGCTTATCGGCCAAACAACCTAACGGCTGAATTTTAGTGAGGTCTTGCTGATAGCGTTGTAACGGGGTCATCTTGTCAGGCAGGGCGCTTTGCGAGGCTTGATGATAAACACGCTCAACCCAAGCCCAAAATCGATCATTCAGCGCATTGAAACTATGAATGGAATCCAGGTTGCATTCAGCTAGGAATTGCTCGCGTACTGTTCTATGCCAACGCTCTAGTTTGCCTTTGCTTTGCGGTTCATAGGGCCTGCCGTAAATCAATTGAATTTTCAAACGAGCACAAATGGTTTGCAACGTTTTAGCACGGTAGGCAGGGCCGTTGTCAATGATGAGCTTAACAGGAAGCCCACGTTTGAGTAATGCCTCTTTCAACACATGCTCAATAGTAATGGCACTCTCATCAGTACAAAATTTACTGTGACAGACCAACCTTGAGGCATCATCAAAAATACTCACCAAATAGCTTTTAACTCTTCTTTGGCCATCGTAAATCGTTGGACCATGCATGACATCGCCATACCAAATATCACAAGCTGTGAGCGCCTCAAATGAGCGGCGCTCAATTTGGTTAGAAGGTGTGACTGTTCTTTTAGACAGGCCGTGTTTTACTAATAAGCGGTGAACTGTTGCGTGAGATAATTCACCTCGTGCTACCTTCCCTTGAGTTTCTAAGAGTTTAATCACGGTCGGAATTGATCTTGAAGGGCTTTCCTGTTTAGTGGAAATAATTAACTCTTGTAGCTCTGGATTGATGTGACACTGGCCTTTGTCTCGTCGAGTTTTAGGAACTAATCCATCAATACCCTGCTTTAACCAGGCGTAATACCAATTCTCAATTGTTTTAGCACTGAGGTGAACACGCTTACTACCTGGAATGTTGTAGGTTTGCTGGGACAACCTTTTAATAATGCTCTTGAGCTCACCATGCTCAAAACTATTTCGGCTACATAGCTCACCTAAAACACTTAGGCGAAACAGTGCTGTTGGGTGAATGGGCTTGGTCATTTTGCAATTCCTGTGTGATTTAACTACTTGCAATGAGTTAATCACAACTTGAGTTGAGAATGCTACGCTCAAACTGTGTGGGGTCGTGAGGTTTACAGAAAATATCCATCTCAACTTTTTTTCACGTTAATTAATTATGGGATGCTCACTCCTGTGTTGTTAAGAAAAAGCATGATGCTCGATAAATCATGCTCACCAAGGCAGGCCAACCAAAACGCTTGTGGATCACTATGTCGCCCAAGCTGTAACCACAACGGATGTGCTTTGATATGGAAGGAGTAATCAACGAAGTGGTCAACCAACCAGTGAAACCACCTAGCAACGGTGTGTCGACTAACACCTTGCTCCTGACCTGATGAGCTAATACTTTTCCCAGGAGCACGCTCATTAACACTGCCTGCTGAACTGACCAGCAATACCAACGCTTTGGAGAAAGTATCTCAGGTAGGGTTGAACAAGTACGTTTACATTGATGACAATAAAATCTCAAAACAGGGGTGGGATTTAAAGAGCGTCCTTTACCTGGGTTCCTATCTGGTTTTCGATCATATGATCCATGTGACCATAGTCCACCTGCACCGCAATGGCTGCACTGCTCTGGCCTTAGTAGCTCTGGATTTTTTTTCAGCAGGATCAGGTAATGACTCAGGCTTTTAATCGCTTTTATGATTCTGCGCATGACTAATTTCACTATAGTTTTTATATCAAGTTATTTTACCTTGATAGGTTACTAAAAACCTTGTTTATTATGAGATAAAACTAGCTCAATTCCCCTAAATAAAGATAGACGTAACAAGCAGACTTGCGCCTGTTTGGGCAAGAGAGCATGAAGTATACGCTCAAGAGGTTTGGCGTCATAGCAGGTGCGGCCCCTTCAAAATAGAAATCGTTATTTTGTTGTCAGTGGTTTGCAAGATTGCTATTGGCTTGGCGTGCCGTAATGGCAATCGTTCTTTAACAATTGAGAGTTTAAGCGCAGGCGTTCGCCTGTTTCACCCTACGGGGAAAGTGTTACTTTCCTCTAGGAAAGGCATGCTTTCTCCTTTTTTTAACTACAGAAGGAGACTGTTATGTCAAATGAACCAGGTAGAAAGCAAGAAAGTCACGCAAAACAAGCCATGCAAGCTCGGTTGCAAGCCAAAGCGGATGCACAGGTTAAAGCTAGAGCAGCAGTGAAACCGACTGCTCCGGCTAAACCGACTCAAGCAACGAAAACACGCGTTGCGTCCAGTGCGCCGTGGCTGAAATTACAAGCAGCACAATTACGCCAAGTGACACTCGGTGACAACGGTGAGTTTCTCACCTGCACCAGCAGTAAAGAAGCCCTTGATTTGGTAACACATATTAAAGGGGTCTTTCGGTCACGGGGGTTTGGTTGTTATGCCTTGCATAATTACGTTTGGATTGTGCCTTTCGTGCATACTAGCGTTCATATACCCGATTTTGAACGGGCAAAAGCAGTTTTGCCCGATTTGAAAGGCGAGTTATTAGCGAAAGCGTTTCCACAAGAAACGGCTGACGCTAAGAAGTCCGAGCCAACCGTCACCACGAAACAATCTGCAAAAAAAGTCGCTACGGCGGTGTTTTTGTTCATTGCAGCGATGGCGAGTTTGGCAACCGCCGTGGTGTATCGAATGGTGAACGCACGTTGATTGTCGTTTGTTCAACAACCCCGTTAGGGAGGTGATTTCCCCTAACGGGAAAGTCTGACTTTCCTGACGGGTTTTTTTATTAAGGAGAAACCTGATGTATTCGTATGAAAACACCGTCACGCTTACTGGTAGTATTATTTCGATTAAGATTATTCAACCAAAAGATTGTGCACCGACTGCGAAAGTAGTCATTCGCTCCGGTTCTGAATGGCATACACTTTTCTTTTGTGATGAGTTAACCCCTGTATTCCTAGAACAGCAACGTCGTATAGGCGACCCAATGCTGATTGTAGGTACAGAAATTAAAGTACGAGGGAAATTAGCTTATTACAATGATGAGGGTCGTCGTTTCCTGAATCACGCGAGTAATGCAGTCTGTGTTTTAGATCTCATTAATACGGGCCCTGTTCAGTATGTCTCGCGAGAAGAACGCGCAAGGCTGGATAGGTTATCAGTTGAGGCGGATAGGTAAGGCAGTGAGACTTGAGAGTCAGTTGTACTGCGGTAACGCAACACAGCTTGTCTTTTTGAGTGTCGTTTGTTGAATCAACTTGTTGTTGTGCAACAACCCCACGGGGAATGTGTCATTCCCTGCGGGGCGTGATGCATTCTCTTTTTTTATTAAAGGAGAAAGTGATGAGCAAAGAAAACATTGATTGGAAAGCGATTGAAGCAGAGCTGGAGCAAGCCATTGAGCGTCTTGCACCCCTTGGATTGCCGATTGAAGTGATCGGCAATTGGTTGTGGGTGACAGGTGCAGAAAAGGCCGATGCCCCTGCTTTGCAAGAAGCGGGTTTTTGCTGGTCAAAGAGTAAGGCGCGGTGGTATTACCATCCGAAGTCGTTACCCTTTAACAGTAAAGGTGAGAAAGCATGGCCGATGGAAAAGATTTATCAAACCTTCGGCTCGCAATCTCGTATAAAAACTCACACAACCGCTTAACCTGTTGTTAGCAGTACCCCAGTAGGGATGAAAGGCCCGAACGGGTCGCTCATCCTTTTTTTTAAATGAAAAGGAGAAAGACTATGTCTTATTGTCGCAATGAAGTTCAGCTTGTTGGTTATGTTGGACAAATCAATCATTACGAGGAAGCAGGGAAAACCCCGTTTGCTCGCTTTAGTTTAGCCACCAGTCGTCATTATAAAAATAAAGCAAACGAAGAGGTGGAGAAAACCACTTGGCACACGATCTATTGCTTTGGTAAACGCGCTGAGTTTATCAAAGGCAAAGTCGTGACGGGCAGCTATGTCTCGGTTTCCGGTTCCTTGGAAACCAATGACTGGCTAACCGAGTCCGGTGAGAAGCGAACCAGCATGGTGGTGCATGCCAATCACCTGCATCGATTGATTGATCGGAAACTACAAGAAAAGCTCGACACACTTAATCAGATGTCCTCCCCTGTGCAAGCCTCACCTAAGCCACCGGCTTATCCTGATGACTTGCCCAGTTCGGATGACATCCCGTATTAAGGGGTGTTGCTGCGCTTAAACAATCAGTAAGAATGACGGGCAACCGTCATTCTTTTTTTAACCCCAACCGAGGGAGTGATCCCTCGTTGCGGGGTTGCTCCTTTGGTTTTTTTGAAGGAGCGTTGCTATGACAACAGAAAATCGTGTTCATAACAATTTGAAGGCGTTGCGAGCCTTGCGAAACGGTCAAACCGCTGACGACTTAATGGCGTATACCGGATGGGGTGGCCTGAGAGAGGCCATTTACACCCCTGCTATTTTTAAGGAGTTAAAAGGCTTGATCGGCGAGCAAGCAATCGTAAGTTTAAAACAGACGTTAAAGTCCGCTTATTACACACCGGCTTGGCTGGTTCGGTTTATGATGCAATGTTTAGCCAGTATACCGAGCTTGTCCTTAGAGGCAGTACTTGAACCGAGTGCAGGTGTAGGGAATTTTCTTAACGGGCTTAAACGCTTAAACCGCCCTGAGTCTCAACCCTCGCGTGTGGTGGCTGTGGAGATTGATCAGGTCAGTTGTGAACTGTTAAACGTGATTTACCCCGATGTTGAGGTGCATCACACCGGCTTTGAACGTTTTCAGCCGGACGAACAGTTTACCTTGATACTGGGCAATCCGCCGTTTGGTCAAATCCAAGTGGACGATCCCGTTCATCAGGATTTAACCCGCTACAGCATTCACCATTACTTTGTGGCCAAAGCCATGCGGTTATTAAAACCCAATGGGCTACTGGCCATGGTGTTACCGCGCTACTTTTTAGATGCCTCCTGCAAGCAGGTGAGACACATTATTGCAAAGGAAGGGGGAACTTTGGTGGCGGCGTTTCGGTTGCCGGATAATTTGTTTAGTGACGCTAAAGTGACTGTGGATATTGTCTTTTTACAAAAGACCGCCGGCACACTGCCTTGGCGAGAAGCCAGGCGATTTAGCCGTGACGGAAAAAGTGCTTATTTGAATGAGTATTTTTTTACGTACCCCAGTCATATTTTAGGGCGACTCGAATTTTTTGAAGTCTATGGCAGAAATGAATTGACCTGTAAATCGACAGGCGATTTGGGTCAATCCTTAGCGATGTCACGCAGGTGTTTGCAATTGCAGTTAGAACTGCAATGCCTACAGGCTCGTTGTGAAACATTAGTCGCTAATGAGCGTTGGTTGCAAGCTCTGCAAGCAGAGTTAAACCAGCGTTTTGCTAGTAAGACGAAAGTTTAAGAAAAGAAGCGGGAGCATTGATTAGTAATAATCAAGGCATCTCGCTTTTTTTTCGTGTACAATCCGCGCTCTTAATCAACCAGAAGGAAAAACTAATGCCTGCTAAGAAAAAACCCGTTAAAGCCAAACACGCTGCTACCCCTTTACAACAAATCACCGAGTTTAAGCAAACGCTCGCAACCACTGAATCAAAACTCGAAGGCGTGTGTGAGAAAGCCGTGTATGATTGCACCCAATCGGTTGCTAAACTGAAAGAGAAGTTACTGGGTGCAAAAGAGAAACTCACTACTCAAAAAGCAGCGTTAAAAGAAGCCAAAGCCCAACATAAAGCAAAGCCAGGCAAACAAACCGAAAAACGGGTTGCTAAAGCAAAAGAGACTATTGAAACCATTGAAGCACTGATTGAAGTTCTTAAAACGGAAATAGACACATTGAAAGTCCAGCAGGTAGAGATCACGCAAGAGTACAGCTTTGTGCTTAATCGCAGCAAAGCGTTAGCGAAGTTTGAAAAAGAAACCCACTAAAAAAAACAAAACGACTGCCTCTAAAGCCAAAGCTGAGGAGCCATCAGCCGAGGCTAAGGTGTCATCAACCGAGACTGATGCGTAACGCTCGCTTGATGATGTCGTGAGTCATTGGCATGGATGAGTTATCTGCTAAATTAACCCAATACAACATTGCGCTCACTCGCTACCAGGACGAGTGTCGTCAATTAACTGCGTTAGGGTTTACTGAGAAGCAAGCGGATAAGCTCATCCTGAAAAAAGCCTCACGCGAAACTGTGGCAACAATTCTAGAACAGTGTGCCTTGTTTGAAGTGCGATTAACTAAAGCAGAGATTACGCGGTTAGGTTCCTTTGATGCGGGTGGGTTAACACTGACTAAATTGATCAGCGTGTACCCGCAATTAATTGAGCTAGGGTACACCCATGACCAGCTCATTAAATTAGGGAGTAATACCGGTGGCTCACAAGCACTGAATGCCGTGCTCACCCATCACCACACCTTAATCAATCGTGGCTTAATGCCTACCGACATTGTTCGCATTGCAGGGAATATGGGTGGCGCACAAGCGGTCACCGCATTTCTTGAGCACCAATAAACCTTATTGTGGTTTGGCTTTTCCACCACCGATTGCTTAAAAATCACTGGCACAATGGGAGCTAATCAGACGATCACTGCTCTACTTACTCACTACCCCGCCTTGATTCAATGCGGTTATACCCGCGCTGATTTAGTGAGTATTAGCAGTAAAACCGGTGCAGCACACACGCTGGCGGTGTTAGTGGAACACCATGCTGCACTGAAAAGTTTGGGTTTTTCACACGCAGAACGGGTCAAGATTGCTCAGCAAAACAGCGCGTCCAACAGTTTGAATGCGTTGTTGCAACATCACTCGGCTTTATTGGAGTTAGATTTCAGTGTCACTGACTTAGTGCGTATCGCCAGTCAAGACGGGGCAGCGCAAGCGTTCCAAGCGGTACTCGAACACCACGCGCTATTGGCTCAATGGGGATTTAGCCAGTCTGAAATCGTGGCATTATTGAGCAAGGATGGTGCAGCAAAAACGATTACAACGTTACTGCATCAACCGGAACTCTGGCAAAACGCAGGCTTAACCCATGCGGAATTAGTGCAATTAGTAACCCAACGGGGAGCCTCGTTAGCCTTGCAAGCCTTGCATCAATATCGCGCTGTGCTACAAACCTTGGGGTTTCAGCACGCTGATTTGGTTAATATCTTTTCGACTGAGGGTTGCACTCAGGCCGTGGAATCCTTACTCACTCATCACCAACAACTTCAAAGCTGGGGCTTTACCACCGAAGAATTAGTCCATATTTTAAGCCATTCCGGCGCAACCAAAACACTCGATGCACTCGCTAAGCACTACCCCGCTCTGCTAAATCTGGCTTTTCAGCACAAGCAAATTGTTAAAATACTCAACAAACGCGGACGTGCGCCCGCCATCCAAGCCCTACTCACGCATCACGCCACTCTGCTAAATCAGTGTAACGTCCCACAATAATTTAGAGAAACCATCTCAACCTATTTTGCGTGAGATGGTGTCAAATAGTTAACCTTTTAGCTCATGAATTGCCTGATTAATGACATCATCCGGTA
This sequence comes from Gammaproteobacteria bacterium, assembly GCA_965196985.1. GTDB lineage: Bacteria > Pseudomonadota > Gammaproteobacteria > UBA12402 > UBA12402 > 2-12-FULL-35-23. The sequence goes on along the minus strand of CBDALO010000018.1, from coordinate 106,992 downwards.
TATGGTTTAAATTCATATTAGCGGCGATTAGCAACGCATGTCGCATGAGCCTATCAACATAACGAAGCCTACCTTTTGTGGCCATGTGTACTGCACGAATACCTGTTTCAGTGAATAAGCTGCTGCTCATTCCTGCCTTCTCAAAAGCAGCGTGAATAATGCTCTCAAAATCCCTGCTATCTTCAATTGCATGCCACCTAATAAAGCACTGAATTCTAGAGTTGATAGGTTCATAGGCTGGTCTCTGCAATGTTGCTAGAAGTGATGGGAGTCCACATAAGATAATCGTCATGACGTCTTTGCTGTCAAAACTGAAATTAAGGAAGTCAGGTAATCGTAGAATGAAATCATTACTAAGCTGATGCGCCTCGTCTAGGATCCAAATAGGCTGAACGTTTTTATCATGGTAGAGCGCGATCAAGCTCTGCTTCAAGTCTCTCCAAAGTTTAGAGAATCGGTAATAGTTTTCTAAACCTAGATTTTCGGCAAGCTGAGAGTACACATCAAATGACCGAAAGTGAGTGTCTGATTGATAAATGACTTGATGGGTCAGCGGGTTGAGTTTATTGCTCCAGTATCTTAGCGCCGTGGTCTTTCCTGTCCCTGAGTCGCCAGTAATCACTGCTAAGCCGCGTGTTTCTAGCAAACAATTAAGTTGCTGTTCTAGTCGCTTTGACTGCGCCAATGGGTGCTGCCTTTATATAATGTAGAATATATAGCATAATATACACTTTAACATGATGAAGGATGGTGTTTGGATGTCAGCTAGAATTATCTCTGATGAAAATAATGAATTAACTATTGAACTCAAGCTTCCACTAAAAGGATCCATGCTTGAATGTGAGGATGCAATTCTTGACGGCCTTAATGAGGTTGGAACATTAGCCACTGAAAAAGCATTAAGTAAGTTTGATGCAGATGGCTCTCCTATCCATGTTGGAAAAATAAAGCTAACAGCACGAAGTAGAGATGAAGCAAATTACCAAACGCCTTATGGAGTTGCTCGAGTTAAGCGTTATGTTTATCAAACCTCTAAAGGCGGGAAGATCTTTTGTCCTTTAGAAGATAAGGCTAGAATTATCCAAGGATCAACACCGCGATTTGCAAAAATAATCTCACATAAATACTCAAACTTACCTGCTCCTAGTGTTATTGATGATCTCAAGGTCAATCATAACCGTAAAATCTCACATTCATACTTGCAACGGGCAACTGATTTTGTTGGCGGTATTGCACAAGCCAAAGAGGCTGAGTGGGAATATGAAGAGCCAAAGCTTGATGCAGGCATTGAGATGCTAAGTATTAGCTTAGATGGTGCATATGTTCTCACCGTTGATGATGGTTATAGAGAGAGCATGGTTGGAACTATTTCCATGTATGATAAGCATGGTGCACGCCTGCACACAACCTACGTTGCAGCATCACCAGAATATGGAAAAGATGAATTCTTTAATAGGCTTGAAAAGGAAATAAAGCTGAAAAAGAAATATTACCCTGATGCTAAAACAATTGGCGTTGCTGATGGAGCAAAAAATAATTGGCCATTTCTAAAAAAACATACTGATACGCAAATTTTAGATTTTTGGCATGCAACTGAATATCTCGGTGAAGCATCAAAGGCAATATTTACCAAAAAATCTGAAAGAGATGAGCGTGATGTTTGGCTCCAAGAGCGATGTCATGACTTAAAACACAAGAAAGGTGCGGCAGGTAGAATACTTGCTGAGCTTAAAGAGCATGTAAATAAAAAACTGAATAAATCGCTTAGAGAAAAGCTAGAAGGAACAATTACGTATTTTGAAAATAATATTAAAGAAAAGCGAATGTCGTATCATAATTTGATTAAGCAGAATGCACCAATTGGCTCTGGCGTCACTGAAGCAGCATGTAAAACAATTGTTAAACAAAGATTAGGGGGATCAGGAATGCGCTGGAAAGACAAGGGAATGAAAATCGTTTTATGCTTGAGAACACTAGTAAAGACTAAAGGCAGATGGGATCAGTTTTGGGAGAAGGTCAATGATTTTGGCGTGCCAGCAGCAATATAGCCTACATTATATAGAGGCAGCACCCGCGCCAATTCAATAATGTTTGATTTACCCAATGGATCAAATTTCAAGCCAAAATGTTGAAGATACATCTTACTCATCCTTGTATCTTAAATAACTGTAGAGATATGACAATATTGCTACAATCCCAAGGATGCTTGGGTAGGCGGAAGGTGAAGCCGTGTTCGTCCTTAGGATTTAATCCTGTTGAGGAGATTTAGCTCCCTTCCACCCTCATAAGTTCATGAGATCGAACGGTATCTTAGGCCATTGTGAGCCTGTATTTGCAAGGTTGATCCGAACTATGATTTCCCAAGTTTGTTAGTGTAATAAAATTTAAGAGGCTCTAGCAAATGAAAAAAAATTGTGTTGGTATTGATATTGCAAAATCTGATTTTGTTGCTGCTATCACCACTAGCGGAAAAGATCACGTTAAACATTTTAATAATAATCCTGAGGGCTTTTCTGAGTTATTAGAATGGACGCAATCTTTATCTGATCAGTCACTTCATTTTTGCATGGAATCAACAGGTAAATACGGTAATGCATTGGCTCTTTATTTACATAGTGAGAAGTGTGATGTCAGTATAATTAATCCTGCACGAATAAAGTTTTTTATGAAAGGACAGCTAATACGAAACAAGACCGACAAGGCCGATGCGGTCAGTATTAAGGACTATTCAAATCATTTTACTCCAACGCTATGGCAGCCTTTGCCAGCTAATATAGAGGCTCTAAGAGCTTTGATACAGAGATCTGAAGTATTAACCTCCCAAGTCAGCAATGAACAAAACAGGCTGGAGCTAGCGGAAGAAACAATTATTAGCTCTATACAAAATCATATCGATTATATGGAAAAAGAAATTTTACGACTGCAGGAAGAAATTAGTAAGCTGATCGCGAGTGATGATGATCTGAAGAATAACACAGAGCTGCTTAAAAGCATCCCAGGCATTGGTGATAAAACCGCTCAAACACTAACTGCTTTTTTTAATAATATTGAAAGATTTTCTGGCGCAAAACAATTGGCTGCTCATATTGGTTTAAATCCCAGCCAGTCACAATCAGGCACTTCATTGAATTCATCACGGCTCTCAAAGGTTGGTAGTGCTTGGTTGCGAAAGGCGCTTTACATGCCGGCATTAGTGGCTATAAGGCATAATCCTATTTTGAAGAAATTTTATGAAAAGCTGCTCAAAAAAGGCAAGCCAAAGAAGCTAGTCATTTGTGCTGTTATGAGAAAAATGGTGCATATGATTTATGGCATCCTAAAAACACAGCAGCCATTTTCAGCGGATGCCTAGTAAAAATTTTACAATTTATTGTTGACGTTTAAGACGGTATCTCCTCAGTGATATCCAAATCCTCTTTAACTTGGTTATAAACAATCTCAACTAGCGAGGTTTTTCTTGCTGGTTGTTCCGGCATCTGAGGTCTAGCTCGGGTTCTAGAAAGGTTGTTATGTTTGTCCAGCTCTCCCACTGCACCAAGGTATTGATATTCCAATGATTCGACGTGACGGGCGGAGTCACTATGCGGATCAACCACTAAATAAACCTCTTGTTGAGCCAGTTCAAATGGAACTTCAAAGAGTCGATTATTCCAGCTTACCGTGCCATCCTTCCTGACTCGGCGCTTAATGCGATGCAGGAAGTAATCATCTAGCTTATCGGCCAAACAACCTAACGGCTGAATTTTAGTGAGGTCTTGCTGATAGCGTTGTAACGGGCTCATCTTGTCAGGCAGGGCGCTTTGCGAGGCTTGATGATAAACACGCTCAACCCAAGCCCAAAATCGATCATTCAGCGCATTGAAACTATGAATGGAATCCAGGTTGCATTCAGCTAGGAATTGCTCGCGTACTGTTCTATGCCAACGCTCTAGTTTGCCTTTGCTTTGCGGTTCATAGGGCCTGCCGTAAATCAATTGAATTTTCAAACGAGCACAAATGGTTTGCAACGTTTTAGCACGGTAGGCAGGGCCGTTGTCAATGATGAGCTTAACAGGAAGCCCACGTTTGAGTAATGCCTCTTTCAACACATGCTCAATAGTAATGGCACTCTCATCAGTACAAAATTTACTGTGACAGACCAACCTTGAGGCATCATCAAAAATACTCACCAAATAGCTTTTAACTCTTCTTTGGCCATCGTAAATCGTTGGACCATGCATGACATCGCCATACCAAATATCACAAGCTGTGAGCGCCTCAAATGAGCGGCGCTCAATTTGGTTAGAAGGTGTGACTGTTCTTTTAGACAGGCCGTGTTTTACTAATAAGCGGTGAACTGTTGCGTGAGATAATTCACCTCGTGCTACCTTCCCTTGAGTTTCTAAGAGTTTAATCACGGTCGGAATTGATCTTGAAGGGCTTTCCTGTTTAGTGGAAATAATTAACTCTTGTAGCTCTGGATTGATGTGACACTGGCCTTTGTCTCGTCGAGTTTTAGGAACTAATCCATCAATACCCTGCTTTAACCAGGCGTAATACCAATTCTCAATTGTTTTAGCACTGAGGTGAACACGCTTACTACCTGGAATGTTGTAGGTTTGCTGGGACAACCTTTTAATAATGCTCTTGAGCTCACCATGCTCAAAACTATTTCGGCTACATAGCTCACCTAAAACACTTAGGCGAAACAGTGCTGTTGGGTGAATGGGCTTGGTCATTTTGCAATTCCTGTGTGATTTAACTACTTGCAATGAGTTAATCACAACTTGAGTTGAGAATGCTACGCTCAAACTGTGTGGGGTCGTGAGGTTTACAGAAAATATCCATCTCAACTTTTTTTCACGTTAATTAATTATGGGATGCTCACTCCTGTGTTGTTAAGAAAAAGCATGATGCTCGATAAATCATGCTCACCAAGGCAGGCCAACCAAAACGCTTGTGGATCACTATGTCGCCCAAGCTGTAACCACAACGGATGTGCTTTGATATGGAAGGAGTAATCAACGAAGTGGTCAACCAACCAGTGAAACCACCTAGCAACGGTGTGTCGACTAACACCTTGCTCCTGACCTGATGAGCTAATACTTTTCCCAGGAGCACGCTCATTAACACTGCCTGCTGAACTGACCAGCAATACCAACGCTTTGGAGAAAGTATCTCAGGTAGGGTTGAACAAGTACGTTTACATTGATGACAATAAAATCTCAAAACAGGGGTGGGATTTAAAGAGCGTCCTTTACCTGGGTTCCTATCTGGTTTTCGATCATATGATCCATGTGACCATAGTCCACCTGCACCGCAATGGCTGCACTGCTCTGGCCTTAGTAGCTCTGGATTTTTTTTCAGCAGGATCAGGTAATCACTCAGGCTTTTAATCGCTTTTATGATTCTGCGCATGACTAATTTCACTATAGTTTTTATATCAAGTTATTTTACCTTGATAGGTTACTAAAAACCTTGTTTATTATGAGATAAAACTAGCTCAATTCCCCTAAATAAAGATAGACGTAACAATTGGGAAGGCTGTTTTTGAAAAACTACTTGATAGCGGTTTGAAGTTAATTACACGCAAAAGAAAAAATATGAAAAATGCGCAGCCACTTAGCGATCACGAGCAACAGTTATTAAATCAGCGAGGGATCATTGAGACTGTTTTTGGCTGCTTGAAACATAAGTTTCATATTTGGCACACCAGACATCGCTCGGTTGCAAATGCTATTACACATCTTGTTGCTGGGTTGGCTGCTTATATTAGCTAGTGCGCCATCCTTTCTGTAAATTCCATTGACTTGCTGAAAATAAGCAGGCGACTCAGTCAGATTAGAAATTCCTTTTAAGGTAAACTTAACCAAAAAAGAGGAATGACAATGAGCTGCTATAAAAATGAGAACTTAATCGAAGAAGCCATACATGTTTTAGCGATGGAGGGGTTTGAAGCTTTACCTAAGCTTGTCTCCAGGCTGATGAATGAGGCTATGTTAATAGAAAGGGAGCGCCATTTAAATGCCAGTCCTTATGAGCGAACTGGCGATAGAAACGGATATGCGAACGGCTTTAAACCAAGGTTAATTAACACAGGTCAAGGTCAGCTTGAGCTACAGATACCGCAGGTTAGAGACTCCAATGAAGCCTTCTATCCATCAGTCTTAGAGCGAGGTGTACGCTCTGATAGAGCACTTAAGCTGGCTGTCGCTGAAATGTATGTGCATGGGGTTTCCACGCGCAAAGTTGAAAAGGTGCTAAAGCAACTCTGTGGAACAGATATTTCAAGCACAGAGGTAAGCCGTTGCGCTAAATTGTTGGATGAAGATTTAAAGAAATGGCGAAATAAGCCGTTAGGAAAGATAAAATATCTTTGGCTAGATGCACGTTATGAGAAGGTGCGCACTAGCGGCACAGTACAAGACTGTGCGGTATTGATAGCCTATGGCTTTGATGAATCAACCGGCAAGAGAACAGTGCTAGGTGTTTCTGTTGCGTTATCAGAGGCTGAGGTACATTGGCGTGATTTTCTTCAGCAGTTGGTTGAGCGAGGTATACATGGTATTGAGTTGATTACTAGCGACGCTCATACTGGCCTAAAAGCCGCTAGAAGAGCTGTGTTCCCCAGTGTTCCTTGGCAACGCTGCCAATTTCATTTGCAGCAAAATGCTCAGGCTCACATACCAAAGCGCTCAATGAAGGAACCAGTAGCTGAGGAGATTACAGCTATATTTAATGCCTCAAACATTCATGAGTCGGAAAGACTATTGGCTATGGCGGTAGATAAATATCAGCAAACAGCACCAGAGCTTTCTTCTTGGTTGGAAGTGAATATACCGGAGGGCTTAGTAGTGATGAACTTTGACAGGCCGCATCAAAAAAGATTAAGAACCAGTAACATAGCTGAGCGCGTAAACAGAGAGGTAAAAAGAAGGACGCATACAGTTGGAATTTTCCCTAATACTGAATCGTGCCTAAGGCTCGTATCAGCTGTTTTAGTGGAAATTGATGACCAGTGGAGCGGATCACCTAGATACTTAAGTTGAAGTGAATAATAAGGCTTCATAGGGTTTTAGGATAGATCATTCTTGTTCTTATTAACGAGATATAATTGCTATTACCTAAAAGTTAATAATTTATTTTGAGAGGAGAAAAATTTGAGGTATAAATAATTTTTTAGATTGATTAGCATAATTAATTTAAGATATTATGCGATGAGACAGGTACAATAGAGTGCCATTTAGAATTTTAAAGGTTTTTCTAAGTACTGAAGTTGGTTTTTACAGACAAAATAACGCTCTATCTTATATTATTGAGCCATTAACAATTACTGCAGTGAAAAGGTTGCCAAGCAATTAGAATTTAATTACTTGATCACTATTAACTCCGAACTGGGGTTTACTTACTATCAGTTTCTTTCTCGGCCTGCTTGGCCAGTGGTTCTTAATGGCAGTATTACTAGGCTTCCTTGCTAGCTTAAAATTATTTTTCTTGTTATTCCTTCTCTTATTTCTCAACAAAAAGTATTGGCGAAACAGCATTACCTTTACACTAAGTTTTTTTGCTTTCTCTTTTCTACCACTTACCTTTATACCCTGGCATGAATACCAAAACTTTTTTCAGCTTGCTAACGATCCCCTCAGTCTTTCAAGACGAGTTATCTTTACCACCAATGGTTCACTAATGGGATTTATCGCCACATTAAATAAACTCTTCACTCTGACATTCACTTGGACAACAATTAAATCAATCACGGCAACTTGCTCATTCATTATTATTACTGGTTTATTAATCTTTTATCTAAATACGGGCCTAAAGCGCCTTACGGCTTTCCGCTTTGAAATTAGCTTTAGTTTACTAATACTTTTTTGCTTAATACTCTCACCACTTGGCTGGATTTACTACTACCCTTTGCTGCTTATCCCAATAGTGATTTTTTATAAAGTAGCAAGACGTTGCTACCTCTCTACATTATTTTTCCCCTGCTTACTTGCTGCGTTATTACTGCCCTGCTTTGCCTGGCTCGACGCAAGCACGCCCTTGACTTACAGCTTAAAATCCTTAGCTGCTTTTAGTAGCCTACTTGCTTGGCTAGCTTGTTTACTATTAATAATACAAGCCATACAACAAACCAAACTACCAAGAACAAATCAACTACGCTGCTACCACCTTTGTCTTATTGGTAGCACATTAGTTAGTATCAGCTTATTAGCAACAAACTTCGGTTTTCCATTTTACTTTTCACCCAAAATTCATCAGCAAACTCTAAAACAAAAACCCTACTACTGGATCGTAACTTCAAGTAAGATTGCCACAAAACGTGCGACTTCATCTAAGGAGCCAATTAATGAAATCACTCGCTGAGCAAATGAGCGTTTACCATCGCTATCACCGCAAACTACTAACGAAGCTAACCCACTTTATCGGCGTACCATTAGCTATTATTCCGGTACTCATGTTATTAACTTGGCTAAACTTTGGCATTAATGGCTGGTTTCATATTGGCACTAGCTGGGCTGCTATTTTAGTTTTGTTTGTTTATTACTTACTACTTGATCGCGATTTAGCAATTGCCACCACCATTGTTCTCATTATATTAAATATAATCTCCCGCCTACTTGCTACCAGCCAGCCCAACTGGAGCAGCTTTGAAATATTAATTATTATTTTCGTGGTCGCCTGGGTAATACAACTACTCGGTCATGTCATTGAAGGCAAACGCCCAGCTTTAGTCGATAATTTTTTTCAAACACTTATCGCACCTATTTTTCTCGTTGCGGAAGTTGCCTTTATGTTAGGAAAGAAACAAACGCTTAAACAAGAAGTAGAACGCCTGGCAGATATAAAGACGGATTAAACCACACTTTTCAGCAAAGCACTGAGCTGGCAGACTAGAGTCTGTTTACATTTGCTTACCCAATGTAAGCAGACTCTAAACTTTATTCTTTGCGCAAGGGGAAAGCCATGAAACTAGCTCTAAAAATCTTGTTACCGCTTATCGCTTTACTCACTGCTTTTAGTAGTACTCAAGCAACTACTGTCTATAACAAAACCCAAAGCTGTAACGTCCCACAATAATTTAGAGAAACCATCTCAACCTATTTTGCGTGAGATGGTGTCAAATAGTTAACCTTTTAGCTCATGAATTGCCTGATTAATGACATCATCCGGTATATGGTTTAAATTCATATTAGCGGCGATTAGCAACGCATGTCGCATGAGCCTATCAACATAACGAAGCCTACCTTTTGTGGCCATGTGTACTGCACGAATACCTGTTTCAGTGAATAAGCTGCTGCTCATTCCTGCCTTCTCAAAAGCAGCGTGAATAATGCTCTCAAAATTCCTGCTATCTTCAATTGCATGCCACCTAATAAAGCACTGAATTCTAGACCCAAGTTTGGCCATTTCACCCTGAAAATCAAAAATTTCAGCATTATTTTTAACTCAACCCATTGATTTTACTCGCCTAGTAACATGAATTCTCGGATGTAGTGACACATAATGTTAATAAGGGGTTGCATGGGCTGGTAAAGTGATGAGAGTATTGAGTTATGTATATTCGAACCTCTACACAAAAGAGTCCTCGGACAGGTAAGCCTTACGCAACGGGTGCTGCCTTTATATAATGTAGAATATATAGCATAATATACACTTTAACATGATGAAGGATGGTGTTTGGATGTCAGCTAGAATTATCTCTGATGAAAATAATGAATTAACTATTGAACTCAAGCTTCCACTAAAAGGATCCATGCTTGAATGTGAGGACGCAATTCTTGATGGGCTTAATGAGGTTGGAACATTAGCCACTGAAAAAGCTTTAAGTAAGTTTGATGCAGATGGCTCTCCTATCCATGTTGGAAAAATAAAGCTAACAGCACGAAGTAGAGATGAAGCAAATTACCAAACGCCTTATGGAGTTGCTCGAGTTAAGCGTTATGTTTATCAAACCTCTAAAGGCGGTAAGATCTTTTGTCCTTTAGAAGATAAGGCTAGAATTATCCAAGGATCAACACCGCGATTTGCAAAAATAATCTCACATAAATACTCAAACTTACCTGCTCCTAGTGTTATTGATGATCTCAAGGTCAATCATAACCGTAAAATCTCACATTCATACTTGCAACGGGCAACTGATTTTGTTGGCGGTATTGCACAAGCCAAAGAGGCTGAGTGGGAATATGAAGAGCCAAAGCTTGATGCAGGCGTTGAGATGCTAAGCATTAGCTTAGATGGTGCATATGTCCTCACCGTTGATGATGGTTATAGAGAGAGCATGGTTGGAACTATTTCCATGTATGATAAGCATGGTGAACGCCTGCACACAACCTACGTTGCAGCATCACCAGAATATGGAAAAGATGAATTCTTTAATAGGCTTGAAAAGGAAATAAAGCTGAAAAAAAAATATTACCCTGATGCTAAAACAATTGGCGTTGCTGATGGAGCAAATAATAATTGGCCATTTCTAAAAAAACATACTGATACGCAAATTTTAGATTTTTGGCATGCAACTGAATATCTCGGCGAAGCATCAAGGGCAATATTTACCAAAAAATCTGAAAGAGATGAGCGTGATGTTTGGCTCGAAGAGCGATGTCATGATTTAAAGCACAAGAAAGGTGCGGCAGGTAGAATACTTGCTGAGCTTAAAGAGCATGTAAATAAAAAACTGAATAAATCGCTTAGAGAAAAGCTAGAAGGAACAATTACGTATTTTGAAAATAATATTAAAGAAAAGCGAATGTCGTATCATAATTTGATTAAGCAGAATGCACCAATTGGCTCTGGCGTCACTGAAGCAGCATGTAAAACAATTGTTAAACAAAGATTAGGCGGATCAGGAATGCGCTGGAAAGACAAGGGAATGAAAATTGTTTTATGCTTGAGAACACTAGTAAAGACTAAAGGAAGATGGGATCAGTTTTGGGAGAAGGTTAATGATTTTGGCGTGCCAGCAGTAATATAGCCTACATTATATAGAGGCAGCACCCTACGCAACCTACCGACTTGTTGATACTCATCGCACTGCTGACGGCAAAGTACGTCAAAGACTGATTTTAAATCTTGGTGCAAATTTTTCAGTAAAGAAGGACAGTTGGAAATTGCTAGCTGACCGTATTGAGGAAATTTTAACGGGCCAAGGCTCGTTAATTTCAATACCAGCGCATCTAGAAAAACAGGCTCAAATGTATGTAAAACGCATTCGTGCAAAGCGTGCAGAAGAGAATGAGACAAGCATTACTCTCAATTCAGTAAGCGCGGTAGAACCTGACTTTAAAACAGTGGATGTTAACTCCATTGAGAGCGCGGACATACGACACGTTGGAGCTGAGGCGTTGGGCTTACATGCTGCCAGGCAATTACAACTTGAGGAATTGTTCAGGGCTTTGGGCTTTAATCAAAAACAATGTCACCTGATGCTTGCTACCATCATTGGGCGGCTAGTTGCTCCAGGAAGTGATTTGAGTACGCACTATTATTTAAGCAATCAAAGTGCGCTAGATGAATTACTGGGTACTGATTTCTCAGAACTATCACTCAAGAAATTCTATAAGACTGCTGATGAGTTACTTAAACATAAACAAGTGATTGAAGATCAATTATTTGAACGTGAGAAAAATCTGTTTAGTTTAAATCAGGTGATCACTCTCTACGATATAACCAATACCTACTTTGAAGGTCGCGCATTACAAAATGATCATGCACAGCATGGGCGATCAAAGGAGAAGCGGTCTGATTGTCCGCTTGTTTCTTTAGGTCTTGTGCTGGATGGATCAGGGTTCCCGCAACGGAGTGAATTCTTCAAAGGAAATGTTAGCGAGCCTAAAACATTACCCGAAATACTAACTGAGCTTCGTGCACAGCCAGAGGCAACAATTGTCCTAGATGCTGGTTTTGCAACTGAAGAAAATATTTCATGGCTTACTGAAAAAGGTTTCCATTATATCGTAGTCAGCCGTAGAGCATTGCCTGATGTCGATGAAACCATTGATAAAGTGCTAGTAAAAGAATCAGTAAATAATACGGTTACAGCGCAATTAGTTAAAGATACTGAAGCAAATGAAGTCTTACTGTACTGCCATTCTCAGGCTAAGGAAGAAAAAAGCTTAAATATGATTAGTAAGGCCGAGGCTCGTTTCGAAGAGGAATTAATTAAGTTAGCTAATGGACTCACTAAAAAAACCGGCATGAAAGCAATTGAGAAAGTAACATTGCGTTTAGGTCGAATAAAAGAGCGGCATAAACGTGTTTCAGCTCGCTACACTATCACGCTTGATTCAGAGGGTGATAAGGTTACGCAAATCAGTTGGAGTAAAGTTAACTCTGAGAATCTGGGTGCATATTGTTTGCGTAGTAACAGAATGGATTTAGATGAAAAAACAATTTGGAGAATTTATACAACTCTAACTGACGTTGAATCGGCATTCAGATCATTAAAATCAGAGTTAGGCCTGCGTCCTATCTACCATCAAAAGCAAGAGCGAGTTGATGCCCATCTGTTTATTAGTATTCTTGCTTATCACTTACTACACACTATTCGCCATCAACTTAAATTGCAGAACATTGATAGTAGCTGGCAAACTATACGGCAGATTTTTAGCACTCAGGTTCGTATCACTACTACAATGCAGCTTGAAAATAATAAATTGCTTTCTATTAGAAGAACCTCTAAGGCAACTCCAGAGCAAGTTGTGATCTATAAATCGTTAGGCATGAATTCAGAACCTGGGGACACTGAAAAAACAATTTGTTAAGTTGTAGTGACCCTAAACGTTTTTTTAAAACGTAAGTCATTGATTTGGATAGGTTTAATTGTAGAACGGACAAAGTTGGGTAGAGTTGATAGGTTCATAGGCTGGTCTCTGCAATGTTGCTAGAAGTGATGGGAGTCCACATAAGATAATCGTCATGACGTCTTTGCTGTCAAAACTGAAATTAAGGAAGTCAGGTAATCGTAGAATGAAATCATTACTAAGCTGATGCGCCTCGTCTAGGATCCAAATAGGCTGAACGTTTTTATCATGGTAGAGCGCGATCAAGCTCTGCTTCAAGTCTCTCCAAAGTTTAGAGAATCGGTAATAGTTTTCTAAACCTAGATTTTCGGCAAGCTGAGAGTACACATCAAATGACCGAAAGTGAGTGTCTGATTGATAAATGACTTGATGGGTCAGCGGGTTGAGTTTATTGCTCCAGTATCTTAGCGCCGTGGTCTTTCCTGTCCCTGAGTCGCCAGTAATCACTGCTAAGCCGCGTGTTTCTAGCAAACCATTAAGTTGCTGTTCTAGTCGCTTTGACTGCGCCAATTCAATAATGTTTGATTTACCCAATGGATCAAATTTCAAGCCAAAATGTTGAAGATACATCTTACTCATCCTTGTATCTTAAATAACTGTAGAGATATGACAATATTGCTACAATCCCAAGGATGCTTGGGTAGGCGGAAGGTGAAGCCGTGTTCGTCCTTAGGATTTAATCCTGTTGAGGAGATTTAGCTCCCTTCCACCCTCATAAGTTCATGAGATCGAACGGTATCTTAGGCCATTGTGAGCCTGTATTTGCAAGGTTGATCCGAACTATGATTTCCCAAGTTTGTTATTGTAATAAAATTTAAGAGGCTCTAGCAAATGAAAAAAAATTGTGTTGGTATTGATATTGCAAAATCTGATTTTGTTGCTGCTATCACCACTAGCGGAAAAGATCACGTTAAACATTTTAATAATAATCCTGAGGGCTTTTCTGAGTTATTAGAATGGACGCAATCTTTATCTGATCAGTCACTTCATTTTTGCATGGAATCAACAGGTAAATACGGTAATGCATTGGCTCTTTATTTACATAGTGAGAAGTGTGATGTCAGTATAATTAATCCTGCACGAATAAAGTTTTTTATGAAAGGACAGCTAATACGAAACAAGACCGACAAGGCCGATGCGGTCAGTATTAAGGACTATTCAAATCATTTTACTCCAACGCTATGGCAGCCTTTGCCAGCTAATATAGAGGCTCTAAGAGCTTTGATACAGAGATCTGAAGTATTAACCTCCCAAGTCAGCAATGAACAAAACAGGCTGGAGCTAGCGGAAGAAACAATTATTAGCTCTATACAAAATCATATCGATTATATGGAAAAAGAAATTTTACGACTGCAGGAAGAAATTAGTAAGCTGATCGCGAGTGATGATGATCTGAAGAATAACACAGAGCTGCTTAAAAGCATCCCAGGCATTGGTGATAAAACCGCTCAAACACTAACTGCTTTTTTTAATAATATTGAAAGATTTTCTGGCGCAAAACAATTGGCTGCTCATATTGGTTTAAATCCCAGCCAGTCACAATCAGGCACTTCATTGAATTCATCACGGCTCTCAAAGGTTGGTAGTGCTTGGTTGCGAAAGGCGCTTTACATGCCGGCATTAGTGGCTATAAGGCATAATCCTATTTTGAAGAAATTTTATGAAAAGCTGCTCAAAAAAGGCAAGCCAAAGAAGCTAGCCATTTGTGCTGTTATGAGAAAAATGGTGCATATGATTTATGGCATCCTAAAAACACAGCAGCCATTTTCAGCGGATGCCTAGTAAAAATTTTACAATTTATTGTTGACGTTTAAGACGGTATCTCCTCAGTGATATCCAAATCCTCTTTAACTTGGTTATAAACAATCTCAACTAGCGAGGTTTTTCTTGCTGGTTGTTCCGGCATCTGAGGTCTAGCTCGGGTTCTAGAAAGGTTGTTATGTTTGTCCAGCTCTCCCACTGCACCAAGGTATTGATATTCCAATGATTCGACGTGACGGGCGGAGTCACTATGCGGATCAACCACTAAATAAACCTCTTGTTGAGCCAGTTCAAATGGAACTTCAAAGAGTCGATTATTCCAGCTTACCGTGCCATCCTTCCTGACTCGGCGCTTAATGCGATGCAGGAAGTAATCATCTAGCTTATCGGCCAAACAACCTAACGGCTGAATTTTAGTGAGGTCTTGCTGATAGCGTTGTAACAGGGTCATCTTGTCAGGCAGGGCGCTTTGCGAGGCTTGATGATAAACACGCTCAACCCAAGCCCAAAATCGATCATTCAGCGCATTGAAACTATGAATGGAATCCAGGTTGCATTCAGCTAGGAATTGCTCGCGTACTGTTCTATGCCAACGCTCTAGTTTGCCTTTGCTTTGCGGTTCATAGGGCCTGCCGTAAATCAATTGAATTTTCAAACGAGCACAAATGGTTTGCAACGTTTTAGCACGGTAGGCAGGGCCGTTGTCAATGATGAGCTTAACAGGAAGCCCACGTTTGAGTAATGCCTCTTTCAACACATGCTCAATAGTAATGGCACTCTCATCAGTACAAAATTTACTGTGACAGACCAACCTTGAGGCATCATCAAAAATACTCACCAAATAGCTTTTAACTCTTCTTTGGCCATCGTAAATCGTTGGACCATGCATGACATCGCCATACCAAATATCACAAGCTGTGAGCGCCTCAAATGAGCGGCGCTCAATTTGGTTAGAAGGTGTGACTGTTCTTTTAGACAGGCCGTGTTTTACTAATAAGCGGTGAACTGTTGCGTGAGATAATTCACCTCGTGCTACCTTCCCTTGAGTTTCTAAGAGTTTAATCACGGTCGGAATTGATCTTGAAGGGCTTTCCTGTTTAGTGGAAATAATTAACTCTTGTAGCTCTGGATTGATGTGACACTGGCCTTTGTCTCGTCGAGTTTTAGGAACTAATCCATCAATACCCTGCTTTAACCAGGCGTAATACCAATTCTCAATTGTTTTAGCACTGAGGTGAACACGCTTACTACCTGGAATGTTGTAGGTTTGCTGGGACAACCTTTTAATAATGCTCTTGAGCTCACCATGCTCAAAACTATTTCGGCTACATAGCTCACCTAAAACACTTAGGCGAAACAGTGCTGTTGGGTGAATGGGCTTGGTCATTTTGCAATTCCTGTGTGATTTAACTACTTGCAATGAGTTAATCACAACTTGAGTTGAGAATGCTACGCTCAAACTGTGTGGGGTCGTGAGGTTTACAGAAAATATCCATCTCAACTTTTTTTCACGTTAATTAATTATGGGATGCTCACTCCTGTGTTGTTAAGAAAAAGCATGATGCTCGATAAATCATGCTCACCAAGGCAGGCCAACCAAAACGCTTGTGGATCACTATGTCGCCCAAGCTGTAACCACAACGGATGTGCTTTGATATGGAAGGAGTAATCAACGAAGTGGTCAACCAACCAGTGAAACCACCTAGCAACGGTGTGTCGACTAACACCTTGCTCCTGACCTGATGAGCTAATACTTTTCCCAGGAGCACGCTCATTAACACTGCCTGCTGAACTGACCAGCAATACCAACGCTTTGGAGAAAGTATCTCAGGTAGGGTTGAACAAGTACGTTTACATTGATGACAATAAAATCTCAAAACAGGGGTGGGATTTAAAGAGCGTCCTTTACCTGGGTTCCTATCTGGTTTTCGATCATATGATCCATGTGACCATAGTCCACATGCACCGCAATGGCTGCACTGCTCTGGCCTTAGTAGCTCTGGATTTTTTTTCAGCAGGATCAGGTAATCACTCAGGCTTTTAATCGCTTTTATGATTCTGCGCATGACTAATTTCACTATAGTTTTTATATCAAGTTATTTTACCTTGATAGGTTACTAAAAACCTTGTTTATTATGAGATAAAACTAGCTCAATTCCCCTAAATAAAGATAGACGTAACACCAAAGCCACCCTAAATTTGCTGAGTGGGGCGATATTATTAAAGTCACCAGCCAACAAATCCCCGAATACTGTGACTTCGACAAACAGATCGTAAGAATCAACAACTCCAATACTTATTACTGTGTTCACTGGGGCGCAAAAAGAAGAACCAACCATTCTTAACCCCCCCGCCTCGCTTTCGCGAGCTGCTCCCTTTAAAAAAGAGGGCTACTGTTTTTCAAACTACCCACATCCTGCCAACTTCCTACTGCCACTTGAGTTTGTAGCCCGGCTTGAGCGCTAGCGATAAGCCGGGGTAAGCCACAATATCAACCCCGGATTATCAAATGCTTCGCATTTTCAATCCGGGCTACACGATAAGCAGAGGCTCACATTATCAAAAAAAACCTGTTGCCTGACGAACCATGGGGCAAAAGCAACACGCAAATCAGCAAAACAACGTGTGCAAAAGGATGTATACAACAACGCCTCTTAGAATAAGGAGAGTCAGGATGGATTTATAAATAATTAATGGATTTCTTTCAAAATCTATGGATAAGTAAGTTGTTAGCAAATACTCAGCTGTAGCTCTTTACCCAAGTTTGGCCATTTCACCCTGAAAATCAAAAATTTCATCACTATTTTTAACTCAACCCATTGATTTTACTTGCCTAGAAACGTGAATTCTCGAATGTAGTGACACATAATGGCAATAAGGGGTTGCATGGGCTGGTGAAGTGATGAGAGTATTGAGTTATGTATATTCGAACCTCTACACAAAAGAGTCCTCGGACAGGTAAGTCTTACGCAACCTACCGACTTGTTGATACTCATCGCACTGCTGACGGCAAAGTACGTCAAAGACTGATTTTAAATCTTGGTGCGAATTTTTCAGTAAAGAAGGACAGTTGGAAATTGCTTGCTGACCGTATTGAGGAAATTTTAACGGGTCAAGGCACGTTAATTTCAATACCAGCACATCTCGAAAAACAGGCGCAAATGTATGTAAAACGCATTCGCTCTGCTAGTGCGCCATCCTTTCTGTAAATTCCATTGACTTGCTGAAAATAAGCAGGCGACTCAGTCAGATTAGAAATTCCTTTTAAGGTAAACTTAACCAAAAAAGAGGAATGACAATGAGCTGCTATAAAAATGAGAACTTAATCGAAGAAGCCATACATGTTTTAGCGATGGAGGGGTTTGAAGCTTTACCTAAGCTTGTCTCCAGGTTGATGAATGAGGCTATGTTAATAGAAAGGGAGCGCCATTTAAATGCCAGTCCTTATGAGCGAACTGGCGATAGAAACGGATATGCGAACGGCTTTAAACCAAGGTTAATTAACACAGGTCAAGGTCAGCTTGAGCTACAGATACCGCAGGTTAGAGACTCCAATGAAGCCTTCTATCCATCAGTCTTAGAGCGAGGTGTACGCTCTGATAGAGCACTTAAGCTGGCTGTCGCTGAAATGTATGTGCATGGGGTTTCCACGCGCAAAGTTGAAAAGGTGCTAAAGCAACTCTGTGGAACAGATATTTCAAGCACAGAGGTAAGCCGTTGCGCTAAATTGTTGGATGAAGATTTAAAGAAATGGCGAAATAAGCCGTTAGGAAAGATAAAATATCTTTGGCTAGATGCACGTTATGAGAAGGTGCGCACTAGCGGCACAGTACAAGACTGTGCGGTATTGATAGCCTATGGCTTTGATGAATCAACCGGCAAGAGAACAGTGCTAGGTGTTTCTGTTGCGTTATCAGAGGCTGAGGTACATTGGCGTGATTTTCTTCAGCAGTTGGTTGAGCGAGGTATACATGGTATTGAGTTGATTACTAGCGACGCTCATACTGGCCTAAAAGCCGCTAGAAGAGCTGTGTTCCCCAGTGTTCCTTGGCAACGCTGCCAATTTCATTTGCAGCAAAATGCTCAGGCTCACATACCAAAGCGCTCAATGAAGGAACCAGTAGCTGAGGAGATTACAGCTATATTTAATGCCTCAAACATTCATGAGTCGGAAAGACTATTGGCTATGGCGGTAGATAAATATCAGCAAACAGCACCAGAGCTTTCTTCTTGGTTGGAAGTGAATATACCGGAGGGCTTAGTAGTGATGAACTTTGACAGGCCGCATCAAAAAAGATTAAGAACCAGTAACATAGCTGAGCGCGTAAACAGAGAGGTAAAAAGAAGGACGCATACAGTTGGAATTTTCCCTAATACTGAATCGTGCCTAAGGCTCGTATCAGCTGTTTTAGTGGAAATTGATGACCAGTGGAGCGGATCACCTAGATACTTAAGTTGAAGTGAATAATAAGGCTTCATAGGGTTTTAGGATAGATCATTCTTGTTCTTATTAACGAGATATAATTGCTATTACCTAAAAGTTAATAATTTATTTTGAGAGGAGAAAAATTTGAGGTATAAATAATTTTTTAGATTGATTAGCATAATTAATTTAAGATATTATGCGATGAGACAGGTACAATAGAGTGCCATTTAGAATTTTAAAGGTTTTTCTAAGTACTGAAGTTGGTTTTTACAGACAAAATAACGCTCTATCTTCGCTCTAGGTTTGCTGATGACAATGAGACAAGTATCGCTGTTAATTCAGTAAGCGCGGTAGAACCTGACTTTAAAACAGTGGATGTTAACTCCATTGAGAGCGCGGACATACGACACGTTGGAGCTGAGGCGTTGGGCTTACATGCTGCCAGGCAATTACAACTTGAGGAATTGTTCAGGGCTTTGGGCTTTAATCAAAAACAATGTCACCTGATGCTTGCTACCATCATTGGGCGGCTAGTTGCCCCAGGAAGTGATTTAAGTACGCACTATTATTTAAGCAATCAAAGTGCGTTAGATGAATTACTGGGTACTGATTTCTCAGAACTATCACTCAAGAAATTCTATAAGACTGCTGATGAGTTACTCAAACATAAGCAAATGATTGAAGATCAATTATTCGAACGTGAGAAAAATCTCTTTAGTTTAAATCAGGTGATCACTCTCTACGATATAACCAATACCTACTTTGAGGGTAGAGCATTACAGAATGATCACGCACAGCATGGTCGATCAAAGGAGAAGCGGTCTGATTGTCCGCTTGTTTCTCTAGGACTCGTGCTGGATGGCTCAGGGTTCCCGCAACGCAGTGAATTTTTCAAAGGGAATGTTAGCGAGCCTAAAACATTATCCGAAATGCTAACTGAGCTTCATGCACAGCCAGAGGCAACAATTATCTTAGATGCTGGTTTTGCAACTGAAGAAAATATTTCATGGCTTACTGAAAAAGGTTTCCATTATATTGTAGTGAGCCGTAGAGCATTGCCTGTTGTCGATGAAAACATTGATAAAGTGCTAGTAAAAGAATCAGTAAATAATACGGTTACAGCGCAATTAATTAAAGATACTGAAGCAAATGAAGTCTTACTGTACTGCCATTCTCAGGCTAAGGAAGAAAAAAGCTTAAATATGATTAGTAAGGCTGAGACTCGTTTCGAAGAGGAATTAATTAAGTTAGCTAATGGACTCACTAAAAAAACTGGAATGAAAGCAATTGAGAAAGTAACCTTGCGTTTAGGTCGAATAAAGGAGCGCCATAAACGTGTTTCAGGTCGATACACTATCACGCTTGATTCAGAGGCTGATAAGGTTACGAAAATCAGTTGGAGTAAAGTTAACTCTGAGAATCTGGGCGCATATTGTTTGCGTAGTAACAGAATGGATTTAGATGAAAAAACAATTTGGAGAATCTATACAACTCTAACTGATGTTGAATCGGCATTCAGATCATTAAAATCAGAGTTAGGCCTGCGTCCTATCTACCATCAAAAGCAAGAGCGAGTTGATGCCCATCTGTTTATTAGTATTCTTGCTTATCACTTACTACACACTATTCGCCATCAACTTAAATTGCAGAGCATTGATAGTAGCTGGCAAACTATACGGCAGATTTTTAGCACTCAGGTTCGTATCACGACTACGATGCGGCTTGAAAATAATAAACTACTTTCTGTTAGAAGAACCTCAAAGGCAACTCCAGAGCAAGTTGTGATCTATAAATCGTTAGGCATGAATTCACAACCTGGGCACACTGAAAAAACAATTTGTTAAGTTGTAGTGACCCTAAACGTTTTTTTAAAATGTAAGTCATTGATTTGGATAGGTTTAATTTTAGAAAGGGCAAAGTTGGGTTTAGAGGCTGGTTTCGTATTTTTGTTAATTAATGCTGCAGAACGGGTGGCGCGAATCGAGGGCTCCCAGCAGCGCAGCTTGCGAGCATGCTGGGAAACGATTCGTGACAGGACCCGTTAGTCGTAAAGAGCTTGTAAAATACGAAACCTATATTACCCATAGATTCCAAACGAGAGCCTAATTAACTAACCTCTTCATAACAAACCTCACAAGCTCGTGGACTGATATGCGATAACAACTCATAAGGGCTAAGCTGTGCGGCACGAGCAAAGTTTTCAACAGGTAAGGCCTCTCCCCAAACGATTACTTCATCACCGATACTTGCGTTAGGACAAGCACGCAAATCAATAGTAATCAAATCCATCGACACGCGCCCAACGATCTGGCATCGCCCTCCATTCACCAAAACATCAATGCCTTGTTCAGGGATATGACGAGGGAAACCATCACCATAGCCAATCGCCGCCACCCCAACAGGCATAGCCTCAGGACATCGCCACGTTTGGTTGTAACCAACGCAGTCATTTGCTTGACACTGATTCACAGCAACCAAGCGTGTCGTCAAACTCATCACTGGTTTTAACTGATAATCAGCTCCAACAGTATTAACCAAGGGTGAAACGCCATAAAGCATTAACCCAGGGCGAATCCAATCCTCTTGCGTCGCCTGTGCTGCAACAATGGCTGCTGAATTAGCTGCGCTCAACAATACCGACTTAGCTGCACAACACTGTTGCAGTAGTTCAAATTGCTCTCTGGTCAGTTCACTATTGATTACCTCCGCCTCTGAAAAGTGAGTCACGACAACGATCGGCTGTACAACCTGTGGCAAAGCTAATAGCTGTTGGTAAACTGCTTCAAAATCATCAACGCTAAGTCCTAAGCGATTCATCCCCGTATTAAGCTTTAACCAAACTCCAACTGTTTGCTTAGGGTTTGCTTGCTTAAGCTGCTCTAATTGCTCTAAATGATGAATTACTACTGTACAATTTAATTCTGCTGCTTGTTGCCATTGCTCAACAGAATAGACACCACCCATAATAACCAACGCTGTCACTACTCCTTGTTGTCGAAGCTGTACAGCCTCTTCAAATCGAGCAACCCCAAGCGCGTCAGCCTCATGTAAAGCACTGGCAACTGGCACCAAGCCATGACCATAAGCATTGGCTTTTATCATCGCTAATACTTTGCTCTGTGGCGCATGGTCGCGTATGCATTGCAAATTATGCTGCAAGTGAGCAAGGTTAACAGAAATAGTAGGCATCATAATGATTTACTCAAAGTCAGGGGTATAAACATCGTGAGTAAAGTTTTCAAAACGCGTGTACTTACCCAAAAAGGTCAGCCGCACTTTCCCAATAGGACCGTTACGTTGCTTAGAAATAATAATTTCTGCTGAACCTTTGTCAGGGCTATCTTCGTTATACACTTCGTCCCGATAGATAAATACGATTAAATCAGCGTCTTGCTCGATTGAGCCCGACTCACGCAGATCAGACATCACTGGGCGTTTATCCGCTCGTTGCTCCAAACCACGATTAAGCTGTGACAAGGCAATCACAGGCACATCAAGCTCTTTGGCTAACGCTTTTAGTGAGCGAGAAATTTCAGAGACTTCCAAGGTACGGTTATTGGACATACCCGGCACTTGCATAAGCTGCAAGTAATCCACCACAATCAAACCAAGCTGACCGTGCTCTTTTACTACGCGACGCGCACGAGCGCGCACTTCAGCAGGGCTTAAAGCAGGCGCGTCATCAATAAACAACTTGGCTTGTGACAGCATAGTCATACCAGAATTAATCCGAGACCAATCTTCGTCCGCTAAATTACCGGTACGCAAACGGTGCTGATCAATGCGCCCCAACGAGGATAACATCCGCATCGCTAATGACTCATTAGGCATCTCCATACTAAATGCCAACACCGGTTTATCACCAGATAAAGCCGCATGTTCAGCCATATTCATAGCAAAAGTTGTTTTACCCATCGAAGGCCGGCCAGCAACGATAATTAAGTCAGCTCGCTGCAAGCCAGAAGTCATTTGGTCAAAATCAGTAAAACCCGTCGCTAACCCAGTAATAGCTTCTTTGGCGTTGTAAAGGGCATCAATTTGATCAACGGTATTGGCCAAGATGGTTTTAATGCCTACTGGCCCACCTGCTTTAGTACTTTGCTCGGAAATGGCAAATACTTGCCGCTCTGCTTCATCAAGAAGCTGGGTAGTATCCATACCTTTAGGACGATAAGCTGTTTCGGCAATATCATTAGCCACTTGAATTAACTGTCGCAACACCGAACGCTCACGCACGATTTCAGCGTAAGCCATCACATTAGCCGCACTAGGGGTATTTTTTGCCAGCTCGAAAAGGTAAACCTCTCCCCCTGCATTCGCCAGCTCGCCGTGAGTTTTTAAATGCTCGGCTAAAGTTAACACATCAAGTGGCTGATTCTTAGCAACCAGGTCTTCCATGATACGAAAGATGACCTGGTGATTTTTACGATAAAAATCTACCTCAGACAACAGATCACAGATTTTATCCCAGGCATTGGGGTCTAACATCAAGCCGCCAAGCACAGACTGCTCAGCTTCGAAGGAATAGGGTGGTGCTTTGACTTGGTTTAGCTCAGTATCTTCAGTTGCCATCATGGTCATCGTGAATTATCCATTGGTTGCCCCGATTTTGCTTGGTATTACCGCGTAGGTCATGATATACCCTTCCACGCAAAACATGTAGCCCGGATTAAGAGCACGTAGTGCTTGAAAATCCGGGAGGGAGCTTGATTTTACCCCGGATTTTCAAACGCTTTGCGTTTTCAATCCGGGCTACATGAGCCATCTCTCTTGGTATATAGCTTAAGCCTCAGCAGTAACCGTAACAGGTACCGTAACGCTCACTTCACTGTGGAAGCTGACAACAATTTCATACTCACCAATAGAGCGGATAGTCCCTGCTGGCATATCAATTTCACGCTTAGCTACTTCTAAACCGCGCTCAACTAAAGCATCAGTAATTTCTTGCACACCAACTGAACCATACAATTTACCTTCCTCGCCAACAGTGCGACGAACCAAGTCTAAAGTCAGCTCTTTAAATGCTGCAGCACGTTTTTCTGCAGCAGCTAAGGCATCAGCAGCTGCTTTTTCATACTCAGCGCGACGCTGCTCAAAACGCTCAATGTTTTCTTTAGTAGCACGCACAGCTTTGCCTTGTGGCGCCAAGTAGTTACGAGCATAACCCGCTTTTACATTTACGCGATCACCCAAGTGACCTAATTTGTGAACTCTTTCTAATAAAATAATTTCCATCACCGTCTCCTCATTCAGGCCTTATTTATGTTGATCGCAATAAGGCAACAACGACATAAAACGTGCCAACTTGATCGCTCTTGCTAATTGGCGCTGATATTTTGCTTTCGTTCCTGTAATGCGGCTAGGAACAATCTTGCCTGTTTCAGTGATGAATTTTTTTAACAAATCGATATCTTTGTAATCGATGTGTTCGATTTTGTTAGCAGTAAAGTAACAAAGTTTTTTACGACGAAATGACATAAGTGTCTCCTTCTAAGTATCCGGGTTAAGCGTCCTCTTTTTCAGCCATTGCTGAAGGCTCAGTAATCGCATGCTTTTCAATACGAGTTAAATGACGAATCACCGCATCGTTAAAGCGGAACAACTCTTCTAACTCAGCAAGCGCCTTTTGATCACACTCGATATTCATTAATACATAGTGCGCTTTATGCACCTTATTAATTGGGTAAGCCAAGTGGCGACGACCCCAATCTTCTAAGCGATGCACTTTACCACCATCTTTAGTAACAACTTGTGAGTAGCGCTCAACCATCGCTGGCACTTGATCACTCTGGTCCGGATGAACCATAAATAGGATTTCATAATGTCTCATAATGACTCCTTATGGATAAAGCCTGTTGTCTTATACAATCAGGCAAGGATTAAACGAAGGCGCATTGTACGCAAGCCCAAACAAATACGCAACAGGTAAAAAAACACTCAACTTACAGAGCTAAAAATTCCACCTCTCAACAAAACATCAAATAATACAAACAGTTAGCTAAAAATTTATTTATCGAGTTCTACAGCCTCGTACTGATAAAGGCACTAACTCAACGCCGCTTTCATAATGCTCCTCTACCAACCTTTTCAGTGATCCAACAAAAAAAGGCATAGAGAAATCCTCCGCCACACTAAGCTCGCACCTAAACGCTTCTTCAAAACAACGCCGAATCATTACTGCAAGTTGGGTTTGATGGCTTCGCAACTCTCCATAAATCATCGCAAGCTGTCCCCAACAGAGTTGCGGGTGAAGGTCAATAGCATCTCCCCCAAACTGCTTTAAGCGCCCTGCCAACTCACTATGCCAAGGGACATGGCTACTAAAAATACCCCATCTCACTGAAACACCTGGCTCATACTCGCTACCAATCCTTCTAACTAGCGAAATAGTAAGCTTATCTGGGTCGGCGCATAATGGGACGTACCGAGCTTTAGCTCTCCTCATCTCGTCGGCAACGTGCTTAACAACTTCAAGGCGCTCACCAACAGCAAGTATCGCCCCACTCGTTCTACCGGGCTGATTTAATACGCTCCTAAAGAAAGGCTTAACCGACACCTCAGAGCCAAACGCTTGATTAAAAGCAGTAAGAATCTTTCTAAACAATGAAGTTTCTGTATTCTGTAACTCAGCAAGCCGGTCAATTAAAAAACCCCAATGAGCCAAACGCTCAACTCCTGTGCTATCAGTGCCTCGATATCCTGCTAATTCCCCAGTAACATGATCATGTACGGCAATATGACACCAACGACTCGGCTTATATTTTTCTCCAATTTCTCTAACGTCAGCCGCAGTCATCGCAAGGGGGTTTCTAGTATAAATCGGCATCAAGGGCTCGCTTTTATTATTGTTTCACTTAATAAAGGCTCACTTTAACAAGACAAGCTTAATGGAGCCTTAAGAGAAGAAGAAGATTTTAACCACACCAGACAAGAAAAATCGTCGCAAAACTTCTTTCGTAGCACCTCCCCAAATTCAGAAACTGCTTAGCACGTCCCTTCCTTAGAATAGGTGTTGTTGCATAAATCCTTTTTCACTACTTTGTCTTGCTGATTTGCGCGTTACTTTTGCTCCATGGCTCGCTACGCTGCGCTTTACTTACGCAAAAGCAACACGCAAATCAGCTTAAGTTAGCTATCTATGCTGTTCTACTATTTATGCAAAAACGCCCTTAGAATAAGGAAGGTTAGGATGGATTATAAAAACAAGCAACTTCCTTTAAAAGCCAGTTAACCCTAAATTCCCTCTATTGTTTCGACATACCCTTTCCAGGACGGCTCTTACCACTTACATTTCTGTATCGCAAAGCGCCGTTGCATAAGACATTTTCTAAGCACATACAACAAAAAATGGGTAAATTTTACCTAACAACTTAAGCCTCCCTTAAGCTTTACCTGTTAAACTTTTACCCACATTAACCATCCAACAGGGAACAAATTTATGCCATCACCAATTACAATAACCCTAGAATCTGGCGAAAGCGTAACTTTCCACTCAACTTATAGTCTCAAGACTTACTGTGAAGAGAACCCAGACAAAAAAGATGAAGTTGCGAGCCTGCTTATTACCGAAGAAAACTTAAAGCAACTCGTCAAAAACATCTTCGACGTTGAATACTTAGCTAAAATCTTCACCAGCCCTGAACAACAGGCAGCTCTAGCACACTGTGTCTTTGAAACAGAAGGAAAGCTCGCCCAACTCGTCAAAATCATCTTCGACATTGAGCACTTAGCTAAAGCTTTCCCTGAGCAACAAGCAGCCCTAGCAGACACTGTCTTCACAGCAGAGAAACTCGAACAACTCGTCAAAAACATCTACGACGTTAAGGACTTAGCTGCAATCTTCACCAGCCCTGAGCAACGAGCAGCCCTAGCAGACACTGTCTTCACAGCAGAAAAACTCGCACAATTCGTCAAAAACACCTCCGACGTTGAGTGCTTAGCTAAAATTTCCACCAACCCTGAACAACAAGCAGCTTTAGCACACCTTGTCTTTGAAACAGAAGGAAAGCTCGCCCAATTCGTCAAAAATGGCAACAACGTTAAGGACTTAGCTACAATCTTCACCAGCCTTGAACAACGAGCAGCCCTAGCAGACTTTGTCTTTGAAACAGAAGGAAAGCTCGCGCATTTCGTCGAAAATAGCTACGATGTTAAATGCTTAGCTAGATAGAGCGTTATTTTGTCTGTAAAAACCAACTTCAGTACTTAGAAAAACCTTTAAGATTCTAAATGGCACTCTATTGTACCTGTCTCATCGCATAATATCTTAAATTAATTATGCTAATCAATCTAAAAAATTATTTATACCTCAAATTTTTCTCCTCTCAAAATAAATTATTAACTTTTAAGTAATAGCAATTATATCTCGTTAATAAGAACAAGAATGATCTATCCTAAAACCCTATGAAGCCTTATTATTCACTTCAACTTAAGTATCTAGGTGATCCGCTCCACTGGTCATCAATTTCCACTAAAACAGCTGATACGAGCCTTAGGCACGATTCAGTATTAGGGAAAATTCCAACTGTATGCGTCCTTCTTTTTACCTCTCTGTTTACGCGCTCAGCTATGTTACTGGTTCTTAATCTTTTTTGATGCGGCCTGTCAAAGTTCATCACTACTAAGCCCTCCGGTATATTCACTTCCAACCAAGAAGAAAGCTCTGGTGCTGTTTGCTGATATTTATCTACCGCCATAGCCAATAGTCTTTCCGACTCATGAATGTTTGAGGCATTAAATATAGCTGTAATCTCCTCAGCTACTGGTTCCTTCATTGAGCGCTTTGGTATGTGAGCCTGAGCATTTTGCTGCAAATGAAATTGGCAGCGTTGCCAAGGAACACTGGGGAACACAGCTCTTCTAGCGGCTTTTAGGCCAGTATGAGCGTCGCTAGTAATCAACTCAATACCATGTATACCTCGCTCAACCAACTGCTGAAGAAAATCACGCCAATGTACCTCAGCCTCTGATAACGCAACAGAAACACCTAGCACTGTTCTCTTGCCGGTTGATTCATCAAAGCCATAGGCTATCAATACCGCACAGTCTTGTACTGTGCCGCTAGTGCGCACCTTCTCATAACGTGCATCTAGCCAAAGATATTTTATCTTTCCTAACGGCTTATTTCGCCATTTCTTTAAATCTTCATCCAACAATTTAGCGCAACGGCTTACCTCTGTGCTTGAAATATCTGTTCCACAGAGTTGCTTTAGCACCTTTTCAACTTTGCGCGTGGAAACCCCATGCACATACATTTCAGCGACAGCCAGCTTAAGTGCTCTATCAGAGCGTACACCTCGCTCTAAGACTGATGGATAGAAGGCTTCATTGGAGTCTCTAACCTGCGGTATCTGTAGCTCAAGCTGACCTTGACCTGTGTTGATTAACCTTGGTTTAAAGCCGTTCGCATATCCGTTTCTATCGCCAGTTCGCTCATAAGGACTGGCATTTAAATGGCGCTCCCTTTCTATTAACATAGCCTCATTCATCAACCTGGAGACAAGCTTAGGTAAAGCTTCAAACCCCTCCATCGCTAAAACATGTATGGCTTCTTCGATTAAGTTCTCATTTTTATAGCAGCTCATTGTCATTCCTCTTTTTTGGTTAAGTTTACCTTAAAAGGAATTTCTAATCTGACTGAGTCGCCTGCTTATTTTCAGCAAGTCAATGGAATTTACAGAAAGGATGGCGCACTAGCCTTAGCTAAAATTTCCACCAACCCTGAACAACAAGCAGCTTTAGCACACCTTGTCTTTGAAACAGAAGGAAAGCTCGCACGACTCGTCGAAAGTGGCTACAGTGTTAAACGCTTAGCTGAAGCTTTTCCTGGCAGATTAACAGAACTTGCTAATTTTGTTTTAACAGCGACAAACTTTGACCTTACAAACCCTTATGCGTTAGGTTATGATTTTACTGCCATAGCATGGGTATTTAGGCACGATGAAAGCTATAGAGCTACTCTTGAAAGCCTTCTTTTAACAGAGAGAAACCTCTCTCAACTCCGTTCAAAATTGACAGCAGATGGTATCCCTGACTCTATCACATCCATCACTGAAACCTCTGTTGAGCACAGCTTGGTATTAGCCATGCCTTGGTGTACCGAAACACTGAAACCTGAAGGGATAGAACTAGCAACCTTTCGACAACAGGCAGTTCAATGTGGCGTTCAACTCTACCGTCTAACTGGGGAGCCATTATCTCTCAAAGCCTTAATAGAGTATTACCCTGCTGATGCTTTTCGTAGTGACGAAATAACTGAGCTAACAGCAAGCCAACCAGCCTTACAGGCTCTTATCCCAACTTTGTCCGTTCTACAATTAAACCTATCCAAATCAATGACTTACGTTTTAAAAAAACGTTTAGGGTCACTACAACTTAACAAATTGTTTTTTCAGTGTCCCCAGGTTCTGAATTCATGCCTAACGATTTATAGATCACAACTTGCTCTGGAGTTGCCTTAGAGGTTCTTCTAATAGAAAGCAATTTATTATTTTCAAGCTGCATTGTAGTAGTGATACGAACCTGAGTGCTAAAAATCTGCCGTATAGTTTGCCAGCTACTATCAATGTTCTGCAATTTAAGTTGATGGCGAATAGTGTGTAGTAAGTGATAAGCAAGAATACTAATAAACAGATGGGCATCAACTCGCTCTTGCTTTTGATGGTAGATAGGACGCAGGCCTAACTCTGATTTTAATGATCTGAATGCCGATTCAACGTCAGTTAGAGTTGTATAAATTCTCCAAATTGTTTTTTCATCTAAATCCATTCTGTTACTACGCAAACAATATGCACCCAGATTCTCAGAGTTAACTTTACTCCAACTGATTTGCGTAACCTTATCACCCTCTGAATCAAGCGTGATAGTGTAGCGAGCTGAAACACGTTTATGCCGCTCTTTTATTCGACCTAAACGCAATGTTACTTTCTCAATTGCTTTCATGCCGGTTTTTTTAGTGAGTCCATTAGCTAACTTAATTAATTCCTCTTCGAAACGAGCCTCGGCCTTACTAATCATATTTAAGCTTTTTTCTTCCTTAGCCTGAGAATGGCAGTACAGTAAGACTTCATTTGCTTCAGTATCTTTAACTAATTGCGCTGTAACCGTATTATTTACTGATTCTTTTACTAGCACTTTATCAATGGTTTCATCGACATCAGGCAATGCTCTACGGCTGACTACGATATAATGGAAACCTTTTTCAGTAAGCCATGAAATATTTTCTTCAGTTGCAAAACCAGCATCTAGGACAATTGTTGCCTCTGGCTGTGCACGAAGCTCAGTTAGTATTTCGGGTAATGTTTTAGGCTCGCTAACATTTCCTTTGAAGAATTCACTCCGTTGCGGGAACCCTGATCCATCCAGCACAAGACCTAAAGAAACAAGCGGACAATCAGACCGCTTCTCCTTTGATCGCCCATGCTGTGCATGATCATTTTGTAATGCGCGACCTTCAAAGTAGGTATTGGTTATATCGTAGAGAGTGATCACCTGATTTAAACTAAACAGATTTTTCTCACGTTCAAATAATTGATCTTCAATCACTTGTTTATGTTTAAGTAACTCATCAGCAGTCTTATAGAATTTCTTGAGTGATAGTTCTGAGAAATCAGTACCCAGTAATTCATCTAGCGCACTTTGATTGCTTAAATAATAGTGCGTACTCAAATCACTTCCTGGAGCAACTAGCCGCCCAATGATGGTAGCAAGCATCAGGTGACATTGTTTTTGATTAAAGCCCAAAGCCCTGAACAATTCCTCAAGTTGTAATTGCCTGGCAGCATGTAAGCCCAACGCCTCAGCTCCAACGTGTCGTATGTCCGCGCTCTCAATGGAGTTAACATCCACTGTTTTAAAGTCAGGTTCTACCGCGCTTACTGAATTGAGAGTAATGCTTGTCTCATTCTCTTCTGCACGCTTTGCACGAATGCGTTTTACATACATTTGAGCCTGTTTTTCTAGATGCGCTGGTATTGAAATTAACGAGCCTTGGCCCGTTAAAATTTCCTCAATACGGTCAGCTAGCAATTTCCAACTGTCCTTCTTTACTGAAAAATTTGCACCAAGATTTAAAATCAGTCTTTGACGTACTTTGCCGTCAGCAGTGCGATGAGTATCAACAAGTCGGTAGGTTGCGTAAGGCTTACCTGTCCGAGGACTCTTTTGTGTAGAGGTTCGAATATACATAACTCAATACTCTCATCACTTTACCAGCCCATGCAACCCCTTATTAACATTATGTGTCACTACATCCGAGAATTCATGTTACTAGGCGAGTAAAATCAATGGGTTGAGTTAAAAATAATGCTGAAATTTTTGATTTTCAGGGTGAAATGGCCAAACTTGGGTTATAGCTAAAGCTGCTAGTGGCGAGACAATTGAAGAAGCTGACTGGGAGGCAGCAAAAGAAGAGGCCGCAGCAAGAGTAGCAGCAGAAAAGGCAGCAAAAGCAGCAAGTACAGGTGCAGAAGCAAGCGCTGCAGAAGCAAGCGTCATAAATCCAATAATAACAGGAACAAGCGGCACAAGGTTCGTACTTTCAGGCTCAACAATAACTTTTTTGTCTGACACTACTTTTCGACAAGCTATTACGATAAGGGCAGAAGACTCGGCATCATCCGCAAGTACAGGTGCAAGGTTCTTCTCGTCCTCCACTCCTCGACAACCAGGAGCAGGTGCAGCGGCGGCAACAGCGGCAAGCCCACAAGCAGCACTTCGAGGGCTGGAGAGGGGGGGGAGGTAATTGGCGTTGTTACAAAAGGAAAATACCCAAGCAAAGCGCGTAAGAGCTTTGCTTGGGCTGGGTAAAATTAACCACAAACGTGCTCGTGCCAAACTTATAACCTCAAGCGCAAATCAACAACTTCAGGCATAACTGAAGTTAAGACAACTCTGCCGCCAAACGGTCAATTTCACTTACCAAATAAAAAGGCACTGTCAATATCCTACGCTCACTGTCATAGGAAAGTGGCTGCTGACAAACTCTCACACCGAGCGGCAGTTATTTTCCTTCCAGAAATACTAAAATAAGGGGTTTTTATAAGACAACCTATATGAAAAGCAAGGGTAACTTTTGAGACAGAAGCATGATAAATAGGTAAACCCTCTTATTTCAGATTTAACTATTCACACTCTTCACACTCTCATTTTAGCGATGCCAGCTTCTATGACTTACTGATACACACTAAGTAGCGTGCCTTATTAAAATAAACAACCAACAAAACATCGAGACACTACCTTGGCAAGTATTCCTAACCAAGTTATGGCAAGATGACGTTGTTTTTTAGCCTGGTACCAAGGCTGGTTGCGGATTGAAATGCCCCTCCACTAAAGAAACTATATCATTATCTGCAACATCTCTCGGGGAAGCTAAAAGAATTGCACCCGCCAAGTCATCATTAAACGCCTCCTTAAAACAACGGCGAATCATTCTAGCAAGATGAGTCGAGTGACTAGTTAACTCACGATAAGTACCTATCAATCGTTCCCAGCACTCCTGAGCCGAGGTTCCCTCGGCCCCAAAATTTGATAAAACATCAGCCTTCACCTGATGATCAGGGTTATGGGAACTAAAAAACCCCAACCTGCTGTCTTCCCTGGTTTATAGGCTCGGCCAATGTTATTCACAATTGCTGCCGTTAACTCTTCTGGGCACCCAAAAACAAATGGATACGCGGCTTTAACTTCTCTCATCCTAGCAGCCACCTGTGCAACAACTTCGAGGCGCTCATCAGAACTAAGCACCGACCCGCTCGCTCTGCCCGATCGGTTTAATATATTCCTAGCAAAAGGCTTAACCGACACCTCAGCGCCAAATGCATGATTAAAGGCAGCAAGAATCTTTCTAAACAATGAAGTTTCTGTATTCTGTAACTCAGCAAGCCGGTCAATTAAAAAATCCCAATGAGCCAAACAATTAGCACTTGTTTCATCAAGGCTATCGTAACTCGCTAGCCTCTCAGCGATAGCGCTATGCGCGGCAACATGACACCAACGACCTGGTTTATACTCTGTTCCAATTTTCCTAACATCAACCGCAGTAATCGCAAGAGGGGTTCTGGTATCAATCGGCATAAAGGCCTCGCTTTATTATTGTTTCACTTAATGAAGGGCAACTTTAACAAAACCCCAGTTCGGAGTTATGGCAGCCTTGGATTTAGTGAAAAACTTATATAACCTTTTGAAATTATTACTAATAATGGATGTGGTTATGATACATGAGCGCGAGGTTATAGAGTTATTTTGTCGCATAGATGATTTTGCTGAGGAATTTGCAGCACTTGAGCGCAAAGATCTACTCCCTTCATCTGCAGAAAAAAAGTCAGGTCCACCTTGTTGTTTAGCTTATAGCGAGATTATGACAATCATGATTTTGTTCCAAATGATCGGCTATAGAAACTTTAAATATTTTTATACTGGCTTTCTAAAAACATACTGGGGACATTACTTCCCTAATTTACCCAGTTACTCACGTTTTATTGAATTGATGCCTAGAGCGCTAATGCCACTGACAATTTTTATTACTCTTAACGGTGGCAGGCGTAGTGGCATTTACTACATTGACTCAAGTTGCCTACCAAACTGTCACATTAAACGCACTAAACGCCACCGCACATTTAAAGCGGTTGCAAAACTTGGAAAAACATCTGTTGGTTGGTTTTTTGGTCTGAAATTTCATTTAGTAATCAATGACATAGGTGAGTTAATCGCCTTTAAAGTCACGCCCGGCAATCATCATGATTTAGCTGCAGGTGTCTCATTGTTTGAAGGGCTGGAGGCTTTGGCCTTCGGAGATAAAGGCTATATTGGGAAGGCTGTTTTTGAAAAACTACTTGATAGCGGTTTGAAGTTAATTACACGCAAAAGAAAAAATATGAAAAATGCGCAGCCACTTAGCGATCACGAGCAACAGTTATTAAATCAGCGAGGGATCATTGAGACTGTTTTTGGCTGCTTGAAACATAAGTTTCATATTTGGCACACCAGACATCGCTCGGTTGCAAATGCTATTACACATCTTGTTGCTGGGTTGGCTGCTTATATTATTGAGCCATTAACAATTACTGCAGTGAAAAGGTTGCCAAGCAATTAGAATTTAATTACTTGATCACTATTAACTCCGAACTGGGGTTTAACAAAGCAAGCTTAACAGGACCTTAAGAAAAAGGATAAATATTACCCAAAGTCAAACCCTCAACCAGCCAAGTAAAATTTACTTGTATTGTTAAGCTAACCTTAAGCTTTATCGGTTAGTATTCCGCCTAAATAAATAAGTTTCAAATACCGTGAGCAACCAAATAATAGATTTCGCAGTACTCCTATTAACCTCCCATAGAGTTTGCTGTAAAACAAAAAGGAATATTAATCCATGCCAATACGCATAACGCTAACACCCAGTGAAACGGTGGAATTTAAATCAATTGATGAAATCAAGCACTATTGTACTGAAAACTACCCAAAATTTAAATCAGCAAAATAATGCTGAAATATTGTGTAAAAATGACTATGCTTTGTCTTTTTAACAAGACTAACGAGATGAGTATAAATGTTAAACTTCGCCGATTACGCTGCCCCTCTTTTTTCAAAATTAACTGGGAAAGTTGTTTTAAAAAAATCTATCGACGATTGTAGGAAAGCTATTAACTGAAGGTAGTTGTAAGTTGTTCAGTTCATCAAAAGATAACAATGAGTATAAAAAGATGATTCGTACACTTACCGGTGAAAATAAAAGCACCGATTTAGATCCAATAAAAACAAATGATGTATTGCTAGAACAGAGCTGTGAAAAACTTTCACACGCCAGTAAAATTGATGTTCTTCATGATCCTTCTGATATTAGAAAGCCACATAGCAAGCAAACTGAAAATCTAGGTAAAGTAAGGAGTCTGGACGGGGATATTATCAATGGTTACAGCACGCATAACGCAGTTGCATTAGTACCTGGTGATAAGGCTGTGCATCTACTATCGCATGTAAGCTACAGCAATAAAGACCCTAAGTTTTTAAAAGCTGAGCATATTAAGAAAATAGAGGCTGGAAAGCCATTTGAGGGAGATAAAGAGGCCAAGAGTCTTTATGAATCTGGTGATTACTTTAATAAAAAGCTGCTGTCTATTCGTGAAATAGAAAAAATAGGAATCTGCCTAAAATCAAAGAATGAAGATGCAACCATTACCCATATTCTAGATAGAGAGTTTGATGATAATGACTATCTCTCACTAATTGATACAAACCTAGATCAAGACTTTATTATTCGCTCAAAAATAACAAGAACAATAGAAGGTAGAGGTGATGATGGTAAAAAGCTTAAGCTGATTAACGCTGATTTTGATGCTCAAGGCGAAAAGCAATTCCAAAAGTTAACAGTTGGAAAGAATTGCGTACAAGACGGAAAAATAACTATTTATTTTGGAGAGTTTGAGAACATCAATGCAATTAAAATCCAAATTACAGGCAGAGATGGTAGGAGAATTTTTAAGAATGACATGCTGCTATTAACTAATAAAAAAGTAACGACTTTTGATGAGGCGTATGAGGTATACATAGCCTATCTATCTCGTGCGAAAATTGAATATGTTTTTAAATTTCTCAAGGAAGGACTAGGCTGGGAAAATATGCAGATAAAAAATTTTAAAGGGATACAAAATCTACTGGCTGTATGTTTTTATGTGGCCTCATATTTGTATGAGATAGGTAAGGAAAAAGCTTATGACGATTACGCAATTATGCTAGCTAAATTAGGAGATGGTAAGGGCAAGGTGACACGACACTTTATTGCGAAGGGTATTAGAAAACTTCTAACGTATCACTTAGTAGAGCAATTTTTTAAAGAAAATAGTGTTTCTCAAGAAGAACAAAAAGAATTATCGAATTCAGTTCAGGTAGGGAGATAACAATTTTGGGTAGTTCTCAGTATTGTACTGAAAACTACCCAAAATTTAAATCAGCAAAATAATGCTGAAATATTGTGTAAAAATGACTATGCTTTGTCTTTTTAACAAGACTAACGAGATGAGTATAAATGTTAAACTTCGCCGATTACGCTGCCCCTCTTTTTTCAAAATTAACTGGGAAAGTTGTTTTAAAAAAATCTATCGACGATTGTAGGAAAGCTATTAACTGAAGGTAGTTGTAAGTTGTTCAGTTCATCAAAAGATAACAATGAGTATAAAAAGATGATTCGTACACTTACCGGTGAAAATAAAAGCACCGATTTAGATCCAATAAAAACAAATGATGTATTGCTAGAACAGAGCTGTGAAAAACTTTCACACGCCAGTAAAATTGATGTTCTTCATGATCCTTCTGATATTAGAAAGCCACATAGCAAGCAAACTGAAAATCTAGGTAAAGTAAGGAGTCTGGACGGGGATATTATCAATGGTTACAGCACGCATAACGCAGTTGCATTAGTACCTGGTGATAAGGCTGTGCATCTACTATCGCATGTAAGCTACAGCAATAAAGACCCTAAGTTTTTAAAAGCTGAGCATATTAAGAAAATAGAGGCTGGAAAGCCATTTGAGGGAGATAAAGAGGCCAAGAGTCTTTATGAATCTGGTGATTACTTTAATAAAAAGCTGCTGTCTATTCGTGAAATAGAAAAAATAGGAATCTGCCTAAAATCAAAGAATGAAGATGCAACCATTACCCATATTCTAGATAGAGAGTTTGATGATAATGACTATCTCTCACTAATTGATACAAACCTAGATCAAGACTTTATTATTCGCTCAAAAATAACAAGAACAATAGAAGGTAGAGGTGATGATGGTAAAAAGCTTAAGCTGATTAACGCTGATTTTGATGCTCAAGGCGAAAAGCAATTCCAAAAGTTAACAGTTGGAAAGAATTGCGTACAAGACGGAAAAATAACTATTTATTTTGGAGAGTTTGAGAACATCAATGCAATTAAAATCCAAATTACAGGCAGAGATGGTAGGAGAATTTTTAAGAATGACATGCTGCTATTAACTAATAAAAAAGTAACGACTTTTGATGAGGCGTATGAGGTATACATAGCCTATCTATCTCGTGCGAAAATTGAATATGTTTTTAAATTTCTCAAGGAAGGACTAGGCTGGGAAAATATGCAGATAAAAAATTTTAAAGGGATACAAAATCTACTGGCTGTATGTTTTTATGTGGCCTCATATTTGTATGAGATAGGTAAGGAAAAAGCTTATGACGATTACGCAATTATGCTAGCTAAATTAGGAGATGGTAAGGGCAAGGTGACACGACACTTTATTGCGAAGGGTATTAGAAAACTTCTAACGTATCACTTAGTAGAGCAATTTTTTAAAGAAAATAGTGTTTCTCAAGAAGAACAAAAAGAATTATCGAATTCAGTTCAGGTAGGGAGATAACAATTTTGGGTAGTTCTCAGTATTGTAAGGCAAATACAGATAACAAAGAAAAAATCGCAGGAATCCTTTTTGATCAACGAAACTTAACTTTATTAACTGTATTAGTAAAAAACGCCCTCGACATTAAGCACTTAGCTGAAACCTTCCAACGACACCAAACAGCCTTAACCCAAGTTTGGCCATTTCACCCTGAAAATCAAAAATTTCATCACTATTTTTAACTCAACCCATTGATTTTACTTGCCTAGAAACGTGAATTCTCGAATGTAGTGACACATAATGGCAATAAGGGGTTGCATGGGCTGGTGAAGTGATGAGAGTATTGAGTTATGTATATTCGAACCTCTACACAAAAGAGTCCTCGGACAGGTAAGTCTTACGCAACCTACCGACTTGTTGATACTCATCGCACTGCTGACGGCAAAGTACGTCAAAGACTGATTTTAAATCTTGGTGCGAATTTTTCAGTAAAGAAGGACAGTTGGAAATTGCTTGCTGACCGTATTGAGGAAATTTTAACGGGTCAAGGCACGTTAATTTCAATACCAGCACATCTCGAAAAACAGGCGCAAATGTATGTAAAACGCATTCGCTCTAGGTTTGCTGATGACAATGAGACAAGTATCGCTGTTAATTCAGTAAGCGCGGTAGAACCTGACTTTAAAACAGTGGATGTTAACTCCATTGAGAGCGCGGACATACGACACGTTGGAGCTGAGGCGTTGGGCTTACATGCTGCCAGGCAATTACAACTTGAGGAATTGTTCAGGGCTTTGGGCTTTAATCAAAAACAATGTCACCTGATGCTTGCTACCATCATTGGGCGGCTAGTTGCCCCAGGAAGTGATTTAAGTACGCACTATTATTTAAGCAATCAAAGTGCGTTAGATGAATTACTGGGTACTGATTTCTCAGAACTATCACTCAAGAAATTCTATAAGACTGCTGATGAGTTACTCAAACATAAGCAAATGATTGAAGATCAATTATTCGAACGTGAGAAAAATCTCTTTAGTTTAAATCAGGTGATCACTCTCTACGATATAACCAATACCTACTTTGAGGGTAGAGCATTACAGAATGATCACGCACAGCATGGTCGATCAAAGGAGAAGCGGTCTGATTGTCCGCTTGTTTCTCTAGGACTCGTGCTGGATGGCTCAGGGTTCCCGCAACGCAGTGAATTTTTCAAAGGGAATGTTAGCGAGCCTAAAACATTATCCGAAATGCTAACTGAGCTTCATGCACAGCCAGAGGCAACAATTATCTTAGATGCTGGTTTTGCAACTGAAGAAAATATTTCATGGCTTACTGAAAAAGGTTTCCATTATATTGTAGTGAGCCGTAGAGCATTGCCTGTTGTCGATGAAAACATTGATAAAGTGCTAGTAAAAGAATCAGTAAATAATACGGTTACAGCGCAATTAATTAAAGATACTGAAGCAAATGAAGTCTTACTGTACTGCCATTCTCAGGCTAAGGAAGAAAAAAGCTTAAATATGATTAGTAAGGCTGAGACTCGTTTCGAAGAGGAATTAATTAAGTTAGCTAATGGACTCACTAAAAAAACTGGAATGAAAGCAATTGAGAAAGTAACCTTGCGTTTAGGTCGAATAAAGGAGCGCCATAAACGTGTTTCAGGTCGATACACTATCACGCTTGATTCAGAGGCTGATAAGGTTACGAAAATCAGTTGGAGTAAAGTTAACTCTGAGAATCTGGGCGCATATTGTTTGCGTAGTAACAGAATGGATTTAGATGAAAAAACAATTTGGAGAATCTATACAACTCTAACTGATGTTGAATCGGCATTCAGATCATTAAAATCAGAGTTAGGCCTGCGTCCTATCTACCATCAAAAGCAAGAGCGAGTTGATGCCCATCTGTTTATTAGTATTCTTGCTTATCACTTACTACACACTATTCGCCATCAACTTAAATTGCAGAGCATTGATAGTAGCTGGCAAACTATACGGCAGATTTTTAGCACTCAGGTTCGTATCACGACTACGATGCGGCTTGAAAATAATAAACTACTTTCTGTTAGAAGAACCTCAAAGGCAACTCCAGAGCAAGTTGTGATCTATAAATCGTTAGGCATGAATTCACAACCTGGGCACACTGAAAAAACAATTTGTTAAGTTGTAGTGACCCTAAACGTTTTTTTAAAATGTAAGTCATTGATTTGGATAGGTTTAATTTTAGAAAGGGCAAAGTTGGGTTAATAGACTTTGCTTTAACAGCAAAAAACTTTGACCCCAAAAACTCTACTGTATTGGTTAAACACTTTTCGGAACTTGAAGCTATAGCATTGGCATTTAGAAGCAACGAACGCGCTAGAGCAACCATTGCGGCACTCGTTTTATCAGAAGCAAACCTTCCCCACTGGCAATCACAAAGCACAATAAGCGACTTTTCTACTGAACACCATTTAGCATTGGCTATGCCTTGGTGTACGGCAAAGCTAAAACCAGCAGACAAAGAACTAGAAACCTTTCAACACGAAGTGGTTCAACTTGGAATTGAAAGTTTTCTTGATGACTCAAAACTATTTCCTCTTAAAGCTTTAGTAGAATTCTACCCCCCTACTGCTTTTGCCAGTTACGAAATAGCTAGCTTAGTAGAAAGTATTTCACCCTTAAAGGCTCTTATAGATAAAGCTGCTAACGGCAAGCCAATTAAAACTAGTGATTGGGAAAAATTAGTAATAAAAGGGAATCCAGAACTAGAAAGTAGGGCATTAGAGACTGCAATAGCAAAAGAAGCAGAGTCAGACAGACAATTAGAAGCTTTATTGACAGAGTTATTACCGACAATAGAAGCATACGAAAAACCCGAGGACTTAGCGGAGTTAGAATCAAGAACAAAGGCTGAAACGGGTGCTGCCTCTATATAATGTAGGCTATATTACTGCTGGCACGCCAAAATCATTAACCTTCTCCCAAAACTGATCCCATCTTCCTTTAGTCTTTACTAGTGTTCTCAAGCATAAAACAATTTTCATTCCCTTGTCTTTCCAGCGCATTCCTGATCCGCCTAATCTTTGTTTAACAATTGTTTTACATGCTGCTTCAGTGACGCCAGAGCCAATTGGTGCATTCTGCTTAATCAAATTATGATACGACATTCGCTTTTCTTTAATATTATTTTCAAAATACGTAATTGTTCCTTCTAGCTTTTCTCTAAGCGATTTATTCAGTTTTTTATTTACATGCTCTTTAAGCTCAGCAAGTATTCTACCTGCCGCACCTTTCTTGTGCTTTAAGTCATGACATCGCTCTTGGAGCCAAACATCACGCTCATCTCTTTCAGATTTTTTGGTAAATATTGCCTTTGATGCTTCACCGAGATATTCAGTTGCATGCCAAAAATCTAAAATTTGCGTATCAGTATGTTTTTTTAGAAATGGCCAATTATTTTTTGCTCCATCAGCAACGCCAATTGTTTTAGCATCAGGGTAATATTTCTTTTTCAGCTTTATTTCCTTTTCAAGCCTATTAAAGAATTCATCTTTTCCATATTCTGGTGATGCTGCAACGTAGGTTGTGTGCAGGCGTGCACCATGCTTATCATACATGGAAATAGTTCCAACCATGCTCTCTCTATAACCATCATCAACGGTGAGGACATATGCACCATCTAAGCTAATGCTTAGCATCTCAACGCCTGCATCAAGCTTTGGCTCTTCATATTCCCACTCAGCCTCTTTGGCTTGTGCAATACCGCCAACAAAATCAGTTGCCCGTTGCAAGTATGAATGTGAGATTTTACGGTTATGATTGACCTTGAGATCATCAATAACACTAGGAGCAGGTAAGTTTGAGTATTTATGTGAGATTATTTTTGCAAATCGCGGTGTTGATCCTTGGATAATTCTAGCCTTATCTTCTAAAGGACAAAAGATCTTCCCGCCTTTAGAGGTTTGATAAACATAACGCTTAACTCGAGCAACTCCATAAGGCGTTTGGTAATTTGCTTCATCTCTACTTCGTGCTGTTAGCTTTATTTTTCCAACATGGATAGGAGAGCCATCTGCATCAAACTTACTTAATGCTTTTTCAGTGGCTAATGTTCCAACCTCATTAAACCCATCAAGAATTGCGTCCTCACATTCAAGCATAGATCCTTTTAGTGGAAGCTTGAGTTCAATAGTTAATTCATTATTTTCATCAGAGATAATTCTAGCTGACATCCAAACACCATCCTTCATCATGTTAAAGTGTATATTATGCTATATATTCTACATTATATAAAGGCAGCACCCGGCTGAAACACTAACCATAAGAGAGCAATTAATAAAGACCGTAACGGCACAATCAGCAAGCTTGAGAGGATTGAAGGAATCTTTAGAGGCAGAGAGAGCAAAAAGGGCAGAGGCAGAAGCATTAAACAGAAAGTTGGCAAGGAAAGTAAAAGCATTGACAAAAGGGTTAGCAAGATCAAGGACATTGTTAGAGGCAGAGAGGGCAAAAAGGGTAGAGGCAGAAGCATTAAGTGACGAGTTAACAACGTCAGTATCAACGCTAACAAGTCATGTAGAAGCATTTACAAAGGCAGAAAGTGTAAGAAGATCAAAGGCAACAAAGAGAAAGGAAGCAAGCTCGCCTATAACTTTGTTTCGCCCCATCCCTCGAACAGCTACCGCTGATTCTCAAAGGAGTGACAAACTAACCCGATCTCCTATTCAGCAACCCACTTAAAGGTACTCCGCTTACTTGATCCGCATAAAAAAGTAACAATGCCGGTCATTCCTAAACAACGAGGGTTTTCTTCTTTATGCCACTGCCAATTAAAATAACTCTAAAATCCGGCAAATCAGTTAAGTTTAACTCTATCTTTGAAATCATAAACTACTGTAAAAAAACCCAGGCAACAAAGATAAAATTACAAACCTCCTCTTTACCGAAAAAAATTTAGCTCAAATCACCAACAACGCCTACGGCGTTAAGCAATTAGCTGAAGCTTTTTCTGAATACCGAGCAAGCCTGGCATACTTTACCTTTGACACAAAAGGGAAGCTCATACAGCTAATCAAATATGTCCATGACGTTAAGCACTTGGCTGAAGCTTTTCCTAAAGACCGGAGAAGCCTGGCACGTTTTATCTTTGACACAAGAGGGAAGCTAACACAACTCATCAACCTCACCTACGACGTTAAATGCTTAGCCATGCTTTTCCCTGCTAAAAAAGCAATCCTAGCAAACTTTATCTTTAAAACAGATGGAAAGCTCACTCAACTCGTCAAATCCACCTCAGACGTTAAGCGCTTACTTACCCTCTTCCCTTATAAAAAATCAGAACTGGCACGATTTATCTTTGAAAAAAGAGGGAACCTCGCACAACTTGTCAAATCCACCTCCAGCATTAAACGCTTAGCTACACTCTTTCCTGGGCAACGAGGGGCATTGGCACACTTTATCTTTAAAACAGAAGGAAAGCTCGCACAACTCATCAGATACACCGTCGATGTTAAGCGCTTAGCCACACTCTTTCCCGAGCAAAAAGCAAACCTAGCTCACTTTATTTTTGAAACAAAAGGAAAGCTTAATCAACTCATCAACTCCACCAGCGACGTTAAGCGCTTAGCTACCCTCTTCCCTGACAGAAAAACAAGCCTGCTGAGCTTTATCTTTGATACAAAAGGAGAGTTTACACGACTCGTCAAATCCGCCTCCGATATTAAAACCTTAGCTGAAGCTTTACCTGAATACCAAGCAAGCTTGGCACACTTTACTTTTGAAACACACAGGAAGCTTGCACAGTTCATCAGGGTGCTGCCTCTATATAATGTAGGCTATATTACTGCTGGCACGCCAAAATCATTAACCTTCTCCCAAAACTGATCCCATCTTCCTTTAGTCTTTACTAGTGTTCTCAAGCATAAAACAATTTTCATTCCCTTGTCTTTCCAGCGCATTCCTGATCCGCCTAATCTTTGTTTAACAATTGTTTTACATGCTGCTTCAGTGACGCCAGAGCCAATTGGTGCATTCTGCTTAATCAAATTATGATACGACATTCGCTTTTCTTTAATATTATTTTCAAAATACGTAATTGTTCCTTCTAGCTTTTCTCTAAGCGATTTATTCAGTTTTTTATTTACATGCTCTTTAAGCTCAGCAAGTATTCTACCTGCCGCACCTTTCTTGTGCTTTAAGTCATGACATCGCTCTTGGAGCCAAACATCACGCTCATCTCTTTCAGATTTTTTGGTAAATATTGCCTTTGATGCTTCACCGAGATATTCAGTTGCATGCCAAAAATCTAAAATTTGCGTATCAGTATGTTTTTTTAGAAATGGCCAATTATTTTTTGCTCCATCAGCAACGCCAATTGTTTTAGCATCAGGGTAATATTTCTTTTTCAGCTTTATTTCCTTTTCAAGCCTATTAAAGAATTCATCTTTTCCATATTCTGGTGATGCTGCAACGTAGGTTGTGTGCAGGCGTGCACCATGCTTATCATACATGGAAATAGTTCCAACCATGCTCTCTCTATAACCATCATCAACGGTGAGGACATATGCACCATCTAAGCTAATGCTTAGCATCTCAACGCCTGCATCAAGCTTTGGCTCTTCATATTCCCACTCAGCCTCTTTGGCTTGTGCAATACCGCCAACAAAATCAGTTGCCCGTTGCAAGTATGAATGTGAGATTTTACGGTTATGATTGACCTTGAGATCATCAATAACACTAGGAGCAGGTAAGTTTGAGTATTTATGTGAGATTATTTTTGCAAATCGCGGTGTTGATCCTTGGATAATTCTAGCCTTATCTTCTAAAGGACAAAAGATCTTCCCGCCTTTAGAGGTTTGATAAACATAACGCTTAACTCGAGCAACTCCATAAGGCGTTTGGTAATTTGCTTCATCTCTACTTCGTGCTGTTAGCTTTATTTTTCCAACATGGATAGGAGAGCCATCTGCATCAAACTTACTTAATGCTTTT
Organism: Gammaproteobacteria bacterium; assembly: GCA_965196985.1. Classification (GTDB taxonomy): domain Bacteria; phylum Pseudomonadota; class Gammaproteobacteria; order UBA12402; family UBA12402; genus 2-12-FULL-35-23. Next base: position 62,705 of record CBDALO010000018.1, on the reverse strand, counting down.
TCAGTGGCTAATGTTCCAACCTCATTAAGCCCATCAAGAATTGCGTCCTCACATTCAAGCATAGATCCTTTTAGTGGAAGCTTGAGTTCAATAGTTAATTCATTATTTTCATCAGAGATAATTCTAGCTGACATCCAAACACCATCCTTCATCATGTTAAAGTGTATATTATGCTATATATTCTACATTATATAAAGGCAGCACCCGTTCATCAGGTCCACCTCCGACGTTATGTACTTAGCCACAATCTGTATCAACCCCAAGCAAAAAAAGCTCTCCTTATAGCTGCTATATCAGCACAACTTATCACATCCGCCTCAGCTGTTATCCTCCTAGCTGACGCTTTACCTGAATACCGAGCAAGCCTAGCACGCTTTACTTTTGGAGCAGACGAGAAGCTCGCACAACTCGTCAACTTCACCTCTGACATTAAGCACTTAGCCACAACCTTCCCTGAGCAAAAAGCAAACCTGGTGCGCTTTACCTTTGGTAAAAAAGGGAGGATCGCACAACTCGTCACATCCATCTCCGACATTAAGAACTTAGCTACAGCTTTTCCTAAGCAACGAGAAACCTTGGCAGAATTTATTTTCGAAACAGATGGAAAACTAGCGCAGTTCGTTAAATCCATCTTTGACATTACGTATTTAGCTACGATCTGTGCCAACACCAAGCATAAAAAGACTCTCCTTGCAGCAGCTATATCAGCGCAACTTATCACATCCACCCCAGGTATTAATTTCTTAGCTACAATCTTTCCTGAGCAAAAAGCAAGCCTGGCACGATTTATCTTTGCAACAGATGAGAAGCTCGCGCAACTCGTCAAATCCATCGATAACATTACATACTTAACTACAACCTTTCCTGAGAAAAAAGCAAACCTGGTGCACCTTATCTTTGACACAGATGAGAAGCTCGCACAATTTGCTACATCCACTTTCAATATTAAGCGCTTGGCCACAATTTTTCCTAAGCAGAAAGCAAACCTAGCTCACTTTATTTTTGAAACAAAAGGAAAGCTTAATCAACTCGTCAAATCTACTTCCGACGTTAAAGACTTAGCTGACGCTTTGCCTGAACAACGAAAAGCCTTGGCAGGATTTATCTTTGAAACAGAAGGAAAACTCGCGCAACTCATCAAATCAACCTACGACGTTAAGTGCTTAGCTGACGCTTTGCCTGAACAACGAGCCTCCCTGGCACACTTTATCTTTAAAGTAGATGGGAAGCTCGCACAATTCGTCAATAGTATATTTGATGTTATAAACTTAGCTAAAGCCTTTCCTGAACAGTACCTTTCCCTGGAGAGCTTTATCTTTGAAAGAGAGCCACTCAATCAACTCGTTAAAACCACCTTCGAGGTTATATATTTAGCCAAAGTCTTTCCTGAAAAATTAGCAACACTTACTGGTTTCGCTTTAACAAAAGAAAATTTTAATCTTACAAGTGGTAATTCATTAGTTAAAGATTTTACGGGTCTTCAACGAATAGCATGGGCATTTAGGAATAATGAAAGCTATAGAGCTGCTATTGAAAGCTTTACGCTAGCCTACGCAAACCTCTCCATTTGGAAAAGCTTAGTAGAAAAAGGAAGTCCTTTTTCTACCGAACATTATTTAGCATTAGCTATGCCTTGGTGCACAGAAAAGCTTAAACCAATAGATACAGAACTAGAAGCCTTTCAACAACAAGTCATCCAACTCGGGATTGCAAGAATTATTAAGAATAGCTACACCTTACCCCTTAAAGCTTTAGTAGAACTCTACCCCCCTACCGCTTTTGCTAGTTACGTAATAGCTAGTCTAATAGCGCCCTTCCCTGCATTACAAACGCTTATAGCTAAAACTATTAATGGTGAAACCATTGCAGCAAGCGACTGGACACAAGCGGAAGTAGAGGCAATACCAAAGATTTCTCTCCTAGGAGTGCTACGAAAAATACAAGTAATTGATAGACAACCAACAAGGAGCCCTTCAGCAAAAACAGAAGAAGAAGCAAAAGCAGCAGAGATGGCAGCAATGGCAATGGTAGCACAAGCAGCAGAAACGGTGGCAATAAGAATGGAGTCGAAAGCACCAGTAGTAACGCAAACGATAATAAGAGAAACAGCAACAACGGCAGTAGAAGGTGAGAAAACAGCAGCAATGGTAAGGGTAGCTCAAGTAGAAAAAACAGTGGACATAAGGGCAGAATCAAGTAAATCAGCAATAGCGACAACAAGGGAGGCCACAATAACAGGAGGAGTAGCTAAAACGACAATAAAAGCGAGAGCAGCAGCGGAAGTGGCCGTAGAAGCGGCAACAGAAGCAGAAATGGCAGCAGCAATGGCAACGTCGGCAATAACAAGCACACCAGCAGTAGTAAAAATGCTAGCAAAAGTGGCAGCAAGAAAAGCTGCTGCTGCAGAAATAGCGGCAAAGGTAGCAACGGAAACGACATCAAAAGTAGCAACAAGTCAGGCCGGCTTCGCCGGCAACTTTCTAAGCCTCTAAGAGTTTAGTCTTTACAAAGCCACGAGTATTATTAAGTCTCAAACTAGTCAAGCCTGCCCATGGAATAATAACGAATAAAAATAACACACCTGCTATAGAAATTGCTTCAGGTAGCTGAGCAATAACTCACCTACTATACGCGCTTCTCATTTTACTCTAAGAATAATGAAACGCTTTAGTATCAAACAAATCTTGGTAACCAATCAGAACTGGTGGAACTTTCACACCAAGTACAAAGATAAAATCAGAGAAGCTATTGTCATTGGCATTGTTAAGCTGCTTAGCTGCAAACATCCTATGCGTGGCCATAAAGAGTATCATTGCAGTAATCCAAACTGTTCACACGTCAAATACATCCGCCATACCTGCAAAGCTAAAAGCTGTTCATCGTGTGGTAAAAAAGCCACAGAAGTATGGATACAACAACAAATGGCAATCTTACCCAACACTGCATGGCAACACATCACATTCACCATGCCCTCTACTCTTTGGGACTGCTTTTGGACAAACAGAGAGCTTCTTAATTTACTCCCACCATTAGCAGCAAAGGTGTTACTCAAGCTTGCTAAAAACAAGAGGGTTAAACCCGGTGTATTTATCGCGCTTCACACCTTTGGCAGAGATCTAAAGCGCAATGTGCATCTTCATGCGTCAATCACTCTGGGTGGTATCAACAAAGAGTTAACACAATGGAAAAGCCTCTACTTCCATCAACCTACACTAATGTCCATGTGGCGTTATGAGGTCATTAACCTTTTTAGAAACCACCACCAGGACAAAGGGCTTATTCTGCCAAATCAGTTAGCCTCTACACTGAACCACACTTTCAACTTTAATCAACTGCTTGATCAGCTTTACCAAAAACGATGGGTAGTACATTGCGCAAAGCCCTCAAAGAATCACAAACAAAACGTTAAATACTTAGGTCGATACACCAAACGTCCTCCTATTGCTGAGTCAAAAATTAAAAACTTTGATGGGAGCAGCCTCAATTTTAATTATCTTGATCACGTCTCTAAAACCTACAAGCAATTTAAATTAACCGCGGAAGAGTTTATTGCTCGATTTATTCAACACATTCCTGATGTTGGCTTTCGTATGGTGCGTTATTATGGGTTTCTTGCTAACCGGGTGCGAGGTGAGATGCTACCCAAAGTCAGACTCCTATTAGGTGAAACTGATCCAAACACACCCCAGGTCAATTACCGCACCTTAATGCAAAATAATTTTAACATTGACCCCTATGAATGTGTTCTATGCGGTAGCCAAATGTTTTTAGCTAACTGCTGGTATAGACAACCTAACCGTTACAAATTGCTATCAAAGCATCGTGAACTCGCCTTACTGAAAAAAATCTAATAACTTCCTAGGGGGTAGTCCGTCCAAAACAACAAATAACAGCTAGTTTTGGCTATTGTTTGTCATAACTAACCCTGCCCCACCACTAAATCGATTTTATAAAAAATACCTGTGCCAAAATTACTCATTTTAATTGGTGGTATTTTTACCAATTGACACATTGAAATTCCTTAATATCAAGCGTAGCAACACAAGCAGCTACGAGAGCGAGTATTGCAGCGAAAACAGCGCAAGCAGCGGCAGCAAGGATAGAAACGAAAGCGCCGACAGTAGCGCTAACGGTAACGAGAAAAGCAGTAGCAACAGAAGTAGAAGCAAGAGAAACAGCAGAAACGGTGGCAACGGAAATAGCGGCAAAAACAGAAATGGGAACACGAGAAGAAATAGTAGCAACAAGAACAAATTCAATAGCAACGTGGAGAACAGCAATAACAAAAGACCTTCTGCGTAACTAAGGGCAGTTCTAGAAACTAGCTAAAATTTGCTTATAATTACCTGATTAATAATCATTCATGGAAAGGCATATGCTATTAAGCTATCAGCAACTCAGTAACCGCCCGCGTATTTTTAAAAAGTTAACTGGTTTGACCCTTGATGATTTTGAAACGATACACCAACAAGTGAAGTCATCACTTGATGATGAGTTTAGTAAGCTGGGAAGGCGCCCGAAACTCACCACGCACCATGATCGCCTTTTGCTTCTCATGATGTACTATCGCACTTATGTAACACATGAATTCTTAGGTTACTTTGTTGGTTTGGATGACAGTAATGTCTGCCGCTTATTTAAACACTTAGAACCCTTAGTGGCCAAGCATATTCATATTAAAAAAGACAGAACCCTAACAGAAGATGCGGTTTGCGCTATATTAATGGATGTAACGGAGCAGCCTATTCAGCGCCCCAAAAAGAAGAAGCCACGTAAAGATTATTATTCTGGTAAAAAGAAAAGACATACTCAAAAGGTGGAGATAGCAATGAGTACATCCGGAAAAATAATCAACGTCTCTCAAACAATGCCTGGGAGGGTTCATGATATTAAGATCCGACAACGTGGCAGCCCACTGCCACCAGCAGAAAAATATGCTGATCTAGGATACCAAGGAATTCAACATACTGACCCCTTGGTTAACTTACCTCATAAAAAGCCCAAAGGCGGCAAATTAACTACTCAACAAAAAGAGGATAACCGTAATCACAGCAAGATCCGTATTAGGGTTGAACATCAATTCTCAAAATTTAAAAAATTCCGCATTCTTGGGGAGGTGTATAGGAATTTTCGCAGAAAACACAATATGAGATTTAATATTATTGCTGGGATTCTCAATCTTCAAGCCGGATTCTAAAACTACAAACGAGCATAAGCTCGCCCAGTATTTAGTTTCGCAGAAGGTCTAAAGTTTAGCTGGCGCCCACCAATGACAAAAAGCCCATTCAACCGTGACACATCAAGCACAGCCCTTCGCCTGGCGCTCTAACAGCTAAGTCACTTAGCTCTGTAGATTAAAACTCACCCCCTTTAAATCCCCCGCCTCGCATTCGCTCGGCTGCCCCCTTTGAATCAAAGGGGGCTTTTATTTTGTAGATCTCAAGAAAAATGAAAATCTAACAACAAACAGCGAACTTTCATAGCGCGTCCCTTCCTTAGAATAAGGAAGGATAGGATGGATTTATAAAAATAAGCAACTTCCTTAACAATAGATCTCCCGCTCGCTGCGCGAGCCACCCTCTTTGATTCAAAGGAGGCTATGGTTTTTATAAAAAACTGTTTCTTGCAAACTACACCCTACACACTACATAGGCGCTTAGCTGACAAAAGTTTCGCTGCATCTATTTCAGCTAGCCCAAGAAAGCGTTCACCCTGGTAAGCACGCACTAGACCACTTAACGCTGATTCAACAACAAAACGCTGGCCTTGTTGCAACTGCAAAGCTTGAGACTCAACTAGCTCAAGCTTAGGGTAATGAGCGATTAAACTGTCAACTGGTAGTAATAATTTACGACGTGCGGCTAACTCCAACCCCTCAAATGCGGCCAAACTAACCGCTTGGGTTAAATCAAACGGCCCTGTCGCACTACGACGTAAAGCAATAACATGAGCAAAGCAACCCAATGCCGCGCCGATATCATCAACCAAGTTGCGAATGTAAGTACCTTTACTACAGTGCACTGCTAAATCAACTTCATCGCCCTCAAATCGCAATAGCTCAATAGAATAAATAGTAATAAGCCGAGACTTGCGTTCAACTTCAACCCCCTTCCGAGCTAATTTATACAAAGGTTGGCCTTGATGTTTAAGCGCAGAAAACATCGACGGAACTTGATTAATCTCACCGACAAATTGCGTTAAAACAACCTCAAGCTGCTCTCGATTAACGCCCTCAATTGGTGCTGATACAACCACCTCACCTTCAGCATCACAAGTCGTGGTACGCTCACCTAACTTAGCCGTAGTAAGATAACGTTTGTCAGCATCGAGCAACACTTGAGAAAATTTAGTAGCCTCACCTAAGCAAACTGGCAACAAGCCTGTTGCCAATACATCCAAGCTACCAGTATGACCGGATTTAGCTGCATTAAGCAGGCGCTTAACCGTCAAGCTCGCTTTGCTGGAAGAAATATTGATAGGCTTATCTAATAACAGCACACCGTTGATAAGCTCGCCTTTACGACGCTTACTCATCAGCCTCTGGATCCGAACCAACCCGGCGCAATAAATTATCGATGCGCGCACCATATTCGATCGACTGATCAAGGTGAAAGCTTAATTCAGGTGTTGTGCGCAACAATAATTCCTTCGCTAAACGACGCCTTAAAAAACCGGCCGCTTTATTGAGCAAGACTAGAGTCTTAGGGTGCTTATCATCGCGCATCACTACAAATACTTTCGCATAGGCAAAATCACGCGTTACTTCAACGCCAGTAATAGTCACCACACCTAAACGCGGATCTTTTAGCTCTGCTGGAATCAACTTAGCTAATTCAACCTGAATCTGCTGTGCAACACGTAAGGTACGATTACTCGGCTTCACAATGCGGCCTACAACTTACGTTCAACTTTAACAGTATCGAAGACTTCGATTTGATCACCTTCTTTAATATCGTTGTAGTTTTTCACACCAATACCGCATTCCATGCCTTTCTTCACCTCATTGACGTCATCCTTAAAGCGACGCAATGATTCAAGCTCACCTTCATAAATTACCACGTTATCACGCAAGACACGGATTGGTTTGTTACGCTTCACCATCCCTTCGATAACCATACAACCAGCAATCGCACCCAGCTTAGAAGAACGGAATACATCACGTACTTGAGCCAAACCAATAATTTCTTCTTTGGTTTCTGGTTCTAACATACCTTCTAGTGCCTGACGCACTTCGTCGATCGCGTTATAGATAATGCTGTGGTAATGCACGTCGATACCTTCTTTGGCAATGATTTGACGCGCTGAATTATCTGCCCGCACATTAAAGCCAACAATCACTGCCTTAGACGCAAAAGCCAAAGTTGCATCGGAACCAGTAATACCACCGACACCTTTGGCAATAATTTCAACTTTTACTTCATTGGTCGATAACTTGTTCAACGCATCAGTAAGTGCCTCTAATGAACCTTGCACATCGGCTTTTAGGACTAACTTCAAACTAGCAACTTCACCTTCATCCATTTGCTGAAACAAGTTCTCAAGGCTAGTCATTTGCTGACTGGCCAATTTTTCATTTTTTATCTTCTCACGGCGGAACTCAGCCACTTCTTTTGCCTTACGCTCAGTAGCAACCACTGTAAAATCATCACCCGCACCAGGGGTATCAGCAAGCCCCAAAATTTCAACTGGAATCGATGGACCAGCAGTTTTAACTTGACGGCCATTCTCATCAAGCAAAGCACGCACTCGCCCAGTGTGTAACCCAGCTAAAACGATATCACCTTGCTTTAAGGTACCTTCCTGAACTAAAACTGAAGCAACTGGACCTCGGCCTTTATCCAAACGCGCCTCAAGCACAATCCCTGTTGCAGCGCCATTCGCCCGCGCTTTAAGCTCAAGCATTTCAGACTGTAATAGAATGGCGTCAAGTAGTTCATCAATACCCGTGGCTTGCTTTGCTGACAAGTGAACGAACATTACATCACCGCCCCATTCTTCAGAAACGACTTCGTAGTTAGTCAACTCTGACTTAACACGATCAGGGTCCGCTTCTTCTTTATCGATCTTATTAACCGCAACAATAATAGGCACATTACCTGCTTTTGCATGCTGAATCGCTTCTATAGTTTGCGGCATCACACCATCATCAGCCGCTACTACCAACACTACCAAGTCAGTCACCTGTGCACCACGTGCTCGCATAGAAGTAAATGCTTCGTGACCCGGAGTGTCTAAAAAGGTAATCATCCCTCGATCAGTTTCAACATGATAAGCACCAATATTTTGAGTAATACCACCAGCTTCACCTGCTGCTACCCGAGTACGTCGTATGGTATCTAGCAAGGTTGTTTTACCATGGTCTACGTGACCCATAATAGTAACAACCGGTGCTCTAGAAATTGCCTCGCCTTCTATTTCTAAACCTTCGTGTAAGGTATCTTCAATAGCGTTCGGATCTACTAGTTTTACTGTATGGCCTAATTCCTCAACCACCAAACTTGCCGTATCCTGATCAATTACTTGATTAATCGTCGCCATCACCCCCATTTTCATTAAAGCTTTGACTACCACAGCCGCTTTAACTGACATACGTTGTGCTAAATCAGCCACACTAATATTTTCAGGCAATGAAACTTCTTTCACCATCGGCTGAGTTGGTGCTGTAAAAGCTTGACGGCTAGCACGTTTTGAAACCTTGCTCGTGCCTAACGAAGAAGTGGTATCTTTGCCCCCTTCCTCTTCAACAAATTCATCTTCAATCTCAATAGTACGAATATCCAAACGACGATGACCGTGTTTTTGTTTAGCCAGCTCAGGGCCTCGTGCTGCAGCCTTTTTCTTTTTCTTAGCACGCTCTTCTTCTTCGTCTTTTTTAATTTTTTCAGCGGTTGTTAACTGAGGTTCATGATGAGCATGATGATGCTTTTTCTTTTTCACTGCTGCTGCTTCAGCAGCATCTGCAGGCTTCGCTTCTGCTGCTTTTTCTTCAGAAACAGCTTCTGGCTGTTCAACAGGTTTTTCTTGTGCATCTGATGCTTGTGGTACTTCTGGCGCTTCAACCACTGGCTCTTCCACCGGTACTTCAGGTTCAGGCTCTGGCTGAACTGGCGCACGCTTCACATAAGTACGCTTTTTAATAACCTTAACGTCCACAGTCCGTTTATCACCACCGGAACCTGTTACATTTAATCTCGATAAGGTTTTACGACGTAAAGTGATTTTTTTCGGTGATTCCGCAGCCGTTGACTCTTCTGTCACAGACTCTTGCTTTGTTGCCTCTTCATCGTCAGATGATTTCGCTGATCGACTCATGCTAAGCTTACGTTTTTTAGGTTGCTCTTTCGTATTCTTTGCTTCGCTTTCAGCCTCAGTTTTTTGAGGCTTTTCAACTTCTTCAGCTACTGCTGATGCTATCTCTGTTCCCAGTGTTTCTAAAAACTTCTTAAGTTTTTGTTGCTGCGCAGGAGAAACCGCATGCTCGCTGTCTTTTACACGCATATTAGCTGCCTTAAAGTGCTCTAAAAGCTGCTCAACAGGCATGTCGAGCTGCTTGGCAAATTCACTCGCTGTTATTTTTTCTGCTGTCATCACACCTTCTCCCACTTTTTAAACCTCTGAATATACTTAAGTTACTTTGCCCCGGATTATCGCTACCGCTCAATCCAGGCTACAAATCCCCCGCTCGCTGCGCGAGCCCCCTTTAAAAAAGGAGCTAAAACAAACCTAGTCGTTATTCTCAAACCACGGTGCACGTGCTGCCATAATTAAATCTGCTGCTTGCTTCTCATCAATCTTAGTCACTTCAACCACATCAATAACCGCCTGCTCAGCAAGGTCTTCTTGTGTCACAATGCCTGCTGCTGCTAATTTATGAGCTAATAACATATCCATACCAGGCAATGCTAATAAATCTTCAGCAGGTGCCACACCATCAGCTAATTTTTGCAGCGCTTCTTTAGCACGGCTACGTAGCTCTTTCACTAACTCTTCATCAAAACCTTCAATAGCTAACATTTCTTGCAATGGCACATAGGCTATTTCTTCTAAACTAGTAAAGCCTTCTTCAATCAGTACAGCAGCCATCTCTTCATCGATATCAAGCTTTTCAACAAAAAATTCTGCAACTTTAGCCACTTCACTTTGTGCTTTATTTTGTGCATCAGCTTCACTCATCACATTTAAAGTCCAACCCGTCAAGTTAGACGCTAAGCGTACGTTCTGACCACCTCGACCAATGGCCTGCGACAATTGTTGTTCTGCCACAGCAATGTTCATTGAATGTTTATCTTCATCGACTTCGATTGATACGACCTCTGCTGGCGCCATAGCATTAATAACAAACTGAGCTGGATTGTCATCCCACAACACAATATCAACTCTTTCGCCACCTAACTCATTAGATACCGCCTGAACCCTAGCTCCTCGCATACCAATACAAGCACCAATTGGATCAATACGACCATCGTTAGTTTTAACCGCCAACTTCGCACGAGCACCTGGGTCACGAGCAACCGCTTTAATTTCTAACAGCTCCTCACCAATTTCTGGTACTTCAATACGAAACAATTCGACCAACATCTCGCTACAAGTCCGGCTAGCTAATAATTGCGGGCCTTTACCGTCTTCTTTAATGTCATAAAGGTAAGCGCGCATACGATCATTAATGCGTGCTGACTCACGAGGCAATAACTCAGAGCGAGGGATAACAACTTCGGCGTTATTGCCCAAATCAAGAATTAAGCTATCACGAGTTGTCTTTTTAACGACGCCTGTTACCAGCTGCCCAAGCTTTTTGCGATAAATTTCAGCTACTTGATTACGCTCAGCTTCACGCACTTTCTGGCCAATAACTTGACGAGCTGTTTGCGCAGCTATTCGACCAAACTCAATAGACTCCATTGGCTCTTGGTGAATATCGCCCACTTTTAAATCCGCAGAGCGTTCTGCAGCCTCTTCAAGCGAGAGATGTTTATGGTAGTTATAATCCAATTCAGGATCATCAAGATCAACAATAGTCCAGTAACGAAAAGTCTCATAATCGCCTGTCTTGCGATCAATATCTACCCGTATATCCATGTCTTCATCAGGATGACGCTTTTTGGTAGCAGAGGCTAACGCTTGCTCGATCGCTTGGAAAATAATTTCTTTAGGAAGATCTTTCTCATTAGAAATCACCTCAGCCATTACTAAGATATCTTTATTGCTCATTTCTATTGCCTCGTTTTATCCTCTAGTCAAATTGGTAAATCACTTTTGCCTTAGCAATTAAAGCAAAAGGAATTACCACTTCCTCACCTTCACAAATTAAAACGATATTCTCGTCTAATACCGATTTTAACTCCCCACCAAACTGCCGACGCTCATTAAGCGGCATTGATAAGCGTAACTTCACTTGCTTACCAATCGCCTTACAAAACTGTGCCATCGTAAATAAAGGTCGATCTAGCCCAGGTGACGAAACCTCTAAGCTATAGCGTGACTTAATAAGGTCTTCAACATCCAAAACACCACTAAGCTGATGGCTAACTTCAGCACATTCACCCAGTTTAATTCCACCTTGCTTATCGATATAAACCCGCAACAACGAATGCTTACCCTGCGGAATAAATTCACAGCCCACATATTCAAAGCCCATTCCTTCTACAACAGGAGCTAAGGCTTTATTTAACTGTTGTTGTTTTGAATCCATCTTACCTCTTCGCTAATAAAAAATGGGCACCAGGCCCATTTTGCAAAAAAAAACCCCAAGAGGGGTTTTTTATTAGTAATTGGTAGCGGGGGTAGGATTTGAACCTACGACCTTCGGGTTATGAGCCCGACGAGCTGCCAGACTGCTCCACCCCGCATCAAGCAGGCCAGCACTATACAAAAAAACATCTGAGTTGACAAGCCCGCCTTAAAAAATATTTGCTAAATCAAGCCCAGTTCTTTAAACCGCTCACGACGATAACTATCAGCCGTATAACGCTCTGAAAGCTCAACTCCATCTCGCGCATGTAAGAACAAAGGAATAGAGAAACGCGGCTGTTTCGCCGCCTCACCAACAGGGTTAACCACTTGGTGCTTGGTCGCCTTATAGTAGAACCTCGTTGCCTCCTGCAGCATATCACCCACGTTAACAGCAATATTGTTTTTTTCACAAGGCACATTATGCCATTTGCCAGCACTATCAAGGGGTGCTGCCTTTATATAATGTAGAAAATATAGCATAATATACACTTTAACTTGATTACGGATGGTGTTTGGATGTTAGCTAGAATTCTCTCTGATGAAAATAATGAATTAACTATTGAGCTCAAGCTTCCACTAAAAGGATCCATGCTTGAATGTGAGGATGCAATTCTTGACGGCCTTAATGAGGTTGGAACATTAGCCACTGAAAAAGCTTTAAGTAAGTTTGATGCAGATGGCTCTCCTATCCATGTTGGAAAAATAAAGCTAACAGCACGAAGTAGAGATGAAGCAAATTACCAAACGCCTTATGGAGTTGCTCGAGTTAAGCGTTATGTTTATCAAACCTCTAAAGGCGGGAAGATCTTTTGTCCTTTAGAAGATAAGGCTAGAATTATCCAAGGATCAACACCGCGATTTGCAAAAATAATCTCACATAAATACTCAAACTTACCTGCTCCTAGTGTTATTGATGATCTCAAGGTCAATCATAACCGTAAAATCTCACATTCATACTTGCAACGGGCAACTGATTTTGTTGGCGGTATTGCACAAGCCAAAGAGGCTGAGTGGGAATATGAAGAGCCAAAGCTTGATGCAGGCATTGAGATGCTAAGTATTAGCTTAGATGGTGCATATGTTCTCACCGTTGATGATGGTTATAGAGAGAGCATGGTTGGAACTATTTCCATGTATGATAAGCATGGTGCACGCCTGCACACAACCTACGTTGCAGCATCACCAGAATATGGAAAAGATGAATTCTTTAATAGGCTTGAAAAGGAAATAAAGCTGAAAAAGAAATATTACCCTGATGCTAAAACAATTGGCGTTGCTGATGGAGCAAAAAATAATTGGCCATTTCTAAAAAAACATACTGATACGCAAATTTTAGATTTTTGGCATGCAACTGAATATCTCGGTGAAGCATCAAAGGCAATATTTACCAAAAAATCTGAAAGAGATGAGCGTGATGTTTGGCTCCAAGAGCGATGTCATGACTTAAAGCACAAGAAAGGTGCGGCAGGTAGAATACTTGCTGAGCTTAAAGAGCATGTAAATAAAAAACTGAATAAATCGCTTAGAGAAAAGCTAGAAGGAACAATTACGTATTTTGAAAATAATATTAAAGAAAAGCGAATGTCGTATCATAATTTGATTAAGCAGAATGCACCAATTGGCTCTGGCGTCACTGAAGCAGCATGTAAAACAATTGTTAAACAAAGATTAGGCGGATCAGGAATGCGCTGGAAAGACAAGGCAATGAAAATTGTTTTATGCTTGAGAACACTAGTAAAGACTAAAGGAAGATGGGATCAGTTTTGGGAGAAGGTCAATGATTTTGGCGTGCCAGCAGCAATATAGCCTACATTATATAGAGGCAGCACCCCTATCAAGTACTTGCAACCCAGGGGCTGAAGCGGCTACCAATAGAGTAATTAAATTAATGTCTTCATGAGCCGCGGCACGAATCGCACCCTCCTCTACTTCATCAGGCAAAGGCGGATAGTGCAGGATACGCAGCAAGGTTTGGTATTCAGTATCAATCATTTCACCAAGCGGCATGGCAAGCTTTTGTTTTATCTCATCAGGCAAAGCCTCTTCCAACCAGCCTAATAACACGATAGCCATATCAATGAGCGCTTGACGTAACTCGGCTGTTGCTGGAGTAATCATAGCTGGGTGTTGCTTCATGCAAGGGTAATAATGATAAAATTCTTTGATATCTTTAACATCAAAGCCCTTAGCCACTTCAGCAACTTCTTGCGGAAAGAAACCGCCTTGCACCTTGTCGTAATCACGACGGAAAAGAAATTCACGTTTTTGCTCATCACTTAATTTAAAAAAAGCGCGCCACTCACTATAAACCTGATCAATTAGTTCGTGGGGAATTAGGTGATTAGTTAATACACCAAATCCAGTCCCAAGCATAGACTTAACAAACTGCTTTGGCGCTTGAGATGACTGATAATCAACAACAGCAACTTCCATCGTTTTCTCCTTAGATACTTTAAGATACTTAGAGTTTTTATCATTTTTTAAACAAAACCTTGAATGGGCGGAAGACTAGCACAGAGACAACAACAAACCAAACATTTTTTAGCCAAGTTTATAATCTATTGACTCAAATCAAACTGCTTTACCTTCTAGTGATACTACCAGGTAACGCCCCTTCTATAGCCAGCTTTTGATTATCAAATAGAAACCCCACACGAAAAGGCAAGAGTAGCTCACATTACCTTAAGGTCTAGAACTGTAAATTTTAAGTTGAGTACTAACTAGGAAAGGGAGCTTTAAACATGGGATTAATTCAAGAACTATATCAACAAATAATTGACAAGATGCCTCAACGCTTAACTAATGCAAAGAGACAAATAGAGCTAGCAGAAAAACACATACAAGATGAAGATGAAATTAACTGGACATACCTAAGGCACCAACTAATAGGGAAAGGAATTCGCCCAATAACTACCTTATTAAGTAATTACAGACAAGTACCTCCTAACATGAAGCTTTCAAATCAAGAAAAGGGAGTTTTCAGCCAATGTGGACAAATTTATGAACACTCTCTCTTTGAAGAAGATAATATAAAAATAACTCTCGGGGAACTTGGAGATGAGAGAGTAATAGATAAATTAAGATATATCCCAAGAGAAAAGTTACCGGGTATTTTTAAAACATTAGATGGCGCTCTTAACCTTATAGACGGAAGCCTTAAACTTTATACTCAGCCTTCAAAAAAAACTAATAGCACAGCAACTAACATCCTCAATCGATTTTCATCATCGCCTAAACCAAGCCCAACCTCACCACGACGACCGCTCTCATCCGAACCACAAGCAAGCTCATCGGCGCATACAGCTAGTTCGCCTTCTCCCTCTAGACCTAGCTCACTTTTTAAAGATTTTTTTAGCTCAAAAAAAAATGAACAGGGACTCAGCTTTAAAAGGGGAAGCAGTAGGAACATCCAGGTTCTATGACTCAGAAGAAACCTTAGACTCTCATGATCAAACACAACTACTTAAGCCCAAATAATCTAACTAAAGCCTTGCTTGATCACTTCCAACAAAGCCTGCTCAATCACCTCACCGCCCGCCCCCGGGCGGTGAGATTGCTCACTCAAAATACGCCGCCAACGCTTACCACCTGGTAAAGCATGAAAAAAACCAAGTATTGGCTTAATTAAGGTTTGCATTCGAATACCTTTGGCAAGCTGGCCTTCAACATAATCAAGGTAGGTATTAATAACTGACACTCGACCAGGTAATGATTGAGTTGCTAAAAAGGCTTGGTCCATTTGCGCCACAAAGAAAGGGTGACGATACGCTTCACGGCCGACCATCACGCCATCAGCATAGCTTAGCTGATCAGCCACTAAATCAAGCGTATTGATACCACCATTAACAACAATCGTTAGCTGTGGAAAGTCTTGCTTAAGCTGTTTAACAATCTCATAACGCAGCGGAGGGATTTCACGGTTTTGCTTGGGGCTTAACCCTTTTAGCCACGCCTTGCGAGCATGAATAATAAAAAGCTCACAACCACCTTCAGCAACTGTACCAATAAAATTTAACAGTTCTTCATAAGAGTCACGATCATCGATACCAATACGAGTTTTGACAGTAATTGGAATGTCCACAGCTTCACACATTGCTCGCACACATTCTGCCACTAACGCTGGCTCAGCCATTAAGCAAGCACCAAAAGCACCTTTTTGCACCCGTTCACTAGGACAACCGATGTTTAAGTTCACCTCATCATAGCCATGTGCCTGCGCCAACTTAGCACAAATCGCGAGATCGTTAGGCTCACACCCTCCTAACTGTAATGCAACAGGATGCTCTTCTTGGTTATATTGCAAAAACCGTTCACCAGCATGCAACAAAGCACCTGTTGTTACCATTTCAGTATAAAGAAAGGCTTGTGATGACAGTAAACGTACAAAATAACGATAGTGCCGATCACTCCAATCCAACATAGGAGCAATACAAATACGATGAGATTGAAACTTGGTAGTCATTTTAATCTGTGCTACGGATGTTCATCCACTAAAAAGGCTGGCTTGGTTGTTTCCCACTGCTTGCAGCTCGGACAATGCCAATGGATCGCGTTACTTCCAAACCCACAGTTCACGCAGAGATAAGCCTTACGATCTTGTAGTAAACGCTCAGTCAATGTATGCAACAACTCTAAATCCTCACGCGCCTTGCCCTCACGAGCTAATAACTGCAAGCTAAGCAAATCATGCAGGCCAGCCAAACTTGGGTTACGTTTCACAAACTCTGAAATGAAGTGCAAGGCAGCTTGGTCACCGTGCAGCTGCCTAATTTGCTCAGACAAAGTAATCACAATAGGCATTTGAGGATGATCTTCTAAAACCTGTTGTAGGTATTCGATAAACTCTTCAGCCTGCTGTAATGCAAGGTAAGCCTGCTGCTGTTTACCTACGGCCAAATAAAGAAAATCAGCATCTTGTTCTTCAATTTTCCTTAAGCTACGCAAAGCCTTATCCCACTGCCGTTCACGCAAATCCAACTCAGCTAATTGCAAACTGGCCCGAGCGCACTTGCTATTAATTGCTAGTGCTTTTTTCAAATAGCGATAAGCTTGATCGTATTCCTTCTGCTTACTGGCGAGCTCGGCAAGCTCACAATGATACTGCGCCACTTCAACCTGCATAGTGTTCTCTGAACTTGCTGCAAGTTTCTGCGCAATAGCTATTGCCTGCTCCCATTCTTTTTCCTGTTGGTAAATATAAAGCAAAGCACGGTAACTAGATTTTAGGTGCACCCCTTGCTCTATTAATTCCAAAAATAACTGCTCAGCACGATCCAGCACCCCTGCACTCAAGTAATCTTTTGCCAAAGCATAAAGAGCCTGCGTACGCAACTCATGCGTTAACTGTGACTGCCCTACTAAATTTTGGTGAATACGAATAGCTCTGTCTACCTCACCTTTTCGCCGGTATAAATTACCCAAAGCAAGGTGTGTTTCAATCGTATCACTATCCACACTAAGTGACTGCACAAACCGCTCTACCGCCGTATCTTGTTCATTAGGCAACAAACTAAGATCTGCCAAATAAGAACTAGTGGTTTTTTTAGAGTGTTTTTTTAGCTTTGCACGCCAATGAGAACGCTTATAAGCTGAGCTAACGTAACCAAAGCTTGCTGCGATAGGGAGCAATAATAACCAGTAACTATTCATTATCATCTTCCTCAGTTAATGAGCGAATAGCTGCTATTTCTTTTTGATACTTGTTTACTTGACGACGCAAACGACCATTTTCAAAACGCAATCTTAGCAGCTTCATTATCAATACGCCTATCCCAACCAACACTCCTAAAGCAAAACCAATAGCTAACAATAAAGATAAAGCCACCTGCTCCGTTGCCACATAGTAATTAACTTTAACGGGGGTTGCATTAAGCACAGCAAATGTTACACCTAAAATTAATAAAATGACGATAACAAAATAACTCACCAGCTTCTTCAACAGCCTTTCTCCCTTTAACCTAGAAAACAAATTAATACAATTCTAGGCCCTATTTAACCACCTTAAAAACGCCTAAGATTATCCTAAAATACAAACAAGAAAACCACTTCTAAGCAAAGAATCATGAAAAAAAGACAAAAAAGGCTATTTTACCCCTATAAAATACCGTTTTTAGCCATTTTTTTTAACTAAAAGGCTACCAATAGTCTGGTTTTATGATATCGTTTTGTCGTGGTTATTTTCTGTTTATAAACAACTATGAGGGATGATTAAATGGCTGCAAGAAAATCTGCTACCAAAAAAACGAAAACCGCTGCTAAGAAAACTACGGCAAAGAAAACAGTGAAAAAAACAACTACTAAAAAGACTACTGCTCGCAAGGCACCAGTTAAAAAAGTAGTTGCTAAAAAAACAACTGTGAAAAAAGTTTCTAAGCCAAAAGCTATCACAGCAGTAAAAGACAAGGCTTATACCAAGTCTCAACTTTACACCGTAATCGCTGATCAAACTGGCTTGACTAAAAAACAAGTTAGCGATGTCATCGATACTTTCACGCAAGTTGTTCACGCTCACCTTAAAAAAGGCGGCGTTGGTCAATTTAAACTAGCTGGCTTAGTGAACATGAAAGTTGTGAAAAAACCTGCGCGTAAAGCACGTAAAGGTGTTAACCCTTTCACAGGTGAAGAAATCATGATTAAAGCAAAACCAGCTCACAAAGTTGTTAAAGTCGCTGCACTAAAACAACTAAAAGAAATGGCTGGCTAAGCTTTACTTTAGCAGTTACAAAAAAACCCGCCTCGGCGGGTTTTTTATTGATTAGATTTATAAATTGAACGTTCAGCACACAGCCTAGGTTACAAAAACAAAGCTTTTGATGATATTGGGCTGATACTAAGCCCGCCCCTAAACTGATTATAAAAAAGCATTTTTTTGAAGAGAAAGTCGCTTGTTTTTATAATCCACCCTGACCCTCCTTATTCTAAGGAGGGGACGTGCTACAAAATTCCGTAGGAGGGGGCGCACTAGGATAACTTTATCAAGGGGATGTTGCGCTTGGCAGATGTCAGTGAAAAAGAAATAAAATGCGGGATTTTATAAAAATAACCACCTTCCAAGCAAAACAGAATTTCTGCCTAACCCAACTCCTTCTGAACAACGAGCGCTAACTCCTTCGCCAAATTAGCGACCTTTTTATCATCTTCACCCTCAACCATAACCCTCACCACAGGTTCCGTACCTGAAGCACGAAGCAACACACGTCCTGCATCGGCCAGACCTGACTCAATTTTTTTAACAGCAGCTTGAATGCCCTCTTCTTTAGAAAGGTTAACAGACTTAGATACTGGCACATTAATTAGAGTTTGAGGGAACTTTGACATACCTGCTTTAAGCTCACACAAGCTTTTTTGAGTAAAGAACATCGCTTGCAAAACTTGTAGCGCTGAAATAATACCATCACCAGTAGTAGTCTTATCCAAGCAAACAATATGACCCGAATTTTCTCCACCTAGTGACCAACCTCGCTCTCGCAAAGCGGCCATAACGTGACGATCCCCCACTTTAGTACGTTCAAATGCAACTCCTTGAGACTGCAAAGCCAACTCCAAACCCAGGTTGCTCATTAATGTACCTATCACACCAGGCACAGACCTACGTCGCAAGCGATCACAAACAATGATAAATAACAACTCATCCCCATCGACTATCTCTCCTTGAGAGTCAATCATCATCACTCGATCACCATCACCATCAAAAGCAATACCAAGGTCTGCTTGCTCAGCTTTAACCAATCGTTGCAACATTGATAGGTCTGTCGCGCCACAACCTGAATTAATATTAAGGCCATCTGGATCAACACCCACCTCAATAACTTCAGCACCTAGTTCACGAAAAACGTTAGGAGCAATATGGTAAGTTGCCCCATGAGCACAATCAACGATTAACTTTAAGCCACGTAGGTTCACCTCGTTTTTTACTGTTGCCTTACAAAATTCAATATAACGCCCAACAGCATCTTCAATACGATAAGCACGACCTAACTGAGCAGACTCAACAACCTCTATTTCATGCTCTAACGCTGCCTCTATTGCCAATTCCATCTCATCTGGCAACTTAGTGCCTTCAGCCGAAAAAAACTTAATGCCATTATCATAATAAGGGTTGTGCGAAGCACTAATTACTATACCTAACTGTGCTCGCAAGGTGCGTGTTAAGTAGGCAATAGCTGGCGTTGGCATAGGCCCAATTAATTCGGCATTAACTCCCGCCGATACCAAACCTGCTTCTAAAGCAGATTCAAATAAGTAGCCTGAGATACGTGTATCTTTACCAATAAGCACCTTAGGCCGCCCACCTTGAGCAGCAATCACTCGCCCAACTGCCCACCCTAGCTTTAAAACGAAATCAGGTCGAATTGCACCAAGGCCAACACGCCCACGAATACCATCGGTACCAAAATATTTACGCTGAGTCATACAACACCCCCTTAAATAAACAGGTTCACAACAGAATCTATGGGTAAAATGCGTTTTGCATTTTTCAAAGCTTTTACGACTAACGGGTCCTGTCACGAATCGTTTCCCAGCATGCTCGCAAGCTGCGCTGCCGGGAGCCCTCGATTCGTGCCACCCGTTCTGCAGCTCTGAATAACAAAAATACAAAACTCATTGGCAGTTTATTTACCCACACACTCTGAAAGAGAACCAATAAACAAAAGGCACAGAGAGTTAACCCCATGCCTTTTATTCGCTAGCAAAGCCGTTTAAAAAACGGTTTACTCACTATCTTTATCGTCCATTTTAGCGCGGATCAAATCACCCAAAGTTGTTTTCTTAGGTTCTTCACCCATTAGCTCGGCACGCTTTTCTTTTGCTTTCTTAGCTTGAGACTTCATTGAAAGCTTAACGAGCTTCGCTGCATCATCAGCGCCAGTAATACGAACAGAGATTGCTTGATCAGCAACAACTTCACCTTCCATTTCTGCCGTTGGCAAGAAACCAGTTACATCAGGTGTAAGCTCAATCTTAGCACCCTCATCAGTTACTTCGACTACCTTACCTGGCACCATGTTGGCTTTAGCGTTTGCTTCAACGTACAAGTCGAACACATCCATATCTTTTTGCTTAATCCCCAAAGCAATACGCTCACGCTCAGGGTCAATAGTAAGGATAACTGCTTCAACTTCATCACCACGTTTAAAGTCTTTAGCTGCTTCTTCGCCTGTTTTACTTTCTGCAAGGTCCGACAAGTGAATCAAGCCATCAATACCACCCTCTAAACCAATAAAGACACCAAAGTCTGTGATCGATTTAATCGCACCAGAAACTTTATCGCCTACTTTATGTGACTGAGCAAAAGCATCCCATGGGTTAGCCATACATTGTTTCATACCAAGTGAAATACGACGACGCTCTTCATTAACTTCCAAGATCATCACGTCTACTTCATCACCTAGCTGTACCACTTTGCTTGGGTGAATATTTTTGTTAGTCCAATCCATTTCAGACATGTGAGCCAAACCTTCAATGCCTGTTTCAATCTCAACAAAGCAACCATAGTCAGTGATATTAGTCACGCGACCAGTAACAACTTTGCCAGAAGGATAACGCTCAGCAAAGTTCACCCAAGGATCATCGCCCAATTGCTTCAAGCCCAATGAAACACGACCTTTTTCACGATCAAATTTCAAGACTTTAACGTCAATTTCATCACCAATATTAATCAGTTCACTTGGGTGCTTAATTCGTTTCCAAGACATATCAGTGATGTGAAGTAAGCCATCAACGCCACCTAAATCAACGAATGCACCATAATCAGTTAAGTTCTTCACGATACCTTTTACTACATGACCTTCATCAAGGTTCTCTAACAAGCCAGAACGTTCGCTAGCCATCTCAGCGTCAACTACCGCACGACGTGAAACAACAACGTTATTACGTTTGTGATCCATTTTGATAACTTTAAACTCTAACTTACGACCTTCGATATAAGCTGTATCACGCACTGGGCGCACATCAACTAATGACCCAGGCAAGAAGGCACGCACGCCCTCAACTTCTACAGTAAAACCACCTTTTACCTTACCGGTAATAAGTCCCATCACGATCTCGCCAGCATCGTAAAGCTTCTCAAGCTTAACCCAAGCTGCAGCACGCTTCGCTTTCTCACGTGATAAACGAGTAAAACCATTACCGTCTTCAACTGTTTCAACAACAACGTCAACTTGGTCGCCCACTTGTACTTCAACGGCGCCATTTTCATCAAGGAATTGTTCAACAGGTACAACCCCTTCAGACTTTAGACCAACGTTAACAACTACATAATCTTTACCAATACGCTCGACTGTGCCATTTAATACATCGCCGTTACGCATTTGTGTATACATAGGACTTTGCTCAAAAAGTTCAGCAAAGCTCTCACCAGAAACTTGATTCATCATTTTAAGACCTTCTTTGACCTTGCAGTCAATATAACCATCAATTAACAGGTAATCGATGGGTTAATTAAACACTGCTTAGATAACCTAGCGGCTAACTAAACACCCAAACTTAATAGAAGCTAGCTCGCATCAACCAACTCTAAACCTAATTGACGCTCAACCTCTGCCTTCACCCTCAACATCACCTCACCAATATTCAACCCAGTTGTATCAATGAGCACTGCATCTTGTGCTGGCTTAAGCGGCGCAACCGCGCGAGTTTCATCACGTTCGTCACGCTTAGCTATCTCTTCTACGAGGTCGGCGAGTTTAACAGTTACGCCTTTTTCTTTCAATTGCTTATAACGGCGTTCAGCACGCTCCTTGGCACTCGCAATCAAAAACAACTTAAGCTCTGCTTCAGGGAAAACTACCGTTCCCATATCTCGCCCTTCAGCCACCAAACCTGGTGTCTGCCGAAAGTCTTTTTGCCTATTTAACAAGGCGTTACGAACCCCTGAGTATTGAGACACTTGTGAAGCAGCCGTACCCTGACCTTCCATACGAATAGTATCAGTAACATCGACCCCTTCTAATATGACCTGCAAGCGCTTGCTCACTGACTCAGCCTGGAACTGCACATCCAAATGCTCAGCCAACACCTCTAAGGCTTCTTCATTATCAAGCGCAACGTCATGCTGCTGAGCAGCCAGTGCTAAAACACGATATAGCGCACCGCTATCTAACACATGCCAACCAAGCCTGCTGGCCAATAATCGAGCAATTGTGCCTTTGCCAACGCCACTTGGACCATCTATGGTAATTACTGAAGGAAGTGTGTTCACGCAGCTATTTCTCCTACACCATTATTAATCGCAGGCATTATAACGAGCGAGAGTTAAAACTCAAGGCAGGCTCCCTGAACAACTAAAATCACAAAGCTGCTCTGCTGGGAGCCCTCGATTCGCACCACCCGTTCTGCAGCATTGAATAACAAAAATGCGAAACTCATTAACTACTCACCTATCCACACATTCTGAAAGAGACCCAAAAATATCAAATTCAACTGCATAGCTCGGCATAAATAGAGCCCACTACCGCCGCCACCAGCTCACAACTAAACGAGGGATAACTAAAATCCGCAAAGCCCGCAGCGCTGCAGTCATTTGCATGGAGTGTGTAAGTAAAATTGGAATAGCCGAAAAGATAATTAGCAAATTCATTCAGTTAGTCCGTAAATAGCGGACCTTATTTTCAACGAAAAAAGCAAGTACGACTGTTTCCAACACAAAAGCCAACCAGATCAACCAACTAATAGTGTTAGCAACACCAGGAGCAATGATACCTTTGTCCTGCAAAAACCATTGCAAGAGCAACCATAACGCCATTAATAGCATCGGCCAAGCAAAAAGGGCCTCCCAATAATGAGCTGGCTTGGTTTCATCATAATCCACTCCTGCCATGCCTAATACACGCAGTAGCAAACCAACTCCATCTATATGCTCATGCCCACGTCCCATGTGTCATCCCTTTCGTTGTGCAAAGTCACGCATAAACTCTGCTAATAGCTT
Organism: Gammaproteobacteria bacterium; assembly: GCA_965196985.1. Classification (GTDB taxonomy): domain Bacteria; phylum Pseudomonadota; class Gammaproteobacteria; order UBA12402; family UBA12402; genus 2-12-FULL-35-23. The sequence continues at coordinate 39,049 of CBDALO010000018.1, read as the reverse complement.
CACTCCTTCATCAGGCATTGCATTGTAAATACTCGCCCGAATGCCACCCCGAGTACGATGTCCCTTCAAAAATAACAAGCCTTGCTGTTTAGCTTCAACTAGAAATAACTGCTCCAATTCTTCATTGGGCAAAAAGAAAGGTACGTTCATTAAAGAACGAAATTCAGGGGCAACTTTACTATGATAAAAGCCCCCTAGCTCTTCGATGGTGTTATATAGGACTGCTGCTTGGCGTTGATTATGTGCTGCCATCGCCTCCAAACCACCACGCTGCATTACCCACTTAACCACTAAACCTGTCACATAAACAGCAAAAGTTGGCAAGGTGTTGTAAAGAGAGTCCATGCTGGCCTGCACTTCCCAGTTAAGAATGCTTGGCACCTCTGGCATGGCATGCCCTAACAAATCCTCACGAACAATCACTAAAGTAATCCCAGCAGTACCTAAGTTCTTTTGCGCACAACCATAGATTACTCCAAACCGTTCAACGTCAACTGGCTCAGATAAAAAGTCAGACGACATATCAGCAACCAGCGGCGCTTCTGTTTCAGGCAATCCCACAAAACGCATACCATCGATGGTTTCATTGGTACAATAATGCAAATAAGCTGCTCCAGGTGTTGGTTGCCAATCACCACGTAAGATAAATGGCTCTGCCTCTGTACAAAGCTCCTGCGCCTTAATATCACCATAGCGCTCAGCTTCCATGGCTGCTTTACGAGACCATAAACCATAAGTTAGATAGTCCGCTTGTTTGTTCTTACCACCGAGCAAGTTCATCGGTACACCAGCAAACACCCCTTGTGCACCACCTTGTAAATAAAGAATTTTATAATTGGCAGGGATTTGCATCAGTTGACGCAAATTAGTATTGATCTCATCTAACAGTTCACGAAAAGCCGGATCACGATGGCTTAATTCAGCAACAGAAACACCGGTATTATTCCAATTAAACCACTCTCGATGCGCCTGCTCGCGCACCTCTAAAGGCAGCATAGCTGGCCCAGCACCAAAATTATAAACTGTCATGATATTTCCTTATCAGACTTCGGCGCCCTCTTCCGCCAACTCTTCAATCCGCCCTAGGCTAATTAAGTTTTCACCATCACCAAGGTTAATTAAACGCACCCCCTGGGTATTACGGCCAATTAAAGAAATTTGCTTCACATAGGTACGCACTAATACACCACCACTGGTAATAAGCATTACCTCATCACCTTGTAGCACTTGCACAGCTCCAATCACCTTACCATTACGCTCAGTTACTTGAATGGACACAACCCCTTGGCCACCACGTCCTGTCGTTCGATACTCATCAAGCAAGGTTCGCTTCCCATAACCATTTTCCGTTGCTGTTAAAATCGCACCCTCGGGGTTCGCTACAATCAAAGCTATCACACGCTGGTCAGGTTTTAGTTTAATACCTCTAACCCCTCGCGCAGTACGCCCCATTGGTCGCACAGTGTCTTCCTTAAAACGAATCACCTTACCCGCATCACTAAACAACATCACATCACAGCTACCATCCGTTAAGTCAACACCAATTAGGTGATCACCTTCAAGCAATTCGCAAGCAATAATGCCGTTGGCTCGCGGTCTTGAAAACTGCTCCAAAGCAACTTTCTTGATAATGCCTTGGCTTGTTGCCATTAAAACGTATTGATTATCGGCATACTCTCTCACCGGCAAGATAGCGCTGATGTTTTCATCTGGCCCTAATGGCAGTAAGTTCACGATAGGTCGCCCACGGGCGTTACGCCCAGCTTGTGGCAACTGATAAACCTTAAGCCAATAAACCTTACCCGCGTCAGAGAAACAAAGGATCGTATCGTGAGAGTTCGCAATCACTAATCGTGACACAAAATCTTCTTCTTTCATGTTAGTAGCCTGTTTACCACGGCCACCTCGATGTTGTGCCTGATAATCTGATACTGGCTGCGCTTTGACATAACCTTGTTGAGACAGTGTCACCACTAGATCTTCTTGCGTAATTAAGTCTTCCATGGTGAGGTCTTGCTGACTCGATACAATCTCTGTACGACGTGGATCATGGTATTGCTTCTTGATCTCTTCAAGCTCTTCGCGAATTACTTGATAAAGCCGAGCCTTACTCGCTAAAATTTCATTTAAATCATCAATACGCGTCAAAATAGAACGATATTCAGCAAAAAGCTTTTCTTGCTCTAATCCAGTCAAACGGTGCAGGCGTAACTCTAAAATAGCCTGTGCTTGAGTAGGCGATAAGCGATATAGCGCATCATGCAAGCCATATTCTTTGCCCACGTAATCTGGACGCGTCTTGCTTGCATCAGGGTCACCACAAAGCTCTGCGACGGCACCAGCTGTCCAATTCTTCTCTAATAAGCGTTGTTTTGCTTCAGCAGGGTTTGGCGCGGCTTTAATAAGCTGGATAACTTCATCAATGTTAACTAATGCAACACCTAAGCCCTCTAATACATGGGCACGGTCTTTCGCTTTTGCTGATTCAAATAAAGTTCGGCGAGTAACAACTTCACGACGATGACCAATAAAGGCATCGAGGATTTCCTTTAAATTGCAACAGCGCGGCTGACCATCATATAAAACTACCATATTGATACCAAACACTGATTGCATTTGCGTTTGCTTGTAAAGGTTATTAAGCAATACCTCGCCCATTTCCCCACGACGCAGTTCAATCACCATACGCATACCGCTTTTATCGGATTCATCACGAAGCTCGGTAATGCCTTCTATTTTCTTTTCTTTAACCAGTTCAGCAATTTTTTCTAATAAGCGCGCTTTATTTACCTGATACGGCAGCTCAGTAACGATAATCTTTTCTTTACCTGTTTTCTCATCACGCTCAATATCAGCCTTAGCACGTACGTAAATTTTGCCACGACCAGTACGATAAGCTCTAACAATCCCAGCTCGACCGTTGATAATCCCTGCGGTTGGAAAGTCCGGGCCGGGAATAATTTCGATGAGTTCATCAATGCTTAGTTCAGGGTTATCAATCAAAGCCAAGCAAGCGTCAACCACTTCGCTTAAGTTATGTGGCGGAATATTCGTTGCCATCCCGACCGCGATACCAGAAGAACCATTCACCAATAAATTAGGCACCTTCGTTGGTAGAACGTCAGGAATTAACTCCGTACCATCATAGTTAGGGGAGCAATCAACGGTGTCCTTATCCAAATCAGCTAACAACTCATGAGCCAACTTAGACATACGCACTTCGGTATAACGCATCGCCGCCGCCGAATCACCATCAACTGAACCGAAGTTACCCTGTCCGTCGACTAACACACAACGCATACTAAATGGCTGCGCCATACGCACCATGGTGTCATAAACAGCCGTATCGCCATGCGGATGGTATTTACCGATTACGTCACCAACGATACGAGCTGACTTTTTAAAAGGCTTGTTCCAGTCATTATTAAGTTCATGCATCGCATAAAGAACCCGTCGATGCACCGGTTTTAAACCATCACGCACATCAGGCAAGGCACGCCCAATAATGACGCTCATTGCATAATCAAGGTAGGATTTTCTTAACTCATCTTCGATATTGACAGGTGAAACTTCTTGACCGACTCTGCTCATTTTTTACCTATAATATTCCATCAAAATAATTGCACGATCCTACCATATTCGAGTACTTTTCTCACGCTTTATCAACGACTTCCAAACAGCAACCTAGCTCCAATTAGCAAGCGTAAACCTTAACCATGGCAACGATGTTCGTTGACAAACTGAGATACAAATTTATACTTAATACTGTAACTCGCTTTGAAATCAAAAACGGAGGCAATATATGACATCACTTATATCAATTCGCCTAAACGATGATCTACTACAAGCCACTAAAGCCAATGCCCACCGCCTACATTTATCCAAAACTGAATATGTACGTAAAGCTATCGAACTAATGAATAGAGAAACTGAAAAACAAGCTCGCAGAAAACAACTACAAAGCGCCAGCTTGCGCGTAAGAGATGAAAGCATGTCCATTAATTCAGAATTCAGTGAGATTGAAAATGACCCAGAGGCTTAATAATGGTGAAATTTGGCTTGCTAACCTAAGCCCTAGCAAAGGTAGCGAACCAGGCAAAACGAGACCTGTATTGATTTTACAAAACCAAGCCCTATTAGATATTGCCCACCCCTCAACGATAATTATCCCACTGTCCACTAACCTCATTGACAAGGCCTACCCATTACGAGTTCGAGTTAACAGTCAAAATAAACTTAAAAAAAACTCTGACCTACTCATTGATCAGCTACGTGCAATTGACAATAACAGGTTAGTAGAAGGCCCTCTAACAATCTCAAGTGAAACCGACATGGAATATATCTATCAAGCTGTTTGTCAGGTTATTGGGGTCAATTAAACTCTGCTTTGAAAGCAGTAACCTACAAAAACTAAAACACTCAGCAAATCACAGTCTTCTTTTTTTAAATCAGCTTAGCACGGTAGGTCGGCCCCAAGCGTAGCGCGGGCCGACACTGAACCACATCCACACTTCGTGTCGGCCTTCACTGGCACAATATTTAGAAGAACATTAAGCTCTAACCAATGCCAGCTCAGGTCCGACCTACATTTTTATAAACTTCCTGCACCCTGTTTACTACCTAAAGCTCACTTCAACTCAGAACCCAGCGTCCACTGATATAATTGATTCTTACTGCAACCACTAATTGCTGCTGCTAATTTAACGGCTTGTTTAGTACTTAGCTCAGCCTGCAGCAACTGATAAACTCGTATTCCTTCTTCAAGCAATTGTTCAGGCTGCTTAGCAACAGGCGCTAACAGCAGCACAAATTCACCTTTTTGCTGCATAGCATCAGCAGCTACCCAATCAGTCATGTTAGCTAACGAGGCTGAATGAATCGTTTCAAACGTTTTTGTCAGTTCACGCGCCAACACCACCTCATGCTCCGCACCAAATACTTGCTGCATAGCCCGCAAAGTGGCCAGCAACCGCTTTGGTGACTCATAAAAAACTAGCGTGTGAAGATAGTGTGACAATTCTTCTAAACGCGCTGCCCGCGCGCGCTCTTTAGCTGGCAAAAACCCTTCAAAGAAAAATCGATCACTCGGCAACCCCGATGCACTTAAAGCAGCTATCGCAGCACAAGCACCTGGCACTGGCATTACTTTTATCCCGATAGCGCGAGCCTTTGCAACCAACTCATAACCAGGATCACTAATCAAAGGCGTGCCCGCATCTGAAATTAGAGCCAAACTCGCACCTTCATTAAGCTTAGCAACAAGGTGATCAGCCTTAAGCGCACCACTGTGGTCATGAAAAGAGGTCAGCGGCGTATCAATACTGTAATGACTTAGTAGTTTTTTACTATGCCTGGTATCCTCTGCAGCGATCAAATCAACCTGCTTTAAAATCTCAAGTGCCCGCAGCGTAATATCTTGCAAATTGCCAATTGGCGTGGCAACGATAAATAACTCACCAGACATTAAAGACTACTTGATAGCATCCAGCGATTTTTTTCATGAGTAGCAATACGATCACCTAACAAAGCAACCGAACCTTCATCACTTGCTTCCTGCGTTGCAGCTAGAGCCAAGTTTAAGATTTTGATGATTTGATCTTGATCAGCCACTAACTCTTGCACCATATCATGCGCAGCCAAGCTTGAACGACCTTCTTTAATAGTACTTAAACTCATGAACTCTTTAAACGTTGCCGGCGCAGCAGAACCCAACGTTAAAATACGCTCGGCAATCACATCGACCGCATCAGCTAAATCGGTATATTGACCTTCAAATAACAAGTGCAAACTCTGGAAGTTAGGCCCTTTAACATACCAATGGTAATTCTGCGTTTTTAAATAAAGCGTGTAAGAATCTGCTAAAACCACATTTAATGCCTTAATTAAATTATCTCTGCTCATTTTCTGCTCCTCATTATCAAATTAGACAGCTCAGTGCAACTCACGTAAAATCGCCGAATTTAGCGGACATCCTAGCGATAAAGGACATAGTAAGCAAGATGAATGAGTGGGAACTTAACCAAATCGACCGCAAGCTCATTGAGCTAGCATTACAAGAAGACTTAGGGCTGATATTTACTGACGCCACTACTGAACTGCTGTTTCCAAAGCAGGCGCAACAGCAAACATTAACTTTAGTGAACAAAGAAGAGCGCCCAATTGTATTATGTGGTATAGCCCTACTGAGCGAAATTCTTACCCGCTTTCAAACTCCTTTTTTGCTTAGCACTTCATTTAATGACGGCGATCTTACTCCTGCCAAAAGTGAACCACTAACAATTCAAGGACAAGCAAGTTCTCTGTTAATGGCTGAACGCACCATGTTAAATTTTTTGCGCCATCTATCAGCAATCGCCACCTTAACTCGCCAACTCGTTGACATAGTGAAACATACTCAATTAAAAATTCTCGATACCAGAAAAACCACCCCTGGCTGGCGTCATTTAGAAAAGTATGCTGTTGCCTGTGGTGGCGGCGTTAACCACCGCATGGGTTTATACGATGCCATTATGGTAAAAGACACACATGTTGATTTGCTTGGCGGCATGGAAGCAGCTTTAGCTAAACTACCTAGTGGTGCAAATAAACAATTAGCGACAATTATTGAAGTACGCAATGAAGCTGAATTGCAGGTCATCCTTGACCAAGGACTCGATAAAGTTGACCGAGTACTGCTGGACAATATGTCACCTGAACGTATGGCAGCCTGCGTAAAACGTTGCAAAGGGCAGCTAGCGACAGAAGCCTCTGGAAACTTAAATTTAAACAGCATTAAAGCTGTTGCTGAAAGTGGCGTTGACTATGCTTCGATTGGCATGCTCACTCACTCAGCAGGTAATGTTGATTTATCTTTTCGAGCTTTGTCATGAACAACAAACCACAGTCCCAACAAGGTCAACGCAAACAAACTGAAGTTTTAGTCATTGGCAGTGGCATTGCCGGCTTAAGCTATATATTGGCCTTACTTGAGCAACGACCAAAGACTAAAATCACCCTGATTGCAAAAAAAATGCTGGCTGAGTCTAACAGTTATTATGCACAAGGTGGCATTGCAGCAGCCACACAAGATCCCGATAGCGCCAAGCTACACCTACAAGATACTTTGCGCGCAGGTTGTTACTTAAATAATCACGCCCATGCGCAAGCGATTTTAAACGAAGGCCAAGCTGCTATTGATACCTTGGTAAAATACGGCGTTCCTTTCGCACAACAAAACGGTAAGTTTCACTTAGCTCAAGAAGGCGGTCACTCAGCACGTCGCATTTACAACTGCGGCGACCATACTGGTCGATCGATTATCACCAGTTTAATCGAAACAGTAAAACAGCACCCCAACGTTACACTTTGCGAACACCATATTGCAGTTGAGTTAATCACAAAAAATTTTGCTGCCGTACCAGAACAGCCCAAAGAAGTCCTTGGCGCTTATGTACTCAATGAAACGACTGGCATGATTGATACCGTATTAGCCAATACCGTAACACTCGCAACAGGCGGCGCTGGAAAAGTATTCCGCTACACATCAAACCCAGATACTGCAACAGGAGATGGCATTGCTATGGCCTATCGTGCTGGCGCACGAGTTGGCAACTTAGAATTTTATCAATTTCACCCAACGTTATTACACCATCGCCAAGTCAATAACTTCTTAATATCGGAGGCCGTACGTGGTGAAGGGGCTTATTTATTACACCCTGAAACAAAAGAACGCTTTATGAAGCGCTATGCACCTGAGGCAATGGAATTAGCAACTCGAGACATTGTTTCTAAAGCCATTTTTACTGAAATCGAAAAGAGCAACTTCAACTTCGTTTACCTTGACCTACGTCACACCAACCATGAAGAAATGCAGCGTCGCTTTCCAGTTATTCTTAGCACACTTAACAAGCTCCACATCAACCCTTTTGAACAACTCATTCCTGTTGTACCAGCAGCACACTATTTATGTGGAGGAATTCTAACAAACTTATACGGACAAACTGATCTTAACCGCCTTTACGCCATTGGTGAAACCGCTTTTACTGGCCTACACGGTGCCAACCGACTTGCTAGCAACTCATTACTTGAGGGGGTTGTAGTCGGTAAATTAGCTGCCAAACACTCCATTGAAAAACTAAACATGCCCATCACATTGCCAGCACAACTGCATGATTGGGATTCACAGCACGTTACTGACTTGCGTCGTGCCAGCCAGATTAATGCTCACTGGCGTGGCCTACGTGGTGAGATGACTTCTTATGCTGGCATTGTTAGAACACAGGCAGGTTTAAGTGACCTGCTTAAATTAATCTTAACCAGACGTGGCATGGTAGAAGGCTACTACCGCAAGCACACTGTTACTCGTGACATCATTGAGCTACGCAACATCATCCTTGTTGCCAAGCTTATTGTTACCTCGGCCTTACAACGCCGTGAAAGTCGTGGCGGACACTTCCGTGAAGACTTCCCAGAAACCAACGCAACTAGTTGCGATACATTACTACGCAACAAAGAAGTTCAATTTAACTATCAGGATTACTAATGAAAAAGTTCCTTTCTACAGAAAAGCTTATTCCTTTAACCGAACTTAAAATGAAAGCAAACATGGATATTTGCCAATCTGATTATCCACTAGACTGGTATCAAGAAGAGTTCATCCCCTATGCTGAACAATTTCAGGCACTACCTGACCGAAAACTAGAAACCATTGTCAAATGGATGACTCCTTATATCAGTAAAGCACAAGACCATTTTGGTGACAGTTTGTTACTGCTCGCCCACTACTATATGGGTGGTGAAATCGTTAAGCTCATCAACCACTTTGGCGGGCAAATTGGCGACTCTTATCAACTTGCTTTAATGGCTGCTGAGAACCCACAAAAGAAAGTTATTGTTGAGTCAGCGGTGCACTTTATGGCTGAGTCAATTAGCATCCTAGCTCACCCTGATCAGCAAGTTTATATCACCAATCCTAAAGCCGGCTGCACAATGGAAATGCATGCCAAAGATTACATGGTAGAGCCAGCCATTGAAGAGCTAAATCAACGCTATGGCGAAGAAAGTATTCTACCTATTTGTTACATGAATACCTCAGGTCGCATCAAAGCCATGACAGGAGCACAGGGTGGAGCAGTATGTACCAGCTCTAACGTTAAAAAAGTCTTTGAATGGGCCTTAGCAAAAGGAAAGAAAATTCTTTTTATTCCTGATCAACATATGGGAGAAAACGTTGCTTCCTGGGTTGGCATCACACCCGAACAAATTGCTTACTGGCCTGGCGGCAATGAGGGGGCGCACTATAGCTTGACCAATCAAGATACCTCCACGCTAAAGCAGTTTGATCAAGCCAAACTGGTATTATTCTCTAGTTACTGCGCTGTACACACTTACATGAAACCTGAAATGGTACGCTATTGGCAAGAACGAAACTATCATGTCGTTGTTCACCCCGAATCACGGAAAGTAACTGTTGATACTGCTGACAGTTGTGGTTCAACAGCTTTTATCTGGGACCAAGTATTAAATGATCGTGCCAATACCAAACGCTATGCCATTGGCACTGAAAATCATATGGTGCAAACTGTTAAGCAACTAGCTAAAGAGAAAGGCATTGAGGTCGTACACGTTGCTGATGCACCCTTAAGTCAATTTAAAGGCATGGGCTGCGGTTGCGCCACCATGTCACGCAATGACCCTCCTCACTTAGTTGCCATGCTGGATTTATTACGGCTAGGCAATGCACCTGAGCACAATATTGTCAGACCGGGTGACGTAGTCAACGAATTTACCGGAAAACGCGAAAGACTTGACCAAAAAGGACAGCAATGGATTATTGACAATGCTAGAGTCGCACTAGAGAATATGATTCGCATTACTGAGGCAGTTACTTAATCGGGTCTGTTCTTTAAAAAGTGAGGCTTATTTGACATGCACCACAAAGAAAATCACTTTTACATTTTCACCATTGCTCTCGTTGCCGCAATTGCCGGTTTGCTTATGGGCTTTGATACTGGTGTCATTTCAGGCGCACTTCCTTTTATCGCTCAAGACTTCCATCTTTCACAATCTGACACATTGATCGCAGAAGCAATCGTTAGTGCTGTACCAGTAGGAGCTTTATTCGGCGCCATAGCAAGTGGACGAAGTGCACATAAAGTGGGTAGGCGTAATACTATTCTTATTACAGCAATACTCTTCACCCTTGGCACAGCAATTACCTCACTTGGTTTTACCATTTCAATGATCATTACTGGTCGCCTAATCATGGGCTTTGCTGTTGGGCTTTCTGCTATGGCGGTACCAATGTATTTATCTGAAATTTCACCGTTACAGATTCGTGGCGCTATGGTTTTTATGTTCCAACTTGCCATTACCGTTGGCTTAATGCTGGCTTTTATAATTAATTATTTATTTGCTGCTAGTGAAAACTGGCACTACATGTTTGCTGTCGGCATCATCTTAGCTCTACTACTTGGCTTTGGCGTGTTATTCCTCCCTAAAAGCCCACGCTGGCTATTACTAATGAAGCGAGAACTACAAGCAACAAAAGCCTTACAAAAATTACGCGCACGCCACGACGTTTCTCATGAAGTTGATGCAATAAAAAATAGTTTGACACATCATAACAGCTCTTTCTTACAGCTATTCAAACCGCGCTTTCTACCTTTAGTCATCCTCACTATTGGTTTATTTGCTTTCCAACAACTCAGCGGCATTAATACTATTTTTTATTATTCAGCAACAATGTTTAGCAACGCTGGATTTAGTGGTGACTCGGGTGCAATCCTTGCTTCTGTTGCCTCAGGAGCAACCAATGTCGTTGCTACAGTTATTGCTGTATGGTTAATTGATATCATTGGTCGCCGAAAAATTTTGTTTATTGGTTTCGTTGGCATGATTATCTGCTTAACAGTATTGGGGCTAACTTATCTCAACGTATTAGGGCAACACGCTAAGTTTATAGCTCTCATAGCTGTATTGGCCTATATTTTCTTCTTCGCTATCAGCCTGGGGGGAATTCCTTATGTAATGATGGCAGAGGTTTTTCCTTTACGAATTCGTAATGCCGGTATGGCAGTAGCAAGCTGCTCGAACTAGGGGTTTAATATTTTAGTTTCAGCAACATTCCTGTCTTTAGCTCACTGGTTAACTATCGGCAATACCTTTTTACTTTACGCCTGCTGCACATTAGTTGGATTTCTCTTTTGTTATTACCTAGTACCAGAAACCAAAGACTGCTCTCTCGAAAAAATTGAACAGAATCTTTTTGAAGGATAGAGCGTTATTTTGTCTGTAAAAACCAACTTCAGTACTTAGAAAAACCTTTAAAATTCTAAATGGCACTCTATTGTACCTGTCTCATCGCATAATATCTTAAATTAATTATGCTAATCAATCTAAAAAATTATTTATACCTCAAATTTTTCTCCTCTCAAAATAAATTATTAACTTTTAGGTAATAGCAATTATATCTCGTTAATAAGAACAAGAATGATCTATCCTAAAACCCTATGAAGCCTTATTATTCACTTCAACTTAAGTATCTAGGTGATCCGCTCCACTGGTCATCAATTTCCACTAAAACAGCTGATACGAGCCTTAGGCACGATTCAGTATTAGGGAAAATTCCAACTGTATGCGTCCTTCTTTTTACCTCTCTGTTTACGCGCTCAGCTATGTTACTGGTTCTTAATCTTTTTTGATGCGGCCTGTCAAAGTTCATCACTACTAAGCCCTCCGGTATATTCACTTCCAACCAAGAAGAAAGCTCTGGTGCTGTTTGCTGATATTTATCTACCGCCATAGCCAATAGTCTTTCCGACTCATGAATGTTTGAGGCATTAAATATAGCTGTAATCTCCTCAGCTACTGGTTCCTTCATTGAGCGCTTTGGTATGTGAGCCTGAGCATTTTGCTGCAAATGAAATTGGCAGCGTTGCCAAGGAACACTGGGGAACACAGCTCTTCTAGCGGCTTTTAGGCCAGTATGAGCGTCGCTAGTAATCAACTCAATACCATGTATACCTCGCTCAACCAACTGCTGAAGAAAATCACGCCAATGTACCTCAGCCTCTGATAACGCAACAGAAACACCTAGCACTGTTCTCTTGCCGGTTGATTCATCAAAGCCATAGGCTATCAATACCGCACAGTCTTGTACTGTGCCGCTAGTGCGCACCTTCTCATAACGTGCATCTAGCCAAAGATATTTTATCTTTCCTAACGGCTTATTTCGCCATTTCTTTAAATCTTCATCCAACAATTTAGCGCAACGGCTTACCTCTGTGCTTGAAATATCTAGACCTTCTGCGTAACTAAGGGCAGTTCTAGAAACTAGCTAAAATTTGCTTATAATTGCCTGATTAATAATCATTCATGGAAAGGCATATGCTATTAAGCTATCAGCAACTCAGTAACCGCCCGCGTATTTTTAAAAAGTTAACTGGTTTGACCCTTGATGATTTTGAAACGATACACCAACAAGTGAAGTCATCACTTGATGATGAGTTTAGTAAGCTGGGAAGGCGCCCGAAACTCACCACGCACCATGATCGCCTTTTGCTTCTCATGATGTACTATCGCACTTATGTAACACATGAATTCTTAGGTTACTTTGTTGGTTTGGATGACAGTAATGTCTGCCGCTTATTTAAACGCTTAGAACCCTTAGTGGCCAAGCATATTCATATTAAAAAAGACAGAACCCTAACAGAAGATGCGGTTTGCGCTATATTAATGGATGTAACGGAGCAGCCTATTCAGCGCCCCAAAAAGAAGAAGCCACGTAAAGATTATTATTCTGGTAAAAAGAAAAGACATACTCAAAAGGTGGAGATAGCAATGAGTACATCCGGAAAAATAATCAACGTCTCTCAAACAATGCCTGGGAGGGTTCATGATATTAAGATCCGACAACGTGGCAGCCCACTGCCACCAGCAGAAAAATATGCTGATCTAGGATACCAAGGAATTCAACATACTGACCCCTTGGTTAACTTACCTCATAAAAAGCCCAAAGGCGGCAAATTAACTACTCAACAAAAAGAGGATAACCGTAATCACAGCAAGATCCGTATTAGGGTTGAACATCAATTCTCAAAATTTAAAAAATTCCGCATTCTTGGGGAGGTGTATAGGAATTTTCGCAGAAAACACAAATGAGATTTAATATTATTGCTGGGATTCTCAATCTTCAAGCCGGATTCTAAAACTACAAACGAGCATAAGCTCGCCCAGTATTTAGTTTCGCAGAAGGTCTTCTGTTCCACAGAGTTGCTTTAGCACCTTTTCAACTTTGCGCGTGGAAACCCCATGCACATACATTTCAGCGACAGCCAGCTTAAGTGCTCTATCAGAGCGTACACCTCGCTCTAAGACTGATGGATAGAAGGCTTCATTGGAGTCTCTAACCTGCGGTATCTGTAGCTCAAGCTGACCTTGACCTGCGTTAATTAACCTTGGTTTAAAGCCGTTCGCATATCCGTTTCTATCGCCAGTTCGCTCATAAGGACTGGCATTTAAATGGCGCTCCCTTTCTATTAACATAGCCTCATTCATCAACCTGGAGACAAGCTTAGGTAAAGCTTCAAACCCCTCCATCGCTAAAACATGTATGGCTTCTTCGATTAAGTTCTCATTTTTATAGCAGCTCATTGTCATTCCTCTTTTTTGGTTAAGTTTACCTTAAAAGGAATTTCTAATCTGACTGAGTCGCCTGCTTATTTTCAGCAAGTCAATGGAATTTACAGAAAGGATGGCGCACTAGCTTTTGAAGGTAAAGCATTAAGACACTTAGGAAGCTAAACGCATTCACAATCTATTCTAACCCAAATTAAAATAAAGAAAACATCACCACAAAAACAGCAGCACCCTGAAACCCAGTCAGATCCCACACATATGCGTTAACTAAAAATCGCCCGCCAGAACGCCAAGTGTAATATAGTAATTTCTGTATAATATGGAGGTTAACTGGCAAGATGCTTAACAAACTTCTTCAACACGCTTATGAAAAATCGCCTAACAAAGCTGCACTAGTGAATTCCAATACATCTTACACTTATAGTGATTTATATAAGTCAGCTAATGCATTTTCCGCCAACTTATTAGAAATGGGTTTAAAACAGGGAGACAGAGTCGTTGTTTGTTTACCAGCTTCGTATGAGCATGTCATTATCATCCTTGGCTGCATTCAGATTGGACTCATTTTAGTGCCAATAAATTATTTAGCAATTGGCAACAACCTTCTAACGATATTAGAGCAAGTTGAACCAAAATTAATATTCACAACAACATGTCTATACAAAGAACTCTCCACCTTAAGATCATTTAACTTGAAAAGTTTAATTTATTTTACGGATAGTAAAGAAGGAAAAACAACATTCTCTGCTTTATTAAAACCTTTAAAATGTACACTACCTGAATTAGATGAAACACAGCCTTGCTACATTTTGCATACTTCAGGCTCTACAGGGAAACCGAAAGGATCCGTCCACACATTAAAAAGCATATACTACAACAGTATAACTATCGCAAATACACTAAAGCTAAAGGAGGGTGATATTGCACTCACCCGAAACTTAGACCATATTTCTGCGATTATTGCAATATTGTTTCCAATGCTATATAAAACCGGCACAACGGTTCTAGTTCAAACAGCTAGTTGTGAAGCAGCTTATAACGCTATAATCAACCATAAAGTCAGTTATATGTTTGCAACTCCTAGCCTCTGGTTTGCTATTGCAGAGCAAGCAAAGGCAAAACAAAAGAAACACTCTCTACGTATAGCTGTATCTGGAGCTGATACGTTACATAAAAATATATACGATGCCTTCATTACAACATTTAAGATCCCCTTATACTCAGGAATAGGAATGTCTGAAACAGGAGTTTATGCATTACTAACTCCGAGCTGCCTCAAAAGTAAAAACTTAAGCGTTGGCAAACTATTACCAGAAGTAAGCGCAAAAGTTATTGATAACAAAGGCATTGAGGTAGAAGCTAATGAAGCCGGTGAATTACTAATTAAGTCTCCAAGGAGCAGTATGAAGTGCTACTGGAGAAACGAGTTAGAGTTTCGTGAATTGGTCCGCGATGGGTGGACACATACAGGTGATATCATTAAGTTAGGCAAAGAAGGATACCTTTATTTTATTGGAAGAAAAAAAGATATTATTATTTCGGGTGGTTCTAACATTGCTCCCTCAGAAATTGAAAACTTACTCTTGTTACATCCTAACATTGAAAAAACTGCAGTTGTTGGTGTTTACAATCACTCCACAGGTGAGAATGATATTGTCGCAGTAATACAACTTCGTACAAAAACCATTTTAACTAAGCAAGAAGTAATTGAGTTTTTGCTTAAAAATAAGCTATCACGTTTAAAACTACCAAAACGCTGTGTTTTTCAAGATAGCTTACCTATCACACCTCGTGAAAAAGTAGACAAAAAAGCGATTTTAAAAAACTTGGAAGCCTTACTTGAGCCTGATGCCCCTTGAAAGGCTGTACCACCTTATATGGAACCTTTGGATTGGAAACTCGACCACTTAAACAGGGTAGAATAAATTGTTCAGACACCGTGACTTCATTATTTTACGCACCTTCAGCTTACCATAACTTGCCTTATTTTAGCTGTTCAACCACTGCGCTGCCTGTTTTGCGTAGTAAGTTAATATCGCATCACAACCAGCACGTTTAAAACAAAGCATGGCCTCAAGCACCGCACTACGCTCATCCAACCAGCCGTTCTGGCAAGCTGCCTTTAACATTGCATATTCACCACTCACATGATAAGCAAAAGTAGGCACCTGAAACGTTTCCTTAACTGCACGCACCACATCAAGATAAGGTAGTCCGGGTTTCACCATAACAATATCTGCACCTTCTTGTAAGTCCAGCGCAACTTCTTGCAAAGCTTCGTTAATATTAGCTGGGTCCATTTGATACTGTTTTTTATCTGCTTTACCTAAGCGCTCTAAAGAACCCACTGCATCACGGAATGGCCCATAAAAGCTTGAGGCATATTTAGCAGAATAAGCAAGAATTTGAGTATTAACGAAACCTTCCTCTTCCAAACCAGCTCGAATTTCTACAATACGACCATCCATCATATCCGAAGGTGCAACCATATCTGCACCAGCTTGTGCGTGTGATAAAGCTTGCTTTACTAACACCTCAATTGTTTCATCGTTAAGCACGTAACCTTCATCATTAATCAAACCATCTTGTCCATGTGTTGTATAAGGATCAAGCGCCACATCTGTAATCACCCCCATTTCAGGGCAGTCTTCTTTAATAGCACGAATGGCACATTGCACCAAACCATCCTCTGCAAAGGCATATTCTGCTTGCTCAGTTTTATGTTCATCAGCCACTAAAGGAAACAAGACTATTGCTGGCACGTCTAGCTGAGCGAGTACTGCAACCTCCTCCAGTAATAAGTCGATACTCAGTCGCTCTACACCCGGCATAGAAGGTACAGATTGACGCTGACCACTACCTTCCACAACAAAATAAGGAGCAACTAAGTCCTGCGCTGACAGGCTGTGTTCAGCAACTAATTGACGGCTAAAAGCTGATTTACGTAAACGACGCAAACGGGTAAAAGGGTAACTACGTTCAAACATTGACAGCCTCCCAACAAGTAAGGCATTGGATTATAACACGATCCCTTAAACTTTCATTGAGAAAAGCCACGTATCCGTTCAATATCAGCATGATTTGAAAATAATTCAAAAAGTTCTTGACAGCTTTTTCGTGCAAATTTGGAAATTTTATATTGGAATCATCGTGTGTCATAAAAGCATGATGTGCGCTCTATAACAACGCTGTATGCTCGGATTATTTTTTCATCGATCAGGTTCATGGCTTAAAAATAATTTCAGCAGTACGGCCATCTGTGTGGGGAAAATTTATCTTTTCAAACCCGTGGTATACTCTTCCTATGAAAAAACAACCTGACAAATCAGTTTTAGCCGATCTCATTGAGAGATTTAATAATACTGTTACACCAACAGCACTAGAAACAGATTTTAGCAATGTATGTGAAAGTCAGGCTGAGAAAATCATAAAGCTAGAAGACAAGGTGCAATCGTTAAATAACGCATTAAATAAATATAAAGGTGAGCAAGGAAAGCCTAATGTTAGAAAGCAAACGCGCGCTAACAAGGACAAGGATCATTCCTCCGAGAAGGATAGAAAAGGAAATAAAACCAATAAAACTAGAAAGCCAAAATCTAGTAAAAAAAATCTCGAAGTCTCTAATACAGTGACACTAACAATTAATCCAGATTCGTTGCCCAGCGATGCTGTGCCAAATGGCTCTAAGAAAACACTTATCCAGGATATAAAAATTGCTGCTAATAACACTCTTTTTTTGCGCCAACAATATTACTCCCCTTCTGAAAACAAACACTATACAGCACCTCTGCCAACTGGTTATGAGGGCCAGTTCGGCCCTACTATTAAAAGCTGGACAAGCTTCCTAAATACTCAAGGTGGTATGACGCTAGAAAGCCTTGAGACATTTTATAAAACCGCCAACATAGATATTAGTAAATCAACCATCCATAGCTTCACAATTAAAACACCTACGATACTTGAGCCCGAGAAGGTAGAAGTTGTGAAGGCAGGTTTACAATCCACGAACTACCAGCACCTAGATGACACCAACGCTAGAGAGGATGGGAAAAACCGTTATGTTAATGTATTGGGTAATGAGTATTATTCAGCTTACTTTACGCTGACCAGTAAAAGTCGATTAAGCGTCATTGAAATGTTAAGCAAAGACCACTTTGGGTTCACATTAAATGAGGCCGCTTTTAATTTACTGGCTACTATGAACTTACCCCACAAGGTAATCGAAAGCTTAAAGGTATTTCACTCATCGACTATCTTAAACAGTAAGGAGCTGGAAGTTATTCTTGATAAGGTATTAGGTGATAAAAAATTTCCAAAATATAGAAAGCTGATTACTGATGCGGCAGCTATCTCAACATATAGAAAGAGTCCTTATGCGATAGAAACACTCATTACCGATGATGCGCCACAGTTTAAGCTCATTACTGAATCACTCGCCTTGTGCTGGGTTCATGAGGGTAGGCATTATAAAAAGCTGACGCCAATTTTTAAGAAGCACCAAGACTCTGTTGACAGCTTCTTGGATAGGTTTTGGGATTATTATCATAAGCTCATTGAATATAAAAAGAACCCAGGGCAAGATGAGATAGATAAGCTATCCAATGAGTTTACTGAGTTATTCTCAACAATCACTGGCTACGAGAAACTAGATAAACAAATTGAGCTCACCTTAAAAAAGAAAAGGCAGCTATTGTTAGTGCTGGAAAAGCCAGAGCTTCCTCTACATAACAATCCAGCAGAGTTGATGGCTCGGAAGCAGGCTAGAATGCGCGATGTACACCTTCATACTATGAGTGAAGAAGGAACGAAAGCTAAGGATACAATGGTTACAATTACTGAGACATGTAAAAAGCTAGCAGTTAATGTCTTCGATTATATATATGACAGAATTACAAAAAACTATTCTATGCCTTCGCTAGCGGAATTAATTACCATCCGCTCATCACAGGCGCAGTAAACTAAAGAGAGCGCAGCATGAGCATCATACTGAAATAAGACGGATACAAAGCCACCGCATGTTGCGAGTCTGTCACAATAAGGTAGAATGACAAAAAATTGGAGCAACCTTGATTACAGGGGCATATTGATAGCTTTCTATAGGTGCCCCTCTCTCAATGAAAACAACAAGGAACGTTATTATGAAATGTCTTCGCCCACTTGGCTTGATAATAATCAGTTTATCGCTATCAGCTTGCAGCAATAATTCGGACCAAACTACTGCAGAAAAAGCAAGACCTGCTAAAGTAATTACCGTTGGCCAAGCGGTTAGCTCCGCTAACCACAACTTTCCTGGTATTGTTGAAGCAGCAAGAAGCGTACAACTAGCATTTCAAGTACCAGGCAAGATCATTAGCTTTCCGGTATTAGAAGGAGATGACCTTAAACAAGGGCAAGTAGTAGCCAAGCTCGATCCCCGCGAATACGAATATCAACTTAGTCAAAGCAAGGCTGAATATGAGTACGAGGCAGCACAAGTTAAACGCTTAGAAAGTTTAGTAAAACAAGGTTTTGTCTCTCGCTCACACTATGACAAATCTGTATCAAAGTACTCAATTGCTAAAGCCAATTACCAGCAAGCACAAAAGGATTTAAATGACACGGTACTTAAAGCCCCTTACACCGGCATGATCACTAGAAAGCTAGTTAAAGAGCAACAAGAAGTTCAAGCTAAGCAGGCGATAGCAAACTTTCAAGATATCACTGAAATCGACGTCAGAGCTAACATCCCTGAGAATGTGATTGCCACAGTAAAACGAAACGCCTCACCCGCTGTTACAGCAAGCTTTCCTGCAGCACCTAATCGTACCTTCACTATGAAAGTCAAAGAATTTTCAGCAGAAGCTGATCCCGAAACACAGACTTATGCTGCTGTTTTCACTATGCCAGCACCAAAGGACGTGAATATCTTACCAGGCATGTCAGCTAAAGTTGTAATACACTTTAACCACTCAAGCCAACAAACCTCCTATTACCTACTACCATCAGCAGCTGTTTTTACTGATGCCAACGGACAATCCTTTGTTTGGCGCTTAAACAATAAGTCAAACCAAGTCCACAAAACCCCAGTTACTATCGCCGGGCTGAAAGGCAGCAACGTTGAAATAACAAAAGGCTTACACCCTGGCGAACAAGTTATTTCAGCAGGAGTACACTTTTTACAAGAAGGTCAAAAGGTCAGACCACTAACAGGCAATCAACTATGATGAATTTAGTTGAGTTCTCTTTTCGCAAGCGCTTAATTATCTGGGTATTTTTATTAGTGCTAACTTTAGGCGGCATCTATGCCTACTTCAATTTAGCTCGATTTGAGAACCCTGAGTTTACTATCAAAGAAGCTGTTGTCACCACACCTTACCCAGGCGCTACCCCCCCGCGAAGTAGAACACGAGCTAACCGATCGACTTGAGTCTGCTATACAACAGATGCCCCAAGTTAAACGTCTAACCTCGACTTCGATGACAGGCATATCAGAGATCACTGTTGAAATTAAAGACCGATACACTAGTAAGCAACTACCACAAATTTGGGATGAGCTGCGTCGCAAAGTAAATGACATTCAGCATGAACTACCTCCTGGTGCCGGCCCATCAAAAGTTAATGACGACTATGGTGATGTCTACGGCATTTATTTAGCCTTAACAGGCGATGGTTATAGCCCTAAAGATTTATACGAAGTCGCAAAATCAATCCGCAAACAACTATTATTAGTGCCTGGTGTTGCAAAAGTACTAATCAGCGGGCGCTTGCCAGAACAAATTTTTATTAACATTTCGCAAAGCCGGTTAGCTCAGCTAGGGCTATCACCCGAAACCATCTTCTCCACTCTACGCTCACAAAATGCCATAGCTTATGCTGGCGGTACTCGTGTAGGTGACGAATACGTTTCAATCTTTCCTACAGGCAACTTTGACTCAGTATTAAACATTAGTAACTTGCTAGTTAGAAGTGACCAGTCTGGAAAAATGCTCCGTCTAGGCGACATTGCCAAAATAACACGAGGCTATAAAGAAGTTCCTAGTGAGCTGATGTACTTTAATGGCAAACCAGCACTTGGCATTGGCGTATCTATTTTATCTGGCGGTAACATGGTAAAAGTCGGCGAAGCGATTAATGCCAAGCTTAAATCTCTAGATGAAAATATTCCTATTGGCATTCAGCTTCACCCTATCTACCAACAACCTGAGGTAGTAAAAACCTCGGTTAATGGTTTTATATTAAGCTTATTAGAAGCGCTGTTAATTGTTGTCGTAGTGCTTTTATTCTTCATGGGGCTACGTTCTGGCTTGGTAATTGGTTTAGTTCTATTGCTCACTGTTCTGGGCACCCTACTATTTATGCAAATTTTTGGTATTGCATTACAGCGTATTTCATTAGGTGCACTTGTTATCGCCTTAGGCATGCTAGTCGACAACGCAATCGTTATTGTTGAAGGTATTTTGGTTAGCTCACAACAAGGAAAAGCCGTTAAAGAGGCTGCAATAGCTGTAGCCAACAAAGTAACCTGGCCTTTATTTGGCGCAACCTGGGTGGGCATCTTAGCCTTTGCAGGCATTGCTTTCTCGCCCGACTCCACAGGAGAGTACACAAGGTCACTATTCTACGTTGTACTCATTTCATTGATGTTAAGCTGGGTACTAGCCTTAACCGCAGCACCACTATTGTGCGAATGGCTTATTAAGCCTGCCACTAATAACAAAGCCATTACCCCTTATCAATCATGGTTATTTAGAGGCTATAAAGGACTACTAACTAGCTGTTTGAATAAACGATGGCTAACAGTACTTATTATGCTGATCTTACTAGGCGCAGCAATTATAGGATTTGGACAGGTCAAGCAAAGTTTCTTCCCTAACTCAACCACGCCATTATTTTATGTAAACTACTGGCGTGCCGAAGGGACTGATATTCGCGCAACCAAGAAGGACATCCAGGCTATCGAACAAGCCGTAAGAAAAATCCCTCACGTCACCGCAGTGACCAGCCTAGTTGGACAAGGTGCGCAACGCTTTATGCTTGTCTACGCACCTGAGAAACCAAATAGCAGCTATGGCCAGTTATTGGTTCGTGTTGACAATTACCATGAAATAGACCAAACCATTGCCAAAGTGAGAAGTTATCTAACTGAACATTTCCCCAACTCTGAACCAACTTTTAAACGCGTACGCCTAGGCCCAGGTAAAGGAGAAGATATTGAAGCACGACTAAGCGGCTCGAACCCTACGATACTACGCCAATTAGCCGATAAGGTTATGGCTGTTATGCATAGCAATTCTAATGCAACTGACATTCGTACTGACTGGCGTCATCAAGTCAAAATTATTGAACCTGTTTACTCTGAACAACAAGCTAGAGCCACAGGAGTATCACGTGCTGATTTAAGCGATGCCTTAGCCATGGCCTTTTCTGGGCTACAAGTAGGGCTCTACCATGAGGGAGATGAGCTAATCCCTATTGTCACACGTTCGCCAGACAAAGAACGCTTAGACATTAACTCAATAAAATCAGTACAATTGTGGAGCCCAGTGCTGCAACGTAGCGTTTCTATTGGACAGGTTGTCTCAAGCTTTAAAACGACCTGGCAAAACGCACGCATAAAACGTCGCGATCGAATCCCAACCATTACAGTCTCATGTAACCCAAAACAAGG
Organism: Gammaproteobacteria bacterium; assembly: GCA_965196985.1. Taxonomy (GTDB): domain Bacteria; phylum Pseudomonadota; class Gammaproteobacteria; order UBA12402; family UBA12402; genus 2-12-FULL-35-23. Next base: position 16,785 of record CBDALO010000018.1, on the reverse strand, counting down.
ACTGCCTAGCACTCTATTTAATGAGTTAAAAAAACCAATTCAAGCTGTAAAATTACCACCAGGCTACAAGTTTGAATGGGGTGGCGAATATGAAAACTCAAAGAATGCCCAGGCGGGACTAGCTAAAGTACTACCCCTTAGCTTTTTAGCAATGATTTTAGTTGTGATTCTCTTATTCAACGCAATTAGACAGCCGCTAATTATTTGGCGCTAGTGCGCCATCCTTTCTGTAAATTCCATTGACTTGCTGAAAATAAGCAGGCGACTCAGTCAGATTAGAAATTCCTTTTAAGGTAAACTTAACCAAAAAAGAGGAATGACAATGAGCTGCTATAAAAATGAGAACTTAATCGAAGAAGCCATACATGTTTTAGCGATGGAGGGGTTTGAAGCTTTACCTAAGCTTGTCTCCAGGTTGATGAATGAGGCTATGTTAATAGAAAGGGAGCACCATTTAAATGCCAGTCCTTATGAGCGAACTGGCGATAGAAACGGATATGCGAACGGCTTTAAACCAAGGTTAATTAACACAGGTCAAGGTCAGCTTGAGCTACAGATACCGCAGGTTAGAGACTCCAATGAAGCCTTCTATCCATCAGTCTTAGAGCGAGGTGTACGCTCTGATAGAGCACTTAAGCTGGCTGTCGCTGAAATGTATGTGCATGGGGTTTCCACGCGCAAAGTTGAAAAGGTGCTAAAGCAACTCTGTGGAACAGATATTTCAAGCACAGAGGTAAGCCGTTGCGCTAAATTGTTGGATGAAGATTTAAAGAAATGGCGAAATAAGCCGTTAGGAAAGATAAAATATCTTTGGCTAGATGCACGTTATGAGAAGGTGCGCACTAGCGGCACAGTACAAGACTGTGCGGTATTGATAGCCTATGGCTTTGATGAATCAACCGGCAAGAGAACAGTGCTAGGTGTTTCTGTTGCGTTATCAGAGGCTGAGGTACATTGGCGTGATTTTCTTCAGCAGTTGGTTGAGCGAGGTATACATGGTATTGAGTTGATTACTAGCGACGCTCATACTGGCCTAAAAGCCGCTAGAAGAGCTGTGTTCCCCAGTGTTCCTTGGCAACGCTGCCAATTTCATTTGCAGCAAAATGCTCAGGCTCACATACCAAAGCGCTCAATGAAGGAACCAGTAGCTGAGGAGATTACAGCTATATTTAATGCCTCAAACATTCATGAGTCGGAAAGACTATTGGCTATGGCGGTAGATAAATATCAGCAAACAGCACCAGAGCTTTCTTCTTGGTTGGAAGTGAATATACCGGAGGGCTTAGTAGTGATGAACTTTGACAGGCCGCATCAAAAAAGATTAAGAACCAGTAACATAGCTGAGCGCGTAAACAGAGAGGTAAAAAGAAGGACGCATACAGTTGGAATTTTCCCTAATACTGAATCGTGCCTAAGGCTCGTATCAGCTGTTTTAGTGGAAATTGATGACCAGTGGAGCGGATCACCTAGATACTTAAGTTGAAGTGAATAATAAGGCTTCATAGGGTTTTAGGATAGATCATTCTTGTTCTTATTAACGAGATATAATTGCTATTACCTAAAAGTTAATAATTTATTTTGAGAGGAGAAAAATTTGAGGTATAAATAATTTTTTAGATTGATTAGCATAATTAATTTAAGATATTATGCGATGAGACAGGTACAATAGAGTGCCATTTAGAATTTTAAAGGTTTTTCTAAGTACTGAAGTTGGTTTTTACAGACAAAATAACGCTCTATCTATTTGGCTCACAGTGCCATTATCTGTGATTGGCGTCACTATTGGCTTACTAATTACTGCCAGCCCGTTTGATTTTATGGCACTACTAGGGTTCTTAAGCCTCTCAGGAATGTTAATAAAGAATGCGATCGTATTGATTGATCAAATCGATGAAGAAATCCTATCAGGTAAAGCACGCTTTCAAGCCGTCATTGATTCAGCACTAAGCCGAATGCGTCCCGTCAGCTTAGCAGCAATTACAACCGTTTTAGGTATGATTCCATTGCTATTTGATGCCTTCTTCAAAAACATGTCGATAACCATTATGTTTGGATTAAGCTTTGCAACGATATTAACATTAATTGTTGTTCCAGTTTTATACGTTATTTTCTTTAAAATCCACAGACAAAGGGCTTAGCAAAATACCTCTTCTTACTATGCCTGTGCCCTTGTGTTACAATGCCCCTTTTTAAAACTGGCAAAAGCAATGAGTACCTCAGTTATAGCAAGTAATACAAGTACATTCTTTGCGTCAGATCCGATACGTTTGCTTGAAATTAAACAGGAAGAAGTTTCTATTACTTTCAATCATTCTAATGCAGCCAGCCTTTTTCTTTGCTCTAGCTCACATGATCAACTCGAACTTGACGACCGACAAGTCACTATACGTATAAACTCTAGCGCCCAACTTGCATCCACCTTACAAGCACTTTGCAAGTTCTGCCCAAACTCCAAATTAGCAATGATAGAGCTAACCAAGGCTCAAAGTGCACTTTCAGAATCACCATCATACTCAACAACACCTGCTATACCTCGCTAATATGCCAGCTCCGTCTCAACAACAACTCCTCGATCGTTATGGCCTTGCACTCAAAATCCCTATTAGTCCTGACTGGCTACTTGACTATATCGATGACAAGCTTTCTTTAGTTAGCCGTCATAACCACTCTATTAAACCCTACTCTATTGATTTTTTTTCTACTGACTTACAACGCCGAGCGCAACAATTTGGCGCCAAACAACCTTTAGCAAAAGCTGTAGGTTATCAGCCAAGCAAACCAATCAAGCTCATTGATGCCACTGCTGGCTTGGGGCGTGATAGCTTTCTATTAGCAAACTTAGGTTGTGAAGTACTCATGGTAGAACGATCAACCATTTTAGCCGCACTGCTAGCTGATGCTCTACAACGTGCCGAACAACAACAAGCTGCATGGGCCAAACGCGTTACTCTGATTCACTCAGATAGCACTGATCTATTGGCACACTGGACTGAAGCTATTGATACTATTTATCTAGACCCAATGTTTCCAGCTCGAAAAAAATCTGCTTTAGTCAAAAAAGACATGCAAATCTTACAAGGTCTATTACCTCACAAAGAAGAACCCGAACTTCTTTATACAGCCTTAGCCAGCTCAGCTAAACGAACTGTTGTCAAACGCCCTAAACACAGTGAACCACTAAATGGCAAGCAACCTAACTTGCAATTCCCTAGCAAAACCCACCGCTTTGACGTTTATCTAACCACTCAAAACTGCTAAACTTGCGCCCACTTTTATTGAGCTTTGTTGCATAAAGCGTAAAACTAGATAGGTAGCTCGACTTAAACTGATTTGAGTGTTGCTTTTGCGTAAGTAAAGCGCAGCGTAGCGAGCCATGGAGCAAAAGTAACGCTCAAATCAGCAAGGCAACGCGTGAAAAAGGATTTATGCAACAACACCCTTTTATTTGAGAGCTGGTTATGCAACTGATACATCAACTAGTAGAGTTTATTTTGCACCTCGATGTGCACTTGGCTAGTTTTATTAATAGCTACGGCGACTGGGCTTACGGCTTACTGTTCTTAATCGTGTTTTGTGAAACCGGCTTAGTCATTACCCCATTTCTACCAGGCGATTCACTATTGTTTGCAGCCGGAGCCATTGCTGCTCAACACCTAATTAGCATCCATTGGCTAATTATCACACTTGCTGCAGCCGCGCTGCTGGGTGACCAAACCAACTATTGGATTGGTCGCCATATTGGCCACATACTCATTAAAATGAAAGATCGCTGGTATTTTAAAAAGAAATACCTCCATAAAACCCACGCCTTTTATGAAAAATACGGAGGCAAAACGCTCGTCATTGCTCGTTTCATCCCTATTTTAAGGACTTTTGCACCCTTTGTTGCTGGCCTTAGTGAAATGACTTACTGGCGGTTTTGCTTATTTAGCGTTGGTGGCGGTATTTTTTGGGTGAGTATTGTCACCACCGCAGGCTACTTATTTAGCCATATTCCTGCGGTTAAAAACAATTTTATGCTTGTTATCCTTGCCATTATCATCATTTCTGTCATTCCAGGGATTATTGAATATTGGCGAACTAAGAAACAGATAAAACGAGAGAGTGTCAGATAAGGCCTAACCCTCGTGCACTAAAGGTAATCCCACATCTAACCAAGCAGTAATCCCCCCAGCCAATGAGCTGACCTTGCTATACCCCATTTTCTGTACAGCATCGCCGGCTAATAAAGAGCGATAACCACCTCGACAATAAAGCACTAACTCTGTATCAAAATCAGGAATTTTTGCTTCAATGTCACGCTCAATAGTGCCCTTGCTTAAATGAATAGCACCAGAAATATAACCACCAGCCCACTCACTTTCTTCACGCACATCAATTAGCATAAAGTTATGATTATCTTTCTGTTTAGCTTGTAAATCAGCCACGGTTATTTCTTTAACCGAACCATTCACCCCACTAACTAATCGCATAAAACCCTCTGAGTGTTGTTTTTTCATATCATTCACCAATTACCTGTCGTTATTTGCTGCGATTCTGCTAATATCTACCAAAAACTTGCAGTCAACCATAACAAAACCGTAGCGCGCTAAATATGAGCAAAATACTAGTTCTAAATGGTCCTAATCTAAATTTACTCGGCAAACGCGAGCCAGAAACTTATGGCCCACAAACGCTTGAGCAAATTAACACGCAACTACAAAGCCTGACAAGCCATAAACTTATTTTCTTTCAAAGCAACGCTGAACACGATTTAGTTAATAAAATACAGCAAGCCCCAGCAGAAGATATTGAATTCATCTTATTTAACCCTGCTGCCTTTACCCATACCAGCATTGCCTTGCGAGATGCGCTATTAGCAATACAAATTCCTTTTATTGAAATACACCTAAGCAATATCAAAACTCGAGAGATTTTCAGGCAGCACTCTTATTTTTCTGATATTGCCAAAGGTGTTGTGATGGGCTTTGGCCCCACAAGTTATGAACTCGCTTTACAAGCAGCCAACCAATACTTATTGAACGACTGAGGAGCAACCATGGATATCCGTAAAGTTAAGAAACTAATTGAACTAATTGAAGAAACGGGCATTGCTGAAATTGAAATCCATGAAGGAGAAGAATCTGTGCGTGTCAGCAAAGGTAGCACTCAACCTGTGGCACCCCCTACTTACATGGTTCCCCCTGCTGCCAGCACAGTAACAGCGGTAACACCACAAATGCAACAAGCAAACCCAACAGCTAACGAAACAGAAACAAACACTGCTACTAGTAGCGCAAATCAACATAAAGTTACTTCGCCAATGGTTGGCACCTTCTATGTTGCTCCATCCCCCGGCGCAGACCCTTTCATCACTGTCGGTCAGCGAGTGGAAATAGGTGACGTTTTATGCACCGTTGAAGCAATGAAAATGTTTAATCAAATCGAAGCTGATAAAGCAGGCACGGTTACAGCACGCCTTGCAGAGAACGGCCAACCGGTTGAATTTGGCCAAGACTTATTTATCATCGAAGACTAACAAGGTTTAACTTATGTCTACCAAAGTTCTTATCGCTAATCGTGGCGAAATTGCATTACGAATCCTACGCGCCTGCAGAGAGCTTGGCATTGAGACCGTTGCCATACACTCTACTGCTGATAGCGAACTTAAACATGTTCTATTAGCTGACGAATCAGTTTGTATCGGCCCACCCTCACCTACTGACAGCTACCTAAGCATTCCCGCTGTTATTAGTGCTGCAGAAATTACCGGGGCCAGCGCCATTCATCCTGGCTATGGTTTTTTAGCTGAAAACGCTGATTTCTGTGAACAAGTCGAGCAAAGCGGATTCACCTTTATCGGCCCTACTGCAGACACCATTCGAATGATGGGAGATAAAGTATCTGCCATTAAGGCAATGCAGTCTGCCGGTGTTCCTTGTGTACCAGGCTCTGGGGGCCCTGTTACCGAAAATCAAACCAGCATTAATCTAGCACGAGAAATTGGCTACCCCATTATTATTAAAGCTGCAGGTGGCGGTGGTGGTCGCGGCATGCGAGTAGTGCGCGATGAAGCCTCTCTACTCAACACTATTGCAACAACTCGCACAGAGGCGAGCGCCGCTTTCGGCAACAATAAGGTCTACATGGAAAAATTCCTTGAAAACCCTCGCCATATCGAAATCCAAGTCTTAGCAGATGGTCAAGGCAAAGCTATCTATCTTGGTGAACGAGATTGTTCCATGCAACGCCGACACCAAAAGGTTATTGAAGAGGCTCCTGCACCAGGCATCACTCAAGCTGAACGCGAGCACATCGGCAACATTTGTACAACTGCCTGTACCAGCATGGGTTACCGTGGCGCCGGCACCTTTGAATTCCTCTACGAAAACGGTCAATTCTACTTTATTGAAATGAATACCCGTATTCAGGTAGAGCATCCCATCAGTGAAGAAATTACTGGCGTTGATCTAGTGAAAGAACAAATTAAAATTGCCATGGGTGAACCTTTATCCCTACAACAAAGCGATATTAAACTCACTGGTCATGCGATTGAATGCCGCATTAACGCTGAAGATGCCAAAAGCTTTATCCCCAGCCCGGGTAAGATTGAACTTTATCATGCCCCCGGCGGCCCAGGCATTCGTGTTGACTCACACATCTACAATGGCTATGAAGTACCACCTTACTACGACTCTTTGATTGCAAAGCTCATCGCCTATGGTGAAGACCGTGAGAGCGCCATTGCCCGGATGCGTAACGCACTGGATGAAATCCATATTGACGGCATTAAAACAAACATCGAACTTCATCAAGCTATTATGCAAGATGAAGGTTTTGTAAATGGCGGCACCAATATTCACTACTTAGAGCAAGTGATAATTAAAAAACAATAAGCGTAATCTTTAGCTTCATCATTAATACCGATTTGCTTTTTTAAATAAGCCTTCTATAAGGTAATAGAATAGACTTTCTCTCTTTAGCTTATCAGCTGTAACTTTCTTACCAAAGGCTGTTATAAGAATAATTATCACAACTCACCTGTGTAAAGCCTTGTGAAGTTATAGAAAACTTCCCATTACCGAGCACCCTCAGCCCACTAAATTCAACTAGCATAGTGCAGCCCCACAAGCTGAAATTAACCGTTACTATCGTTGTGGCATTGTAGCAAACTAGCTTTCGCCGTTCAGACTTTGTATTTTCTCGTCCTGCCGGACTTTTAGTCGTACCTTAAGCCTCCTTTTCAAGTAAAACACATTATTTAAGCCACTGACTAATTACATGAACTAAAGCTACCCACAGATCCAGTCTGAACTTTTACAAATAAGCTAAACTCGCTGGCCTTCGTTCAACATTAACCTGTTCTACGTACTTGGCAAGCGACTATTTGGTTTGTCTCTGCGGAATCATTGAGCCTCAAAGCGGATAATAACCGTAATCCTTGTTTGCCATCGTCATTTCTATGTTTTGCTCTTATAACAGTCTCTAAGTGAAAATAACTGTCAGTGCTGGGGTTTTCTGCATATTGGTAAAATGCATTCATTACTAGTCTAAATTTTTCGAAAGCTTGTTTTTCAATCAATTGCTTAAAATAATTGTAAAAAATTGATTGATAAGCTTTTTGGAACAAGTTTATCCTAGACGACGGCTGAACAAGGGTGATCCTATTTAATAAGGGCGCAGTCTTTTCAAAAAGACTGACTTTAAATAATACCCTAAGGCAGTACTTGCTATCCTCCTCAAAGTTTTGGCTTGAGATTAAATCAGGAATGTTTAATAAAGTTGATTTTGAACTAGCCTTATCTTTGAACGTCTTTAACATTAATAGCTTTAACTGGTTGTAGGTTAATACCCCTTCAAAGTAATACGACAGATGATTATAGTTAGAATTAAGTTCTCCTTGTAACTTTTCAAAGAATATCTCCTGGTAATTTGTTTCACTGCTATTAATTAAAGAAAACAATTCTTCTACAGTGTTTTTAGCTGTCTCTTCAAAGTCTGCTACGTCTAACAGTGTTTCTAAAGTTTCAGTACGTTTAATTAAGGTATCAAATAACAATAAAGTTTTTTTAGCATGGCAAGCTATATATTCTCGATCAAATAAACTTACCAAATCTCTAGCATATAAGCTATTTACTCTTTGAAAAGAAGCTAAGCTAGCCCTAATAGATTTGTAGTCGCCTTTTATAGTGTCAATTTGATTAGGGTTTTGGAGTGTCTGATTTAGTTGAGAAATAAAATGGCTTGCTTTAGCGGCGCTAACAATCAGCCCTTTTTGATAGTTAAATCGAGATCTTAGAAGGCTGCTACATTGTTCGCATTGTTCTAAAACAAAACCTCTTGTTACAGATACAATTGGATCACTCTGATTTTTTACGACATTTTTATAGGTTGATATTGATAGGTCAATATCGATTAAATATTCCTTCTTGTCTTCTAGCTCCCTAAGTACTTCCTCAAAGCTGCAGGGTGAGTTATGCCTCCAAGAACATTGCGCTTGATAAGGTAAAAAAGTTTCAAGGTCATTATGTATATTCATTAGCTTCGCTAAAATTCCGCATGTCATATAGCTTTCAATAACTCTAAGCTTTAATTGCTCGAACTCTGCTTTAACTTGCTCTTGAGAAGCTCTATTTTCGGTAAACTCATCTAAAAACCCGCGATGAGTTATGGGAAGAGTGGAGAGCCACTCAAGAGATCCTTCACTTAAGCCTTCTCCTGAATTTAAGGATAATAGCAGGGAGGCTAGATACTGGTGCCCTGAACTTAATGTGAAACTTATCATTTGAAATATTTGCTTTGATGTATCAAGCAGTGATTCTCTTTGAGCTCTATATTCTGCTGAGCTGCTAAAGTTAGCTATTAAAATTTTATTTTGCCTTGCTAGCCATGAAGTATAACTACGCAAGCAATCAAAAAAACTTCTATCATTGTTGCCTTGATAAATTATAGTTACTTGTTTTAACAGTTTTTTCTTATCCATAATAAGGATTTTTTTGCTTGCTTCGATAGAGCGCTCAACTGGTTCATAATCATCAATAGCTTGTACGCTTTGGTGGCTATTATAATAGTGTTTAATGCTTTCATAATAGGATAGGTCGCTATGATGAAAACCTCGTTGCTGGAAACTCGATTCATTAGCACGGGCCTCCGGCTGTAGGGAGTGATACTTAATCATTGCATGTGTAAAGAACTTAATAACGACAGTTAGTGAAGGGCGACTATGAGGATTGGGGTTAGATAGCTCTTGTAAAACTTGTAGCAGGTCACTTTTGAAAATTTCATCAAATTCGTTAACATTAATACCATCCCATAGGCTAGAAAAGTCATAAGGCTCCTTACTAGTCTGAAGTAGATCCCCTGTAACATTAAAAACCCTATCTTTAAAAGCAAGTAATGTGTCATCACAGCCAAATAGCCGGGCCAATATACCAACTAAGGCGTATAAGTCTTGAAAATTTTCACAAACTTCTCTAGCTTTTAAGGCTGCTTGCTCTGGCGCAATATAGGCCGGAGTTCCGCCTAATCCTTCTTTGACTATCTCGCCCTGACGATGCGACATGCCGAAGTCAATTAATATACATTGCAACCTTCCACTTACTACTTTAACGCAAATGTTTTCTGGCTTAAGATCGCAATGTACAGTCCCTTTTTGTTGCAACAAATTAATTTCATTCAAAATAGAAAGCGCACAGGATATTCGCTCTTTGGGCGTTAGAGTCCTTCTTTCTTGCAAAAAATCATCAAAACTTTGTCCACAATCTTCCATGGCTATATATATTCCATTCCTGTCTTGAGCAGGAGAGAAGACCTTGATTTCATGGTTTCTTAATAGGTTAGTTTCTTCGATAATGTCCTCATACAGCGACTGTTGATCCTCAACTTGGTTGAAAAACTGTTGTTTAACGACAATGGGTTGATTGGCTTGTTCCAACTTAGCTGCGTAAGAGCCGATGAAGCCTCGTTCGATTTTTATTTTTTTTGTACCTTTATAAACTACTCCAAAGCTACCTTGTCCAATTACACCCTCAAGGATAACCCATGTTGAACTATCTAAACGAAACAAAGTGTCTGCAAAACGAATCTCTTCTCCAGCTGTGGTTTGAAGCGGTTGGCTTGCCTTAATAAAGAAAAAACCTTGGCTATGGATGTCATTAAGTAGCTTTGCATATTCGCTGGATTTGGTTTTTGGCGGTAATTCTATTATGCGCATTAATATTACTCCTGAATTAAAACCATTTTTGATTATTTAAATTCTGAACCAGGGATATGAGCTAAATATGAGCTTTTTCATACTTAAGCTATGGCATCTATTGCTTTTATTTAACATGGAAAATTGCAGGGGACATTCAACTTGGGACTCTATTGATATTCCCCATAAATGTTGTCAGTTTTGATGAAGCTATGATAGAGCGTTATTTTGTCTGTAAAAACCAACTTCAGTACTTAGAAAAACCTTTAAAATTCTAAATGGCACTCTATTGTACCTGTCTCATCGCATAATATCTTAAATTAATTATGCTAATCAATCTAAAAAATTATTTATACCTCAAATTTTTCTCCTCTCAAAATAAATTATTAACTTTTAGGTAATAGCAATTATATCTCGTTAATAAGAACAAGAATGATCTATCCTAAAACCCTATGAAGCCTTATTATTCACTTGATAGAGCGTTATTTTGTCTGTAAAAACCAACTTCAGTACTTAGAAAAACCTTTAAAATTCTAAATGGCACACTATTGTACCTGTCTCATCGCATAATATCTTAAATTAATTATGCTAATCAATCTAAAAAATTATTTATACCTCAAATTTTTCTCCTCTCAAAATAAATTATTAACTTTTAGGTAATAGCAATTATATCTCGTTAATAAGAACAAGAATGATCTATCCTAAAACCCTATGAAGCCTTATTATTCACTTCAACTTAAGTATCTAGGTGATCCGCTCCACTGGTCATCAATTTCCACTAAAACAGCTGATACGAGCCTTAGGCACGATTCAGTATTAGGGAAAATTCCAACTGTATGCGTCCTTCTTTTTACCTCTCTGTTTACGCGCTCAGCTATGTTACTGGTTCTTAATCTTTTTTGATGCGGCCTGTCAAAGTTCATCACTACTAAGCCCTCCGGTATATTCACTTCCAACCAAGAAGAAAGCTCTGGTGCTGTTTGCTGATATTTATCTACCGCCATAGCCAATAGTCTTTCCGACTCATGAATGTTTGAGGCATTAAATATAGCTGTAATCTCCTCAGCTACTGGTTCCTTCATTGAGCGCTTTGGTATGTGAGCCTGAGCATTTTGCTGCAAATGAAATTGGCAGCGTTGCCAAGGAACACTGGGGAACACAGCTCTTCTAGCGGCTTTTAGGCCAGTATGAGCGTCGCTAGTAATCAACTCAATACCATGTATACCTCGCTCAACCAACTGCTGAAGAAAATCACGCCAATGTACCTCAGCCTCTGATAACGCAACAGAAACACCTAGCACTGTTCTCTTGCCGGTTGATTCATCAAAGCCATAGGCTATCAATACCGCACAGTCTTGTACTGTGCCGCTAGTGCGCACCTTCTCATAACGTGCATCTAGCCAAAGATATTTTATCTTTCCTAACGGCTTATTTCGCCATTTCTTTAAATCTTCATCCAACAATTTAGCGCAACGGCTTACCTCTGTGCTTGAAATATCTGTTCCACAGAGTTGCTTTAGCACCTTTTCAACTTTGCGCGTGGAAACCCCATGCATATACATTTCAGCGACAGCCAGCTTAAGTGCTCTATCAGAGCGTACACCTCGCTCTAAGACTGATGGATAGAAGGCTTCATTGGAGTCTCTAACCTGCGGTATCTGTAGCTCAAGCTGACCTTGACCTGTGTTAATTAACCTTGGTTTAAAGCCGTTCGCATATCCGTTTCTATCGCCAGTTCGCTCATAAGGACTGGCATTTAAATGGCGCTCCCTTTCTATTAACATAGCCTCATTCATCAACCTGGAGACAAGCTTAGGTAAAGCTTCAAACCCCTCCATCGCTAAAACATGTATGGCTTCTTCGATTAAGTTCTCATTTTTATAGCAGCTCATTGTCATTCCTCTTTTTTGGTTAAGTTTACCTTAAAAGGAATTTCTAATCTGACTGAGTCGCCTGCTTATTTTCAGCAAGTCAATGGAATTTACAGAAAGGATGGCGCACTAGCATTCACTTCAACTTAAGTATCTAGGTGATCCGCTCCACTGGTCATCAATTTCCACTAAAACAGCTGATACGAGCCTTAGGCACGATTCAGTATTAGGGAAAATTCCAACTGTATGCGTCCTTCTTTTTACCTCTCTGTTTACGCGCTCAGCTATGTTACTGGTTCTTAATCTTTTTTGATGCGGCCTGTCAAAGTTCATCACTACTAAGCCCTCCGGTATATTCACTTCCAACCAAGAAGAAAGCTCTGGTGCTGTTTGCTGATATTTATCTACCGCCATAGCCAATAGTCTTTCCGACTCATGAATGTTTGAGGCATTAAATATAGCTGTAATCTCCTCAGCTACTGGTTCCTTCATTGAGCGCTTTGGTATGTGAGCCTGAGCATTTTGCTGCAAATGAAATTGGCAGCGTTGCCAAGGAACACTGGGGAACACAGCTCTTCTAGCGGCTTTTAGGCCAGTATGAGCGTCGCTAGTAATCAACTCAATACCATGTATACCTCGCTCAACCAACTGCTGAAGAAAATCACGCCAATGTACCTCAGCCTCTGATAACGCAACAGAAACACCTAGCACTGTTCTCTTGCCGGTTGATTCATCAAAGCCATAGGCTATCAATACCGCACAGTCTTGTACTGTGCCGCTAGTGCGCACCTTCTCATAACGTGCATCTAGCCAAAGATATTTTATCTTTCCTAACGGCTTATTTCGCCATTTCTTTAAATCTTCATCCAATAATTTAGCGCAACGGCTTACCTCTGTGCTTGAAATATCTGTTCCACAGAGTTGCTTTAGCACCTTTTCAACTTTGCGCGTGGAAACCCCATGCACATACATTTCAGCGACAGCCAGCTTAAGTGCTCTATCAGAGCGTACACCTCGCTCTAAGACTGATGGATAGAAGGCTTCATTGGAGTCTCTAACCTGCGGTATCTGTAGCTCAAGCTGACCTTGACCTGTGTTAATTAACCTTGGTTTAAAGCCGTTCGCATATCCGTTTCTATCGCCAGTTCGCTCATAAGGACTGGCATTTAAATGGCGCTCCCTTTCTATTAACATAGCCTCATTCATCAACCTGGAGACAAGCTTAGGTAAAGCTTCAAACCCCTCCATCGCTAAAACATGTATGGCTTCTTCGATTAAGTTCTCATTTTTATAGCAGCTCATTGTCATTCCTCTTTTTTGGTTAAGTTTACCTTAAAAGGAATTTCTAATCTGACTGAGTCGCCTGCTTATTTTCAGCAAGTCAATGGAATTTACAGAAAGGATGGCGCACTAGCGAAGCTATTATGCAAGATGAAGGTTTTGTAAATGGCGGCACCAATATTCACTACTTAGAGCAAGTGATAATTAAAAAGCAATAAATGCAATTATCATAACTTGCTACTGGCGCTCACTAAGTAATAGTCAATGTAACCTTCTTGGTAGGCTTGAAATACTTTGTAAGACCAAGGAGTTTTGCAGTCAATTTGATTAAGCCATCTCTCATAACCTGCAAAAACATACTCACCAATCGATAAGTTCTCTAATTTTAATTTGAGAAAGCCCCCCTCACCTTTAGAAAAATGAAGGTAGCCTTCTCGGGCCTATTGACGGGAGTAACAATTCTAAGCACTACAATAACACTATAGCGAACTAAAGTTCGGACGCACATTAACTACATCGTTACTTGGCACCTGATGAGGCAATTGCTGCGTTTGGGAAAATAGATGCGATGAATTAGCAAGAGTTAACCGCTTCTCGGGCTGCCTGGCAATTTTATCCAAGTTGTCTTTTACACTGGCTTGCTCGTTTAAAGCAATTGCTAAAATAGCTTTCCTATCATAACCCCTATGATTTAAACAGTGATGATACACCTCAAGATAATGGAGATTGTTTTTTGCGCTATCTAGATCACGAAAAGCAACTTTAAAAATCTCATCACTCGTATAACCAAGCTTAGCTAGACGCCCATGCTCAGAAACTAAAGGAATAACCGGGATAGTTGGCTGCTCTAAAGCACCTGCTTTTTCAGTAGATACTCTATCAACACTGCGTTCAACTAGGCCCGACAAAATGGCACTAGAAGTTTGTGTCGGCATTGAAGAAGATGCAGTAGAGTCAGTAAGCTCACTAAAAAATCTTAAGTCCTGCTCAGGAAAACTCTGCCCTGTTATAACACAAGACAACTGCCTGGTGAGCTGCCTTACTATAGTCACACTGCTCTGCCGTTGATTTGCAGCACTAGAAGAAGCGGCTTGCTCAACTTGTGGATAGAGCGTTATTTTGTCTGTAAAAACCAACTTCAGTACTTAGAAAAACCTTTAAAATTCTAAATGGCACTCTATTGTACCTGTCTCATCGCATAATATCTTAAATTAATTATGCTAATCAATCTAAAAAATTATTTATACCTCAAATTTTTCTCCTCTCAAAATAAATTATTAACTTTTAGGTAATAGCAATTATATCTCGTTAATAAGAACAAGAATGATCTATCCTAAAACCCTATGAAGCCTTATTATTCACTTCAACTTAAGTATCTAGGTGATCCGCTCCACTGGTCATCAATTTCCACTAAAACAGCTGATACGAGCCTTAGGCACGATTCAGTATTAGGGAAAATTCCAACTGTATGCGTCCTTCTTTTTACCTCTCTGTCTACGCGCTCAGCTATGTTACTGGTTCTTAATCTTTTTTGATGCGGCCTGTCAAAGTTCATCACTACTAAGCCCTCCGGTATATTCACTTCCAACCAAGAAGAAAGCTCTGGTGCTGTTTGCTGATATTTATCTACCGCCATAGCCAATAGTCTTTCCGACTCATGAATGTTTGAGGCATTAAATATAGCTGTAATCTCCTCAGCTACTGGTTCCTTCATTGAGCGCTTTGGTATGTGAGCCTGAGCATTTTGCTGCAAATGAAATTGGCAGCGTTGCCAAGGAACACTGGGGAACACAGCTCTTCTAGCGGCTTTTAGGCCAGTATGAGCGTCGCTAGTAATCAACTCAATACCATGTATACCTCGCTCAACCAACTGCTGAAGAAAATCACGCCAATGTACCTCAGCCTCTGATAACGCAACAGAAACACCTAGCACTGTTCTCTTGCCGGTTGATTCATCAAAGCCATAGGCTATCAATACCGCACAGTCTTGTACTGTGCCGCTAGTGCGCACCTTCTCATAACGTGCATCTAGCCAAAGATATTTTATCTTTCCTAACAGCTTATTTCGCCATTTCTTTAAATCTTCATCCAACAATTTAGCGCAACGGCTTACCTCTGTGCTTGAAATATCTGTTCCACAGAGTTGCTTTAGCACCTTTTCAACTTTGCGCGTGGAAACCCCATGCACATACATTTCAGCGACAGCCAGCTTAAGTGCTCTATCAGAGCGTACACCTCGCTCTAAGACTGATGGATAGAAGGCTTCATTGGAGTCTCTAACCTGCGGTATCTGTAGCTCAAGCTGACCTTGACCTGTGTTAATTAACCTTGGTTTAAAGCCGTTCGCATATCCGTTTCTATCGCCAGTTCGCTCATAAGGACTGGCATTTAAATGGCGCTCCCTTTCTATTAACATAGCCTCATTCATCAACCTGGAGACAAGCTTAGGTAAAGCTTCAAACCCCTCCATCGCTAAAACATGTATGGCTTCTTCGATTAAGTTCTCATTTTTATAGCAGCTCATTGTCATTCCTCTTTTTTGGTTAAGTTTACCTTAAAAGGAATTTCTAATCTGACTGAGTCGCCTGCTTATTTTCAGCAAGTCAATGGAATTTACAGAAAGGATGGCGCACTAGCAACTTGTGACTCAGAACTATCAGCATTTATAGCAACATCTAATTGTTTTCCTTGGTCAACAACTTGGTCGCTTTCCTTCGCTATAGTGGATAAATCTAAGGGAGTGTCAGCAAAGCTCTGTAAGAACTGATCAAATGATGATTGTCTTTGCAATGCGCCGGGGGGGGCATTGGAGAATTTAAAATTGTACTTAGAAAGGCATCAAAGTCTGGTGCCATAATCCCTGGTGAAGAAATTGATAAAGTAGAGGGGAATCTCATTAATGGCTGAGCAGTAGTTAAACTCTCTATTGGAGCTTTATTATCTGCTGTTTGAGAGTCTACCAAATTATTACTTTGTGCCATAGGAGGCAAACTATGTTCCTCAGCATGAGGCAGCGGCATAGTTAACGATTGACCTAAAACCTGCGGAGGAATTTTTGCCAAAATCTCATCTAACTTTGCTCCACCACCATTACAGCAAACAGTGTCAAGAATAATATTTTTGCTATATCCAGCCGCCATCAAAGAAAGCGAACATCTAGCAAGACTCTTTAAGTTGGAATAACCACTGCTATGTGATGCAGCTCGCACTATTTCTTCACGGTTATAGCATAAAATAAGATTTTCGTGAGTTTCTGTTAAAGCATCAAGACTGCTTGCCCCACCTGTACGTGCTGCAATACCAACGAGCTGCTCGCAACTGTAATGATAATGATTCTTCAAAAGCTCGACATGCTTTAATAAAGTAGCTACCGTTTTTCCTGTTGTAGAAACATAGTTTAAACGCTCAATATCCGTCGTTGTAAAACCAAACCCCAAAAGCTTCTCAGAAGTATCGTTCGTA